>JBGSRA010000016.1:0-4077 GCA_041737765.1 Draconibacterium sp. | reverse complement strand
GGCAGGGAATAAGGAATCAGAAAGGGGAAAATATTGAACAAAGACCTTCCCAAAGTTCACGTTTTCCTTAAAACTTCCACAACGGGTACTCCAGCTTTACAAAAACCTCCTGGTGTTTTACTGTTACGCCTTGCCATGAACTTTCTCCGGTTGAGGTAAATTTGTGCACTCCCTTAAATCCCCGGTAATATTGTAGTGAAATCCGTAGGTCCTTAATTTTGTAACCTGCACCTAATTGCCAGTTATATTCTGGCAGTTTTTGCGGATCAAACGAACCGCCTTCATAAAAACCTTTTAATTGTCGTATCAGTGTTACGCCTCCGGTTAAAAAGTAATTTTTGCCGATACCCTGCTGAATATTAAAAGGAACATTAAACGACTGCCAGGTAACGTCCAAAGAAGTACCATCGAAATTTTCCATTTTGGGGCTCAGATAACAATATTCCATGCCAATAAATACACCTGTGCTTTTAAAAAAAGTGTAACCCAATGAAGCACCGATTGCCGGCGAAAAGGCATTTTCAGGAAAATATTTTTCAGGAAAACTGGTTGGGTTTACCGGAATATAATACCCCAGCTTGCTTGTAACATCTAATTCAAAACGCTTTTGTGCGTTGGCTGAAATAACTGTTGTGATAATTAAAATTATTAATGCTAACTTTCTCATAATTAATTTATTTGTTTTATTTATTTTGATTAAAAGACA
This sequence comes from Draconibacterium sp., assembly GCA_041737765.1. Classification (GTDB taxonomy): domain Bacteria; phylum Bacteroidota; class Bacteroidia; order Bacteroidales; family Prolixibacteraceae; genus Draconibacterium. Next base: position 3,371 of record JBGSRA010000016.1, on the reverse strand, counting down.
TATTTAAACCCAACCGAAGGAACAATTGGAAACAACGAAACCTGCTTTACTTTGTCGCCGCTTTTGTAATAATACCACGGGTTCATGCGGTTGTACACGTTGTATATCGAAAAAGTCCAGGTGATGCTTTTGTTGTCGTTTTTTTGTTTTACCGAACTGTAACCCAAATCGAGGTGGTGAAATACAGGCATTTTGAAATTATTGGGGTTATCGTATGTTTGCCTAATTACTTCCCAGTTTTTAATGTCTATTGAAGAGTCCCTGCCAGGTGTTGGCAATCCCTCGTGCTCAACATCGGGCAAACTTATATTATTGCCCGATTGCAGCGTAAACCCCAGCGAAACCGAACGACGTTGTTTATATTTCTCTTTAAAACTGTATTCTGCCAAAACCGAAACATCGTGCCGCCGGTCGTATTTATCAGGAAACCAGTTTCCGTGGTTCAGCTTGTCAAATCTTCGTTCCGACCACGAAAGGGTGTACGATAAAATGCCTGTAAACGAGCCCTTTTCCTTTCGGGCTGCCATTTCAATACCGTAAGCTTTTCCATCGCCAACCAAGACACTGTTTTCCCAGTTATTTTCTTTTGTTTCAGTAAAACTTGCACCTTCATCAAACCGCACTACATTTTCCATCCATTTATAATAACCTTCAACTTCGAACGAATAACTGTTTTTTATCTGTTTCGAGAATCCAAATGTTGCCTGTTGCGCTGTTTGCGGTCCGATTTTATCTGTCGATGCAACCCACAAATCGGTGGGCATACCCAACGACGAATTTGTGAGCAAATGAATGTTTTGCACCATTTTGGTATAAGATAAGGCCATGTTAAGTCCGGGCATTAGTTGTACATTGGCCGAAATACGGGGTTGAAAGTGCAGATAACTCGTGTTTCCGGTAAAATAGCCCGATAAACGTCCACCCACATTCAACTTTAGTTTTCCCAAAGCGAAGGCATTTTCGAGGTAAACATCGGCCTGGTTGGCGTTTCCCTTATTTTGGTCGTTAAACTTTATGTTTGTTCCGACGCTTTTTATTTGTACAATATTTGGGTTGAAAATAAGGTGCGACATTTTGCCGCCAAATCGAAGCGTGTAACCCGGTGACGCATAGAAATCAAAATCGGTTTGAACACAGAAATCCTGCAAATCGGATGAGGTTTGAAACAGGTTTTTTGTTTTTTCGTCTTCGGCCTTCCCAATTTGGTTGTGGTAAAAATGACTGTAATATACTGATGTGTTTGAGAACAGCCTCGACGAGAAAATCTGGTTCCACCGCAACACAGAAGTAAAATTTCCCCAGTTGTACCTGAAGTGGGAGTTGGTATTATTATCTTCTTTGGTATTTGAGTACTGGTTGTCTTTTCCAGTATAAATGCTTAAATAGATTCGGCTTTTAGGGTTAAAAATCCAGTTGGCCTTGGCATTGAAATCGTAAAAATAGTAGCCAAAATTATTGCCTGAATTGGCGATATTCTGGATGGCATACCAGGGTAAATCGAACAAAGTACGCCTGAGTGAAATGATAAATGCACCTGTATCGCGTTTAATTGGGGCTTCAAAAGTAAACCTTCCGGCAATGGGGCTGATGGAAACCACACCGCTGCTTTTATTCAGGTTTCCCTCTTTCATAGTAATGTCGAGTACCGACGAAAGCCGTCCGCCATAACGGGCGGGGATTCCACCTTTTATGAGGTTCACATTTTTAATGGCATCGGTATTAAATACAGAGAAAAACCCGAGCAAATGGTTCACATTATACACCGGAACTCCATCTAACAGAATCAGGTTCTGATCGCCACTGCCGCCGCGAACATTAAAACTGGCTGTATTTTCGGCCCCTTGTTTTATACCGGGCAAAAACTGGAGGGTTTTCAGCACATCGGTTTCACTCATAATTACCGGCGCCGATTCTATCATTTTCATGGTTATTCGGGGCTGGTTTAACCCCGAAAGTTCGGGATTATTGCGCATATTGGTGTGTCCGGTAACCTGAACTACGTCAATTTCAACACCCTTTTTTAATGCGACCGACAAAAGAGTATCAGCCTTTAAATCGAAGGTTTTTATGGTATGCTGAAATCCCAGGAAACGAAATTCAAGTGTACAATTTCCTTCGGGCAGGGTTAAACTGAAAAATCCGTAGTTATTGGTAGTAGCGCCGTTTCCGGTAACTGCATTATAAATGGTAGCTCCTGTTAACTGCTCGCCCGATTTTGCATCGGTAACATAACCCGAAACGGTGTATTTGCTTTGACTGTAAACTAACGCCGGAAAAGCAAAAATGAAAATGATAAGGGTTTTGTACATCGTGTGATTAGAGTTTTATAGTTGTTATAGCACATGAACCAAATATTCCGTAACCATTTTCGATGTTGGAATAAATTTGAACCGGCTCGTAGAATGGCAGATCATCATTCTCACTCATCCGCTTGATAAGTGTGGTTTTGATGTACTTGTCATAGTGTTCATCTGCGCTTAAAAAATGCTGGGCAATATATTCACCTCTGATTACAAAATCGGGGATTACAAAATTCCAAACTTGATTATCATATCCTTCATCAGTCATTCTTATTTGCAAAAAATGACGAAACCCATATTTTGAATCAGAGTCAATATATCGGTTAAATGTATCAACATAAGGAGCATTTATTTCACTGCTACCGCCACTGTATTTTGCCCCGTTTACCATATGGGTTCTGTATAACCAATAGAAGTTTTTGCTAGGTTGGTCAGTTAACCAAACATTCAAATCAACTATTGGCCAATTTAAGTTTTCAATAATACTTGTGGTATCTTTTGTAATTGTTAATTGTGGTTTTTGAGGAACTTTGGTTTTTGCCCCAAGTTTATCATAACCAGGTGATTCAGCAGTAATTAAATAAGTTTTTCCGGAAATTGGTTTCTGGTTTAAGCTGTATTTGCCATCAGATTTTAATTTAAGTACTCCTTTTACCTCGTCTTCTTCAAATAGTGTAATAATAGCATCGTTTACAGTTTCAAATTTGCCCGAGTTATCCAATGCATGAGATAATGTTAAATTAGCGGTAATCAAAGAATCAGGGTTCAATATACAGTTGAGACACAGTTTGGGTTCGTGATTAAATTCAAGGATAACATCTTGTTCACAGGAATAGAATATGAAAACGTATAAACAAAAAGTAATTAATCGTTTTATCATGATAATTGAGTAATGGGAAACAGGAGTAAGCCTCTGTTTCCCTAATTAAGTTAAATGGGGTATCCGATCATTACCCGTGATTTTCATTAATAATTTTTTCATATGATATTGGAGCCATTATTACTGCCTGTTCAACTAATCGTAAAAAGAGGAGTCCTCTACTCTTTGATGTCCTCCTATTATATCTAAAC
>JBGSRA010000015.1:0-15331 GCA_041737765.1 Draconibacterium sp. | reverse complement strand
GTTTAGATATAATAGGAGGACATCAAAGAGTAGAGGACTCCTCTTTTTACGATTAGTTGAACAGGCAGTAATAATGGCTCCAATATCATATGAAAAAATTATTAATGAAAATCACGGGTAATGATCGGATACCCCATTTTACATTATTTTAGGGAAAACCCATCCGAATGTGGTGCGGCATTCGGGCGAAGAATACCGTATTTTCCTGCTGCGGCTTGTAAAAAAGCTTCATCTCGAAAAACATGTTTTATTTCTGAATGAGTTTATTGACGAGCAGGATCTGTTCAAATATTTATATGCCTGCGATATTTATATTACTCCTTATTTAAACGAAGCCCAGATTACCAGCGGCACGTTGTCGTATGCTGTTGGTGTTGGCGCTGCTGTGCTTTCCACACCTTACTGGCATGCCGAAGAACTGCTGGATGAGGGTAGGGGAATGCTCTTTAATTTTAATGATTCTGAGGGTTTGACAAAATTGTTAACCGAATTGCTCGGTAACCCTGAAGAATTGAACGAACTAAAAAGTAAAGCCAATAAATACGGTAAAAAAATTACCTGGCCAAAAACCGGTGAAAAATACCTGGCGCTTGCTGAAAGGATATTGCATGAAGACCACCATGTTATTACGCCTCCTGAATCGGTTCTCGATTTGCTCATCCTTCCTCCATTCTCGCTGACTCATATCAACCGGCTAACAGATGACACAGGGATTATACAACATGCCAAATTTGGCATTCCAAATTTAAAGGAGGGTTATTGTCTCGATGATAATTCGCGCGCTTTATTAATGGTTTTAATGGCTTTCAGGCAAATGAGCGATAAACGTGCACTTGAATTGTCGCCTATTTATTTGAGCTACATTCATTACATGCAGAATGCAGACGGAACTTTCCGGAATTTTCTGAGTTTCAGCCGCAATTTTCTCGATGAAGTTGGTTCTGAAGATTCATTTGGCCGCACCATCTGGGCGCTTGGTTATTTATTGGGAAATGCACCGAATGATGCTTATTATCAAACTGGTAAACTGATGTTTTTTAATGCATCGCCCAATTTCGAAAAATTAACATCCATCAGGGGAATTGCCAATACCATGATTGGAATCAGTTATTACCTGAAAACCAATCCGGGCGACGATTCGATGACCGAAAGGCTGAGAAACCTGGCCTATGTATTAATAAAACATTACAACGAAAATAATTCTCCCGGCTGGAAATGGTTTGAATCGTTACTTGCCTACGACAATGGAATTTTGCCGCTGGCGCTTTTACATTCGGCAGAAATACTGAACGATGAAACAATAACTAATGCAGCTATCGAATCGATGGATTTTCTGACAAGTCATACTTTGAAGGACAATTACCTTTCGATAATCGGGAATGAAAAATGGTATAATAAAGAGGGAGAGCGGTCGGTTTTTGCGCAGCAACCCATTGATGCCATGGCCATGGTTTTAATGTACCACCAGGCTTTTCACCTTACTAAAAATAAAGATTACCTGAGTAAACTGTACACTGCCTTTTTATGGTTTCTGGGTGAAAACGATTTGAGAATGAGTCTTTACGATTTTGAAACGCAGGGTTGTTGCGATGGTTTTGAACGTCACGGAGTAAACCGCAACCAGGGCGCCGAAAGTTCGCTGGCCTATTTAATTTCGCATTTAACCGTGCTGCAGGCCTACGAAGAATTTCACAAATCTGATTTGAAACTGGTATAGAAAAGTTCATATTTTGCACCGTGGCTTCAGCCCGGTGATAATCAAAATTGCAGAAATTCAGGCTTCAGCCTTTAATTCAAATAAGCCAATATATCAAATAAAATTAAATGCTAAAGCCTTGTTTTTCTTGTAATTGTTATCGCCAAGCTAAAGCATGGCGCAAAATTAATTTTGCATACAGAAACCAAAAGCTTTAATTACTACCTTAATGCTAAGACATTGTAATTTGATACAAAAAAAAAGTCCCGCCACATTGACGGGACAAAACTTAAAACGAACATAATATTTAAGAAATGTTAGGCATTTACTCTCTTTCCCTTTAATTTAGTCTTTAATTCTACTTCTTTTTGTTTAAACCTGGTGTTTTCTTTTACCAGTTTTTCAATCATATTCTCCAGTTTTTTATTTACTACATCGGTTTCAATTTTTGCGTTAATAATATCGAAACGCAAATCCTGTAACTGAACCAGTTGTTGCTTTAACTGGCGGTGTAATTCTGTCAGTTCAATTTCTTTCTTCTTTAGCTCGGTAATATCGGTAGCAACTAAAATATAATTATCACCCTGTAAATAAGCAGATAACAACCTGACCGACAGTTTTAGCCAGGTCGAATTGGTTAAGGAAATGATAAGCGTACCATTTTTATGATGAGTCAGTTGAGCCAGCAAATTATCCAGGTTTAACCTGTCGATTGGAATGATATAATTTTTAAATATCGAACCAATTACCTGGTTTACGGGTTGGTTTACCATTTCTGCAAAACGTTTGTTGCAAAACAGAATTAGCCCTTCTTTGTTAAAAGTTACTGCTCCCCCGTGCATTTCTTCCACAAATGTGCGATAGGGTGTTTCAGCAGAAGAAAGCGAGTAAACCTGTTCTCCATTTGCACCTGAAATTACAATTGCATCCACTTCTCCGTTTCGCATTGCCGATAGAATTTCTTCGGTTTCATGCAGATGGGAATGTAATTCTTCGTTTTCAAAAATGAGTTGTTCCAGTGTTTTTGTCATTGCTGTAATTTCTTTATATCGCTAATCCGTTTATTTGTCAGTATGCATTTATCTGTAAATTGACTCACCCTCTTCTCCCTGCCCGACTTCGTCATTCAGGCGGGCCTCTCTACACGTAGAGAGGGACGATTCGTCGCAAGATGAATCAGGGTGAGTAAGAAATATGAAACTTCTCATTTTCAATCTGTTATTTTCATTATTATTTTCGAATATTAAATTAGCGGATAATCAATTTTCTTATTAAAATTGTAATTTGCTACTTAACCCTGAAAAATTACTTTAACTTTTTCAGGTCTAATCCCATTAGTACTTTCTCTTCATTCGACATATCTCCAATTATCCTTCTGAACGGAAGAGGTAACTTTTTTATCAGTGTTGGCGCAGCAATTATCTGTTCCTCTCTGGCTAATAATGGTTTTTGATAAAGGTCAATCACTTCCAGTTCGTATTTTCCTTCCAGATATTCTTCGCAAATCTTTTTGAGGTTTGAAATGGCCAGTACAGAGCGGCTTGTTGAGCCTGTTATGTACAGTCGGAGAATATACTTTTCAGCAGTCATTTCATCAAGGGTCTGATTGAACTCATCCGTGGCGCTTTTTATCTTTGTTTTTTTCTCTTTCATGATTACATTAATTTACTGCCAGTAAATCCAGTCCGATAAGTACACGCTCTGTATCGGAGAGATCGCCGATTATTTTGCGAACAGGTACCGGTAATTTTCTGATTAATGTTGGCAGTGCAACTATCTGGAATTCGTTTGCCAGATGTGGATTTTTCAACAAATCAATTACTTCGATGGAGTATTTGCCATTTAGCTGCTCTTCACAAATTTTTTTCAGATTTGTAAATGCAGTAATGGCTTTTGGTGTTTGTCCGGCAACATATAACCTGAGCACCCACATATCTTTTGATAATTTCAGTTGTTTTTCATCTTTTATTATTGCCTCAGGATTATTATCTTTTGCCTTCATACAATTGTTTTTTTATGGTTTGTTTTATTGCCTTTTTTTGTATTCTCAATATCATCATTTCTGCTTTCTGCCATTTCAATTTTATCCTGTTCCAGCCTTTTAATCATATCCTGTTCCGTTTCTATCATTTTCAAAGTTTCCGATTCCTGTGAATCAAAATTGGCGTACAACGAGATAATCTGTGCTTCGAGCGCCTTTCGTTTTCGTTCAATTTCACGTTTTTTTCGCTCAATGTCATGTCTGCGTGTCAAAACTTCGGCATTTTCAAGTGCTTTTTGTGCAATTCGTGCCGAGCCGGTTAAAACACCGCTTGCTCCAACATACACCTCTCTTAATTCAACACCATGATTGGTTAAAATAAATTCACGAATCTGGTTCGAATGCGCCATGCCGCGCGATTTAATTATGTACATTCCCCTGTTTCGTTCGCCGCTTAATTCAATATCGCGCAAATAAATCCAGGTATCAATCAGCGATGATATTCCACTGTCGTTATGTTCCGTTATTCCTTCTTTTGGAGTTAAACTGGTAAACATAGCGGTTATCAGGCTCGACTTCAGATAATCAACAATGCGCATTAACATGGTTTTTACTTCTGAATCCTTATCGCCGATTACAAAAGTGTTTATCGGGTCGAGAATGACAATTTGAGGTTGGAATTCGGTAACCGCCTTGTGGGTTGCGGCCAGGTGCATTTCGAGGCCATAAAATGTGGGGCGGGTTGCCTGAAATTGTAAAAATCCTTTCTGAACCCACGGCTCCAGGTTTATACCAATGGAAAGCATATTCCGCATGAGTTGTTTTGGCGATTCTTCGAAACAGAAATAAAGAACCCGCTCACCACGTTTACATGCGGCTTCGGCAAAATGCGCTGCAATACTGGTTTTTCCAACTCCGGTAGTACCCGAAATAAGTACGGTGCTCCCGCGGTAAAAACCTTTTCCTTCAAGCATTTTATCGAGAGCCGAAATGCCACTCGATACCCTGTCGTTTGACACCGCATGTTTTAAACCCAACGAGGTGACAGGCAATATTGAAAAACCATTTTCGTCTATCAGAAACGGATATTCGTTGGTTCCATGTATCGAACCGCGGTATTTTACTACCCGCAACCGGCGTGTCGAGTTCTGTTCGGTTACGCGGTGGTCGAGCATAATTACACAATCAGAAACATATTCTTCCAAACCCTGGCGGGTTAAAGTTTCGTCACCACGTTCGCCTGTTATAATTGCTGTAACCCCTTTTTCTTTCAGCCAGTGAAACAAACGCCGCAGTTCGGCGCGCAAAATCAGCTGGTTGGGCAGCCCTGCAAACAACGACTCTATGGTATCCAAAACAACACGTTTTGCCCCAATCAAATCGATGGCATAATTCAGCCTGATGAATAATCCTTCGAGGTTGTACTCCCCGGTTTCTTCAATTTCGCTGCGTTCAACACGCACATGTTCAAGTATAATTTTATGGTTTTTGCTAAGGTCGTCCAAGTCAAAACCAAGTGAAGCCACATTTTTTGTCAGTTCATCATTTGTTTCTTCGAACGACATAAACACACCGGGTTCGTTAAACTGTGTTGCGCCGCGCACAAGAAACTCCATCCCGAAAAGTGTTTTCCCGCAACCTGCACAACCACAAACTAGTGTTGGTCTGCCGGCAGGCAATCCGCCATCGGTTATTTCATCGAATCCCTGAATTCCGGTTGGCGACTTGAGGAGTTTATTGTCTGTAAGCTTCTTTTCTGTTTTTGTCATAGATATGTTGTGTTTGATATATTCCTGATAGTCAATTTTATATGGATGCTTTCATGTTAAAATCATCTGATTTTCAAGTAAAAAGCTGATCGCATGAAACTATAGATAATACAGACTACGGGTGTTACACAATTTTTGGAAAAGTTTACATAATTCACACATTTTGTGAGGCAAGGGATTTTTTTGTATAGGGGGGTTGGAATTGGTGCGGAGGTTTGCAACCTCCGGATAAATCGCGGATAAAAACCCTGTCTGCCGGCAAGGCAGGTACGACACCCGGGGTGGCAAAGAACCCAGTCATTAATAAAACATCATTAAGGTTAAAGGTGCAGCGCACCCAAATATTTGTAGTGTGAGATTTGAATTGTAAAAGGAAGGTGCAGAGCACCGAAATTTCTCTGGCATTGCGGTGCGCTGCACCTTTGATTGCATCAATAACAATTTTTTTCTACAAATATTATCGCGACTCTATCGCTTTCTGCTTTGGTTATTTTTATGGGTGCGGAGTTTTTTAACCTCACATAAAATCTACCATATCAATCTCTTTCATCAACCTTTCGGTTTCGGTGAGGGCGACAATTATTTTCTGATAATGCAGAATATCTTCAAATTCCAATTTGCGGTCTTTGCGGTCTTTCAGCCATTTTTGAGCGGGTTGATAACCGCCGATGTAAAAATTCCAGGCAATTTCGGGTACGTTATCGAAATATTGGGTGTCGTTGATGTAAACACGCAGGGACGTTGCATGTAGAGACGCACGGCCGTGCGTCTCTACCACGTGCGTCTCTACCGCACGCGATTTAACCACAACGTTATTCCCGTCAACCGGGTATTGTATCATGTATTTATCAACCAAAGGCGATTCCAATAAATGAATTTGCCGCAATTCGCCACCTAATTTTACCAGGTGCCAAAACGTAGAGACGCAATATTTTGCGTCTCTACGTGGAAACGGCACAATTTTGCGTCTCTACGTGGAAACGGCACACGCGGGAAATCAATTTTCAAAAATTCCTTGTATTTCTCGCGATAGATTGGCGAATGTAATACGGCGTAGATGTAGTCTAAAATATCAATAATTGCGAATGTGGTTTTAAAATCGTCTCTGACTTCTTTATTGTTCACCATGCAAACATTACCTTCCGGTTCTTTTTCAGGTACAAAAGTTAATCCCAGTTCCTTTGCTATTTGAGTAACGAATTCTGAGTTTAGTTTGTTTATGTATTGGTCTAAGGTCATTAATTCGATGTAAAAGTTTGAAAGTTAAGATATTATTTCTGCTGAATGTGAGTGATGGTTTGGTCTTCTTTCAACAGAACAAACGGAAACAAAAAGATATGAGGTTTTAGAACGGATACCCAATTGCCACATTTAAAATCAGGTTTTCGTTTCTCCATTTGGAGCTGCCAAAATCAATTTCGACAATCACCCATCTTTCATTTTCAGGCAACCATGGTTTTCGCAATGGCATTGCCAAATCGAACCGCAATACAAAAAATGAAACATCGACCCGCACACCGGCGCCGGCGCCCACAGCGATTTCATTCATAAATGTTGAAAAAGAAAAAGGGGTTCCTACATTTGCCGGGTTCGATTTTATGAGCCACACATTTCCTGCATCAACAAACAAAGCCCCTTTAAAAAAGCGATAAATGGAAAAGCGGTATTCTGTATTAGCTTCCAGTTTTATATCGCCACCCAGTTGCAGAAATACAAGTTCATCGGGATTCTGGTAAAAGGTGCCGGGACCAACCGAATTAATGTGAAATGCACGGATACTGTTTGGTCCGCCACTGAAGAATTGTTTTGCATAAGGCATTACTGCAGAGTTTCCGTATGGCTTGGCAGCGCCTGCAAATCCACGCAGTACAAATTTGTTTTTATCCCTGAAAGTGTAATAAAAACGGCCATCGACACTTAATTCGATAAACTGGGAATAAACAGAAGCGGCAATCTGAGCGGGATTTTCTGAAGATATTTCATCACCGGCTATTCTTTTTGCAAGCGATAACATATTTCCGGCAATCTCGCCTGTAAAACGCAAATAATACTGCAACTTTTTGCCCGGGACCAACTGGTCGTTAAATGTAAAAGAATAGCTTCCCCCGGCGATAAACTGTTCCTCGTAGCTTTTTTTCAGATACGGATTAGTGTTCAGCAGTTCTTCGAATTCTGGCGATTTATTCGTAAGCGAAGTATAACTTACATTCACCGGATTAAATTCGTGTTCTTTTCTGATGTTCTGTTTCCATTTGTAGCCGTAAACAAATTCAAAAGTTTTCATGTCGAAATAGTTAACACGCCGTAAATAGTTGAAGGCAACAATAAAACGGGTTTTTGGAATATACCTGCTGTAGGTTCTGATATTGAAGGGAGTAATAAAACGTGGAAAATGCAATTCAACCTGCGGATTGATAGAATATGAATAATAGTTTTTGTCTTTCTCGTTCCGTTGGTATTCAAAAGAACCCGACATATTGAAATTCAGCATTTCGGCACCTTTAAAAGTATTTCTGTTCAGCAGGCTTAAATTCATTCTCGGACCGGAGAAGTTGTTCGATTTCGAAACATATTCCATTTCTGTTCTGAACGTGCGTTTTGGCATTGGTGTCATTAAGATTGAAACGTCTAAATATCCTGCAGCCGTAGTATCACTATCGGAAAATTTAACGCGCACAAATTTGAAATTATCCAGCGAAATCAACCGGTTGAGTGTGATGTTGTGATTTTCGCGCGAAAAGATTTCATTTTTTCGCAGGTAAACCGATCGTAACAATTCCTTTGGTTTGATCCATTTACCCGATTCATCCCGCACAAAATCAACGTTTTCAAAGTGTAGGGTGTCTTTTATAAGGTCTTCATCTTCTATATTAAGCGAATAATTCTGATCGATAAACACATGGTTGATGCGGTAAACCGTTAGTGCATTGTCCGGAATACTGTCTTTTAAAGTCATTTTCAGGGTTATTGTTTGGTCCGTTTTCGAAGTGTCGGCTTTAAAAAGGAGATAATCGGGATCGAAATAAAAGTACCCGATATTTTTAAGTACAGCATCAATCCGCATCCGCTCCATTTCAAGGGTTGCAAGGCTATATTTTTCACCGGGTTTTATCAGCGATTTTTTCTTTTCATTCAGAATGATTAACCTTAAACTGTCATCGGAAATGGCAGTTATTATGTCGTTTATAATGAAAGGTTGATGTATGTAGCTGGTGTAAATTATCTTTGCCGTGTGCTTCTTTTCAACGATTTCGAAATTGGTAAAACTGTTAAAAATACCGATGTTAAACAGGCCGGCATCGATAAATTCTGCCGTAACCCCGGGTTTAATATTACTAATAAATACGGGCGCTTCCCCTCTTTTTTTAAGCCACTTTTTATATTTTGTGTCAGGCGTTTCACCGGCATAATTATACATCCATAATTTTGGCCTCATGCCCAAAAACTTTTTATTTGGCTCGGGACGAATTGAATTTTCAACCGTGGTTTTAACTAGTTTGCTGCTGATATTATTTGTCGATTCAAGTTTTGAATCCGCTCCGGTATAAAGTTTTTCACCGGGAGGCAAATGTTTTGTACCGCTGCACGCTGCCAGCAGCAGAAAACTGAAAATCAGGAAGTAACTATTTCGAATTGAGCTTTTCATTCTTTCTTTCCCTTTTCAATTTTCCTTTTTCAATTTTTGTCCGCCTGAAGAGATTTGTCCATTTATCGAAATCGCGCACATAACTCACTCCGGCGCCGGTTTCAACAAACTGGCCTTCAATATCGCTTTCGTACTGATTTTGCCTGAAACCTTTCAACCGGTAACGGCCATCTTCAGTTAGTTTATATTCCAGCACAACATCGCTGGCAATGTCGCTGGCCGAATTTTGTTTTGCCTTTACACCTTCAACTTCAAGAGTACCGCCGAGTTGAACGCTTAACCTTTCATTGAAAAGTTGTTTCTTTAAGCCAATGTCAACCTGGGTTCTGCCCTCTGCTTCTCCTGACTCAAACTGGTTGTACGATTGTATATCAAAATTCAAATCAACACCCGGAAGCATTTTCGACGACCACTGATTTAACTGCTGCGATAACAGTTTGCCCACTGTTGCCCGAACAAAAGTTGAAGTTCCGCCGCCGGCATCGGTTTGCAGCGGATTTTCCTGAATAAACCTGCCCAAAACCAGCAATGCAAAAACCTGTTTGTTTAATGCCGACGCATCTTCGTTCAATAAGGTCAGTTTTTGATTCACAGCTCCATTCAAAATCCCTTTATCCTCGGGTCGCAGGCGTATTTCGAAGCTAATTTCGGGGTGTAAAATATCTCCGTTTAATTTAAGAATGACCAAAAAAAGGTGCCGTTCTTTGTACGCGTTTCTGTCGGTTTCAGTCAGACCGGCCATTTGGTCGGCCATCAAATCGATGGGAGAGGCCCGCACAGAATAGATTGCATCGATATCTACATCAGCTTCCATCGGATCGCCATTCCAGATAATGGTACTTCCCTTATCAATTTCAAATGTTCTTTTAATTAACGATTCAAGCGAAACCAGGTAGCTGCCGTCGTTTAAATTGTAAACGCCGGTGAGGCTCATTTTCCCGCTTCTGTCCATGGTTAAACTTAATGCTGCTTCGCCTCTCACCACAAGCGAATCGCTTGAAGATGGGTCAATTAATAACCGCAGCGTTGCTTCCTTGTCGATCTCAATAACCGAATAAACATCAAATCCGGTTAAGCTTGTTTTTTGAGTTTGTTTGTCGTTTTCTTTTGTTAATATAGAATGCAGTTTATGTTTGTTCTCAAATTCAATCACTCCTTCTCCTTTGTTTGTTGTGAGCCTGTCTTCGGGAACGGCAAACGTAAAATTGGAACCCTCTTTCATTTTAATTTTTGCGTTGACAACCGGAAGTGCCATTGGTCCGGTTACATTGATTTCACTATCGATTATCATTCGTCCGAAGAATAATTTGTTATCCTTTTCAGTGGTGTTAAACAGCAAAAAATCGTTTGTTGAAACCGACAAAGCAAAAGCAAATTCAGTGAAGTGGTTCATGTTTACTGCTCCATTTATTACAGCAGCATTTTGCGAAACATCGTGAATAGTGAAATCATCAAAATAGATTCCGTCTTTTTTCAACTGGAAGGTTTCATCCTTTATTTCCAGACGGTTATTCAACACCGCTGGTGTAATAAATGCATTTTTGAAAACCAGATCGCCGGTAATTTCGGGTGATGTAGTATTTCCTTCAACCAAAAAATTACCGCTCAGATTTCCGGAGGCTTCCGTAATTGTGCCCATCGAAAACGCCTCGATTGTTTTTAATGAAAGCGATTGGATGTCGGTTGTCAAAGAGATTGAATTGTCGCCACTTTTGGCGATGTAAAAGCCTTTTGTTGTCAGATTATTTTCGGTGCCCGATAAATTCACATCGAAATCAAATTTCTCCGTAGTAGGATTTTCCGCTTTTACAGCTAAATCTCCAACAGAAACACCGCTGACGAACAGGTTCTCAATACTGGCGTCGGCAATTAAACCATACGATTGATTTACCCTTTTCAGCAGTGCATTTGCATTAACGGTGCCACTTACAAATCCTGTATCTTTTTCAATGATTCCCGCAATATCTTCCAGTTTGAAATTTATGATTTCAACATTCAAATCATCGTTGAACAGATCATTCACCGAGGCGATATTGATTTCGCTTCCGGTTTTATTCATAAAAAAATGATGTATTAAAATTCCCTGTTTCCCGAATTCGACGTAATTATCGGCAGCAATATCCCATTGTTTATCCATCAGATAAAAATCAGCCGGATCGAGCGCCAGCCTAAAGTTTTCGCCTTCTTTCGTAATTTCGGTACTGACTAAAAGTTTCTTGTTTTTCTTTTCGTCAACTGATGTAAGGGTTGTATTTATTTTGTCATCCGCAAGTTTTCCATCAATTAAAAAATTCTCCAGTTTAATTTGGGAATTTGAAACCGCACTGCTTGAGATTTTAAAATTCAGAGCACCCGGATTCGAATTCACATCAAATTCGAAGTCTGCAATTTCGGTGGTTCCATAAACGATTTTATTCATTTTGGCATTGATTTTCAGGTCGTTTTTTTCGCTGTCGAAATTTCCCTGAATAATTCCCGGTTCAAATTCTTTTAATTGCGGCAAAAGAACCTCAGAAAGTAGCGGATGGTTGTGAAGTGTTATTTCGAAATTGAAATCCGTCGGTTCATCATTTTTCTCCAACAGTTTTTTATTTGTAAACGGGAAATAAGTATTAATGAAATTGTTCAATTGCGCTGAAATGTCGGCAGGAGAAATGGTCCCGGCATACTTTATACCAACCAGCGCGCTGCTGAAATTCAATTCACTTTTTCGTGATTCATTCACTGAAGCAAACAGCACCGAATCAAGCGTGTATGTTTTTTCTCCCTGTGCAATAATCATGTTGGTGATTGCCGCATTGCCATTTAGTTTTTTTACAGTTCCGCCCTTCAAATCAGCTGCTGCAACCAGGGCTATTCTGATATCCTTTTTTGTAAAATTAAGTTTCTGAAGATCGGCTCCCTCTACATTCAACGTGAATTTAATTTGTTCCTTATCCGGGTTCAAACTCACCAGTCCATCAAAATCGAAAACGGCATTTTCATCATTCAAATTCATTTTACCTTCGAACTCCTGTCCGCTGATATTCCCATCCAGGTTGAAATTGTGATATGTGTATTGATACAAATAAATCTGCGAAACTTCAGCCTTGATTTTTGCTGTTACCGTGGTTTTATCCAACCCGTGCCCACTGGTTTCCGCTGTTAACGAAACGGGGCCAAACATCACCGAATCCTTTAATAGTTTGCCCAAATCGAAATTTGTGGTATTTACTTTCCCATTGAAACTTTCACTTTTATCGATGGTCGCTGAAAGTTGCGCATCACCAAAACTGCTGGCTGCATTCACTGTGGTTTCGAAAGATTTTAACTCTCCTTTAAAAGCAATCTCCAGATTTATATTTTCAGGAAGTGCGATGTTTTCGGGAATCGAATCGCCGGCCATCAATTCAATATCTTTTTTTCCTGAGATTATTTTAAGGTTCGGGAAATCGTAAGTTGCGGTCTGCACATCGGGCAATCCACGGATATTGAAATCGGTTTTCACAACTGTATTTATTCCGGTTTTTATGTACAGGTTTTTGCCGGTCAGATTATTCAAAGGACCGTTTACAGAGCCGGAAGTAGTTATAATGTTGTCCGGGTTTTTAAAGAAAGGCTGGCTGATAAGTTCCGGACTAAAATAAAGCACATCCGGATTGGTGAGACTGACATTTCTCATCACAAAGTTCAGGTTGCTGAATTGCATGGAATCTGTAAAATTTTCCATTGAAGTAAATTCGATATGAAAATCGGCATCGATGGAAGAGTGGGGGGTTTTGAGTTTTAGCTTTTCAGCCGTTATTGAATATTGATCCATGCTGAAATCGGTTTCCAAATTGTTGACGATAAAGTAATTCTGATTGATTGTACTCAGGTTTTTGACTGAAATTTTTGTGAGTTCCGAATCATAATAAAAATTAGTTGCTTCAAACGTTAATTGAGCCAATTCGAGGTGTTGTCCGTTAAAAGCTTTCGATAATTCGGGGCCATCGCCAACTTTGTAATCAAGCAGGTTGTTTTCAGCATCAAGCCGATTCACTGATACTTTCCAGTTGCTTTTACCCGTAGAAACGGTATCTAAAACTATTTCGGGTTCAAAAGTGTGATACCGGATTTCGCTTTCCGACAGGTTGATATAGTCAAAAGTAACCTGTTCATTTTGAATATCAACCAAACCTTCTTCCAGTTTTATCTGGTCGAGAACTGTATTAACCGACATGTAGTTAAGCGAATCGGAATACGTTACTGTCGAATGGTTTAGCTGAAGTTTTTGGGCAATGATGGTTGGCAAAACTTTTCCCGATTTTTCTGTTTGTGCATTTGCCGGTTCACTGGTCCGAACAATTAAGTTGAGGCCATCCAAAACCAATTCGTTAAACTGGTAAAGCGGTTTTTTAGGGGCAAATTCTTCCACACTGAATTCCGACTTTTGGATTGCCGCGAAAACATTGATTCCGGCATACACATCGTAGTATGTAAATCTGATGTTTTTCAGGTAAACATTGTCGAGACTGAAAGTCCATTTGGAAGCTTTTAAAGTATCGGTTTGTGTTTGTTGGGTTGAATCAGCGAATGAAGTAATCAGAAAATTGTAATTAAAAAGAGGGTCAGTTTTGGAGCTGTAAAGCTTGATGGTAGCATCTTCGAGAGAAAATGAACTAACGGCAATTTTACTTGAGATTAAACCGTAAAGTGCAATGTTGATTTTAGCCGAACCGGCATATATTAAAGTATCTTTTGCAGTGTCTTCCAGAAAAAGGCCATTAATAACCACAGTTTTTGGAAATTTAATGCTGATGTTTTCTATCTCAACTTTGGTGTTGGTTTTTTTGCTGACAAAGGATGTTGCAGCATCAACTATCTTGTTTTGAACGGCAGGAATATGAATAAGTCCGGCAATAATTACGAATATAAGCACAACAACAGCAACCACCCAAAGGATGACTTTAATTGCTTTTGCGATTGTGTTTTGCACTTTATTCATATTCCTGAATCACTGTAAAGTAGAAGTATGCAACGAGTGCAGTAATTCCAGATACAAGGAATAAAGGTAACCCGATGAATCCGACCAATTATTACATAACTATGGAATAGAATTACATGATTCACACATTTTGATACTGGATACTGGATACTAGATACTGGTTACTAGATACTTGCTCCTTGCTCCTTGCTCTTCGCCACTTGCCAGGTGCATTTTTCATTTGTCCCCCTTCTTTCAAAGGGGACGAGTCCCGGTGAAATGCGGTAATAAAATTTTATTCAATTTCAATTACCGGGACGGAGGGGGTTTTTACAACTCATCCTGCAATCGCTTAAGGATTCCAACGTTCAAAAAGATGGAATCCGTTTAACCGACATGATTCACAAATTTTGATGAAGATGAAATGCATTGTTGATTAGTAAACGCTGTCAAAGCCTGTCCCGGCAAGTCGGGATCTTTAAATGCAATGCAGACTTGTGAGTATTCCCCCGTTGGCTCTTCTAATCTTCTGCGGGTTCGATCAAATTTTATTTTATAATTATTTTTCAGTCCACTTTTAACGGTGGGCCAACAACCTGCATTTCATTGTCAGCAAAAATCTTTTCCACCTCTTTTTGAGTAGGTTCATGATCCAAAGCAGCCATAGTTACAAAAAACTCTTCCAACTTGCCTGCCGGTTGCAACACAACAGTCATTTTTCCACTTTCAGAAATTTGGGTCCAGGCATGAGGAACTTTACGAGGTAAAAAAATACTGTCACCCTTTGCCAGTTTAAATTTTTCATCGCCCACCTGAAAATAATACGAACCCTCAATAACATAAAAAACTTCGTCCTGCGAATGATGAAAATGCAAAGGGGTTCCCCTGCCTTGCGAAAGTGAAGTCTGTTCAAAAATGGCCAAACTTCCGCCTGTTTCGCTTCCCGACACTTTAACATCGAGGATATTTGAGTTGACTCCTTTTAGTTTAATATGACCGTGAATTCGTCCTTCACCAGCATTGGTTTTAAACCCATTATCAGTTCTCTCAAATAAATCAGATTTCATTTTGCCGAAAGCAGTCAAGGGGAAAAAGGCAAGAGATGTCAGAATAAATTTTTCGCGTATCATAACTTTATCATTTATTGCATTTATTATCACTACTGAACGAGGAATAAAATAAAATTTGGGGTTACTCCCCGAAGGTTTGGCCCCATGTTGTAGATTTGTTTTGCACACTAAATCACAACATGAGCAAAAATACAGAAATAAATTTTGTCGGACAGCCGATTTTC
>JBGSRA010000168.1:0-191858 GCA_041737765.1 Draconibacterium sp. | reverse complement strand
AAATCGGGCATTTTTTTCACTTTTTTCACAAAATAAAAAGATTACATTGAAACAACTTCCAATGTAATCTTCTAAAACACCAATAAATCCAATCATTATGAAAGATTTTAGGTGCTATTTTTGACCACTATGTCTTTTTTAGTCACAAATTCGTCATATAAAAGTTAAGCTATTTTTTCTTAAGTGTAATTGAAACATTTAAAAAAAGTTATAGAAAATCAATACGCTTTTAATGTAAAACTGAAGGCTTTCATTTAATGGTTTATACCGATTGAAGAAATGTAACCGTCCAATCTTCGCATACTCTTTTGGCCTTAACATTTCTATTCATCGGCATTATACCAGAGTGGCTTTGGACTGTTTTAGAATCGCACTTGGTATTACATGAGGAATCCGGTTGTCTGGTTTGAAATTTTTGCAATGGAGAAATGAATTTTTTGTCGAAAATTCAGTTTTTGCAATTTTGTGAACTTTTAAAGAATTACGTTAATGTTTAACTATTGTTCTCTTTGTTTGATAGTCATTGCCGTTTGTCAGTTTTAGCATATAAATACCATCTGGTATTTTAGATACATTAATTTCTCCCATTCGGCTGTATAAGAGCTCTTCTCGCAGAATTAACCTGCCATAAATGTCGTATAGTGTTATTATTGTAGTAATTCGATTATAATTAGTGTCATATTTAAATTTCAAAATATCTTTTGCCGGTACAGGGTAAACTTCAAATTTTGTTTGGCTGGCATCAGTAAATATGCGGGTTTCCGTTGATACATCGGAAACCAGCTTTTCAATTTCTTCAGGAGATAATTCGTAATTGTAAATTCTAAAATCATCGATTAATCCATCAAACAACGGGACTTCAGTAACCCCACGTCCGATATAATTTAATACGGGTTTAAAATCATCAGGTCTGACGGTAACTTCCAATGATTCGTCAACCAAAACTCCGTTAAAATACATTCGCGCACCCGATTCACCTAAAGTTACAGCAACATGAGCCCATTCTCCTTCAGGTAATGAAGAAGCATCAAGTCGTTGTTCGGTGCCTCCGTTTTTTATCGAAAAGCGAAGTCTTGGTGTCAGATTCATGTACTCCGATTCATTATTTCCAAATTCAAAAATACGTTGCCATGGAGTTCCTCCATTCCAGTAAACCCAGGTTGCAACAGTAATAGCCCCCTGATTTGCAACAGTTGCTGGTAACTGCACAAAATCTTCTGTTCCGTTTAAAACAACAGAACCTGAATCAACAATACCTCCAGTAAAGGTTATTTTACCCGGAGTTGCTCCATGATTTAAATTGCTACTGCTGTCGAGTGTATTTTCATTAAATTTATAATGTGCTACCAGATCATCAAAACCAGTAGGTGTTGCAACTGCTTCTTTAGAAAATTCAGAACTGTTTAATGATTTGTCAACTGCTTTTATGGAATAAAAATACGGGTTACCTGCTGTGCAGGTGTTATCGACGAAGGCAGTTGTTTTAACATTGCGTGCAATCGTATTATATTGTCCACCTTCCAAATCCGACCGAAAAATAGTATATCCGGCAATATCATCTTCTGCACTGGCAGACCAATCCAACCGAACGGATTCGGCATTGGCTGTGGCAACTAAATTGACTGGCACACCCGGAGCTTCAAACTCAACCGGAGCACCAACCGGAATAAAGCGCCATTGCTGGCTTGTTTTTTCGTTTAACTCCATTTGAATGATGCCTGCACCATTAGCCGTGCCTGAGTTAACAACATCGAGACACAAGGCGCTGTGCCGGCTGCGGATGTAAAACCAGCCGTCTTCTCTGTAATCAAGGTACCATTGCTGGTTAGCTCCTTTTGTATCATCCCACATAATAATGTTTCCGCCATTATCGAGCGACCAGTTATTTACATCAAATGCTTTGCCACTGTGGGCCGCTGTTATTGTGAAATAGCTGAAGTCGCCTCCAACACGTGGACTCACCGGAATTACATTCCATTGCTGGTATGCTGCACCGTTGCTGATTGCCTGTCTCACAGCAGCGCCTGCACTTGTTGAACCACCCTGTACCTCAATCACCTTGCTGCTGTTTCGGTTCACCAGTGTATATCGCCCGTTTATAACAGGTTGAATGTCATCTCCCCAGGTTATTCTTACCACTTTTTCTGCATTGGACTGGCCCTGTTGATAACCTGTGCCACCGTGAATTTCAACCACATATTCGCGTTGTGGCCCATTTCCGTCGTAAAAAACATCCCTGTCTTTTGAAATAAAAGAATAAGTTGTGGTTGCAGCCTGTCTTTCCGACGATCCAACAAAGGCATTTACCTTTCCATCGGTATTCCTGTAAACTGACGCTGAAGTCCAGTTTGGCCGGTGTTCAGCATAAGCAAGTCTTTTCCCGTCGCTGGCTTTAACAAATTCTCCACGGGCCAGTTCAGCCGTTCCCCACCAGATACCGGTTTGTAAACCATATTCAACACCCACCATTGCTTCCATTACATTATGCAATTCGTCGTTGGTGGCATGATGACCGTTATTTCGTACAGTTGTAAAAAAAGAAGCATAATTATCGAAGTTTCCTGCCAGTTGATGGGTATTTCCTTCATTCAGCAAACTTTTTAAATAATTGTACCAGGGAAGAGCCTGGTCGCAGTTTAGCGTATTACCGCCCGAAATCCGGATGCTGTCGAAACGTGAATTTTTTCTTAATGCGACGGCAATATTGTAAAAGTCCTGAATGGTTCCCTGACCTGTATATGAATAATCAGGCTCGTTGAATGGTGAAACCGAAACAACTGTTCGTCCTGCATCCTGATGCATTCGTGCTGTAACATCGATAAGTGAGGCCCAGTTTGCGTCATTTCCCTTGTAATAAGCATGAACACTGGGGTGATCGCAGTTAAGTACTACCTCAGTATTTTCAGGTAACCATTTATTGATGATGTTTATTCTCTGGTTTGTATTTGTTAATGCCTGTCCCTGCAATTTGCCATTGTTCAGTGGTTCGGTCGGCATAAACGACGACCGCACAATATCCACCCGGTCCTTTCCCATAAATGCCATTCCACGCCTGATATTGCTCTCGCTTAACCAAGCCAGATCGAGTCCCCAGGTAATGGGTTTATAAACACCAGAATCCGAAATACTAAAGGAAAGAGTTCTGTCGGCAAAGGGAAAAGCAATTAAATTATCACTCGCGCTTGAAACAACTTTCGGAATTGTGTTCTGCGCCTGAATCCGGGCATTTCCAATTCCAAAAAATAAGATTATTAATATTAAAAGGTGTCTCTTACGCATGAATCTGTTCTTTTAAAGGTCATTCAATTAAAATAACTAATGAACTGTAATTTGAGTTTCTGCCAATTTTAACCATTGGCCGGAGAATTTTACCTGAAATTTGCCTGCTGATTGATTGGCTTTTATATATGCAATCAGCCGCCCATGAAAAACACGTTGTTTATTGTCGGTATAATCTGTCATGTCTTCGTTATTGCTGGCTTCCAAACCCATCAGACGTGCATCGCCCTGAATCTGACATGTGATTTCATCGTCCGAAATCGTCACCGGGATTCCTTGTTCGTCAACCACCTGAATTACGATTTGGGCTACTTCTCCTTTTTTGATTGTGTTTTCGCCTGAAATAATTTTTATGGCATACGGACGCCCGGATGATTGAATGGCATTCCGGATGATTTCTTTGTTGTTGGTATCAAACCCGATAACTTCGAGTTTTCCATTCTGGTATGGAATGTCCCAGTAAATAATCCCGGACTTCATATCGTAAGGTTTCTTTTCTCCCACTACATTGCCGTTTAACAACAATTCAGCCTGAGCAGCATTTGTATAACATACTACCCGAATAGACTCTTGTTCTTTGTAATTCCAGATTGGCCAGGCATCCATAGACAACCGGTTTCTTCCTCCCTGAGGTGCAGGATAAGTTCCCAAATAAGCCATTGGCTTTTCCGACCACAACGACTGACGGAAATATCCTCTTGGTTTGATAAATCCGCCAAAGTCAAGCAAGCCGGAATAGAAACCGCGCGATGGCCAGCGACCTGATTCACCCAAATAATCAATACCTGTCCAGAGAAATTGTCCGAAAATAAAATCTTTATTCTTCACTTCATACCAGGCCTCCGGATCGTGACGGTTTTCACTTCCGAAAATCACCCGGTCGGGATATTTTGCATGATCGCTATCGTACAAACTTTCGGTGTAATTGTAGCCGGTTATATCCAAAGCAAACGGATATCCGGTTTGGTTCGACATGGCAACACCTGCTAAACCGGCAGTGGTTGGTCTCGATTGATCGTATTGCTTTACCACTTTTACCAGTCGTTTGGCAATGTCTCCCAAACGCATGGCATCAGGAGCATCTTTTTTGAATCCACCAAATATCGGTTGTGTAAATCCTGTTTCACCGCCTCCATCCAGAACCGGGTGCGAATACGGGTCGTTTGGGTAATCCACTTCATTACCGATACTCCAGGCAAAAATGGAAGGATGATTGCGATCGCGTTTAATCATGTCACCCAAATCTTTCTCACCCCACTCTTCAAAATAGTCGAATGAGCCCTGAAATCCAGGTGTACCAACGTTCCATCCTTCAATCCATTTTCGTTTTGGAAATTCCCATTCATCAAAAGCTTCATCCATTACCAACAAGCCAAGTTCATCACAAAGTTCATACAAATCGGGAGCCTGTGGGTTGTGGCTTGTTCTGATGGCATTTACACCGATTTCTTTTAATGTCAGCAACCTTCTTTTCCACACTTCGCGGGGTACTGCCGAGCCAAGGACTCCGCCGTCGTGATGCAGACAAACGCCTTTTACTTTCATCCATTCGCCATTTAAAGCAAAACCTTTATTCGGGTCGAAAGTGAATTCGCGAAACCCGGTAACTGTGCTGGTTTCATCAACCAACACTCCGTTTTGGTAAACCGAAGTTTTTAAAGTGTATAAAGCCGGCATGTTGAGCGACCACAACTCAGGGGTTGCAACTTTCAATGCAAGCTGAACTTTTCCGGTTTGATTGCCGTTTACCGTCATTTTTTCCGAAGATTTTGCAACAAGAGTTCCATCGGCAGAAAGCAATTCATTGTTAATCGTCAAAGCGGAAGGAGCTGCTGTTTCATTAACAACTTCCACTTCAACGTTCAGTTGAGCCCCTTTTTTTAGTTTTTCGGGATAAGCATACACTCCCCACTGATTAATATGTACCTGATTGGCATACACCACCCAAACATTCCTGTAAATTCCTGAACCTGTGTACCAACGCGAATCGGCTGAACGACTGTGATCTACCTTAACCGTGATTGTATTTTCTTCGCCAAACCTGATTTGTGACGTGGCATCGTACATAAATGAAACATAGCCGTTTGGTCGTTTCCCAACCGATTCGCCATTTACAAATACCTCGCTACGGTTATAAACACCTTCGAAATACAGATAAACTTTCTCCCCTTCACGCTCCTTCGGAACAAAAAGCTGTTTGCGATACCAGCCAATACCGCCGGGCAAATAGCCGGTAGCACTCGCCAAAGTTGGGCTTAGTTGCTGTTTGACACTCCAGTCGTGAGGAAGTTCAACCGTTCTCCAGTGTTTGTCATCCAGGTCTTTAAGTTCTTCTTTTTCAGTTTGTTGAAGAATGAATTGCCAGTTTTCGTTTATCTTTTCCGCTTTTCCAAAACCGGTTTGTGCAAAGGATAAACTTGAAACTGATAATAAAATCAGGGCAATCAGTAAAGATTTGAAATTTGTCATATTGAATTTTGTTATTTGATTACAGGTTTTATCCCTTTAAAAGTTGGTTTCACTTCCAGCATTTTTCCATCGGGGCCAAACTCCAGTTTATCGATACAAACCTCGCGATGGAAACCTCCTGAACCGCGTGGCATTTCCACACCTTTCGGATAGGTAAAACGATGATAAACCAGGTACCACTCATCTTTTCCCGGAATCTGAATTGCTGAATTATGACCCGTTGCAAAAATATTGGCTACCGAATCGCGCTGAATCACAATGTTGTTTTCAGGAATTGAAAGTGTTCCGAGCGGTGAGTCGCTTGTTGCATACCTGACTTTGTAATTAGGGCTGCGGGTGTCGTCTTCCGACCACATAAAATAATAAGTTCCGTTGCGGTAAATCACCGACGTTCCTTCGCGGTATGTATTGTCAATGTTGAAGGTTTTCAATGTATTCATATTGAGGGAAACCATGTCGTCGTTCAATTCAGCACCAGCCATATAACCATTTCCCCAATAAAGGTAACTTTTGCCTGTTTTAGGATCGGTGAATACTTCCGGATCGATTTCCTGACCACCTTTTACACCCTGAGGTTTCCAGTTAATTAAAGGTTTTCCGCTGTCGGTAAATGGTCCGGTCGGATGATCGGCAGCGGCTACCCCGATTTTTTGTGCCGCAGTGAAATAGTAGAAATATTTGTACTGACCACCGATTTTCTTTTCAATAATACAGGGTGCCCAGGCATTGCGGTTTGCCCAGCTTACATCTTTTTTCAAATCGAGAATGGTGCCTTCATCTCTCCAGTAAACCAGATTGGATGAGGAAAAGGTTTTGAAATACCAGCCCGACCAACCATCGAAACCGTCGGTAGTAGGGTAGAGGTAAAAACTGTCAGTTTTTTCAGCATATAAAATATCGGGGTCGGCGTAATAACCTTCCAGAACCGGGTTATGATCCTCTGAAGCTGTAATTTTATAAACCTTGTCTGCATGTCCTTTAACCGAAAAAGTGAAAGAAACCGGGCCATTGGTAAAATTCTGCGGACCAGCAGGACTGACATTGAACCCCGGCCAGCAGGTAAACTGCGGGTCAAACGCTGCAAGATTGACTCCGCTTTTTACTGGCAAGTGAATAGTTGCAGCCTTCGCATTTAAATCGATGTTCAGTTTTTTCAGGTCAGGTGATTTTATTTCAACCAGCGGGTCATCAAGGGTTCCCCATTTTTCAATCAGCAAGAGATATTCTTTTAAGGTAATTGGCAAAACTGTTCCGTGCCGAGGGTGAAAATTCATGCTGATTTCGTGGTCAATTACTTCGAAATGCTCTAAATCCTTGCTTTTTGTAAACTGGTATCGTCCTGAACCATAAACATCATACATCAAAATCCAATCTTCTGAATTGTTCATTTTGAAAACTCCAGAACCTTCAACACGGTCGGTTTCCTTATCCACCCGATTCAGATTCGGGTATTTGTATCCTTCGTTGAGTTTATCCGAAATGGCCAGTTTTATTCCCGGGTCGCCGCTTTCCGACTTGTGAAACAGATAGAATTTGCCATCTTTTTCGATGATATCGCCATCAATGCAGGCGTTGTTGGTCGGATTATACAACAATTGTTTTGGTGCCGATTCCAATCCGGTGAAATCTTTATTGGAAAATGCATAGTAAATAATGTCGGGATTATTTCCCTGTTTCATCGAAAAGTAAACCATGTACTTCCCGGTTGTTTTGTCGAAAATGGTTTGCGGTGCCCAAACCCGGTTTACATCACCATATTCTTTGGGAAAAGTCTGAGGAATATTGATAACGGAGGACGACCAGTTGATTAAATCTGTTGATTTCATCAGAATCATCGCGAAATTATTCCAACCCATTTCGGGAACATACAAATCGGTGGCTACCATGTAAAATGTTTTACCATCGTTCCCGCGAAGAATATGTGGGTCGCGAACTCCACCCGATTTGCTGATTGCTTTTGAATCGATTACGGGTTGATTTATATTCAACGCACGATAGTTATATCCATCGATACTAACTGCAAATCTGATGGATTCTTCACCAGGTCCGTTTCCTGTGAAATAGGTAAAAAGATAGGCTTCTTCTTTATCGGCTTGTTGTGCACTTGCCGACAGCAGGATGATTCCTGCCAACATCGTTACTGTTGTATTTAAAAATCGTCTAAAAACATTTATCAATTGCATTTTTAACTTATTAGAGTTTTAATTTGCATACATAAAAAGCATTTGCCTGTGCTTTAATCGTGAATACGGTTGCAGAAGTTTCAACTAAAGTATGTACAGGTACAATGTTGTTTGGCTTTTCAAGAGTGTTCACGGCTTCAGGTTCTGCTGAGTGCAACACAATGATTTCAACTCTTTTATTCTGAGCCGTATTTTTCAATCCTTTCAAATTGATTGCAATCTCCTTAACATCAGCTGACGCGTTTACCACTTTCACGATTATTTCTGAAGTAGCCTCATTCAACGACGAACTGGCATATAATCCGTCCTGACCGGTGATGTTCAATCCATCCTTTTTAACCTGTAGAACTTTTGTACCTGAATTCTGCGCATACATTTGTTGTACGTAGTAATTAGGAGTGCGAACGACGTTCAGGTTGTCGAACCAAATCATGTCGGGTTTCCACTGCCAGGCATCCACATGTGCGAACAAAGGAGCATAAGTTGCGAGTTGCACCACATCGGCATTTCTTTCCAACCCGGTCATAAAGGCCGCTTCGGATATGGCCGCAACCGCATTGTTGTCGCGGCTTTGGTGATGAGCGGCATATTCCCCGGCAAATACTTTCGGGCCCTTGCGGTCGTAACTATCGTATCTGGCTGCATTCTTCAGAAACCAATCCGGACTTTTATAATAATGTTCATCCACCAAATCCACTTTTAATTCTTTCATTTTAGGCCATAAATAATCGAAATACTCGCCATCAGAATATGGTCCCGAACTACCGATTATTTTTATTTCAGGATGTTTTTCCCTGAAAACTTCCATGAATTTTACGAGACGTTCGATGTATCCTTCACCCCACTGTTCATTTCCAATGGCAATATATTTTAAGTTGAATGGCTGAGGATGCCCCATTTCGGCACGAACTTTTCCCCATTTTGTGTTAACAGAGCCATTTGCAAATTCAATCAGATCAATCGCATCCTGAATATAAGGTTCCAAATCGGCAACAGCCACACATTCTTTACTTGTAAATTGACAGGCCAAACCGCAACTGACTACAGGCAACGGTTCCGCTCCCAAATCATCGCACAACTGGAAAAATTCGAAAAAGCCAAGTCCGTAAGTCTGGTAATAATCGGGAAAGAAACGGTGTTGAAATGTATAGTTCCATCGGTTTTCGTTGATCGGACGGTTTTCCACCGGTCCGACACTGTTTTTCCATTGGTAGCGGGTTTCGAGGGTATTCCCTTCGATGATGCAGCCACCGGGAAAACGGAAAACTCCCGGATTCAAATCGTAAAGCGCTTCCACGAGGTCTTTTCGCAAACCGTTTTCGCGGTTTTTCCACGTTTCGGCGAGGAACATCGAAATATGGTCAACATCAACAATTCCGGGCGTTTCGAGTACTACCCTGAGTTTTCCTTTTGTATCGGTCACTGCGGATTTTAGACTGACAGAATATTTTTTCCATTCATTTCCCGAAACAAGAATTTCGCCTTTGCCAACAACCTCTTCTTTCGAACTGACTAATTCTATTCTGAATTTCTTTTCACCGCCATTACTCGACCGTGCGTAAAACGAAAAATTGTATGCTGCATTTTGTTTGTACCCAATTCTTCTGAATCCCTCATTTTCGAGCCCGGTACCGCGCCGCAATCCGCTTTCGTTCATTTGCACATATTTTGGATTCCGTTCGAAACATGGTTTTTCTGTTTTGACAGTTACATCACCAAAAGGTGTCCAGCCCGTGAAAGGTTGGTCGAATTCAAACGACCGGTTTTTCACAAGCTCGGCATACAAGCCACCGTCAGCGCCAAAATTGATGTCTTCGAAAAACACACCATACATGTCGGGCTGTATGCTCGCTCCGGGATTTTGCACATCCACTTCAAAAGCAATTTGAGAATTTGCATAAAAGCAGCTAATTCCAAATATTAAAACAATGACTAATTTTTTCATAATAAACTTATTGTTGGTTTAATCACTTAATTCATATTCCTGACAACGAGTATGCCGGGAGCGTGTACTTAAATTCTGCGGAAACCGAAATTTTACTTTTGCGGGCAGAACTTGGTTGTCGGTTGGCATATCTTTCATCGCTTGATTTTGTTTTTTGTTACTCAAATGTTAATTGCTTATTTACAGGTTTTAGTTCTTTTTAATAATATAAACTCCCGATGGAACATCAATAAAATTTGTTCCTTCAGTAAGTTCACGCGTCAATATTTTTTTACCGTAAATATCGATAACATCAATCTTTTTATAAATCCCTTTGCTAATATAAAAACCATTAACTGATATAACCTTTTGAGTTGATGGAGCAGGGGAAGGCAGTTTAATCTCATTTCTAACCGCAGTAATTCCGGTATAAACAATACTTTTCGTTTTTAACCTTGTTATTTCCTCTTTTGTAATTGGAATAATGGTTCCATGTCGCGGATTAAAATCCAACGAAAAATTATGATTTACAGTAAAGGTTTTAAGGTCCGTACTTTCAGTAAACTCATAATATCCCCGGGTGTAAACATCATACATCATGTACCATTTATCTGAATTTAATGATTTGAAAACACATTCGCCTTCAACAGGATTTGAATTTGGCTGAAGATAGTTGTTAAAGAGTGTATAGGAACCAGTTAAATTTTTAGAAGTTGCCTTTTTAATCCCATTTCCCGAACCTTCAGTTTTATAAAAAAGGTGGAAAATGCTGTCTTTTTCAACGATATTAGCATCAATCATACCTTGCGAAGGATTCTGAAAAAACCTGGTTGGAGAAAACTCGAAACCGGTAAAGCTTTCATTGGCATACACATAGTACAATTTGTCAAAATTTTCACCTGACCTGAGCATCGAAAAATAAATCAGGTATTTACCATTCGTCTTGTCGTAAATAGTTTCGGGTGCCCAAACCCGGACGACGTTGCCAAAAAATAATGGATATGTAGTTGTTATATTTATTGCAACAGAACTCCAGTGAATCAAATCGGGAGATTTTAACAGCACCATTCCCCGGTTCGAACTCCAACCTTTGGCAGAAACCATGTCGGTGGCAACCATGTAAAAAGTCCCATCGGCACCGCGAACAATGTGCGGATCGCGAACGCCGCCCGATTCACTTATGTCAGAAGATTTCAAAACCGGATTGTTTTTGTTGAGTGCAGTAAATCTTTTCCTATCTTCGCTTACCGCAAAACGAATAGCTTCCTGGCTACCCTGATTGCCGGTGAAATAAACGAACAGGTAACCGGTATATTCCTTTTTTTCTTCAATACTTTCAATGGATTCAGACTGAAGTGAAGTTGAATATATATTGGAGCTGAAAACAGTGGAGTGGACCAGAAAAAGAAACAACAGAATTATGCCCGGTGTGCGGTTTGGACCTTTATTTTTTGTTGGTTTAGCGCTCATTCTGAATCGATGGTTCTTATTTACAAAGTCGTTTGCAACAAAGGTAGTTCAAATGAATAATTCCCTTCAATACAAACTCGTCAATTAACAAGCAGAAAACATGCATCATTCATTGCTATGCAGAATTCAATCTTTAAGTAAATTAAAAATGCGAATAAAAGTCATTTGAGTTTTACAGTTAAATTGGGGATTCAACGAATCAAAAAGGATTATTCTTTAAAATCGGTACTTTCTTTAATTACAAGCCAAACATGCCTGAATATGCCCGATTCAGCATTCCATTCATTGCCGGATTCTTTTTGAGAAGTAACCTGGATGGCTATCAGGTTAATGGCTTTTTGGTTCAGAGTAGGAGTAAGATCAACCTGTGTTTTGAGGGTTCCATTTTCTGAACGTTTTACAGAAACACCATTTACAAATACTTTATGTTGACCGCCGATTCCTTCAAAATCGATTACAATTCTTTTCCCTTTCCAGTTATCAGGAATTTCGAAATGCTTTCTGTACCATCCGGTTTCAGTAGCAACTGTATTTGTTTCTGTCTTTTTTGAGAAGTCGCTCAACTCAGCATCGTTACTCCAGTCATGCGGCAAATCAATACTTCTCCAGTTGATGTCATTAAAACCGGTTTCGTTTGCCATTTTATTGTTGCCAGGGCTGAATTTCCAGTTCAAATCAAAAAGTTGTTTTTGCAAAATATCATCACGATTGACCCTGCAATTTGGCAAAAACAGAATTAGGAGAATTGATGCGTATATTTTTTTCCGGGCGAACATGATTGTTTTAAACTGAAGTGATAAATTACGATATGAGACAAACTACTATTTTTCACATTCAAAATCAGCATAAAACTAAATACAAGGAAAGAATCAAAGTGTAATGGATTCGTCATTCTTATGTATTAAAACGGTCAACCTTTAAAATAGAGTCCGACAAAAAAAGCGACTGAGACTTTTTAATTAAATTTACCCCTGTCTCTAAGATGAAATGAATCAAAAATGAAACTGATAAAACAAATAATCCTGACTTTCTTTTGCATACTGTTTTTTTTGGTACAATCCAATGCACAAAAAATCGTGAAATTAGGAATCGAAGAGGGCTTGTCGAACGAGAATATTATAAGTTTTGCTCAGGACAGGGATGGATTTATCTGGATCAGTACCAAGGACGGCTTAAACCGCTTTGATTCAAATACATTTCAGGTTTTTAATGCCTCTGAGACGGAGCCAAATTCGATATGCAGCAATGTTCTTAATTATGTTTACGCCGATTTGTTTGACGATGTAATCTGGATTGCATCAGAAAAAAACGGGGTTGATGCCTATAATTACAAAAATCGAATTTTTACACATTATGAGCATGACTACGGCAACGCTGCAACAAATGATTTGGGTGCAAACGGTGTAACCCACATTGATGGTGATAAACTTGGTAACATCTGGTTTGCAACCTATGATGGTGGTATTGATGTGCTGAACCGGGAAACGGGGCTGTTTACCAATTACAATGTGGAAAATACTCCCGGACTGGGTTCAAATTACAATTGGTGTGTTTTATATGATTCTGATGAAAGAATCTTTGCAGGACATGTTACTGATGGTTTCAGTATTATCAATTCAAAAACAGGGAAAGCAAAAAATTACAGACACGATCCCAATGACCCGTCATCGCTCCCCGACAATACAGTAACTTGCATATTTATTGATTCAAAAAAACAAATTTGGATTGGCACCCGGAATGGGCTGGCATTGTTTGACCCGGAAACCGGAAGGATGCAAAATTTTTTTCACGATGTAAAAGATCCTGCTTCGTTATCGGTTAATTCGATCGAAAGCATTTTAGAACCTGAGGATTCGGAATTATGGTTTGGCACCGAAGGCGGTGGAATCAATATTCTGAAAGTGAATACACAGAACATTTCTGATGGTAAGAAAACATTGCGGTTCGAACACATTGATTTTGCGGTCACTCCCGACGGTTTATCCAGCCCTTCAGTACAAACCATGTTTTTGGACTCTTACAGAAATATATGGATTGGCGGTTATGGAAGCGGAATTAATTTTATTCCAAATAAAGAACCTTTTTTCAATCAAATCAACTACTTACCGTTGGTTGACAACAAGAACAGCCTGAATAGCAAACCGGTATTGGGAATTTGTACGGATATGGAAGACAATGTTTGGATTGCCAATGGCTCTGGCGGCATTTGTATCTACCGCGACGGAAAAAAAATCAGTGAGATAACCAATATTAATAATAGTGCAAAGTCATTAAATGTGCTGAGTGTGTTCAGAGATCGTGTAAACGATATTTGGATTGGTACTGCCGACGGAAGGATATTTCGGTATAGTAACAGTTCGAAGAGTTACCAACTATTATCAAGTTTCGATGATCTTAATAATATACCCATCTATAATTTTTTTGAAGATTCGGAACAGAATTTATGGATATCAACTGACATCGGATTGTATGTGTACAATATCGTAACCAGGCAGTCGAAAAGTTTTACACTAAATAATTCGGACCTTATTGACAACAACGTAAGGGCTGTTACAGAAGATGAAAACGGGAATATCTGGGTAGGAGCACTTGGTGGTGGATTGGCAGTATATGACAAGAATTTAAAATTGCTTTATGATTTAGGCAGTCAATTCAGATTCTACTCCATATTTAATTTATACAGCGATTCGAAAAAACGAATTTGGGTAGCGAGTCAAAACGATCTTTATCTGTTCAGAAATTACAATGTAAAAGATGTCATTCGGATTGGGAAATCTTCTGGACTGGCTGAACCCAATGTTCGCGCAGTAATTGAAGGTAGATCGGAAAACGAGATTTGGGTTGGTACTGCAAACGGTATCAGTCACATTGATTTAAACACGATGCATATCAGCAACTTTGATGCAGTAGATAACATCGTGTACGGTGACTACCTGGGTGGATCGGTTACTAAAACACGAAACGGCAGAATTTACATCGGTTCGCAAAACGGAGTTACATGGTTCAGCCAGATTCCTGAACAATCCACAATTACCACTCCAGTTGCTGCTTTTACAGGCTTCGCGGTTACCAATAACAAAAATTACCTGAACCAGTTTACCGAAATTCCTTTCGATAATGAAATCAGGTTGAAACATAACCAAAATTCATTTCAGATTAATTTCAATATTCTTGACTATTCGATTGCTAAAAAGGTTGAATTTATTTACCAGATGGAAGGTCTTGATGATGGCTGGTATCTGGTAAACTCGGGACCTGAAGTTACCTTTCGAAATCTGAAGCCGGGGAAATATGTTTTTAATCTGAAGACAAGAATTCAAAACAATAAATGGTCGGATCAAATAAACTCGATTATCATTCGCATTAGTCCACCGGTTTGGTTAACCTGGTGGATGAAAATGATTTACTTTATGGTTGCGCTGGTCATACTTACATTGATTATGCAATTTTATACCAATAAACTGAAAATTGAAAACGACTTACTACTCGAAAAAAAGAGCCGACAACAGGAACACGAACTTAATGAGGAAAAACTCAGGTTTTTCACCAATATCACTCACGAATTGAGAAGTCCGATGACATTGATTTTGGGGCCTCTCGAAGATTTGATTGCAGACGAATCTATAAAACCCGAACAATCGAAGAAATTGCAATTGATTCAACGGGTTTCCAATCGCTTGCTGCAAACTGTCAATCAACTCCTCGAATTCAGAAAATCGGAAAATAAAATCAGGAAGCTGACCGTAATCAAAGATGATCTGGCCACTTACATTTATGAAATTGGCGAAAAGTACAAGGACCTGAATAAAAACAAAGACATTAATTTTGAAATCAGTGTTCCGGAAAACAGGATTGAAATGTTTTTTGATCCTGACATACTTTCCATAATCATGGACAACCTCATTTCGAATGCATTTAAATACACAGTTGCCGGAAGTATAAAACTGGAGTTAAATAAAATACAGGAAGCCGGAATTGATTATGCAGAGATTCTGGTAACTGATACAGGTTATGGTATTTCTGATGAAGATTTACCCCGAATTTTTGACAGGTACTACCAGGCGAAAAACGCTACGCATCCGGTAAAAGGAACCGGTATCGGACTTGCACTTGTGAAAAATATGGCAGAATTGCATGAAGCCGAAATAGATGTAACCAGCAGACTGAACGAAGGATCGACTTTCAAGGTTCGTTTTTTAATCAACAACAGCTATCCCGATGCAATTCATTATTTTCCGGCAGAGATTCATCTCGAAGAATCAGAAGAAAATGCAAAAAATGTGATTCTGGTTGTGGACGATGATCCCGAAATTATCGAATATATTAACGATTCGTTGAGCGACACTTATACAATTATTTCGGCCGGAAACGGAAAAGATGGCTATGAAAAGGCATGTGAAGAAATACCTGACATTGTAATCAGCGATATTATGATGCCAATTATGAATGGCATTGAAATGTGCAGGTTGTTGAAACAGGATGTCAGAACCAGTCATATTCCGGTGGTGCTTTTAACTGCAAAAGTTTCGTTGCAGGATCAAAAAGTTGGTTACGATGTCGGGGCAGACTCGTACCTGACAAAACCATTCAGCAGTAATTTGTTAAAAAGCCGACTCAGGAACATTGTGGATGCCAGAAAGAAATATTCATTGTCGAGTGCATCAAAATTCAAACAAAAACAGGAGTTGCTCAACGAATCGATTGGTGAACTGGACAAGGAATTCCTGAAAAAACTGACGGCTGCGATTGAAGAAAATCTGGAAGATGAAGAATTGAATATCTCCTACATTGCAGCACAAATGAACATGAGCCACTCAACGCTCTACCGAAAAATTAAAGCACTTACCAACCTCACTGCCAACGAATTTATACGAAAAGTGCGTATCAATTTTGCTGAGCAACTTTTGCTGACTAATAAATACAACATTTCGGAGATAATGTATCGAATTGGTATCAACAGTAGCAGTTATTTCCGACAATGTTTCAAAGAGGAATTCGGTATGAATCCGAGTGAATACCTGCAGAAATTGAAGGATAATAAGGATTTCAAGTCTGTTCAATAATTCATTTTTAATATATCCGACGAGTTTGTGACAATATTAGCCCAAATTCAGTCCTTGTTTTATTCATAGAATTACAACATTGCAATCAGTATTAATCAGAGATTTAAATAGTTAGTGCTTTGGCGGTTAAATACCCCTTTAATGTGAAAAACTTTTTTAAAATCAGTGACTTTAAGAGTTATACAAATCTGAAATTATTATGAAGCTAATTTTAAATATAGTGATTGTTATGCTCGCAGTTTCTATTGAATCTCATGCTCAGAGCATTTCTGTGCACGATCCGGTTATGGCAAAACAAAACGACACGTATTATATTTTTTGCACAGGCCGGGGAATAAGTGTATGGTCATCCACGAACATGAAGGAATGGAAGCGTGAGCAACCTGTTTTTTCAGAACCACCCAAATGGGCTGTGGAAGCAGTAAATGGTTTCAGAGGCCACATTTGGGCACCCGATATTTCCTTTTTTAATGGGAAATATTACCTGTATTATTCCGTATCGGCATTCGGCAAAAATACATCGTGTATCGGGCTTGCCACCAACAAAACACTCGATCCCAATGATCCGGATTTTAAATGGGAAGACCATGGAAAAGTGATACAATCTTTTCCCGGAAAAACCAACTGGAATGCCATCGATCCAAATCTGATTGTTGCCAGCGACGGAACACCTTTTCTGTCTTTTGGTTCGTTCTGGGATGGTTTAAAACTGGTAAAACTGAACCCTGATGCCACCGCACCCGCAGAAGATATAGAAAAGATACCCACAATTGCGTCTCGTAAAAAGTCATCTACTAATTCCAATCCACCTGCAATTGACAATAATCCAAAAGATGCCGGAGGAAATGCCATCGAGGCACCCTTCATTTTTAAAAAAAGTAAATATTACTACCTTTTCGCTTCCATCGATTATTGTTGCAAGGGGGTAAACAGCACTTATAAAATGATTGTTGGCCGTTCGGAAAGCATTCCCGGTCCGTACCTCGATAAAGAAGGAAAACCGATGAATTCCGGCGGTGGAACGATACTTCTGCAAGGCAATGAAAATTGGTTTGGAGTAGGTCATAATTCGACATACACTTTTAACGGAACTGATTATATCATTTTTCATGGCTATGATGCATCTGATGAGGGAAAACCAAAACTGATAATTAAAAAACTCGATTGGGATAACGATGGCTGGCCTTTAGTTGCTGATTTTTAAAAACTAAAAAATATGAAAATTTTTTGCAGATTCACATTGACAGTCTTGATTTTCGGGCTTTTTAAAGTCGGAAATATTCAGGCACAAAACGCACGAATTAAAATTGATGTCGATCGCCGGATAGGCGAGGTGAATAAAAATATTTACGGAAATTTTGTTGAACATCTTGGCCGTTGTGTTTATGGAGGTATTTACGATCCGGGTAATCCGCTTTCAGATGAAAAAGGAATTCGCATGGATGTGCTTGATGCAGTAAAAGGACTGAATATTCCTTTGACCCGATA
Source organism: Draconibacterium sp. (assembly GCA_041737765.1). GTDB lineage: Bacteria > Bacteroidota > Bacteroidia > Bacteroidales > Prolixibacteraceae > Draconibacterium. Next base: position 173,982 of record JBGSRA010000168.1, on the reverse strand, counting down.
TCCAGGTGGAAATTTTGTATCGAATTACCACTGGAAAGATGGCATCGGCCCAAAAAACGAACGTCCTCCGCGCATGGAACTGGCATGGGCAAGGTTGGAAACAAATCAGTTTGGTACCAATGAATTTGTTGATTATGCCCGAAGGATGGGAACTGAACCCTATTTTGCAGTGAATCTGGGAACCGGGACAATTGAAGAAGCGCAGCAATGGGTGGAATACTGCAATGTGAAAGAAGGGCCATATTATGCCGAATTGCGTAAAAAACACGGATATCCTGTGCCACACAACATCAAATACTGGAGCCTTGGAAACGAAATGGACGGTTTCTGGCAAATGGGACATTTAAATGCTGAAGATTACAGTAAGAAAGCTCGTGAAGCTGCCAAACTAATGCGCCTGACCGATCCGAATATTAAACTTGTAGCAGCCGGTGCTTCCAATTTCAGACCCGATAACGACCCGCATGAATGGAATGCAAAGATTCTTACGGAATTGCGGGATGTGGTTGATTACATTGCGCTGCACATGTACGTTGGAAATCATCAGGACAATTATTACAATTTTGTTTCGTCGCCATTGGTTCTTGAAGAACGTACAAAAGTTGTGAAAGGAATGATCGATCGTGAAATGGAAAAAGCCGACCGTGGCAACCGAGATCCGATTTACATTGCCTGGGATGAGTACAACATCTGGTATCGCTGGCGTCAGGAAGAAACCATGACTGGAGAACGCGCGCTCGAAGAACGCTACAATCTGGAAGATGCTTTGGTAATTGGCGGTTTTCTGAATGCTTTTATTCGCAATGCCGATATCGTAAAAATGGCAAATATGGCACAACTGGTAAATGTTATTGCCCCTGTTTTTGCTGAAAAAGACGGCATGTTCCTGCAAACCATCTATTACCCGTCGCAGCTTTTTGCCAACAATATGTTTGGCACCTCACTCGATGTTTATGTGGATTGTGATACTTACGACACCGATGAGTTTTACCTCGGACTGGCAGAACAGGCAACCCGGCAAAAAGACGTTCCTTTCCTCGATGTTTCTGCAGCTTACAACAATGGCGAAGTAGTAATTGCTGTTATCAACCGGCACAAAGACAAAGCAATAACTACCGACCTTATCTCGCAGGAAGGTATGTTCGACGGCGACTTCGAAATATTTGAAGTAAACGGGCCGGATATAAAAGCAGAAAATGATTTTGGAAAGAGTTCAGTGAAAACAGAGAAAAAACAATCGGTAAATTTGAAAAAAGCAGGTATGTTTACTTATCAGTTTCCTGCTCATTCGCTAACAATGTTAAAGGGCAAAATCGTTAAATAATATTCATAAGATTAAGAAATCAGCATGCTGAAAATCCAATTCATAATTATCCTGACTTTATGCTTTTCTCAAGTAAGAAGTCAATCGCACTGGGAAAGTATTGTCAGAGAATCGGATGAATTTAAATATCTTTTACCAAAATCAGAACCAACAGAAGACTGGACCGCTCTGAATTTTAACGATCAGAGCTGGGAAACCGGTAACGGTGGATTTGGTTTTGGCGACAACGATGACAAAACTGTTGTTGCCTCAACAAAATCGATGTTTCTGCGCAAAAAATTTACACTACCGAATTCAGTCAAAGTTCATAATCTGATTTTAGACATTGATTACGATGATGCTTTTGTAGCCTATTTAAATGGTGTTGAAATCGGAAGATCATCAAATCTTCCCGCTGGAAAGCCTGGTATTAATGCGAATGTTTCCACAGATCACGAAGCACAACTTTATACCGGAGGGCAACCTGAACGTTTTATGATTTATCCCGGACTTTTAACTTTGGGATCCAATATTCTTGCAGTGCACATTCTAAATACGAGTATAAATTCATCCGATTTGTCGGCCAGGATTTTCCTCAATGCTGAAATTGGAGGAGATGAAATTATTTTCAGCGAAATCCCCGACTGGTTTCAGAAACCGGTTAATTATAATTCTGCCGATTTGCCAAAAATAAAAATTAATACAGAAGGGAAAATTATATTAGACGAGCCAAAAATAATGGCTAAAATGCAGGTAATCAATAATGCAAATGGTAAAAATAATTTTAGCGACACCAATTATGAATATGATGGATATATCGGCATTGAAATAAGGGGAAATACCTCACAGATGTTTCCTAAAAAAAGTTTTTCTGTTGAAACCAGGTTAAGCGATGGTTCGAATAACAGTGTTTCGTTAATTGGTTTGCCCGCGGAAAACGACTGGGTTTTTCATGGGCCGTATTCCGACAAGTCGTTGATGAGAAATGCGCTGGCATACAGTATTGGCAATGCCATGGGAAATAACTGGCATCCGCGAACCCGGTTTATGGAAGTTGAAATTAACGGTGAATACAGGGGCATTTATTTGTTGGTGGAGAAAATTAAGATTGACAAAAACCGTGTTGATATTGCCACTTTAAAACCAGAAGATAATTCAGGCGATGAATTGACGGGCGGCTATATTATCAGTATTGACAGGGATCAGCCGGGTAGTTGGAACTCTCCATTTTATGGAAGAACGGGAAGCGTTGATGTTCCCTTTTCGTATGTTGACCCTAGTTATGATGACCTGACACCTCAGCAACGCAATTATATAAAGTCGCATATTATCGAATTTGAGTATGCCCTGCACGGAAAGGATTTCAAAAATCCTGACCTGGGATATAGGGCCTACATTGATGTGGAATCATTTATTGACTATTTTATTATTGCCGAACTGAGCCGCAATCTCGATGGTTACAGGGTGAGCGTTTATTTTCATAAAGACAAGGACAGCAAAGGGGGTAAACTTACCATGTCGCCGTTTTGGGATTATAACATTTGTTTTGGAAACGCGAACTTTTTCAGTGCAGGGAATACGGTTGGCTGGGCGTCCGATGGTATTGGTGCCGGCGACTGGTACGAAATACCTTTCTGGTGGGACCGGTTCAGGGAAGATCCGTATTTTGAAACTGTTTTAAAATACAGATGGGAAAAACTCAGGGAACAAGTTTTAAGTAAAAATACGATCAATAATTTTATCGATTCGTGCCAGAATGTTTTAAAGGATGCACAGATAAGAAATTTTGAAAAATTCAATGTACTGAATACCTATGTTTGGCCAAACAATTATGTCGGCGGTACCTATGCAAACGAGGTTAATTACCTGAAAAACTGGATCAGCGGCAGAATTGACTGGCTTGATTCGCAAATTGATAAGATCGAACCTGTATTTGTTGTTTCCAATCAGGAAACGACCTCTTTGGATGGGGTAAATTCAAAAGTTTACCCAAATCCTTTCAGCGATAAATTTTTAATTGAATTCGATTCACGTAGTATTGCAGAAGTTGATGTTGAAATTAAAAATATGTTGGGGCAGCTAGTTTGCAGGAAAACAATAACTGTAGTTTCGGGGCGACAGACCATTGAATTTACCTACGAAGAATTGGGGCAAAATGGCAACACGTTTATTTATACTATTTTAAAAGAAGGGTATCGGGTTAAATCCGGAGTAATTTTGCATAAATAGAAACAAAATTCAAAATTTGATTATCTATTAAAGATTTCGGTGATAATATTAATGAACTTTCCATACAAGATAAAACAGAATAATTGTTCACCTCAGATTTCACTCATCATTTGATTTTATTTAGTTTATTTTTAAAGATTCTGAAATTTAAAAGCCTGTAAGTCATTTGATTTACAGGCTTTTGGTTGTTGTTGTTGTTGTTGTTGTTGTTGTTGATTTTGTTATTTGTGGAGCTGGCGGGAGTCGAACCCGCGTCCAAACGAGGAAGCCACAAGCTTTCTACATGCTTATCCCCAGACTTGGTTTTCGAATAAACACCGGATCAGGGCCACCAATGTTTACCTTATCTCTTTTATTGTCGTTAAAGCGTCAGAGCCTCGCTAAAACTAGCTTCGATTTACTTGCACCGCCTGTTCGAACCGCTTCAAAGCATTAGCATCCGGGCGATGTCTCGTTCCAGCACCTTGTGCCGGAATGAAGGTAACTTACTTAATTCGGTTACGCAGCAAGAGCGTAATTATTTTCGCCAATTGTATTTTGATTATTATTTTTTAAAGGTCAACAACCAAAACCCTGCATGCTTACCTGCCTCTTCTACCCGCTGTCAAAACCAATCAGCCCCGGTAAAAACCTGCCTACTTTAAGACAGGATTGCAAAATTACTAATTTTCAATGATCAAAAAAACCAAAAATCAAATAAAACAATGAATGCCAAATGTTAAATTTCAAAACAGCTTCTATAATTCTATCATCCTTGTTAAAATATGACTTTAAGAATTACAATTCAGTAACGAAATTTTTTAACCATTTTTTTAAAGCATCGCCAATTTCAGGATCTTTCAACCCAAATTCAACGTTGGTTTTAATAAAACCCATCTTATCACCTATATCGTAACGTTTTCCGGTAAATTTCATACCAAACATCGGATGGTATTTTACCATTAATCGCATGGCATCGGTTAATTGAATTTCATTGTTTTTCCCAACAGGGATATTTTCAAGATAATCAAATATTTCAGGTGTAAACAGATATCGGCTTGCAACTGCCAGGTTCGAAGGCGCTTCCTCGGGCGATGGTTTTTCAATCCAGTCTTTAGCTTTAAAAACCTTTTCTGAAATCTGATTGCCGTCAATAATTCCATAACGGCTCACCAATTCTGGTTTTACTTCTTCCAAAGCGATTACCGAACCTTTGTTTTGATTGTAAACATCAATCAGTTGTTTGGTAACAGGGCCATCAACACTTTGAACCAACGTATCGCCAAGTAAAATCACAAATGGCTCATTATTAACATGATATTTGGCGTGTAAAATAGCGTCACCCAAACCATTCATTTCTTTTTGCCAGATAAAATGTATGTTGGCCATGTTCGAAATTGCACGGATTTTTTCCAGCATTTCGTAATTGGCCTTTTTCATGAGCGATTCTTCGAGTAGTGGGCTCCGGTCGAAATGTTCCTCGATGGCTCGTTTGCCCTTTCCAATTATCATTAAAATATCTGTAATTCCACTGGCAACTGCTTCTTCAACAACATATTGAATAACAGGTGTGTCAACTATTGGAATCATTTCTTTTGGAGATGATTTTGTCACTGGTAAAAAACGGGTTCCGTAACCCGCTGCCGGTATAACTGCTTTTCTTATCATTCTGGATTAGCTTTTTACAATATTTGGTTTTATCACTTCAATCCCGTTTGCATTCAACTTGTTTTTTAACTTGTTGAACATCATGTCGTCTTCACAAATCCCAATTACAGCACCACCTGAACCTGTAAATTTAGCGCTTGCCCCAACCGAACGGGCAAGTTCGACCATTTCAATATTACCTTTTGAAACAAGGATTGTCTTTTTTCTGAGATCAAAGTTTTCATTCATCAGTTCATTCATCCTTTTGTTATTACCTTCATTCAACGCAATTCTGAATTCTTCGGTAATTTGCGCCCAACGTTGCATGGCTTGTAAAACTTCTGGATCACCAATTTCGAATCTGGCTTTTAAATTGTTGTGAACAACTTCTGTTCCTTCAGAAAGATTTCTTCGGTAAGCGATATAAAACATAGGAAAGCTTTCGGTGCTGATTCTTTCATAAATTCCGTATCCCTGTTTTTTCATTGTTTCCCTGTCGAAATTCATAAAAACAGGTGCTTCATAAGCCTGAGCAACGCGATCCTGCAAACCGGCAGCAATTCCAAGTTCATCTCTTTCAACCGATAAAACTAAATTGGCAAAAATGGGTTCAGGTATTTTTATATTGTAATAAAGTGTAAGTGCTTTCAGACAAGCAGTAATAATTGCGCTTGATCCTGCCAGACCTAAACGCAATGGAATGTTTGAACTGTATCGAATTGTAAAATTTCTGTCCTCGATTTTTATTCCATTTTTTGAACAGTATTCATAAAAAACTTTAATCATGCCCTTGATTAAACGCATTCCGCCATAATACCCTGCAAAATTTACATCCTCAACAAGTTCTTTTATACTGGTAAAATGAGTAACATCAAGCCTGTCGGGTTTTATTTCGAGCTCCGGTGTTTGATAAAGCTGAACTTTTGCGATAAAGTTTGAAAACACAAATGCAATGGTTTTACCAAAATAACCGTCAGACGGATTTCCGATTACCGCTGCCCGGGGATATGAATAAGTTTCAATAATCATATTTTGAAAATTTAGGCCACAAAGTTAAGCATTCCATTTTTTAATGGCCTCGAGATTTATATCATTTTCAATATTTTTTGCCGGTGGTGTGTAAAGAAAATCGAGCACTTTACTGTAATGCCCGTTTATTTTCCCCCGTACCATTTTCAACATCGCATTCAGCATTTTATTGTCGGCTGTAAATGCCTCAGGAAGCACAGCAATTGTAGCTGGCAGCCAGCGTTCCGGGAACATTCCTTCGTATTTGCCTCCTTTTTTAAACTGATTTATGTCATTTTGAATCAGTTTTAGCGCTTCCTTATTTCCTTGTTCGCTCCCTTTTTCAATACCACGGTTTTTTAATTCGCGATTTATGACATCAGTATCAGGTACTATCATTCCTACTGTGTATGGATTTTGATTATTATGCAACATCACCTGCTGAATATGCGGTGAATGAATTAAAATGGCATCTTCTATACCTTCAGGACTGTATTTTTCGCCATCGTTACCAATTAACAAACTTTTAAATCTGCCAAGAACATATAAAAATCCATCCTTATCAACATAACCCATATCGCCTGTGTGAAGCCATCCATTTATTATTGTTTCAGCCGTTGATGTTGGATTATTCCAATAACCCAACATCACATTATCGCCATAAATGCATATTTCGCCTTTTTCACCCTGAGGTAAAGTAATACCATCACCGTCCACAATTTTTAGTTCCATATTTTTAACCGGTTTCCCCGATGAACCAAATTTAACACACTCTGGTACATTAGAAGATATTACCGGTGATGCTTCAGTTAGTCCGTAACCCTGGCAAATAGGCAATCCAATGGCATAAAAGAATTGTTGCATTTCTGTATCAAGTATTGCTCCACCTCCAATAAAAAACAACAGGTTTCCTCCAAAACCTTCCTGAATTTTTTTAAACAAAATGGCATTAAAAAGTGCCAGCAGGGGTTTCAGAAATATGCGAAAACCTTTCCCTTTGCTGGTTCCGTCGCCATTGTATTTGTATGCAACCTTCAACGCAAACTGAAAAACCTTATAAAGTGTTTCTCCCTTGGCCCTGATTCCGGCTTCAATATTTTTTCTGAATGTTTTCGAATATGCCGGAACACTCATCATAATGTGAGGTTTTACTTCTTTAATATTTTTTGGAATATTTTTCAGCGTTTCGAGCGGCGAATTACCAATTTCAACCGAAGCAATACTTGCACCCTTAAACATGAAAACATATAAGCAGGTTGTATGGGCAAAAGCGTGATCCCACGGTAAAATAGCCAATGTTTTCCAGTAGGTTTGAAGGTCGAGGAGGCCATTCGATTGCACAACATTTGCCGCATAATTTAACTGTGAAAGCATAATTCCCTTTGGATCGGCAGTTGTTCCGGAAGTATATGAAATATTAGCCAAATCGTTGGGCTGAATATTTTTCCAGATAGCATCGTAAACTTCTGCATTTGTTTCCCTGAGTTTTTCTCCACGGTTCATCAAATCGCTGTAAATGATATCGTTTTTACCCGGATTTTCTTTTCCATCAATGAATACTACCTTTTCAAGATCAGGAAGTTCGCCTCGTATTTCTTCGATTTTTTGAGCATGTAATTTTGAAACGAAAATTATTTTTGAACCGCTGTGCTTTAATCTGAAGGCTAATTCGTTTGTTTCGAGTCTGATAGAAAGCGGAACGTTTGCACCACCAGCATACAACATTCCAAGTTCACTAATAATCCAGTCGTTTCTGCCATCGGCTACCAATGCAGCTCGATCTCCCTTCTTAAAACCAAGATCAACCAAACCGGCAGCAAGGTTCAAAACCTGATTACGGGTTTCTTTGTAAGTTGTGCCTTCGTACTTTCCATTTTTCTTTTCCCATAGGTATATATTATCGGGATATTTCAGCACTGCAGTTTCAAAAAGTTCGATTATTGTTTTCATAATAATGTTGTTGGTATATTAGTTAAACCAAATGTATAAAAATTTAACAAACAAAGTATTTGTATATTTTGAATCAAAAAAGCCCGTGAACCGGGCTTTTCATTAATTGGTTATAAACCTGTATATGGTTGTTTCGTTGTATTTTTCTCCGGGTTTTAAAACCGTGGTTGGAAAACCTGGTTGATTAACTGAATCTGGATAATGTTGTGTTTCGAGTGCAATTCCCGAAAAGCGGCCAAACTTTTTTTCACCATCAACAATTAATTTCGGATTCCAGTAACCCGTATAAACCTGCATTCCGGGTTGAGTAGTTAAAACTTCAACTTTTCGGCCACTTTTTGATTCTTTAATACATCCAATATATTTTAAATCATCAGCTTCATTGTCAAATACAAAATTATCGTCGTAACCCATTGGAACTTCCGAAATGCGATGGTTTAATTTTTTTGAAGATGTAAAATCGAATGGAGTACCAGCAACCGGAATAATTTTGCCAGTTGGTATTTGGTCAATCATTTCAGTCATTTTTGTTGCGGTCAATTCCAGTTCGTGATTCATAATATCCTCTTTTCCACCGGTTAAATTGAAATATGTGTGATTAGTTAAATTTACTACTGTGGTTTTATCAGTTTCGGCAAAATATTCAATTCCTAATTCATTATTGTTATTGAGCGTGTATACACAAGTGACTTTTAAATTTCCTGGGTAATTTTCCTCCATATCGGGACTGAAATAAGTAAGTTTTACTCCGACCTGGTTTTCTTTTTGAAAAGTTTCTGTATCAAATAATCTTCGGTCGAAACCAATTTTGCCACCATGTAAATGGTTAGGGCCGTTGTTAACAGCCATTTGGTAAGTTTTTCCTTCAATTACGAGATGTCCTTTGGCAATGCGGTTTCCAAACCTGCCAATTATTGCGCCAAAATAAGGGTAACTACCCAAATATTCATCACTGATATACGTATCCAGTTTTTCAAATCCACATACAATATTGTCAATTTTTCCATTTTTGTCAGGCATTTCAATACTGGTAACAATTGCCCCGTAATTGATGATTTTTACAGTTACATTGTTGTCATTGGTGATTGTGAAGAGTGATACTTCGCTTCTATCGTTTAATTTCCCGAACGGACTTGTTGTTAATTTCATTATGGTATTTTTTAAATTGGTTTGATGTAAAAGTTCAAAAATGCAAAAAATGTGGTTGTAAACTGGTTGGTACTGGTAGTGTTTTATAACATAATTTATTAACCATTTATCTTTTTATTTTTGTGGAAATCAAACAACCTATGGCTAAAAGCATAATTCAGATCGATTCGAAATCATCGTTGCCAAAGTACAGGCAGATTATTAATTCAGTTTATCAGGCTATCGAGAAAAAATCACTTAAAAAGGGAGATAAAGTTCCATCGATAAATCAAATATGCTCCGATTTTGGATTGAGCAGGGATACTGTTATGCTTGCTTTCAATGAATTAAAATCAAGGGGAATATTACACAGCCAGCCGGGAAAAGGATATTACGTTGTGACTACTGAAATTCAACCCGACGAGAATATTTTTGTGCTTTTCGATGAGCTGAATTCATTCAAGGAAGATTTGTATAACTCTCTGATAATTAATTTAAAGGGTAAAGCATTTGTCGATATCTATTTTCATCACTTTAATTATAAAGTTTTTAAAAATCTGATTGCTGAAAGTATTGGAAATTATACATCGTATATAATAATGCCTGCAACTTTTGAAAATACTAGTCAGTTACTTTCAAAATTCCCCAAAGACAAAGTTTTTATTTTAGATCGGTTAAAATCAGATTTAAAAATGTATCCGGTTCTTTATCAGGATTTTGAAAACGATTTTTGTAATGCTTTGAATGAAGGTTTAGAACTTCTGAAAAAATACAGAAAGCTGATTTTTGTTAATCCCGGAGGAAAAGAACCAGTTGAAAGGGTAAAAGGCTTCGAAAGATTTTGTACTACCAATGGTTTTAACCATCAGGTAGTTAAATCGCTGGATGGTTTGCGCCCTGAATTATACGAAGCATATTTTATAATTTCAGATCGCGATTTGGTACAAATGGTAAAAATTGCAAATGAATATAATTTTAAACTCGGGAAAAAATTTGGAATAGTTTCGTTTAACGATACCATGCTAAAGGAAGTAGTTGCACGCGGAATTACAACTATTTCCACTGATTTTGTTGAAATGGGTAAAACGCTGGCTGATATGGTTTTAAATAAGAAATCGGGCATTGTACGAAATCCCTCAAAACTGATTGTTCGAAATAGTTTATAAAAATAAAAGTGTTTTGTAACATCATTTAGACATGATCGAAAATACATTTAAAACATATATTTGTTCCTACTGGTACCTACCAGTTGTAACTTTACATATATATTATATTTAATTATAGTAATCGTTTGTGAATGAATTGATAAAAGTTTTTTGTGAAATAAAATCAATAGTATTTATGGCAAAAATTAAGAATTTAGTAGAAAAGATTAATGAAGGAAATAATCCGTTATTTCAGGAATTATATAGTACAGATACCAGGGTGTTAAATGATCAGGCCAACAGGTATGCCAATCTTATGGAAGATTTTGTGAAAACCTATGGAACTGATGATGTTCAATTGTTTACGTCGCCCGGTCGTACCGAAATTGGTGGCAATCATACCGATCACAACTACGGGCGGGTATTGGCCGGGGCAGTCAATCTCGATAACATTGCTGTTGCTGCAAAAAACGGCACAAATTCAGTCCGAATTAAATCAGCCGGGTATCCCGAATTCCAGGTTGAACTTTCAAACTTTCAGCCCAATCCGGCTGAGTTTTACACTTCAACTTCACTTGTGAAAGGTATTGCTGCCAAAATGAAGGCAAATGGCTACGAAGTTGGCGGTTTCGATGCTTGTATAGACGGCTGCGTTCCAAAAGGATCGGGTTTAAGTTCTTCGGCTTCGTTTGAAGTATTGATTGGCTCTATCATAAATGAGCTATTTAATAACGGAAAAATGAGTGCAGTTGAAAATGCAATTATTGGTCAGTGGAGCGAAAATAATTACTTCGGAAAACCCTGTGGGTTAATGGATCAAACTGCTTGTTCAGTTGGTGGCTTAATTACAATTGATTTTAAAGATCCTTCAAATCCGATTGTTAAAGAAGTTGATTTTGATTTTGTTTCAACTGGTTTCGCACTGGTAATTACTGATGTTGGCGGAGGTCACGATGATGCAGCATCACAGGCAGAATATGCTTCGTTACCAACCGAAATGAAGGCAGTTGCAGCCGAATTGGGTGCAAAAGTTTTAAGAGAAGTTACACTGGAACAAATAGTGCATAAAATACCTGCCATTCGCAAAAAAACCGGAGACAGGGCTATTCTGCGCGCTTTTCATTTCCAGGGAGATAATCAACGCGTGGTTGAGCAGGTGGCTGCACTCGAAAACAATGACTTCCAGTCATTTTTAAAAATGGTTGTGGAATCGGGTTACAGTTCATATATGTATAACCAGAATATTTTTGACGTGGTTCATAAAGACGAACAGGTTGTTTCACTTGCGCTTGCATTGAGCGAAATGATACTGAAAGGTGCTGGTGCATGGCGTGTTCATGGCGGTGGATTTGGAGGTACAATTCAGGCTTTTGTTCCTCAGAATAAACTGGATGAATATGTGAAAACATTGGAACATGTTTATGGAAAAGGCAGTTGTCATAAATTATTTATTAGGGCAAAAGGCGCAGTAAAACTTGATTTTTGAAAAGTTACAGGCGTGAAGTTACAAGGAAATAATAATTTTATACTTTTACTGCCGGCTTAAACAAACTAAAAAAAATGTTTTACAATTGAAAAAATAAAATAACCATATAAACATTAAATATTAAATCAAATTAATTTACTAAAAACTATTAATCATGAGTAAAAACAAAAGTTATCTGTTGCCAATTCTAATGATGTTTGCCCTATTCTTTATGATTGCCTTTGTAACCGGTTTACCGGCACCATTTGGAGTAATTGTAAAGAACCAGTTTGGAGCAACCGATTTTATGTCAACCCTTGGCTTTTTTGCCAACTTTATCGCGTATGCGTTTATGGGCATTCCGGCAGGTTTGCTGCTTCAACGTATTGGTTATAAAAAAACAGCATTACTTGCTGTAGCCGTTGGTTTTACAGGTGTAGGCGTACAATATCTGTCGGGTATTGCTGGCAGTTTTAACGTATATCTTGCCGGTGCTTTCATTTCGGGTTTCTCAATGTGTATGTTAAATACAGTTGTAAACCCAATGTTGAACACACTTGGTGGAGGCGGTAAAAAAGGAAATCAGCTTATTCAAACCGGAGGTTCGTTAAACTCGGTAGCTGCAACAATTGTTCCTGTACTTGTTGGTTATCTGATGGGTGCCAATGCATCTGAACGTACAATCGAAAAAGCAAATCCTGCCCTTTTTATCGCGATGGGAATTTTTGCAGTTGTGTTTATTGTACTGTTCATTATGCATATTCCAGAACCACGTCTGGTAACTAAAGAAAAAGTAAAACACGAAAGCAGTCCTTTTGCATTCAGCCATTTCGTTTTTGGGGCAGTTGCCATTTTTATGTATGTAGGTATCGAAATTGGAATTCCACATTTTGCCAATTTATATATGACTTCTGATGCAGCCCAAAATGGTTTGTCTATCGATCCAACAGTAGCGGGATTTGTAACCGGAACTTATTGGTTTTTAATGATGATTGGTCGTATTGTAGGAGCCGCTGTTGGAGGCAAAATTTCGAGTAAAGTTATGTTATCTGTTGCGTCGAGTGCAGGTATAATTTTTGTATTACTGGCCATATTCTTGCCAGCTACAACCACTGTTAGTATGCCTGTTTTTCAATCCGATATATCATTTGGATTGGCTGAAGTACCAATGGGAGTAATGTTTTTGGTTCTTTGTGGTCTTTGTACTTCAGTAATGTGGGGTGGTATTTTCAACCTTGCAGTAGAAGGTCTGGGAAAATATACAGAAGCCGCTTCGGGTATTTTTATGGTTATGGTTTGTGGAGGTGGAATTTTACCATTATTCCAGGGTTTCATTGCAGATGTATCAGCATCGTATATTATTAGTTACTGGGTGGTATTTGGAGCTTTGGCATATATGCTTTTTTATGCATTTATTGGTAGTAAAGTACATAAAAGAGCTGAAGATGTTGTATTTGGTTCATAATATAAACCCGATATTGAGTTAATTGATTTTCAACTTGAACTGAATCAAAACTTAATATCCTTTCAATTCGGTTTTGTATCAGAAGCCATTCGTTTAGCAGCGGATGGCTTTTTTTTTAAAGTTAAATGAAAAGTGGTTTTTACAAACAGAAAAACTAAAATTTTAAATACGTTTTCAAAATAAAATGTATTTTTAACGCTTTTAAAAGGCAACGCTGAAAAATGTGAATTGATGAAAAAAATAATCTTAAACTAAATTAATAACAACGTTTTATGAACTGGAATTCAACTGAATTTATTTGGCTAGACTGGGCAATTATGACGGTCGGAATTTTGGCTGTAGCCTGGGCAGTATGGCGTTCGGTGCAAAAAGATAAACGTTTGCAGAAGGGACCCAACAGCGAAGATTATCTGTTTGGCAAAGGAGAGCCCTGGTATATCATTGGTGCAGCTATTTTTGCCGCAAACATTGGTTCTGAGCACCTTGTTGGACTAGCCGGCACTGGTGCGAATGCAGGTGTTGGCATGGCACACTGGGAGATGCAGGGCTGGATGATACTTATTTTGGGCTGGCTTTTTGTGCCGTTTTATCAATTGATGAACATTAAATTGGGGAAAATCATAACCATGCCCGACTTCCTCAAAAATCGCTATACACCTGCTACTGGATCGTGGCTGTCAATCATTACACTTATCGCCTACGTATTGACCAAAGTTAGTGTAACAGCATTTACCGGTGGTATCTTCATGGAAAGTCTTCTAGGCTTGCCTTTCTGGTACGGAGCTATTGGCTTGATCGTGTTAACAGGTATTTTCACCGTTTTAGGTGGCATGAAGGGTGTGATGACATTGTCGGCAATTCAAACGCCCATACTTATTATTGGTTCATTCCTAGTGCTTTTCCTGGGATTGTCAGCACTCGGAGGCGGCAGTATCGCTGACGGCTGGACTGCAATGATTGACTTTTCCAAAACGCTGAACGTAGGAGCAGACGGCGTTGCCTATGGTACAAACCACATGTTTCATCTTGAGACAGGCGACCCGTTTTATGACGAGTATCCTGGTTTTTGGGTATTTCTGGGTGCCTCAATTATTGGTTTTTGGTATTGGGCTACCGACCAGCACATCGTTCAACGTGTGCTCGGACAAAGAAAAGGCGAGTCAAGTGACGTTGTGATGATGCGAGCACGCAGGGGGACTATCGCTGCCGGTTATTTTAAATTGTTGCCTGTATTTATGTTCCTGATACCTGGAATGGTTGCTGCGGCGCTGGCTGCACGTCCTGAAAGTGGTTTCACATTAGATAACCCGGATATGGCCTTTGGTTCAATGGTTAAGTTTGTATTGCCCGCTGGTGTGAAAGGTATAGTTACTATCGGTTTTATATCAGCCTTAGTTGCTTCTTTGGCGGCATTCTTCAACTCTTGTGCTACACTTTACACCGAAGATTTCTATAAACCAATGTTTAAAGGCAAGACCGAAGCCAGATACGTTTTGGTAGGACGGATTGCAACAGTAATTGTAGTGCTACTTGGAATAATATGGATTCCAGTTATGATGAGCCTCGGTAGCCTGTACTCCTATCTTCAAGGTATTCAGTCGCTGCTTGCACCTGCAATGGTAGCCGTATTTGTCCTCGGTATATTTTCCAAAAAAATTACACCCAAGGCAGGTGAGGCTGGTTTAATAGTAGGCTTCCTGATTGGTATGGTTCGCTTGATGACTAACATCTTTACAAATACTGGCAAAGACCTAATGACAGGCTGGTACTGGGAATCAACTACCTGGTTCTGGCATACCAACTGGCTTATCTTTGAGATATGGTTGCTTGCCTTCATCATGTTGTTTATGGTTGCGGTATCATTCTTTACAAAAAAACCAACTGCTCAACAGGTTGAGTTTATCACCTTCACTGGCGACTACAAAATCCTTATCCGGAATAGCTGGAACAAGTGGGATGTAATTGCTTCCGCAGGTGTAGTTATAGCTTGTGCTTTGTTCTATATTTATTTTTGGTAAAAAGAATCTGTTAATAAAACAAGAAAATAGCTGTCACTACTGACAGCTATTTTTTTTATATTGGTATCCATAAAATATAACGTATGTACGATATTATTGGTGATGTTCATGGTTATGCTTCGTTGTTAAAGAAACTGTTACTGCAGATTGGTTATGTAAAAACCGAGAACGGTTATTCGCATCCTTCTAGGAAAGCCATTTTTGTTGGAGATTTTGTTAACCGGGGACCTGAAATAAGAAAAACAATCCGTATTGTGCGAAATATGGTTGAAAATGGTAATGCAATGGCAATCATCGGTAATCACGAAATAAATGCCATTATTTATTATTTAAAAGATAAAGATGGATTGCCCTTGATTAAATCGCCGGGAAAAAATTTTTTATCGTTGTATAAAACCATTAATCAGTTTTCTGAATTTCAGGAGGAATGGAAAAGTCACAGGAAATGGATGAGTGAATTACCGCTTTATCTCGATTTGGGTGAGATACGGATTGTACATGCCTGCTGGTCGGATAATGCAATTGAAATAATAAAAACAGCCGAAGCGGAAGGAAAATCGCGAAATAGCATTTTTCGGAAAGTATATAAAAAGCCTAAATCGCCGGTAAGCAAAAGCGTATTGAAATTGACCAAAGGAATAGATTTTAAAATGCCGGGCGATTTAAAGATCATCAATAACAAGGGGGTTTCTCCGCAATCTTTTCGTATGCGTTGGTGGGAAGAGCCGACAGGAAAAACCTTTGAGGAAATGTCATTTGATAGTAAGTTTATTTTACCTCAGTACGAAATACCAAAGCAAATTGCACCACAAAATGTTCCTTATCCTGACAATGCCCCGATTGTATTTTTTGGTCATTATTGCCGTCATGAAGGTCCACATATAATAAAATCAAATTTGTGTTGTGTAGATTCCTGTGTAGCAGGCACAAAAATATTAACTGCATACAGGTGGAAAGGTGAAAATATACTTAATCCAAATAATTTAGTATATATTCAACAACAGTAATATTCGTTAAATTGCTGTTGTTGAGCACTTTGAAAATATTTTCAAAAAAAATAATTTTTGTATTGCCGGAAAAAAAAGAAAGTATATATTTGCAACACCTTTTTAAAAAGGAAATTCATTGAAAATGGTGCGGTAGTTCAGTTTGGTTAGAATAACGGCCTGTCACGCCGTGGGTCGCGGGTTCGAGTCCCGTCCGCACCGCAAAAAGCAGTTCAGAAATGAGCTGCTTTTTTTGTTTTAGGTGGTTGAGTTGACGACTTTAGTTCACCTACTCAATTAAATTCTGGAATTTATTACTTAAAAATTAATATTACCGGATGAACTGGAAGTCAGCAGGTGAACCGATTCACCCCAACGTCGCCACCATCACCGCTTTTATGGTATGCAACCTGTTTTCAGCCTGGTCGAAAACAATAGATGACTTGCTTTCAAAAACATCTTCTGTTACCTCCATGGCTTCGATTCCAAATTTCTGAAAAATCTCTTCACCGGTTTTAGTTTCGCGGTTGTGAAATGCTGGCAGGCAGTGGAGGAATTTCACATTTGGATTTCCGGTGAGTTCCATTGTTTTGTTATTAATTTGGTAGGGTAGCAGTAGATTTATGCGTTCTTCCCAAACTTCAGCAGGTTCACCCATTGAAACCCAAACGTCGGTATATAAAAAGTCGCAATCTTTTACAGCTTTGGGAACATTCTCAGTAATTGTGATTTTAGCTCCGGTTTCAAGGGCAATTTTCCTGCACTGGTTTTGCAGATCTTCAGCAGGTTGACAGGCTTTCGGAGCAGCTGCCCTGAAATCCATACCCAGCTTGGCTGCGCCTACCATCAGCGAGTTTCCCATGTTATTTTTTGCATCACCCAAATAGCAGAATTTGATTTGTGAAAGCGGTTTATCACTGTGCTCCATCATGGTTAAAAAATCTGCTAAAATCTGAGTTGGGTGAAATTCATTGGTCAGGCCATTCCAAACCGGAACTCCGGCATATTTAGCCAGCTCTTCAACAATGTTTTGCCCGTAACCGCGATATTCAATACCATCGTACATCCGGCCCAAAACGCGGGCAGTGTCTTTCATCGACTCTTTTTGCCCGATTTGCGAACCCGACGGACCAAGGTAGGTAACATTTGCCCCCTGGTCAAAAGCAGCTACTTCAAACGCACAACGGGTACGGGTTGAGGCTTTTTCAAAAATCAAAGCAATGTTTTTACCGGTTAGTTTTTGTTGCTCGGTACCGGTTTTTTTTGCTTTTTTCAGCTCAACCGATAGGTTAAGTAAATACCCGATTTCTTCAGGGGTAAAATCGAGTAGTTTTAAAAAATTGCGGTTTTTTAAATTGATTGTCATGTTTATATTTTTTAGTTGCTTGTTACTTGTTACTTGTTGCTTTCTAATTTACTTTTTTTGGACAATTGAGACATCAGGGACAAATGATCCTTAATTTCGGTTGTTGGATTGATTCTTTTAATTCTTTTATTCTAAATTCTTTCCCTTCTTTTTTCTTCATTCACGCATCGTTGCATTCTCGCATTCCTCAATTCTCATATTCCATCGTAATCTTTGAGCCATATGATTTATCTTCCAGTTTTTTTGCTTCGGTGATTACACTTTTTTGGCCCCCGTTTTTAATAAAACTGAGGCAAGCTTTTATTTTTGGTTCCATTGTTCCTTCGGCAAAAGTCCCCGCTTCGAGGTATTTTATGGTGTCGGCGTAATCTAAAAATTCAAGTTTTTCCTGGGTGGGTTTGCCAAAATCCTTGTAAATGAACGATACATCTGTTAAAACATAGAACTCGTCTGCTTGAATATTGGTTGCCAACAAACTCGATGCCATATCTTTGTCGATAACTGCATCGAGTGTACGTACATTTTTTTCCTCATCGAAATATACTGGTATTCCACCACCACCGGCAGCAATTACAATATTTCCGTTTTGTACCAAAAGTTGAATGGTTTCCTTATTAATAATTTCGAGCGGAGTGGGAGAGGGTACCACCCTTTGAAAGCTGTTTTCGTGTTTGGTTGAGGGTTTAAAAATCCAGTTGTGCTCTTTGGCGAGTCTTTCTGCTTCTTCAAAAGTGTAAATTTTGCCAATTCGTTTCGAAGGATTTTGAAATGCCTTATCGTTTTTATCCACCTCAACCAAGGTAACCATTGTAATTACATTCTTTTTAATACCATGTTTGTTAAGCACATTTCGCATCATTCTCTCAATCATGTATCCAATTCCTCCCTGCGAATCGGCAACACAAATGTCGAGTGGCATAGCCGGAATATTATACATTCGAGTGCCGGCATCATTACGAAGCAGAATGTTTCCCACCTGTGGCCCGTTTCCGTGGGTTATGACCAGTTCGTAACCGGCTTTAATAAGGTGAACAAGGTTTTCGAGCGTTTCGGTTGCATTTTGTTCCTGCTGCTCAATTGTGCCCGTTTCGTCGCCACGTAGAATTGCATTACCGCCAAAAGCTATCACTGCCAGTTTTTTCTTCATTCAGGTTGAAATTATATTTGACTGCTAATCTGAATTAAATGATATCAGGAAGTGATTTTAATGTGAGTTTTCGACATTTATTTAATCAACTTCACCGACAAACTTAAAAAAATGAATCAACTAAAGAACTGTTGTTTTATCAGTAATTGGTAATTGAACCACTTACTTTTCAGTAACTGATATCCTGATTATTTTACTAATAAAGTAAGGATTTTCACGGCGCAATTTTAAGTTCAAATTGGCGTTTTTAGTTATTAACAGCACCTTCTTTAAAGCTTTCCGCGGTGGTGGATATTATGAAAAAAATGGTAGTTGAATTTTGCTTAAATTTGCTTCCTGTATTACGTAAAAGAAAATAAATGGCATCGAAAAATAAAAAGCCGGCTGAACCATATCATAAGAATAAAGAAAAGTCGGCACCCTTTTTCAGAAATGAAAAGTTAAGATTTGTAATAGGTTTAATTATATCATTGATAGCGGTTTATGTATTAGTTGCTTTCATTTCGTTTTTATTTTATGGTGCTGCCGATCAAAGTAAACTCGATTTAAAATTGAAGGATTTGGTAATGGACAGGGAAATTACTGTTCAGAATAAAGCAGGAAAGGCAGGAGCATTTTTATCTGAATTAGTTATTAACAAAGGTTTTGGTATAGCATCGTTTTTATTTGTTTACATGCTTGCTGTCACCGGTTTACGTATTATCAGCCGTAATCTGATCCGATTCAGACGAAACATTATTTACAGCCTGGTAACATTGGTTTGGTTATCGCTTGCTTTGGGTTTATTGTTTACAAAATCAGAAGATGGGTCGTTTATTTACTGGGGTGGCAGATATGGCTATGTTTTAAGTACCTGGATGAGTTCGATGATTGGTTTTATTGGCATGTTTTTTATTTTGCTGATAACCGGAATAACTTTGGTAATTGTCAGGTTTAAAAACTCTTACGGGTTATTTAAAAAATTATTAACTCCAAAACCAAGAGTTAAAAAAGAATCAACTGAGTTGGCAGAAAATGAAGAGCTGGAAAAAGGAAAAGAGATAATAATTCATGACAAATCAATTTCGAAAGTTATCGGGAATGATAATGTTGTGAAAGCAATTTTTGAGCCTGATGGAGATGATGACATTGATATGGAAATTGAGCGTGATATTCGGGTTAAACCAGTAGTTGTGCGCGATCATGAAGATGATGAAGAGGAAGATTTGCCTGTAGTTCAAAGAATTAGTGATGATGATACAGATGAACTTTACGGAGAAGGTTTGGAAGAGTACGATCCAACTCTTGATTTGTCAAGTTACAAATTTCCGACTCCCGAATTACTTGAAGACCATAAATCGGGGAATGCTGAGGTTACCAACGAAGAGTTGCTTTCGAATAAAAATAAAATTGTTGAGACTTTACGGCATTACAAAATAGAGATTACAAAAATCAGGGCAACAATTGGTCCGACCATTACTTTGTACGAAATTGTGCCTGCACCGGGTATCAGAATCGCCAAAATTAAAAATCTCGAAGACGATATTGCACTGAGTTTGTCGGCATTGGGAATTCGTATAATTGCGCCAATTCCGGGCCGCGGTACCATCGGGATTGAAGTGCCAAATCAAAATCCTGAAGTTGTTTCCATGCGTTCGATTATCAGTTCAAAGAAATTTCAGGAATCGACTGCCGAACTTCCAATTGCACTTGGTAAAACCATTTCGAACGAAACCTACATGTTCGATTTGGCAAAAATGCCCCACATTCTGGTCGCAGGAGCCACTGGTCAGGGTAAATCGGTTGGTGTGAATGTTATCATTACTTCGCTGCTGTACAAAAAACACCCGGCTGAATTGAAATTTGTTTTTATCGATCCGAAAAAAGTTGAATTAAACCTGTATTCGATTATCGAGAAACATTACCTCGCGAAATTACCAAACGAGGAAGAACCGGTAATTACCAACATACAGAAAGTAAAATACACGCTCTCTTCAATTAATATTGAAATGGACAGCCGTTACGATTTGCTGAAAAAAGCACATGCCCGTAACGTAAAGGAATATAACAAGAAATTTACAAGCCGCCGTTTAAACCCAATGAAAGGACACAAGTATATGCCTTACATTGTTGTGATAATCGACGAGTTTGCCGATTTGATTATGACTGCCGGAAAGGAAATAGAATTGCCGATTGCACGAATTGCACAGCTGGCAAGGGCAGTTGGAATACACATGATTATTGCAACTCAACGTCCTTCAGTAACAATTATTACAGGTGTTATTAAAGCCAATTTCCCCGCACGTATTGCATTTAAAGTGGCATCGATGATTGACTCCCGAACCATTCTCGACCAGCCAGGTGCAAATCAGTTAATCGGTAAAGGCGACATGCTGATTTCGGCAAACAGCGATATTACCCGCGTGCAGTGTGCTTTTGTCGATACTCCGGAAGTAGAAAGGGTGTGTGCATTTATTGCTGGTCAACGTGGTTATCCAACTGCATTTTTGCTTCCTGAATATGTTGGCGAGGAAGAAGGTTCAAGTCCCGGAGATGTTGATTTAAACAATAAAGACGAAATGTTTGAAGATTGTGCCAGGGTAGTGGTAATGAATCAAATTGGTTCAACATCAATGATTCAGCGAAAATTTTCAATCGGGTACAATCGTGCCGGAAGAATTATGGATCAACTGGAAGCTGCCGGAATTGTCGGTCCCAGCGAAGGAAGCAAGGCAAGGCAGGTATTAATTCAGGATGAATACAGTTTGGAACAATTATTGAATTCTCTCAATTAGAAATTAAAAATTAGAAATTAGAAATGAAAAAAATATTTTTTACAACTACCATTATTTTAATAGCCTTATTTTCAGGTGCGCAGCAAGATGCAAAAGCTAAAGGTATTTTAGATGAAGTAAGTGTGAAAACCCGTTCATTTAAAACTATTTCGGCCGATTTTTCGTTTTCGATGGTGAACAAGGCGATGTCGATCAATGAGAAAAATGATGGTTCGATTAAACTGAAGGGACAGAAATACTTTGTTGATCTTCCGGGAGCCGGTATAAAAGTGTATTCCGATGGAAAAACCAACTGGAATTATATGAAACAGGGGAACCAGGTTACCATTTCAACAATTGATGAAGACAGCGGCGAATTAATGGATCCTTCATCATTATTCAGTATTTATGAAAAAGGATTTACTTCGAAATTTGTAGCCGAAAAAACAGTGGCTGGAAAAGTTGTTTATCAAATCGATTTGTTCCCCGACAAAAAAGAATACGATGTTTCAAAAATTTCAATCGAAATTAATAAAACCACAATGATGATTCAATCGGCCCAATTGTTTGGAACAGATGGAAATTTATATGGGATTGTTGTCAAAAAAATGGAAACCAACAAAGATTTTCAGGATGCGGAATTCGCATTTGATGCCAAAAAAATTCCTGATGTTGAAATAATTGATTTGAGATAAAACCCCGATTTTATCAATTTTAGGTTTTCATCTGTACCAATTATTAAAGTTACAGATTAGTTGGTGGTTATCCCTTACCTCTTTTATCAACATTTTCACCCGATGTAACTCACAAGTATTTTGTTCATGGTTTTTTGTGTCTATCAGTAAACATGTTCGTTTCATACTATTTTAAAGTTAGTACCTTTTAGTATAGGTTTGTTTGGTTATCAATTTTGATACAAACTCAAAACTAATTGATTTATAAAACTTTATCAGAATTCACTCGTCGTGTTTAAAACATTTACTGAATTCAGATTTTCATTATATTCGAAAACATTTAACTGAATGTTTGTTTCAAATCATTTTAAGATTTTATGAAAAGATTTACTTCTATACAATTTATAGTAATTGCAATACTTGTGCTCATTTTTGCAGGAAAGGTTAGCCCGGCGCAGATTCCAATACTTGGCGAATTAACCAAACAAAGGGAAGTTGTAAAAGATAGCGTTGGAAATATTGAATTAATTAAAATTGATAATGTAAATAAGGAAATTGAGGTAACCGATAATTTAATTCTCAAAAGAAGTTATACCGAATCGGAACTGGAGAAACAACAGAAAATAATACAGGAAGTTGATTCGTTCAATGTGTATATTGAGAAGCAGGGTAGGGAGTTCAGAAGTTTTGAAATCAGTAAATTATCTCATTTTTTTTTAAACAACGCGCGTGTTAGCTGGAGTGAATATTATAAAACATTGCGTGGACAACAGAATGATATTCAGAAATTAATCAGAGAAATTCAGGTTGAACAAAACTATTACATTTTAAATAAGGAAAGATGGGAAAAAAGCACTCCATCGCTGGAGAAAACTTTATCTGACCCAATAAAACAGCATATAAATTTAAACATTCAGAAAATCAACCGGATAATTGAAAGTTATGATTTCAATATAAGGGAATTGATTTCGGCAGAAAATAAAATTGTGCAGGATATTTTTTATGCTGATGCTATTTTGCATGATATTGCGCATTATAACAATATGCGTAAACTGACATTATTTAAACAGAACGAAAAAAATATTTTTGCAACTACCTATAGAAACAGTTATTCAGGTTCACTGATTGAAAGAATAAAACTCGCAATTCACGAAAACACAAAAACATTCAATTACTTTTTTTCAACTATCAGAAAAAATATTTTCTGGTACCTGATTGTGATATCATCAATGGTTTACCTCCTCTATTTTATAAGAAAAAATTATGTTTGGATTAATCACGATGATACCGAAAGTCCTGGTTACAAATCCATTCAGAGGATTGTGGTTGAAAAACCAATACTAACTTCAATTGCAATGGCAATGTTTCTTTGGACTATTATTATGCCATATTCTCCATTGTTTTTGAGCCTGTTTTTATTTCTGACCTCATTAATCCTGTTGTTTTTTGTTTTATCGCCCGTAATGAACTTTTTTATAAAGCGAATAATGGTAATTGTAATTGTTTTACTTACCATTAGTAATTTCGAAATCTTTGCCTGGTATTTTGGGAATTATTCAAGGTTTTACATTTTACTGGAGGCAATAACCGGTGTTTACCTGACATTTGAATATATTTTACCCCGGTACAGAATTAAGGAAATTAAAACTCATAACAAGAGGCGGGTTATTTACACAAGAATAATAACTTTTTTATTGTTTGTTTTATACAGCATTGCCGTTTTATCGAATATTACCGGACACGTTAATTTGAGTGTATATTGCTTAAAACTTGGTGTTTATACAGCGGTTTTTAGTTTGTTGGTAATCAATTTGTCAAGAATAAATGACCACGTTATTGATGCTGGAATAGAAGTTTTGAATTTATACTATCCCGAACTGGTCAGAAAATACGGGATTTCAATAACTGATAAATTAAAAAGTTTTTTAAAGTTTATTCTTATTTTATTGTGGGTTTCCGGAATTTTGAGATTTGCCGAATTTTATAATTTAGTTACAAGCAAAATCAGTAATATACTTACCGATTCATTTACAATTGGAAGACTTACATTTTCGCTTGGAAATTTGTTGCTGTTTATTTTTATTATTTACGCAACATATAATATTGCCAAATTTGTTAAAGTAATACTTGAACGCGAGATACTTGCCGGGAGAAATCTGAAGCGGGGAATGGCGGCAAGTGTATCTTTAACAATCAGAATTATTATTGTGTTTTTCGGAGCAATTCTGGCACTTTCTTTTTCGGGGCTCGATTTGGGTAAAATAAGTATTATAGCCGGTGCATTAAGCGTTGGTATTGGTTTTGGTCTTCAAAATGTGGTAAACAACTTTATTTCAGGGTTAATTCTCATTTACGAAAAACCCGTTCAGGAGGGCGATACTGTTCAGGTTGATACTTTAATGGGGCGTGTATCGAATATTGGAATTCGTTCGAGTACACTTTCGACTTACGATGGTGCAGAAGTTGTGGTGCCAAATTCAAATCTGATAAGTAATCAGCTTATTAACTGGACATTATCTGACAATAAAAAGCGGGTGGAATTAAAAGTCGGAACTGCTTACGGTTCTGATCCTCACCAGGTGATTGAATTGTTGTTAAAAGCAGCATTATCGCACGAAAAAGTAATTACTGATCCTGCTCCCGTTCCACTTTTTGTTGGTTTTGGAAATAATTCTTTGGATTTCAGGTTGTTGTTTTGGGTACGGTTTGAAGATGGACTAAAAACCCAAAGTGATGTCGCCATAAAAATTTACGACCTGCTAAAGGAAAACGAAATTGAAATACCTTTTCCTCAACTTGATTTACATATTAAACATGATGCGAATAAAGTTTTGGGGCTTGAAAACGAATCTGCTGAAAAAGAGCAAGTTTAAATTGAAAAGCATTAATCGGTAATGTGAGAAGGAAAAAGCTTGTCGGCAGTTGAAATTTCGATAAAAGAAGCGCCGCAATCTTCACCAAATCGACCGCCTACATATATAAGCAAATCGTTCATTTTAATGGTATTATCGTTTAGAAGCGACTGAATTGCTGCTTTTTGAATCTGCATTTTATTTTTTTTCATTTCGAGGAATGAAGGTTTGATTCCAAACGAAAGTGCCAGTTCGCGCACAACACGTTGCGAGTGGCATTTGGCATATACTGGTATATTCGATCGGTATGCAGCCAGGTAACGGGCAGTTTTTCCCGTGGTTGTTGAAGTTACAATCGAGCAGTTTTCAAGTTCCTTTGCTGCGCGAATTGCCGAATGTGCAAGGTAAGCAGGTATTTCGTTTTTAATGGGCGGAATAATTACATCGTACCTTTTATCACGGTCGGGTTCCACTTCTTTTGCAATACGTACCATAGTTTCAATTGCTTCAACCGGGTATTTTCCGTAGGCAGTTTCTCCGCTAAGCATTATTGCATCGGTACGCGAATAAATTGCACTAGCCACATCGCTCACTTCTGCGCGGGTGGGGCGCGGGTGTTCTATCATCGAATGCAGCATTTGAGTGGCAATAATAACCGGTTTTTTTTGCAGAATTGCTTTACGGATTAAATTGCGCTGGACAGTTGGAATTTGCTCAGCCGGTAGTTCAATACCCAAATCACCGCGGGCAACCATAATTCCATATGCCTCTTCAAGTATTTCGTCGATGTTATTTACCCCTTCCAGGTTTTCAATTTTGGCAATAATTTTTATCGGGCTGTTGTATTTGTCAAGCAATTTCTGAACGTCCTGAATGTCTTTTCTGTTTCTTACAAAAGAATGGGCGATAAAATCCAAATCATTTTCAATTGCAAAGGCAATAAATTCCTTGTCTTTTTCCGAAATTGATGGAAGTTTTATTTTAATACCCGGAACATTGATGCTTTTATTATTCTTAATAATTCCGCTGTTTTCAACCCGACATTGCAAATAATCGCGCATCTTATTCAGCACGGTAACTTTTATATCGCCGTCGTCAATTAAAATATGGTCACCTTCGTTTAAATCGTCAACAAATTTTTTGTAGTTAACACAAACGTTGGCAGTTTCGCTGGTTATTTTACTGTACGAGAACAATATTTCCTGACCTTCGGTAACCTGCAATTCAGGCTGGTTCTTACAAGTTCTGATTTCTGGTCCTTTTGTATCAATTAAAATGGCTATCGATTTTGAAACTGCCCTGATATTATTTATTAATACTTTTCCTCCTTCTGCCGAAATGTGCGCTGTATTAATGCGGGCAACATTTAATCCGGCTTTAAATAGCGATTCAATAAAAGGAATGTCGCATCTCTGATCTGATATTGTTGCAACTATTTTGGTTTGTCTCATTTTGTATTTTTTACGGAGACAAAATTAGAACTTAAAATCGCATTAACTTGTTATTCACCGGAATGTGAAGTTAAGATTAAACTCAGGCTGTATTTATTTGATAAAACTCAGTACCGCTAAACGGTACGAGTCGAGTCCGAAACCCATAATGCAGCCCCGGCAAACCGGTCCAATCATCGATTTATGCCTGAAATCTTCCCTTGTAAGTGTATTCGAAATATGAACTTCGACCACTGTGGTTTTAACACCTGCAATTGCATCGCGAATGGCTACCGAAGTGTGTGTGTATGCCCCTGCATTTATAATTATGCCATCCGAATTGAATCCATATTCATGAATTTTATCAATAATTTCACCTTCAACGTTCGATTGAAAATAGGTAAAATCAATTTCAGGAAATGCTTTTTTTAGGTTTTCGAAATAAATTTCGAAACTTTCAGACCCGTAAATACTTGTTTCGCGTAATCCCAGTAAGTTCAGATTTGGCCCGTTTATTATTGCAATTTTCATTTTAAAATATGTTTATTTTATTTAAATATTTTAACAAATCAATAATTTGAATCCTGCTTGTCAATTGTATAAAGGCGTTTAGCCATTTCGAAATTAATATTATTTATAGTAACTTTATATTTTGCTTACCGTAATGTAACAATACAATTGCTTAAGTTAATAAGTAAATTGTCTTTTGCCATTAAAACGATTAAATGTAAAATTAAAAAAAGAAAGCTATGAATTGGGAGGAAGGAAAAAAAGGTTTCGAGAGCTATTTAAAACTCGAAAAATCGTTGTCGCAAAATTCTATTGCGGCATACATCAACGATATCAGTAAATTAATTGCGTATCTTGATAAGAATCACAGTAAAATAAGTCCGTTAAAGGTAAAACTGGAACATCTGAAAGGTTTTATCGCCTGGCTGAATGAACGGGAAATAAGTCCGCGAACACAGGCACGCACAATTTCGGGCATTAAATCATTTTATAAATACCTGTTGATTGAAGGAAAATTAAGCAGCGATCCAACAGCTTTGGTTGAATCGCCACGTATTGGAAGAAAACTGCCTGATATTTTATCGATGGAAGAGATTGATAACCTGATTGATGCAGTAGATTTAAGCAAAGCCGAAGGGCAACGTAATAAAGCAATGCTTGAAACTTTATACAGTTGTGGCTTACGTGTTTCTGAATTGGTAGGATTAAAAATTACAAACCTGTTTTTCGAACAAGGCTTTATTAAAGTTGAAGGAAAAGCAGGAAAGGAACGATTGGTACCTGTAAGCGGAAGGGCAATTGATGAAGTTGGGCGATATTTGAATGATTACAGGAAAAAACTCAACGTTGCAAAAGACAGCGAAAATATTTTGTTTTTAAATAGAAGAGGTAAAAAATTGAGCAGGGTAATGATTTTTACCATCATTAAAAATCTGGCCGAAAAAATCGGATTGAATAAAAGTATAAGTCCGCATACTTTTAGGCACTCATTTGCAACACATTTAATTAATGGAGGCGCCGATTTGCGTGCTGTTCAGGAAATGCTGGGTCACGAGTCTATTTTAACTACCGAGATTTACACTCATTTGGATCGCGATTACCTGAAAAGTACCATTCAACAATTTCATCCACGGTCGTAATTCGATGTAAAAGCACATTTCAGGGAATCAGGAAATTATTATTAATTAAAATTTAATATTTCCTGATTCCTTTATTTTTTACTCAACATTCAATCAATCAATTTATTAGCATTCAGGCAATTTGGATTATTTGAATATCCAAAACATGTTGTTCAGCAGCAAATTGTTGCTTTTTGTTTTAAACTGAAATCCCCATCATTAAAACAAAAAAAATCAGATTTTAAATTATTATAAGTTCTTGTTATTCATATTGATAAGAACTAAAACTGGTGAATAGAAGAATTGAAAATTCTCAACAAATAGGATTTATCGGAAGGATCAAAATTCTAATCCGAAATGGCTTTTGGCCAACCCTGACGGTAATCAACCAAAACAAGGGAATATTGATTTATCTTTGCGGTTGAACAGAATTATTTAATTACAAATCGTTGATTGATAATAAATTGAATTTTTATGACTACTAACAAAAAATTATTGACATGGGTTGAAGAATGGGCACAGCTTTGCCAACCCGACAAAGTGTACTGGTGCGATGGTTCGGAAGCTGAAAATCAGCGTCTGTTGGACGAAATGGTTGCTGCCGGTTCCGCGGTAAAATTAAACGAAGAGAAACAACCCGGAAGTTATTATTTCCAGAGTGATCCTTCGGATGTTGCACGTGTTGAAAACCGTACCTATATCTGTACATCTACAAAAGAAGAAGCCGGCCATACCAACAACTGGATGGAACCAACTGAAATGAAAGACATTCTTCGTGCAAAATTTAAAGGTTGCATGAAAGGACGCACCATGTATATTATTCCTTTCAGTATGGGACCACTGGGTTCTGATATTGCCAAAATTGGTGTTGAAATTACCGATTCTGCTTATGTTGTTGTTAATATGAAAATTATGACCCGTATGGGTCAACCGGTACTTGATGTACTTGGTGATGGTGATTTTATTCCATGTATTCACTCGGTTGGATCGCCATTGGCTGAAGGACAAAAAGACGTTGCATGGCCATGTGCACCAATCGAAGAAAAATACATCAGTCATTTCCCTGAAACACAGGAAATATGGTCATTTGGTTCAGGTTACGGTGGAAATGCTTTACTTGGTAAAAAATGTCTTGCTTTGCGTATTGCTTCTTTCACTGCTAAACAAGAAGGCTGGATGGCAGAACACATGTTAATCATGGGTATTACCAATCCAAAAGGTGAGAAAAAATATATCGCTGCTGCTTTCCCAAGTGCTTGCGGAAAAACTAACCTCGCCATGTTAATTCCAACTATTCCGGGCTGGAAAGTTGAAACCGTTGGCGACGACATTGCATGGATGAAATTTGGCGCTGATGGCCGTTTGTATGCTATTAATCCTGAAGCAGGTTTCTTTGGTGTAGCTCCTATGACATCGATGGATACCAATCCAAATGCAATGCTTTCGGCAAAATCAAATACAATTTTCACAAACGTTGGTTTAACTCCTGACGGCGATATCTGGTGGGAAGGTATTGGAACTGATTGTCCGGCAGGAACTATTAACTGGAAAAATAAATTACACGATCCGGCTTCAGTCGAACCTGTTGCTCATCCGAATGCCCGTTTTACAGCACCTGCAGGACAGTGTCCGGTTATCGATGCCGACTGGGAAAACCCGGCTGGTGTGCCGATTTCAGCATTCCTGTTTGGTGGCCGTCGTCCGTCAACAGTTCCATTGGTTTACCAGGCCCGCAACTGGAATCATGGTGTATTCATGGGTTCAATAGTTGGTTCTGAAGTTACTGCTGCTGCTATTGGTTTAAAAGCCGGAGTGCGCCGCGACCCTTTTGCAATGTTACCATTCTGCGGTTACAACATGGGCGATTATTTTGGTCATTGGGTAAACATTGGCAAAAATGCACCTGATAAAACAAAACTTCCGAAAATCTTTAACGTGAACTGGTTCCGCAAAGACGAAAACGGAAAATGGCTGTGGCCGGGTTACGGAGAAAACATGCGCGTTTTGGAATGGATTTTCAATGCCTGTGATAATGCAGTTGAAACTATTGACACACCAATCGGTTTTGTTCCAAATAAAAAAGATATCAATGTAAAAGGTATTGATTCAGTAGCTGCCAATCTTGATGAACTATTGAGTGTAAATGCTCAGAAATGGAATGAAGAGTGTGAGCTTATTGAAGAGCATTATGCAAACTTCGGCACACATCTTCCAAAGGAGCTGGCTGAAGAGTTTGTTGCGCTGAAAAACAGGCTGAGATAATAAGGTTGATAATATTGATAAAAAGGCTGTCCGCTTATAGGTGGATGGCCTTTTTTTGTTAAACTATTAGTTATTAGGAATCTGATTCTTATTTGACAGTTGTAATACTGAATCAATTTTCGCAATATTTTCTTCAGAAAATCCCTGTTCGAAAAGCAGGAGGTTACCATTGTGAATAATGATATTTGTAGGCAATAACTCCGGAGAGCGCCCTTTTTTTAAATCCTGTTTTGGGTTTAATTGAAACAGGTAATTCATCAATCGCTTGTTTTCGTACAGTGCAAAGTAACGTGGTTCGTTTTTTTGCAATTCCAGCCATTCCGAAACTTTCTTTTCAGTTTCATCAGTTACTGAAATAAATAGAACGTTCTCAGTTTCATATTTATATACGAGCTGATTGAGAAGAGGAATCTCTTTTTGACAAGGCCCACACCACGTTGCCCACAAATTAATCATCAACGTTTGAGCATCTGCTTCGTCATTTAATAATTCATCGCGTTTTAACTCTTCTCGAATCGGGTCGTCAATATTTTCCAGGTTACTGTAAAAACGAAAGGTTTTCCATTCTGTGATTTTGTTGTTTGAAATAAGAGCAGAAATAAAAACAGTTGCAGCAATTAGCGGATATTTGATTTTCATACAAACATTCTTTTTTGAATTGAAAAATGAAGCCCAAACAAAAAGAGCAGAGAATAGGCCGAAATAACTATTGTTTGCGGTGTATCAAGCAGATTTTCTGAAATTATTTGTTTGAATGCCTGAAGAGGTAAGATTTCTCCTGCATTGGACTCCAGCTTACGTTGTATAAAATTCACAAGCCAACTCTCAAGCAGCCAATAAATCAAAACAGGAAGTGTCAATACAGGATTTGGGCGTAAAAATGCAACTGTTAATGCAATAAATCCGGTGGCTGAAAGAAAGAGAAACTGCGAGAATACTGCGTTGTAATCTGTATTCAAAAAAAGTTGAATTGGATTTGTTTCATTAAAGAAACTGAGAATTGCATAACAAATAAAATAAAGAAGCAAAAACAAAAATGCATAAAAACAAACCTGAAGGAGGCTGTAAATAAATAACTTATGTCTTGCCCAACCCATAACCAGCAACATTTTGTAGTAACCAGTATTTACAAGATGAATCGTGCGCTGAAGCATCCAGAAAATAAAGAACAACGCCGGTAATGTTGTCTGGCTTGCCCTGATAGAGATAAATTCGGCAAGTGCTGTCCCTGCCAGTTGTTTTTGTTCTGCTCCAACCCAATAATCGACAAATGCCATAAAAAGAAGCGCCAATAGTAAAATAACTGCAGGCAGAACCTGTTTTTTACTTTTTAAAAGTTTTATTTCGATACTTATCATTTCCCGTTTTTTAGAAGATTGAAAATTGTCTCATTGAAATTGGTGGCAGAATCGCGCTCAACAGTACCTGCTAAAATTCCTTCCTTCATAACAAAACATGAATTGGACGGCACACTGATTTCGTTTAGAAGATGTGTTGAAAGTAAAATGGTTTTTCCCTGTTCTGTTAAATCCAGAATAATTTCATTCAGGAGTTTTATCCCCAGAGGGTCGAGTCCATTAAAAGGTTCGTCCCACAGCAAGAAATCAGGGTTACCCGGCATTGACAAAGCAAGGCTCAATCGCTTTTTCATTCCTGTTGAAAGTGCCTTAAATGGTTTATCTCTTGCAATCCAAATATCCCAGAGTTTTAAAAGTCGGGTGGTTTCTTCAAATGAAACATGTTTTACTTTTTGCACAATCGCAGCCATTTCACTCATTGTTAACGAAGGTTCTGTATTAAAAGGCTCTGTTGAAATTCCAAATTGTTTCCGGCGCAAATCAGCATCCGTTGAGTTATTAAAACTAATATTTCCTTTGTCTGGATGAATTAGCCCGGCAATTATATTGAAAAGCGTGGTTTTTCCTGAACCATTGTCGCCAACAAACAAGTACAGTCCGGGCTGGTTGATTTCGAAGTTGAGCTTGTTAACAGCTGCAAAACTCCCAAAACTTTTAATGAGATTTTCAATCCTGAGCATCATTCGATGAGTTTTCTTTAAATTGAATATCCAGCGATTTCTCCCATTCCATCTCTTTTACAAATTTTTCTTCTACCGGATTTTGTTTCAATACATTATAATTCTTCCAGAATCCTGCATCGTAGGGATAGTTTTTTCGATATGAATTTTCATCGCGAGCCAATTTCTCACGGAATTTTATTTTGTCGAATTGTTTGCGGTCGGTTTGTATTTGTGTGACAAGTAAAATCTCCTCAGCCCATTGCAAGGTTTTAATTGTATAATCTTCCGGGTTTCCATTATCGTTTTCAATTTCAACAAATGAACCATTTGGTGCTGTTACACCGGAAATGTATTTTAAATAGTATTTACCATTTATCTTTTGATAGCAAATCTCATTTGGTGTATTACTCTTTTGGAAGTTTCCCAATTTATTTCGGTGAGAATTTATATTATGCCAGGTCTTTTTTTCAATTTTTTAAATGGCATAATCCTTAACTGTGATATAAATATATCCACCGGTTTGATTCACATTTTCATGTTCTGTAACCCTTTTCCCATCGGGTAGCATAGCATTCCAAATATATTTTATTTTATATACTTTAACCGAATCCAGCCAGAGAATACCTTCAAACTCGTATTTATTATCCTGGTATGCAATTAAAGGTCTAAACCACCAGTCCTCTTTATAATATCTCACCATATTTTTATTGTAACATTGGTGAATGATATTTTTATGTCCCCAGAATTTTTCAAAAATTTCATATTTTTTAGGTCGAGGGATAAGATAATTTGAGCTTTTCCTTATTTCCTGCAATTCTATTTTGGTTGAAGTGTAAGTGTTGTCAATTCCCTTATCCTCAATCAGTAATGCTGACTCAATAAGTTGCGACGCCTTGCCGTTGCTGAAATTTGTATTTCTGTAAAAAGCTTCCATTTGAATGGTTGAGCGGTGGTAATTCCGTTTGATATTTTTTACTGCTTTTTTGACAATATCAACTGCTTGTGTTCCAGGAGGAAGCACATAAATATTGCCCAATAAATAAGGTTTGGGATTCATCCTGATTAGCAGATTTTCAGTGTTGGTGTTTGGAATTTCCAGTTTTTGTGTTTCGTAGCCAAGAAATGAAAAATGAACCATACTTCCGGCAAATCTTCCCTGAATTATAAAGTCAAATTCTCCTTCCGTATTTGTAATGGTTCCCCTGCCGGCCCTTTCAACCAGAATGTTTGCAAATGGCAACAGTTCACCGGTTTTATCATCAATAACTTTTCCTTTCAGATTCAGATAGAAAGGTGCTTTCGAAGCAACAATCAAGTGCGTTTCCGATTTAGTAATTTTCAGGTTGGCTTGTTCCTGTAATTCTAAAATACAACTGTCAGTATTTAAACTGAAATGAAAATCAGTACTGTCAGAAAGTGATACAAGGTCGGAACTAAAACTAAGTTCTAGTTTTAACCCTGTTGCAAGGTTTTCCAGAATTTGCAGATAAGTGTTTTGCTGCAATGATTGACTATAGCAGGAAATTGCAGTAAAAAACAACAAAATCAGAATGGTGATTGGTTTTCTCATGGCTTAATTTTAAAGTTATTTCCTTCCATTTGGTATGAAAGGTTGAGTGTAATACAAATTGTTTTGATGATTTCTTCTGTATTAGAAGTATTGAATTGTCCGGAATATTTGATGTCACTAAAATTTTCATCGGCTAATGCAATTTTTGTATTGAAATGATTTTCAATGGTTTTTAAAACCTCTGAAAGTGGCAGGTTTGAAAATGTAAGTCTACCGGAAAGCCATGAATTGCTGTTTTGCTCATGGGTTATTTGTTTGCTTAATTCATTGTTTTCCCTGTCCCAAACACCAATTTCATTTTGGGTTAATAATATTTCTTTTGTCATAAACAAACCGGCTTTTAATGCAACTTTCCCTTCATCAACAATAACTTTTTCTGTATTTGGCTGGCTAGCATCTACCAGAAATTTAGTTCCAAGTACTTCAATATTGGTATTTTCGGTTCTAATTTTAAAGGGGCTTTTCGGGTTTTTGGTAATTTCAAAATAAGCTGTTCCGCTTAACCAAACCTCCCGGTTATGCCCGTTAAATTTTTCAGGATATTTTAAAATTGCATTTTCGTCCAAAATAACCTTCGAGCTATCGGGAAGAATAATAGCTTGTCGATTTAATGCAATATTTTCTTGCCAGTTGGCTGTTGATTGTGTTTGAATAATAATTTGGGTAGTCAAGGCAATAATAAAAACTGCAGCAGCTGTCTGCCAACTCAAACGAATATTCTTCCTCTGGTTTATTCTTTTGTGAACCTTTTCAAGAGCGATTTTTTCTTCTGTGACAAAATCAGAATTTAGTTTTTCAGAGAATGAATATGTTTTTCGAAACTCTTCAAATGTCTTTTGGTTTTCAGAAGACTCAGAAAGCCAATTATCTAACTCTTTCTTTTCTGTTTCAGAAATTTTGCCTTCAAAAGATTGGATAATTTGATGTATTGGTATTTGTTCCATCGTTTTTTCTGCAATGAACCTTGCCGAAAATGAATCCCCCAAAAAACGATTAAATTTTTTATGAAAAATAAATAAGTAGGGTAGCAGGAAGCAAGTGAAGATATGGTTTTAATTCTTCACGTAGTTTTGAAACCGCAATAGCAATCTGGTTTTCAACGGTTTTTGCTGAGATTTCCAAATATTCGGCAATTTCTTTTTGTGTGAGGCCTTCCAATTTATTCAGGATAAAAATCTGACGACATTTCTCTGGGAGTTTTTCAACCGCTTTATGCAAATGTGGAAGGAAGAATGAATAATCATCTGTTTCTTCAGCATTCAATCTGAAATTTCTGACATATTCTGAAACATGGTTTGCATGAATCGTTTTGTGTCGTAACATTTTCATCGACTCAAAATGGACAGATTTAAACAGATATGCTTTTGGATTATCAGGAACAATGAGTTTTTTTCGGTTTTCCCAGAGTCGAATAAACATTTTCTGAACTGCATCTTCAGCTTCGTCACCATCGTTTAAAAAAGTACTGGCAAAGCCACATAAACTCTTATAGTAACTGAGAAATAACAGGTCGAATGCTTTTTTATCCCCTGATTTAATTTGATGGAAAAGTTCAGAATTAGTCAATGTTTTTTGAAATAAAAACAAAGATGGAGAATGCACTCCATTTTTCCAATCTAAACAATAATTTCTTTTAATGCACTTTCAATATCCGGGTATCTAAACTCAAATCCCGCTTCCAGTAAATTCTTTGGCTCAACTTCAGGCGATTTGGTGAGTAAAGCAGCAGCTTCTCCCATAACCATTTTCAATACAAAAACCGGAATTGAAAAAATAGCCGGCCGGTTTAATGCTCTCGCCAGTGCTTTGGTGAATTCTTTATTCGAAATACTTCCGGGAGCAACCAAATTGAAAATTCCGCTTTTATTTAAATCTTCAACTGCCCAAGCTATTGCACTTACTACATCTTTTTCGTGAACAAACGGAAATGGTTGTTTCCCGTTTCCAAGAGTTGCACCCAATCCGAGTTTAAAAGGCAACAATAAATTGGTTATGGTTTTTGCATCCTTGCCTAACACCAGTCCAATTCTGAAAATATTTTTTTGAATGGTTGCAGGTAATCCACTACTTGCATCTTCCCAGTCTTTGGCAACAATTCCATCGAATCCCTGATTGAAATTAGTACTTGATTCATCGTGTTTAATTCCCGACTTGTAAATTCCAATCGCTGATGCTGAAATAAATTTTAAAGGCTGTTTATCTTTTGGTAACAAATTAATGGCTTGCACCAGATTTCGGGTTGTCCTCACCCTGCTTTCATGAATCAATCTCTTTTTTCGTTTTGTCCACCGTTGAAATACAAGTGCACCAGCCAAATTAATTATTACATCCGATTCTTCAATTTCCTTTGCAAGAATATGGGTTGACCCATAAATTAATTTACGCTCAATTCCCAAAACCTCGTGCCCTTTTTCCCTAAGTTCTTTAGCTATTTTATTCCCGAGATAACCGGAAATGCCTGTAATCCTGATTTTCAATTTTAATTAATTACTGGTTAGTTATGTGTTTTGCATGTCCTATAATATAGGTATTTACTTCAATTTGTTATTGATTAATGAAATAACAAAAAAATTACGGCTAAGTTTTCGTAAACCACGTTGTTAATCTGATGTTTTGTTAATTTTAGCGTTGATTAGTGTAAATTGAGATTGACATTTAACAAATAATCCATGTTTCGAAGACTCAGAATAATAGGAATGCGTAGTTCAAGCAATTGGATACACAAAGCGGTTGCATGGAGGATAGCGCATATTCCGGAAAAGAATTTCATTTACCTTTTAAGCTTATTTATTGGATTGATGAGCGGTTTGGCGGCACTAACACTCAAAACCCTGATTCATTTTGTTGAAATTGAACTTACAAAATGGATTTCTGTGGATTCAATAAGTTACTGGTACCTCATTTATCCGATGATTGGGATTTTTCTGACTGTACTTTTTGTAAAATTTGTTGTTAAAGATAATATCGGGCACGGAGTTGCTAAAATTCTTTTTTCCATTTCGCGACAACACGGCCAGTTAAAACCCCATAACTCATACAGTTCGATGGTGGCCAGCTCACTAACCATCGGTCTTGGAGGTTCGGTTGGGGCTGAAGCACCCATTGTTCTTACAGGGGCTTCAATAGGATCGAATCTGGCAAAGTTTTTCAAGCTTAATTACAAGTTTGTTACTTTAATGGTTGGGTGTGGCGCGGCGGGCGGAATAGCAGGAATTTTTAATGCACCCATCGCCGGAATTGTTTTTACCCTCGAAGTTTTAATGATTGACTTAACGATGGTCTATTTGGTACCGTTGCTCATCTCAGCAGTTACGGCTACAGCACTTACATATTCGTTTATGGGAGAAGGTGTTTGGATGAGATTTATTAGCATTTCACCGTTTCAGATTAGCAATGTGGGGTATTATATTTTGCTCGGAATTTTTATGGGTTTACTTGGTTTCTATTTCACCCGGTCGGCCATGTTTCTCGAATCGAAGTTTGCATCCATAAAAAACTGGGTGTTCAGGTTGTTGTTTGGTGGATTTATTCTCGGATTACTCATTTTTATTTTTCCCCCACTTTGGGGCGAAGGTTACACCAGTATAAACACCATTTTTGAAGGTGGTGGAAAAAACCTGCTGAACCATTCCATATTTTACAAATTTAAAAGCGATCCGTATGCTTTGCTGGTATTTCTGGCTGCGATTCTGATATTTAAGGTATTTGCTATGGCTGCAACAACCGGCTCTGGTGGTATTGGAGGAATTTTTGCCCCAACTCTTTTTTTAGGTGGGGTTGGAGGGTATTTTTTAGTAAAACTACTCAATACATTTTTTGATGTCGGGTTGCCGGAAAACAATTTTGCCCTTGCCGGAATGGCAGGAATGATGGCAGCAGTAATGCATGCACCTTTAACCGGAGTTTTTCTAACCGTTGAAATTACAAGTGGATACGGGATGTTTGTTCCGTTAATTATTACTTCCACAGTTGCATACCTTACCATTATGAGGTTTGAACCATATTCGGTTTATACAAAAAGACTTGCACAAAGTGGCGAACTCATTACACATCACAAGGATAAAGCCGTACTTCGGTTAATGGAGTTAAAACAGTTGATTGAAACTGACTTCGAAATTTTGTTACCAACTGCAACAATCAGGGATCTGGTAAAAGCCATTTCCAAATCAGACAGGAATTTGTTTCCGGTGGTTGATGAAAACGGTATTTTGAAAGGAATGGTAAAACTATCGGAAGTAAAAAACCTGATTTTTGAACCGGAATTTTACGATTCGGTAAAAGTGAAAGACATAATGTACATGCCTGAATTTTTTATTTCGCCTTACGATAACATGGAGATTGTTGCTGAGAAATTTGAGTCATCAGGTCGTTACAATCTTGCTGTTATCGACGAAGGAAAATATCTTGGTTTTATATCAAGGGCAGTGGTTTTTTCGAAATACAGAAAAACACTTCAGAATGTGTCAAACGAATAAATTTTCACTTTATTAAAAATTATCAAATGATTTCGAGACGTTCATTTGTTGCAAAAAGCTCACTTGCAATTGCAGGATTATCAATAGTAAAAAGCAGTATTTCAAATACATATAATCAAAAACCAGGAGTTTTTCCTGTTGTAATTTCTACCTGGAATCATGGTTTGCCAGCCAATGAAGCTGCATGGGAAATTTTATCAAAAGAAGGCTATTCGCTTGATGCTGTAGAAGCCGGAGTGCGGATTCCCGAGGCTGATCCGGAGGTAATTACTGTTGGTTACGGCGGAATTCCAGATGCCAGCGGAAAAGTAACGCTCGATGCCTGTATTATGGACGAAAAAGGCAGGGCTGGAAGTGTTGCCTGTATTGAAAATATTGTCCATCCCATTTCGGTAGCCCGTTTGGTAATGGAAAAAACTCCCCATGTTATGTTAGTGGGAAAAGGCGCTCTGGAGTTTGCTCTTGAAAATGGGTTTAAAAAGGAAAATTTACTAACACCTATAATGAAAGAATCCTGGAAGAAATGGAAAAAGGAAAAACGCGAATTCAGTTCAAAAATTAATATCGAAAACCAGGTTCTTGATAACCATGATACTATTGGCATGCTGGCCATTGATAAAGACGGACGGATTTCGGGAGCCTGTACTACCAGTGGAATGGGTTATAAATTGCCGGGAAGGGTAGGAGATTCGCCAATAATTGGAGCAGGATTATTTGTTGACGGTGAAACGGGAGGAGCAGTTGCCACAGGTACCGGTGAACTTGTAATGAAAACACTGGGGTCATTTTTAGTGGTTGAATTAATGCGAAACGGAAAAACACCTGCCGAGGCCTGTGAAGAAGCGGTAAAACGAATTGCCAAAAAAATTCCGGATTACAAAAAACATCAGGTCGGTTTTATTGCTTTGAATAAATCGGGTGAATATGGATCTTTTTGCATTCAGCCCGGATTTAATTTTGCATTAAAAACTGAATTTGAAACGCGACTGATTGATGCAGAATCGTGGTTAAAAACATTATAATAAGGCATAAAAAAAGCCATCAGTATATTGCCTGACAGCTTTTTTAATTTCTTTCTTTTTTGGTTACCAACGGTTTCCACCACCGCTGCTGCCGCCATCTCTGCGACCACCACCACCGCCGCCACGGTTGTCGTCTCTGCGACCACCACCGCCACCGCCACGATTGTCATCACGACGTTGGTAGCCACCGCCGCCACCGCCGCTTCTGCCTTGGTAACCGCCGCCGCCGCCGCCTCTGCTTTGGTATCCACCGCTTCTTTGGCCTGAGTTACTGCGTGGGCGTTCTTCACGGTCATTGGCTTCTTTAACCACAATCTCTTTGCCATCCAATTCAGTTTCGTTTAGGGCAGCGATTGCAGCTTTTGCTTCGTCGTCGTTTGCCATTTCAACAAAACCAAATCCTTTTGAGTTACCGGTTTCTCTGTCAACAATTACTTTGGCAGATGTCACTTCTCCATGTGCAGAGAAGAGTTCTTGTAAGTCTTCACCAGTAGTTGATGAACTTAACTTTGCAACAAATAAATTCATAAAAAAATTAACAATAATGAATAATAAAAAATAATAAAGTGGAAGTGTTTTTTATTGGGTGATTTGATTTTTGAAGATTAAGTTTTCAATAAATAAATTAAAAAAATAAAATCAAGTTAAATCCCTAACAGTAAAACTTTTAAACTTCTAATTACAAATTAAAGCACTATTTGGCAGATTCGCTACTTTTTAGTGTTTTTTTTTGACTAATATTTCAATTTATTTATTTACAAAAAGATAAAACCCTCTTTAGTAAGCTGTTTTGAAGTTTTTATATTTCGAAACCAGTACTATCTGTCAAATCATGTTTCTGATTTAAAATATAAAAAATAAAAAAAAACCTTCCCGAAGGAAGGTTTTGTAAGGTGAGATTAAGATTTGAAATTAATTTTAATTAACACTGCTCTATTTTTTGTCGATAGAGCTTTTATTTGTTTTTAATAACCTGCATGCTGCGAAATTATATTTTTATTGCGAAGTATATTTACAATTGCGTCCACTATTTCATCATCTTCAAGTGAAGCATAATTAAAAATAACGTCAAAATCGTTGTTTTCAGCCTTTCTTCCAATTATTTTTTCAATAAACGAATCTCTTTTTTTATCCATTTGAGTAATATAATCGGCTGCTTCTGCCTGGCTGAAATCATTAATTTGCATTATTCTGTTTATTCTCCATTCTGTTGGAGCTTCAAGTCTGATATTCAATTTGTTGGGTACGTCTTTTAAAATTACACCTGCCGACCTGCCTACAATTATTTTACGACCTTCGTAAGCCAACCGGCAAATTATGCCCTTTAATATCTGAATCATTTTTTCATCCATAATGTCATAAACCTTTTCTTGCGAAAAAGCTTTGGAAACCTCATTCAGCAAAAAAACTGCTTCAGTCTTATCATTGTATTCACCCGCTTCAATATCAATGATCATTTCCTTTACAACATTTGCAAATACTTTTTTATCAACCCATTCCCATTCAGCATCGGTTTTTGTTTCCGACATGTAACTGTAACCGGTTAAAATCTTTGATAGTTTTATGGCAAGTCGTTGTGCAGAACAACCTGCCTGGCGCGAAATTGTTACAACCGGACCCGGAAAATCCCCTGTTTCCAGGTTGTAACATGAAAAAGTGTGAAGATAATTATTTACAAGTTTTTCCATTTTTACTATTTTTTGATTTACCAGTTTATCTTAATTCGAAAATACAACCAAATATCGTTTTATTTAATACCAAGTGTAACTCAATTTCATTAATTTTAGATGTTATTCAGCAACTTTCTGAAATGTTTAACATTTTACTAATTTTTAATTGAAAAATGAACAGATCTGTTAAAACTGCAATTGCTTCTTTTGGTATGTCCGGACTTGTATTTCATGGTCCGGCGTTAAGGGTGAATCCGGGTTTCGAAGTGGTGAATATTTTGGAACGCTCGAAAAATATTTCTAACAAACTTTTTCCTGAAGCAACAATTGTTCGCGATTACAATGATATTCTTAATAACAAAGAAGTTGAGCTTGTAGTTGTAAATACACCCGATAAGTTGCATTACGAAATGGCAAAACAAGCCATATTACATGGGAAACACATCGTTGTTGAAAAACCGGTTACATTGAAAAGTATTGAAGCGCTTGAGTTGATTGAACTTGCAGGCGAAAAGGGAGTGGTATTTTCGGTTTACCAGAATCGCAGGTGGGATGGCGATTTCAGAACTGTACAAAAAGTGCTTGCAGAAAAGAAACTGGGAAGAATTATCGAATTTGAATCGCATTACGATCGATACCGGAATTTTATAACTCCCGATACATGGAAAGAGGAAGGTGATGAATTTGCCGGGGTTCTGTACAATTTGGGTTCGCACATGGTCGATCAGGCATTGGTTTTGTTTGGCAAACCTATTTCAGTTATTGCACATTTAAAAATTGTACGAACCG
Organism: Draconibacterium sp.; assembly: GCA_041737765.1. Lineage (GTDB taxonomy): Bacteria > Bacteroidota > Bacteroidia > Bacteroidales > Prolixibacteraceae > Draconibacterium. Next base: position 132,001 of record JBGSRA010000168.1, on the reverse strand, counting down.
GTGGTGTGGTTACCGATTATTATGATATCAGGCTTGAATACGAACAACTTTCAGTCATACTTAAGTGCAGCTACCTGGTTAAAAAGCCCGGACCACGGTATATTATACATGGCGAACAGGGTTCGTTTTTTAAATTTGGTATCGATCCGCAGGAAGAGTTGTTAAAATCTGGGAAACTGCCTGAAGGTGAAAACTGGGGAACAGAAACTTCTGAATTTTGGGGAACCATTTCGTACCAAAAAGAAGGAAAAGACTTTGAAGAAATTGTGGAAACCATTCCCGGCAATTACAATATTTTTTACGATAATGTTTTTGATGCCATCAGAAATGATGCTGAACTTTTAGTGAAACCGGAAGAAGCTGTTGAAGTGCTGAAAATATTGGAGGCTTGTTTGCAAAGTAATCGTGAAAAACGAACTGTTTTATTGTAATTGTTGACGCAACCAAACTCAAATTAAGAACATCTTCATCAAAACCAACTAAATGAAATCCTACAGGATTATTCTTTTCAATCTGATAATATTATTGCCCTCTTTAATTTTCGCTCAGAAGGAAGCTTCTGTTTGGCCGGTTGGCAACGGAAAACAGATTAATTTTCAATCCGGCAATTTTGAATTTTATGATTTTACCGGCAATCCAAATGCAAGTGCTAGTATTTGCGATAAAAATGGTAATCTGGTTTTATACACCGATGGACGTACAATCTGGAATAAAAATCATGAAATCGTAGTAAATGGCGAAATGTTGATTCCTCAAGACGCATTCCAGGAAAACCGTCCTGTTTTCGTTCCTTATCCAAAAAAGGAGGGTTGGTACATTTTGATATATGATGAATGGTTTTACAACAATAATAGCAAATTGATTAGTAGTTCGCTTTATTACGCCGAAATAAATACAAAAGCAAAAAACAACGTTGGTGAGGTTGTTCGTCAAAAAATTAAAATTCACGATAATTACCATTCAGGTCCGACCATTGCCGGTTTTTGCGACAATAGTTACTATTGGCTTGTAATCGATAGAAACGATAATACTATAATTGATGAAAGTATAGATAGAATATACAGTTATAAAATTGACGAAAACGGGGTAAATGCAAAACCTGTTATTAACGATTATTTTGATATTGGTAATTCAAATGGGTACAGGTTTTCTCCCGGCGGAGATAAATTCTTTTTTATGTTTGGAGGAAATTCTGTTGATCGAATGATCATTACCGATTTTAATTTTAAAACCGGTGAATTATATAACTATCGGGTAATTGACTTCGAATATATCTGGCAAAAGGAATTTTCGCCTGACAGCAAACTAATGTATTTTTTTGATAAAGGAAATCTTATTCAGCTCGATGTTAGTTTTTTGAATTCGATTCTAATAATGAATTCTGCTGACACAATAATGACATTAGAAACAGATACTGATAATCCTTATCCCCTGCAGGATTTGCGATTGGGGCCCGATGGGAAAATATATTTTTACTATTCTGATGTTAATGTTCGAAAACCAAAACTTGGCAGAATTAATCAACCCAACAAAAAAGGAAATGCCTGTGATGTTGAATTGAATTACTTAACCCTGGATTCCTATGAATTCAGGTTCCCTGAGTTTGTTACCAGTTTTTTCAGGGATAAAAATCCCGAAATTATGGATGAAGTTATTCCTGATGCAGGTCCTGCATTAAAAATCTGTGCGGGTTTTTCAATGACAATTGGTTTTGAAGAAACCACCAAAGCTTTTTACAACTGGACTCCGGCATCTGACCTTTCTGAACCATTGGCTTCTCAAACTGTTTTTTCCCCGCCAAAATATTACGGTTTGCCAAAAACAGATCCTTTTATATTGCGCGCAACCGATGGAAACTGCTGGGTTAATTTTGATACCACATTTATTACTTTAAATCCAATACCGCACAACTTGCCTGTTGATGGAAGCTGGTCGGTTTGCCCGTTTGTGGAGGAGGTGGATTACTTGACAGTTGACGATAGAAATAAGTTGCAATGGTTGGTCGATGGGGGAGAGATTGTTTCAAATTCAGCCAATGACAGTGTTAAAATCAACTGGGGCGAATCCAATATGAAGGCATCGGCAAGTGTATTTTCGGTAAATCAATACGGATGCAGTTCCGATACATCTGTATTTCCGGTAAGGATTAATGTCGAATTAATTACAGAAACTCCAAAAGGCCCCGACAAATTATGTATTGCTGAAAGTACAAACATTGAGTACGAAATCAGAAATACAAATGGTTCGGTTTATGAATGGTTTCCGGAGAGAGGAAAAGTTGTTTTTGGACAGGGAACCAACAAGGTGGTGGTTAGCTGGTTTGGCGATGGAATTCATAAACTTTCAGTTGAAGAAACCAGTGTAACTATCGATACAGTTTGTTTTGGTGAGTCGGAACCTTTAATGGTTAATGTTGTAAACGATAGTCTGTCAATTGAATTGTATGAAGTTTCGTTTAATCCTGATAATTTGCTTGTAATTAGATATTTATCCGAAAACTTTCAGAAAACACACCAACTTTTTCTCATCATTCAGAATAAAAACGGACAGGATATTGATGAAATACTGGTTAACAGTCTTAATAATGGCGAAATTACCTACATGCCAGTAGGTTATAATTATAACTCGGAAATCATAAACCTGAAAGTCAAAAACAATTGCAATGAGATTTTTTATTCGAATCCACAACAAACAATAACTGTAAATGGAAAAGAGGATGTTACCGGGAATGGCATTCAATTAGATTGGAACAGCAATCTTTTTTGGGAAAATGATCGTTTGGAACACGAAATCTGGCATTCAACAAATGGAACCGACGGCTGGAAAAAGGTTGCATCAGGTATTACGGAAAATGAATATCATTATAATCCTCAGGAATTATCACTTTCTCACTTTTTCAGAATTAATGAAATTAACCTCGATAAAAATCAGGAATCATGGTCAAATAAAATACAAATCGTGGTTAATGATGATTTGATAATACCCGATGTTTTTACGCCCAACGCTGATGGAATAAATGATGAATGGGAAATCAGGAATATTCAGTTTCACCCTTTTCAGCAGGCAGTAATTTACAATAGATACGGGCAGGTAATTTATGAATGTAAAAATGAATTTATTCCGTGGGATGGCCGGATAAATGGAGAGATTATTCAGGGAACCTATTTGTACCAGGTAACTTTCGATACTGAAAATGTAAAATATGGGCAGGTAACTGTTTTACGATGAAAGCTATGAAAAATATAATCTGCTTTTCAGTTTTGCTTTATTCGTTGCAATTAAAGGCACAGGATTTCCCATATCATTATTTTACTCACATCGATCCGATGTTGAATAACCCGTCTGTGGCAGCTTTAAATCATAAAATAAATGCAAATGCTGCAACCTATAATTTATGGGCCGGCGGATTTAAACCACTAAACGATTATCTGTTAAGTTTTTCAATATCGCCCGATTTTTTAAAAAACAGAAGAGGAACTTTTACTGAACCACGATATGCCTTGGGTGCTGTTTTGCAGCGCGAAAATATTGGTCCTTTCACTTTGACTATTTTACAACTGATTTATGCTTATCACATTCCGTTGTCAAATGCAACGTTGCTTTCGCTTGGAGTTAACGGACTAATCGAAAATATCGGAATTGATGTAAATTCATTATCACCATTGCAAAATGATGACCCGCGACTTTTAACAGGAAACAATAATGCTTTTGCTTTCGATGGCGGATTTGGTGCAACTGTTAGCGGTAAAGATTTTCGGGTTTCCTTTTCAATTTTGAATCTCGCGCCTGCGACCTTCAGATTTAATGACGGTTCGTCTGAAGAAATTCCGCAGTACAGAAAATACTTTTTAAATGGAAATTACCTTGTAAAACTGTCGGAAAAGTACTTTTTTCAACCTGAAATTGTTTTGCGGAATACAATTCAAAACAAGCTGGGTTATGATTTATTGGCATCTTTTGATTTGCATTTTCTCGCTTTTGGTTTGGGTTACAGAAGTGAGAATACTATATTTTTATATGCCAAAGTTCCGGTGCATGATTTTGTTTTTTCATATACATCAGAAAATCCGGTAAACGCAAATCACATGGTTGGTAATGGCCATACTTTTTCGGTTGGTTGGAGATTCGAATAATTGAGATTTGAGATTTGAGTTTTTATTTTTTAGGCCTTAAATCGCGCATTTTCATCGAAAAAACCAACGGCGTATATGCAGGAATATCACCATATCCAAATACACCGTAAGCTAATTCAGATGGAATTATTACATCAGCCTCTGCACCCTTTTTTAATACAGCAATTGCATCGTGAAAACCCGGAATCAGTGAAGTTTCAAGGTGATTAATTTTCATAATACTATCCGTATAGTAGTTGGCTGAAGTGTCAAAAATAATTCCGTTAAGAAAGAATCCGGTATAAATCAGAAAACAGGTATCGCCTTTTTGAGGAAGATTTCCTGTCCCTACTTTATTCATTATGTAATAAACACCCAATTTTGTTGTATCAATATTATATCCTGCTGTCACCAGTTTGCCGAGGGCTTCATTTAATTCCTCTTGTTCAGTTGCGGCGGTACGTTCAGGTATGTCAGTGTTAACACACGAACTAATCAAAACTGTAATTGAAATGGTAATAGAAAAAGCAATAATTTTAATTGTTTTGAACATGGCATATTCTTTAAATTTTACTGGGCGAAATTTATAAATTTTCTTTTTGATGTACGTGATTCGAAATATTGAATTTTTTAATAGTAAGTTTTTAATACAACTACTTGCGATTTTACCCTACTTTTTTTGAAAAGCAGATATGGATAAAACTTAATGGTAATGCGCGTGTTAAAGATTTTAAGGAAGATACAATACAGCTTTATTTATTTTCCAGTGATTTTTCAATTACAAAATTAAAATTCGAAGAAATGAAATCTATACATACAAATCAACTAATCAATTCAACTTCGCCTTATTTATTGCAACATGCCCACAATCCGGTTAACTGGAATCCCTGGAGTGAAGATATTGTGGAACAGGCAAAAAATGAGGACAAATTACTTTTGGTGAGTATTGGTTATGCTGCATGCCACTGGTGCCACGTGATGGAACACGAAAGTTTTGAAGATGAACAGGTAGCAGCAAAAATGAACGCAAATTTTATTTGCGTTAAAGTGGATCGCGAGGAGCGACCTGATGTTGACCATTATTATATGACAGCCGTTCAATTGATGCAGCAACAGGGAGGTTGGCCGTTGAATGTGATAGCATTGCCTGATGGCAGACCAATTTGGGGAGGTACCTATTTTCCAAAGGCAACGTGGATAAAAAACCTTCAGGCCATTTCGGGCTTTTTTCGTCAAAACCGTTCTCAAACCATTGATTATGCTGAGCAACTCCAACGCGGGATTGAACAGACTTCATTAATTGTTCAACCCGGGAAAGATTTGGAAATTGATTTTAGTGTGGCGGAGAAAGCTATATTAAACTGGAAAAAAACTTTTGACATGGAAAATGGCGGAAGAATAGGTGCACCAAAATTTCCGATGCCTGTTAATCTCGATTTCCTGCTGTATTATGGTTATTTAAGTTCAGACGAAATGGTATTGAAATATGTAGAAACCACTTTACTGAAAATGGCCCGCGGCGGAATTTACGACCAGATTGGCGGCGGATTTGCCCGTTATTCGGTTGATGAAATCTGGAAAGTTCCGCACTTCGAAAAAATGCTTTACGATAACGGACAGTTGTTAAGTCTTTATTCAAAAGGGTTTCAGCAGTTTGGGATAAACGAATTTAAAACTGTGGTTTACGAAACCGTTGATTTTATCGAACGTGAATTAATGGACGAATCGGGCGCGTTTTATTCTTCGCTCGATGCTGACAGTGAAGGTGAAGAAGGAAAATTTTATGTTTGGAATGCTTCAGAATTGAAAGAAATTTTGAAGGAAGATTTTGAACTGTTCTCGCTCTATTTAAATGTCGGTAAAAAGGGATTTTGGGAAAAAGGACAATCTATTTTGCTTCGCGATACATCTGACGAAATATTTGCTGAAAATCACAGTTTAACGCTTGACCAACTACAAAAAAAAGTGGCAAACTGGAAAAAAATTCTGCTCGAAGCACGTTCAGAAAGAGTTCGCCCCGGGCTCGACGATAAAACTTTGATATCTTGGAATGCTTTGGTAATTCAGGGATTGATTGATGCAAACATTGCTTTTAAGGAGAAAAGGTTTCTTAATCTTGCAATTAAAAATGCAACATTTATAACTGAAAAAATATTACAGCCTGATGGTCAACTTTTTCATTCATGGAAACAAGGGAAAAGCTCCATTAAAGGTTTTATGGAAGATTATGCATTAACCATTCAATCATTTGTTTCGTTGTTTGAAGTTACCGGCGATGAGCAATGGCTGTACTTTTCGGAGAAATTGACTGACTACTGTTTTGACCATTTCCACGATGAGGTAACAGGACTTTTTTATTTTACTGAAAAAAGCACAGGTACAATTGTTACCAATCATTTTCAAAACGAAGACAACGTAATTCCCTCAGCCAATTCGGTAATGGCAAACAACTTTCACAAATTGTACCTAATCCTGGGAAAGCCGGAATATCTGGTAATTGCCCGTAAAATGCTGCAGTCAATAGTACATCAGTTTCCGAAATATCCCATGGCTTTTGCAAATTGGGGAAAATTGATGTTGAAAATTACAAAACCATATTACGAAGTTGCCGTTTTAGGTAGCAACGCGGATGAGGTTTTAAAAGAAATGCAAACAGGTTTTCGCCCCAATGTTTTATGGGTTTTTACAAATTCAGAAAAAAATATTCCGATTTTAAAAAACAGATTAATTAGTGGAAGAACCATGATTTATGTTTGCACCGATGGAATTTGCAAATTACCTGTCGAAAACCCGAAACAAGCACTGGAATTAATTGTTTAATGTTGCTGAAAATAAGGCTAATTAGATTTTTATACAATTATTTAAAGAAAAAAATTGTGTAAAAGTCAGGTGAAATCCTTATTTTTAATAAACATTTAAAAATAAACAATATGAGTTCAGGAAAAGTATTATTGGGAGTTCTGGCAGGAGTTGCTGCCGGTGCATTGCTGGGCATTTTATTTGCCCCTGAAAAAGGTTCGACTACCCGCAAAAAAATTGTGAGTAAAGGCGAAGAATATGTTGATGACCTCAAAGATAAATTTGGGGAATTTGTCGATAAAGTTGCTGGAAAATTCGAAGCAGCTAAAGAAGAAATGAAAAATGAAGCGGCAAGTTAGATCAGCAAAACTGCAAATACTTATATTATTAATCGTTCCGGCGGTTTAATGAATTTGTATTTGCAGTTTTTTATTTTAATCACAATCTTCGAAAATTAAATTATTTAACCTGAATATATTCTCAATACCAATCATTAAATAAAATGGAAGAAAAATACAAATTCATCGATTCACTGGTCAGCAGTGCCGAAACTTACGGTAAAACCAGTGTCGAACTAATGAAATTGAAAACCGTTGATAAAGTTGCCGATATTGTTTCAACTTTGGTTGCCAGTTTACCCGTTGTAATTGCACTAACCTTGTTTTTTATTACATTGAATTTTGGTATTTCACTCTGGTTAGGCGCACTTCTCGGTCAAAGTTATCTTGGGTTTTTTGTAGTTGCAGCTTTCTATGGATTGGTAGGAATAATTTTATACCTTTTCAGAAATAAATGGATTAAAAAGCCATTAAATAATTCCATGATTAACCAAATGCTTAATTAAAAGAATTTACAAAAATGGAAAACCAATATACTGTTGATTCTTTGCGGCAAGCAATTAAAGAACTTGAAATTAAACAGAAAGAGGAAAGGGTTTTATTAAAAGAGCAACTTGTTGTTACTTATGAAAGCCTTAAACCATCAAATATTCTGAAAAATATTATCAAGGATTTTGCATCATCAGAAAATTTGAAAAATGAATTTGTAAATACTGCTGTTGCTGTTACCACTGGTTTTATTACAAAAAAAGTTATAATCGGAAAATCAAACAATCAGGCACTCAAACTGGTTGGCCTGGCGTTACAATTTGGAATAACAACATTGGTATCAAAAAATTATGATGCCATTAAAGAAGTTGTGACTCAATTTATTAACCGTATGCTGGTAGGAAAAGGAGAAATTGATGAGTAGATTTTAAAAACTAATTTGTCTTAACTATTTTCCCTGTATAAACTTCATACTTTGTTTTCACTTCAACATAATAAATACCCTTGCTTTGACTTTTTAAATCGATTTGGTTCGAATAAATAGGAACTTCAGTTTTTTGTCCCGAGGAATTGAAAACCGATACTTCAAATTCGGTATTTTCCGGTAAATTAAAAAAGAATATTCCAGTAGAAGGATTCGGATAAACCTGTAATATTTTTCCGTAGGTTATTTCCTGCGAATTTACAGTTCCTTTGCAACCCGTAAAACCTGAAATATCATCCCATAAATCAGATTTCGCAGTTCTTAATCCGGTTTGATTTCCATTTGGTGTTGCATTTATTTCCAGAAAACAATCGGTTGAACTACGATATTGTGGCCAGTTTTCCAAATTTCCGCCATTTGGATTTCCGGTTTCGGCAAAGTTTACCCAGTATTTCAGCATTGCATCCTGAACTGCCTTATCTTCGGGTTTAAATAAAAAGCCGGTTCCTAAAAGCGTATTTTCCCAGTTGTTAAAAACGTAAAACAGTTCCATTCCATGGTACGAACCTAATTTTTCAAGTTGTGGAATGGTATGCAGGTGAGTAAAAAAATACCGCCAAACCGGCTCAGTTTGATTAATGCTGATACACTGGGCATTTCTTCGTGCATTTACTGTAAACTGGGCATCGGTTAAAATGCCGATATACGATTTTTTTGCTTCTTCCGAATTTGTTCCCGGCGGATAAAGTTGTAACGCCTGGGCCTGATATTGCTGCGGTACACTGCTTTTTATTAATGACGAAACCATAAGCGGCAATACAGTTTGAGGCGCTGAAAGACTCATTTCATCAGCATTTGTACCAATTATCAACGGCACATTATTATAACTGCCACTTTGAAAAACCTGTTTTGGGAAATCCATAAAAACTACATTGTCAACAACGGGTTGCCAGTTCATTTGCACAACACCACCTTGCAGGGGACTTACTGCAAAATGCAGCAGCGAGTCGGCTGGCAACTTAAGCAGGTAAGCAATTTTTTCAGTGTTTGAGCCAGTGGTTGTAAAGCTGTCAACATACGCAATTCCCTTGTTTTTCGAATCGTTGTAAAAATTAATTACCGGCGAGGCACTTTGAATACAGGCCCTCTGGAATAGACCTCTTGCAAGTGGCGTGGTTAGCAGGTTTCCAACATTCACACCCCCGGCACTTTCACCAAAAATCATCACTTTATTTGGATAGCCACCAAACAAATCAATATTGTTTCGAATCCATTTTAAGGCTAAAATCTGATCAAGAACAGCGTAATTTCCTGATTTATTATTTGCATTTTCAGCTTCAAGCCCGGGGTGAACAAGAAATCCAAGTGGTCCCAACCGGTACTGGATGGTTACTACAACCACTTTTCCACGTTCGGCCATATTTTTACCCGAATACATTTGGGTTCCGGCAGTTATTTCACTTGCTCCGCCCTGCTGATTTCCTCCCCCGTGTATAAATACCATTACCGGAAAATTAAAATTCCCAATATCTGGAGTCCAGATATTCAGGTACAGACAATCTTCGTTTCCTTCGATGGTAAAAGTTGTATCGCCCTGAACGAATTTTTTTTGAGGGCAAACCGGAGCAAATTCTGTTGTGTTTAAAATTCCAGGCCAGAAATCAGGATTTTGAGGCGCTTTCCAGCGAAGTGAATCAACCGGTGGTTTTGCAAATGGTATTCCCAGAAACTGGTAAACATCTCCGTTTACGCTACCCCTGATTTTCCCGAATTGTGTTTCTACAATCTGTGCGTTTAAAAGGTCTAAAAAAGAAATCAGAAATATGATAATTAATAATTTAGATTTCATATTACCTTATTTTTAATATCATTTATTACGACAACTGCCAGTTAAACAACTATTTCCCTCTGTGGTTTCAATTGGCTGTTTTTTACGAATGCTATTATAAAAGCGATACTCACAAACGCAGTTAGTATCATAAAACTCAAATGCAGCGATTTTAGTTCGGCAATAAAACCAAGAACAACAGGGCCCAGCATAAAACCGATATTTGTAGTTGCTGCCACAAACGAAACACTGTCAGCAGTTTTTATACCTTCAACATTTGAAGCCAAGCGATAAACCTCGGGTACAACTACCGAAAATCCAAGTCCTACAACAAAAAAACCAACGATTGAAATAACCGGATGGATTATCAAAACCAGCAGAAAACCAAGCATACCGATGATGATTGCAATGGAAATCAATCGCCACGATCCCAGCTTTTTACTCAGCGAATCGCCTGAAAATCGACCGATCATCATTGCCAGAGCAAATGCTGCATATCCAAAACCAATGTATTTTAAATCGAGTTGTATTATTTTTTTTAGGTATAAAGCACTCCAATCGGCAATTGCACCTTCCGAAACCATGATAACAAGCCCGGTTAAAGCAATTAATATCAGTGGTTTGAAATGTTTGCTTCTTTGTTTAACAGGCATTCCGTGTTCCCCTTTTCTGAAATAATAGTGCGATTTAAGCCTGGTTTCAATGATTAAAATTATAAATACCAAAATTGAAATATGAATAAACGGATTTTGCACCAAAGCCGCAATTAAACTGCCTGTTGCAGCGCCAATCATTCCACCGATGCTCCAGAAACCGTGACTTGCCGACATTACATAAATTCCGTCCTGTTTTTCGATGGTTGCTGTTAATGAGTTTAACGAAATTGCAAACGACGAACCTGCCATCCCGAAAATAAATAAACTGACACAAAGCGAAACATAATCGAAAGCCAGAAACGGGCCAAAAAAACAGATACAATAAGAAATGAGTGCAAAATAAGCGTATCTGCCAACACCTACTTTGTCGATAAAAAACCGGCAAATACGAATCATAAAAAACGCGCCCAGTGCGGCAAAAAATATGGCTTTCCCGATTTTGCCCTCTGTAATATCCAATTTTTCAGAAATATGTGGAATATAAGTTACCCATGTGCTGAAAATCAGGCTGAAACAGGTATATAAAAAAGCTGAAGCAAAATATTTTTTGTTTTGATAGAATATTTTTACCGAATCCATTTTTGATTTTGTCTTTTAACAAAACAACAAAACTATTCCAATATTCTTTTATAACGATGAAAAGCTGTTTTTTTCGTTGTTTGGGTTTTAAGTTTTAACGTTGTTACCCATTTGTTTTAGAATATTTTCGAACCGGGTTTTGCTGATGTAATGATCGGCAAGGAGTTTTCCATCGCAAATCACACTGAAAGTAGCGAAACCCGATGGTGCATTTTGTGCTTGCTGTGCGGTTTCCAGTTTTATTATTTTTAATGTTATGCCGTTTTCTTTCGCTGATTGTGAAAGGTCGGTTACCGACTTTTCGTGCCATGGACATTGGTCGGCATAAACAATGTTCCAACCTTTGAATTTTGATTGTTGTTTTGTCCAGTCGATTAGTTTTGGGACGGGTGCATAATTATCGAAGGTTTTTACCATCAGATTAAATCTTTCCAAAGTATCAACTGAGATAAAGTTGTTCTTTTCAAACAACGAATTTTTGGCTACCCACGGCCCGTTGCTGCTCATGGTGCAAATACCCGATTTATTGTTCGCTTTTGCATCAAGTTCGCATTGTAAAACAAGTAAACTTCCAATGCCGTTGTTTTTTATTTCGTTGCTGAAAATTACAATGCATTGAATAAAGAAATAGTTTGGCGCAATAAGCGGTCGCCAGGCAATTTCGGCAGGCATATATTCAATGTAACCCAGTTGTTTGCCGTTATTATCAACTGCAATTTTCATTCTAAGTCCCTGACTGAAACCGGTTTTGTACCATTCAACTTTTGCTTTGAAACCGGGGGATTTTTTATTCTTGTTACAGAAAATACCTACTTCTGTTACATTCTCCGGAGTTACATCAATGAAGGTTACCTGTTCTGCAAGTTCTGACATGATTTTTGAGTTTTTAAAATGTATTTTGTTGATTGTAATTCAGATTAAATTTATGTCTTAAATAAATCAAATCATTAAATACCGAAATTAAAAATACAAATTAAAATCTGCAAAAACTGATGTAAAAAAGGTTGGAATTCATTCTGATTTATCCCAAATAAAAAGGGAACAATCCTTCCGGATCATTCCCTTTCTTAACATTATAAAAAGGTTCAATAACTTATTCTCCTTTGCCTTTGTCTCAGCCTTTGCCTCAGTCTTTCTTTCTTTCTTTCTTTCTTTCTTTCTTTATGCTTTAAACGCACCTGTGTCAATCCATTCGGTTTTTAGCAGCGACCACCAGTCAACAGCCAGTCCTTTTAATACATATTCATACGGTAACCAGCCATAACCACTTGTACCCCAACCTGTACCCCACGAATTCCTGATAAGCAGAGCGCCTTTGGTTTCAACAGCTCCCGGAACAGAGTTTTTTATTTTCATTCCGTCGTCATAACCCACAGCTACAACCGCATGGCCACCCACAATTTTTTCGCCGGTGGTCGGGTAGGGAATTTTTCCGGTTGATGCAGCCTGCGAAATTGAACTAAAAACAGTAAATCCAAACATGGATGGAAGACCGGCAGAAAGATTGGTTTTGATATGTTTTAGCAATGTATTTTTTGCTGTGCTTGGCGGATCAAGTCGATAGTAACTGATTGCCTGGTAATTCTGTGCAAATGCGTAACAAAACGCAGGTGGTTCTTTTTCAAAATCAGAAACCAAATATGGCCAGTACTCTTCCGGTGGTACTCCAAAAAGTACCAGAGCGCCCATGGTTGAGCGAAGAAATGCACCGGTGTCTCCAGTCCAGTGTAACATGTTTCGGGTAGCTTTGTACAAAAATAGCCGCGATGCATCAATGTGTTTCCCAAAAGCTCTTCGTTCGAAATATTCAACCATGGCTACCCCTGCATTTGCAGTGCAGGAACCGATAGTTCCCTGATTTTCAATTGGTGGACACCAGGCGCGTAGGTCAACAGAAGCGGGAAGTGCAGCTTTCTCAGCTTTTGTCACCCCTGCTTTTGTAAGCATTGTTTTTACAGATTTTTGTTCTTCGGTGTAATCCCGAAAATCAGGATAATCCGGCAACCAACCCATTCCTAATCTTTCAATCCATTCACTCATTGTATTTTTCCTCCATAATTAATTATTTGCCGCTGGTTTTCTTGAAAAGCAAAGCCTTCACCAGCGATAAAAGCCTTCACTTTTTTCCCTGCATGTACAGATGCTCTTTATTTATCACCACTTTTTACAATCAGGCAAAATGTAACCTGATATTAAATTAACCGCCAGTTGCGGGTTTTACGGTTTTGGCTGTAATGATCTCTCTGGTTTTATGTATTAACCTGGTTTTGTGACTTACAATTTACAAAATATTTTGTAAAAGAGGTTAATATCGATGGAATTTGTTATTGCTTGTTAGATTTGAATGACATGCATGTATTATTTTACAAAATAATTCATCGTAAAAGTTAGAAATAATCTTTTGTGGTTAACTTGTGGTTCGCTGACCGTTTTCCAAAAAAAACCTACATTTGAGAGATTATAAAAGCGAAATAACATGAATCTTTTAAAGATTTTACAAGAAGAAAAATCAAGTAGTTTTAAAGGTGGAATATATCATCAAACACAAATAAAACTGGCTTATAATACAAATCGTATTGAAGGCAGTAAATTATCAGAAGAACAAACAAGATTTATTTACGAAACAAATACTATTTTTTTAGAAAATGGAGAAACTACAGCAAATGTAGATGACATTGTTGAAACTGTTAATCATTTTTCATGCTTTGATTATATGTTGGATATTGCTGATGAACCTTTATCGGAGGAACATATTAAAAGATTTCATTACTTATTGAAAATAAACACTTCCGATTCAAAGAAAACCTGGTTTAAGATTGGAGATTATAAGCTAAAACCAAATATCGTTGGCGGGACAGAAACTTCATCACCTTCAAATGTACCAATGGATATGAAAAATTTAACGGATACATATAGAAGTAAGAAGGTTATTACGATAAATGATATAATAGATTTTCATTTTCAGTTCGAACAGATACATCCTTTTCAGGATGGAAATGGTCGTGTTGGCAGATTGATAATTTTTAAAGAATGTTTAGCTCATAATATTGTGCCATTTATTATTGCGGATGACCATAAGTTTTTCTATTACAGAGGTTTATCTGAATATCCAAAAGTGAAAGGTTATTTGATTGATACTTGTCTTTCTGCACAGGACGATTACCGGAAAATATTGGATTACTTTTTACCGGAATAGTATAACAGAAAAATAAGTGGAATTTCCAGTCTCCCGCTCCATGCATTTTCATCATGAACGGCTTTTTCGAAAATCATCGATTTGTAATTACTTTCCCCAAAACCTTTCCCTTTGGCAATCAAATCAACAAATGATTGCGTAAGTTCATAAGGTTTGTCACTTTCACCTGTTCCGTAATCGAAATAAATTTTATGGTCGGCAGATGATGGAAGTTTTTTTTCGAAGTATTTAAAAGCTGCCATTGGAATTGCATAATTGGGTTCAACAAAACTAAACCAGGCAGTTGACAAACAGGCTGCACCACCAAATATTTCGGGATATTCAGAAATGGCATAAACAGAAATCAGTCCGCCCATGCTCGATCCAATAATCATTGTATGCTCTTTGTCAGTGTGTGTCGAATAATTTTTATCGATATGAGGTTTTAATTCAGAAACAATAAATTTCAGGTAATAGTCGCTACTGATTTTTTTGCCGTTTCCGTATTTTTCCAAAATCGATTTTTGAAGTTCAGGTTCAATGTTTTCGAAAATTTTATTTGGAAAATATTCTGTAATTCGTTCAGGAGTGTTCCAAATGGCTACAATAATACAGGGTTCAATTTTATTTTCGGCAATGAGTTGTGTAAAAACTTCATCGGCACGCCACTCTTTTTTATTCCATGTTTGTGCAGTATCGAAAAGCATCTGACCGTCGTGCATATAAACCACATTGTATTTGTTGTCTGCGTTGTATCCTTCGGGAAGCCAGATATCGATATTTCGCGAAGCCACAAACTGAGAAGAAAAATTTTCCAGCCTTTCAATTTTACCGGAAGAAACTTTTGGCAGGTTTTGGGCCGGAATCGTGATTGAAACTAAAAACAGTAAAAAGAAGACTAAATTTTTCGTTATCATAAAACTTATTTGTTACCAATCCCGGAGGGATTCTATGTTTATAGAAAAAAAATAGTTGGTTAGTGTGCGACCCTGGCCAGGGTCGAATCGAAATATACCAATTTTACTATAAACATGCGACCTCCCTGAGGTCTGTTCAGTTCATCAGTTTCATTTGTAAATAAATATAAATCAGGGCATACATCTGTGCGCGCTGTTCGTTAGTTGATGCTCCTGCATGGCCACCTTCCATATTTTCGAAATAATATACCTTGTAACCCAGTTCATCCATTTTTGCAACAGCTTTTCGTGCATGACCTGGATGTACGCGGTCGTCGCGGGTTGATGTGGTAAAGAAAACCTCAGGATATTTCATGCCGGGTTTAATATTCTGGTAAGGCGAATATTTACTGATGTATTCCCACTCTTCCGGGATGTCAGGATTTCCATATTCCGCCATCCAGCTTGCTCCGGCAAGCAGTTTGTTGTAACGTTTCATGTCGAACAGTGGTACTGCACAAACCACGGCGCCATACAAATCGGGGCGTTGTGTGTAAGCCACTCCAACAAGCAAACCTCCGTTGCTGCCTCCAAAAATTCCTAGTTTTTTTGCCGATGTAATTTTCTTCTCAATCAAACTTTCGGCCACAGCGTGAAAATCATCATAAACATGCTGACGTTTTTCCTTTAACCCGGCCTGGTGCCATTTTGGTCCAAACTCACCACCACCACGTATGTTTGCCAATACATACACACCGCCTTTTTCGAGCCATGCATTCCCCATAACTGCATTATAATTGGGTAATTGAGGTAATTCAAAACCTCCATAAGCATATAAAAGCGTTGGGTTATTTCCGCTGAATTTTGTGTTTTTATTACTTACAACAAAATAAGGGATTTTGGTGCCGTCTTTCGAAACCGCTTCAAATTGCTGTACTTTGTAATTTTCAGTTGGAAAAAATGATGGTAACGATTTTATTTTCTGAATTTTACCTGTTGCGGCGTTGCCGTAAAACAGGGTTGATGGTTCGAGGAAATTGGTGAAATAAAAGAAATAGTTATCGTTGTTTTCGCTGGTAGCCGACAATGTAATATTGCCAAACTCAGGAGCATCAATTTTCTTTTTTTCCCATTTGCCGTTCCATGTGTATTTGTAAAGTTCACTTTTTACATTGTTAAGCATGTTTACAAGCATTACGTTTTTAGTGGTGGCAATTCCGGTTACGCTTGAGCGATCGTCAGGTAAAATAATCAGTTCAAAATTCT
Organism: Draconibacterium sp.; assembly: GCA_041737765.1. Taxonomy (GTDB): domain Bacteria; phylum Bacteroidota; class Bacteroidia; order Bacteroidales; family Prolixibacteraceae; genus Draconibacterium. The sequence goes on along the minus strand of JBGSRA010000168.1, from coordinate 115,439 downwards.
TTTTTCCGGCAATCAGATCATAATAAGGAATGCTCAATACCGAGCCTTGTTTCCATGTTTTACCGGCGGTTTCCCAGTCCGATTTCAGTTGCAAAATTACCATGTCGTTAAAAATGCCAGAGAACTCCACATCTTGCGGAAAGTCAAGTTTGATTAGTTTTTCATTTTCTATCATGAAATAATTGCCTGAAAAAAAAGATGTTCGTTGAGAAATACCGATATAGGTTTTTTTCTCCTTAATATCGCTCATTCCATAAATTCCCATGTCGGTTTCATTTCCTTCGAAAACCAGTTTAGCATCTTTTAAATCTGTACCGCGTTTCCAGATTTTTACCTGTTTTGCATAGCCCGAAGTAGTCATTCCTGCACCAAAATCAGTAGAAACTATGAGTGTGTTTTCGTCAATCCAACTGGCACCACCTTTTGCTTCAGGAAGGGAAAATCCGTTTTCAACAAATTGTTTTTTATCAGCATCGAATTCCCTTACAATTACTGCATCTCCGCCACCTTTCGAGAGGTTAACCAGAAATTTGCCGTACTTCGGAAAAAGTCCGCCGGCTCCTTTAAATACCCATTTTACATTGTCTTTTTCCGAAAGTTTGTCGATATCGATAAGGGTTTCCCAGTTTGTTTTGCCCTGTATATAATCATTTATTGCTATTCTTCGCCAAATTCCGCGTGGATTGGTTTTATCCTGCCAGAAATTATAAATAAAATCACCGTAAATGCCCGGATCGGCAATTCGTTCATCTGAATTATAAATTTCGAGATTTTTATCATAAACAGACTGGTAATTTGGTTGTCCCTTCAAAACTTCAAGCGACTTTTTGTTCCAGTTTTCAACCCATTCAAGTGCTTTTGGGTTTTCTACTTCTTCGAGCCATAAATTGGAATCTTCGTTCTGAGAATAAATTGAAGTTGACATTATTAAAATGAATGAAATGGATAATAGTAATTGTTTCATTTTTACTTTTTTAAATTGTTGCGAAAATATCAAATACCATAAATAAAACAATTGGTATTCAAAATGTTCAATTTGTTACTGTGGTTTTTCAGTCCATCAGCTTTTCAATTTCTGAAATCTCCTTTGGTATTTTTTGAGATAAAACCCTGTTTCCCAATTCTGTGATTAAAACATCATCTTCAATTCTGATCCCTATGTTTTTGTATTTTTCGTAAACAGGTTTAACTTTCTGAATAAAAGCATCGATTTCCTCTTTTGATGCTTCGTTGCCAAAAAACTCGTGTAACTGGCTGAGTCCGTTTCCCCTGAAATACAGACCCGGTTCAATAGTAAGCACCATTCCCGGCTCCATCGGTCTTCCGGTAACCGAAGTATTTGCCCGGTTCAGCATAAAATCCATTGCACTGCTTCCATAATCGCCTACATCATGCACGTTCATTCCCAGGTAATGACTGGCTGGGTAAAGCGTGTAAAATTTGCGTTGCCACTCTTTTTCAGGGTCGGTTAATAACCCAAGTTTTAAAAGTCCGTCCATAATAATTTCGCTGGCTTTAAAATGCCCGGCATTGATAAAATTTCCAGGTTTCATTTCAGCAATTGCAGCTTTTTGTGCCTTTAAAATCAGCTCATAAATCTCCTTTTGCTCTTTGCTGAATTTGCCGTTTACAGGAATAGTTCGCGTTATGTCGGCTGTATAAAAATCATACTCTGCCCCTATATCCATTAACAAAAGATCGCCCGTTTTTATTTTTTCGTTGTTATTTTCGTAATGCAGAATCGTGGAATTTTTTCCTGAACCGACAATTGAGTTAAATCCTGGCATTGATGCTCCGTATTTTAGAAAATTATATTCGATAATTGCTTCCATTTCAAACTCGTAGTTACCGGGTTTGCACGATTTGTAAACATTTAATAAAGCTTCTCCGGTAATGTCGATTGCTTTTTGCAGCCTTTTTATTTCATGCTCGTTTTTTGTCACCCGCATTTCGTTTATAAGTGGAATGATGTTTTTTACAATCGATTTGTCAGCTCCTGCTTTGACAATAATTTCATCAATATAGTTTTTAAGCTCCAAATCTGAAAAACTAATGTAAACTGGAATTTTCGCCGCAATATTTTCTTCCAGAACCCGGTTTAATTCTGAATATTTTATGATGTTACCGATTTTAAATTTCTCTTTTACCGTTTCAATTTCTTCCTGCTCACCATCATAAGTTTTGTAAGCCATATCTCTTTCAGGATAAAAAACTGAATATCGGATTTTGCCGTTTTTTGAAAGCATTAATGCATAATCACTTTTATCAAGTCCGGTGAGATAATAGAAATAGTTTGAAGATTTTAGTTTATGTCTTCCGCCGTCGTAGCCTGTTGTATTTGAGTTTATTACAATAATTCCATCGCTGATTTGATTTAGCAGATTATTTTGTCGTTCAAAATAAACATTTAAAATTTCAGGAGTAATTTTAAGATCGTCGATATTAGGTTCCAACGAATTTTTTTGTGCTTTTAACTGATTAGTAATAATGGATAAAAGAATAAACATTGTGTAACATAAGATTGGCCTTTTCATAAGTTGATGTTTTTGATTTGAAATTAAGTTTGAATAAAAACAGGGAAAAATTACTAAAAATTTTGTTTTAAAATTATTATTTTTAATTAACATAAATAAATAAATAGCAGATTTCTATCAAAAAAAAATCTGCATCCAATTCTTTGAAACATGGAATCAGCATATATAAATCAATGTTTTAATTTTGATTTAGTAAAATCTTGATTAAGTTTATCGCATTAAATATTCATAAACATTCAAATCGAAACGAAATGAAAAACCAAAAATCTAAACTGCTGTTTATCACCTTAATTTTAACAATTGCAGTCTCATTCGGGTTAAATGCCCAGCAATGGATAAAAGAGATGCCGGGCTACGAAAGGTATAAGGAAATGTCTCCTAAAATCAGGAGCTCAGTTCAATCGGGTCAGGTTTCGGTTAAATGGGCTGAAGACGGCAAATCGTTTGATTACAATTTGAGTGGAAAAAAATATCAGTTCGATTTAAAAAAGAAAAAAACAACAGAAATAGGTACTGGCGAAAAAGAAGAATCGCCAATGAACCGATACCGCAGAATGTATGGAAACAGGCCTCAGCGTGGACGACAATTTACATCAGCTGATGCTCCGGATGGTAAAACCAAAGCTGTTTACCGTGATGGAAATGTTTATATATCAGGAATTAATGGTGAAAACGAACAGTCTGTTACTATCGGTGGTTCAGAAAAAAACAGGATAAAATTTGGTTCGGCAACCTGGGTTTATGGTGAAGAACTCGCCCAGAATACAGCCATGTGGTGGTCGCCCGACAGCAAAAAACTGGCTTTTTACAGTTTCGATTATAAAAAGGTACAAGATTACTATTTGCAATACAAACAAACCGAAATTTACGATTCAGTTGAGGTTGAACCGTACACTAAAGTTGGGGCAGTTAATCCGGAAGTTGGATTGGTTATTTACGATGTTGACTCGAAAAAATCGGTTATTGTTGATGTTCGTGATGGTAAACCTTTTACCGATGAGTTAGTTGGGCATTACATTTATGGGATTGAGTGGTCGCCTGATGGAACTGAGCTGCTTTTTCACCGGGCCAACCGCAGGCAAAATATCATGGAATGGACTGCCGTAAGCGCCGAAACCGGGAAGTGCCGGGTGGTTGTTCATGAAGAGTGGTTGCCCAGTTACACTACAAATTCTCCCGAAATAAAGTTTTTGAATGATAAAAACCGGTTTATCTGGCAGTCGGAACGTACAGGTTTTAAAAATTATTATCTGTACGAATTAAGCGGGAAACTGTTGTCAACATTAACCAATCACCAGTTTGAAGTTGCCGGAATTGTTAAAGTCGATGAGAAAGCCGGATTCCTGTATTACATGGCCCGCAGCGGCGATAATCATGCAAAACTGCAACTGCACCGCGTTAAACTCGATGGAACGGGAGACATTCATTTAACCAACCTGGCATTTAACCACACTGTCGATATTTCGCCAGATGGAAAATATTTTATTGATGTGGCACAAACCCATGATATTCCTCCTTTTACAAATCTGATTGATTCAAATGGAAAACTGGTTGCAGAACTGGCAAAAAGCGACATGAGTCAATTCAATGAACTTGGATTGAAAAAAGTGGAAGCGTTTACTTTTACTTCTGCCGACGGAAAAACACAATTGCATGGTTTACTTCACTTTCCTTCTAATTTCGACCCGAATAAAAAATATCCGTTGCTGGTTAGCAATTACGGCGGGCCCGAAACCAACGAATTCCGCGAAACTTTTGTTTATCCGAATTCGCTTACAGAATACGGTTTTCTGATAGCGTCGATTGATGGAAGGAATGTTGGTGGGAAGGGCAAAGTCATAATGGATCAGATTTACGGAAAACTGGGATATGCAGAAATGGATGATTTTGCCGAAGGTGTTAAATCACTGTACAACCGCCCATATTTCGATAAAAGCAGGGTTGGAATTTTCGGAACCTCGTTTGGCGGAACAACTTCGGCTATGTGTTTACTGCGTTTCCCGGATGTTTTTCATGCCGCGGTTGCCAACTCGGGTGTTACTGACTGGCGCAACTACGATAACATTTACACCGAACGTTATATGAATTTGCTGGATAACAACCTTGAAGGATATGAATTGACAAGCATTATGAAATATGCTTCCAATCTCGAAGGAAAACTGATGATTTATTATGGCACATCCGACAATAATGTGCACCCGTCGAACTCACTGCAATTGATAAATGCATTGCAAAAAGCAGGTAAAAGTTTCGAGGTTCAGGTTGGCCCCGACAAAGGACACACTGCCGTTTCGACTGAAAGGATGATGGAGTTTTTTATTCAGAATCTGGTACTCAGTCGTTAGATTCAACTCTCCGGTTAAAGGACTTAAATTTTGTGGTAGAACGAAATATCTTACAAGAAAAAGGACTGTCCTCAACAGAACAGTCCTTGCGAAAACTACTAATTTCTGTAATTAAAAATCACAGATTTATTTTTCAATAATGGCTATCATTTCGTCATAGCCATTTAGACTGGTCATTTCATCCATTAAAGTACTGGCATCAAAACTGCCAATTCTGTTAATTCTTTCCCAGTCATTGCGGGCGCCGTTCAGATCTCCAAGTGCATATCTGCAAAGTCCCCGCTCGAGCAATGATGAAGCATCATACGGCAGGTATTTAATGGTTTGGTCATAATTTCTCAGCGCTTTCTTTAAATTGTGCTTTTCCAGAAATAAAGTATTTGCTTTAATAAAATGATTCGTGGCCATTTTTGCGAAATATTCTTTAGGGTTGGTTTTGTTTTGCTGATTGGCCACAAACATCATCGAAACTTCTTTTTCCATATCGACAGGTTTCTCATTATTTAAACCTGACCTCCACATACCGCTGGTGGTTTTCAGCACCCTGATGAATTCATGGTCGATGATTGGGCATACACTGTTGATTACAGTAAAATTGGTAAGTTCACCGTCGGCAGTTATAACAAACTGTACAATTCCGGTTCCCTCTACATAGCAAGCCTCTTCAGGGTACTGAAAATTTTCACTTAGATAATTACCAATATCTTCCATCGAACTGCTGTTAAAAAGCTGGTTAAAATTTACGATTCCGGTAAATTCCGGTGGAGTTACTTCAATTTTTTGCAAAGTATCTTTTTCAGTACTGTTTTTTTGTCCCCAAACAAAAATGGGCAAACATACTATTCCAAGGATTAAAATTTTTGTTTTCATAGCTTCGAGATATTAATTTGTTAAACATTTTTGAAAATGAACATTGGAAAACTTTCCATGAATAAAATTACAACGCCCACACAGGCAGAGCATATCAACTATGTTGTAATCAGTTAAAACAGGTTTGAAATCATTAAATATTGTTGCATGAGTTTAAATGCTGTTGCATCAGGAGAAATTTTAATCTGAAAGTAGGTTCATTTTTTTCAGTAATGCATTAAACCTTGGATTGCCATGAAGAAACTTAAAATCATAGCTGTATTTTATCCTGTCCAGGGTAACGGAGTGACCTTGTTTGTATTCCAAATCAAGGTGTGCCAAAGCCGAATCGCGGTTACCCAGCATCCCGTAATATCTGGCAATTCCAAAATGGTTAACCGAATCCGGAACATATTCTCTTAATTCCGGGGGAATCACGCGATTTTTTATTATCCAGACTAATACTTCATCTATTCCATTTTCAGAATATACTTTTAAAATCTCGTTGCTGTAATCTTTATCCGGCGTATCAATCTCTTGAAATTTAAGATATGCTTCTATCGCTTTGTCATATTCTCCAAGATGATAATATATTCTAAACTTCTGAATATATCCCCATCTGTAATCAGGCTTCAATTCCAAAACTTTTTCATTTTCCTTCAAGGCATTTAAAAAGTCCCCTTCATTATAATACATTTCTGAACTTTGGAAATAACTTTTAAAAGTAACAGGTTCCAGAATAATAGATTTATCCATGAAACTTCTGGCTTCCATATTACGACCCTTTAAATAAAGAAATGACGAATAATAAGCTAATGCTGCAGCATAATTTGGATTGATTTCAATGGCTTTACTAAATTCCTTTTCTGCTTTTTCCCAATTCCGGTTTATCCAACCCTCTATCCTGGCAATAGTCAGATGAGCCTCAGCCAATTCAGGATTCATTTCCAGTGCCTTTTCTGCAAATTCCTGGGCTTTGCCAAAACCTTCTTCCCATGGATATAATTTGGCATCTGTAAAACCATAATACGAACTTGCAAGACCTGACCACGCCAGGCTAAATGAGGAATCCAATTGCAGTGCCTGATTATAATATTTTATTCCTGAACTAAAATCACCTCTGTTATGAAAATAATTGGCTTTTAGGAACAGACTATATGCAGAAGTATCAACCTGATAAACTTCATTCAACCTCCTCGATTCATCAGAAGAAAGTATAACCTGCAATTTACCGGCAATCTTTTCAGAAACATCGGATACTAAAACAAGAATACCGCGTAAATCCTCCTCAAAATTGTCATCCCAAATCAGATTATCATGAATGACATCCACCAATTGAAAATATATTCTTACTTTTTTACCTTCTTTTAGCACCGTGCCTCTTAATATATATGAAACGTGAAGTTCCCTGGCTATTTGTTGTGCTTTCTTTGTTGAATTGCGGTAGATTTCAGCGGAATTACGGGATTTAACAGTCAGCCCTGCAAGTCCCGACAACCTGTTCATGATTTCTTCCATTATACCATCGGCAAGTATTATTACATCCTGATCATCACCTTTATACTCTAAAGGAAGTACAACTATTGAATTTTCACCCGGATTTTTAGTTTCTCTCATATTCCGGTTTTGAAAGATGAGAAAAATGATGATAACAGCAGAAATAAAAACTGTTATGGGAAAAATCAATTTCAAAAATTTTACTTTTTTTATTTCATCAGGTTTGTTTGAAGAAGTATTTTCTGGAGAAACCGCATTTTCCTCTTTTACCGAATCTTCTGAAGCATATTTCGAATATTCTCCAGGAGGATATCCAAAATAATCGTGAAAGCTTTTAATAAAATAGGAAGGACTGCCAAAACCTACTTTATATGCAATTTCGGAACCAGTAAGAGTACCATCTTCAAGCAGTTGTTTTGCTTTTTCCAAGCGGATCTCCCTGATAAACTGGCTAACTGATTTATTGGAAATGGTTTTTAACCTGCGGTGAATCTGAGAGCGGCTCATTCTCGTTTTTGCAGCCAGCTCATTTACCCCGAATTGTTCGTTTTGCAGATTGGCTTCCACAATTTTTGCAACTCGTTTTACAAACTCATGTTCCGAATTGGAATTTTCGTTCATTAAGGTTGATTTATAACATACTAGTTAACTGATTTAATGATTAAAAGTTACGGAATTTAATTTGAAATGGCAATCTTTCAAATTTCATATAGCATTTGGTGTTTTAGTCGATAGATTTTCAGTGTTGTCCGTCAGTTGGCGGATAGGCTGTTGAATAAAATTGATTGAATTATTAAAGCTTTAGTGATTAATCCACCCGAACATATTTTTGGATAACACAATTTTCTTTGTCGTAATAGTGGCTGTCATCACATGGAAAAATCTGAATAACAGTGTCGCCTTTCATTTCAAGGTAAAGTTTTAAAGTTATACCCCGGTAGTTTGATGCAACGTGATATTGAATATTTTCGGTGTAGTTATTACCCGTTAATTCGTATGTTCCGCCTCCGAATGTATTGGATATTTGCGAACCGGCAACACTGCTGCTTACAAACATAAAATACTTGTCTGACCAGGTTTTTAATCCGTTGTTATTGTCATTCTTAACGTTAAAAGTGCTTTTACCATTTCTGATAACTTCTTCGTAAACAATTTTATAAGTCCCGTTAATTTCAGGTTTTTCATGTTTAAATCCGAAAATTGCAATAATTGCTGCAACTAATATTAGTGATTTGAGTTTTATGATGATATTGATTTTTGGTTATTACTGGTAAAACAAAAATAGACAGTTTCTTATGCTGACTTATGTTTATTTGAATGTTTAAGAACACTCTTTTCTGATTATTTAAAACAGTCAGTTAAATTGTAACAAAACAAACGACCTAAAAACGAATAGGTTTTGAAGCAGTACTATCCTTGTGATTTACTTTCAGGATTAATACCGATGCCCTTTAAAAACGAATTCCAGTCCCAGTAATCGCGGTTGCTTTTTATTTTCCCATTTTCGATGTCCATCATTGAAATACCTTTCAGATTCATAGGCTTTCCGGTTGCCGGAAGATTCATTTTTGGCCAGCCTACCGAATTTGTTCCTGTCCAAATCCATTCGACTGTTGCATGATTCTCATTTACAACAACGGTTACTATTTCAAATTTCGAATCAGGAATCCCATCAATAGTGGCCTTTATATAATTGGCAACAGCTTCCCTGCCCCTGTAAAAACGGCCTCTGCAAACCTCTTCATAGGTGCACTCTTCAGTAAAAAGCGAAGCAAACGTGCCGATGTCTTTTGCATTGATCGTTTCAAAAAAGTTGTTAACCAGTTCTTCGTTTTGCCTGATTTTCTTGTTTTCTTTTTCGCTTGAAAAGCTTGTCGTAGCTATGCAAACAAAAAAAAATGTCAAAAAATATTTTTTTTTCATGATATTAATTTTTAATAATTTCATGATTTAAAATGAAATAAGCTTTGCAATCGCTTCGGCTGCTTTTCGGGCGCCATCAGTTGGAATAACCGGAAATGCAGTATTTACGCCAATTGTTGAAATAATCTTTTCAGCCAGCAACTGAGGAGTTGAGGAAGATAAACTCATTTTAATACCGATTCCACGTTTTGCTAAAATTCGCGATACGTTTGCCTGTTCGCAGTGTCCCTCTAGCGGGAAATAGATAAATGGGGTTTGAAGTGCAGCAAGTTCAAAGGCCGAAGTGGCACCACCCTGAATAATTGCAATATCGCATGCGGCAAAGTGTTCATACAAACGCGGAACAAATCCTTTTATTTCAACTCCGGCAGGCAGATTTACGTTTTTGGCTGAAAGTCTTGGTCCGGTTACAAATACCGCACAAATTTCAGGTAGCTTTTTTTTCACTATTTCGAAAGCCTTCCCACAGTGTTCCATCAACTCCTTACCTATTGCAGTGCCGCCAATCGAGCAAATCAACAGGGGTTTCGCACTGTAACCCAATTTCTTTTTAATTTTTTGTTTATCAGTAAATTCCATTGGATTGAAAGGGAAAATATATCCAACAAAAGTGTAAAATGCATTGGCAAATTCGCGTCGGTTGGGTAACCTGAACCCAAATGGTATATCGGGGACATCATCAGGTTCTCCAATAAAAATTGCCAAATCGTAAGGAGGTTTTTTATGATGCACAAAGTCGTGCGACCAAACCCGGTTCCAGTAATAAACACCCAGTTTTTCCAGCGGATTTCGGGTCATTGCATCAAGTCCTACAAAATCGAGAATAAGAACAAACGGGAAGTTCTTTATCTCCTGATGTTCACGAAGGGCGATGTTGATTTCGTATGTTTCGTCGCCAATTACAAGGTCGTACTTTTTTGAAGAAACCAGTTTCAGGAAAAAATCAATGTTCTTTTTCCACTCTTTTCTCGATTTCAGCAGATAGTTTAAAAGGTTCAGACTTGAACCATTGGCTGCTTTTTCGGCGGCAAGGTTTTCGTTGGCATAGTTTTCAGTACCGGGTACAAGTCTTTCTCCTGCTTCAATCAACATCTCAGTAGCGGGGCTGGCAGCCAGCCATTCAATATCAACACCATGATTTAGTTTTCGTAATTCGCCCGCAATCGCCAAATCTCTCGAGATATGACCCAAACCTAACGAACCGCTTATGTATAAAACCTTTGTAACTTTCATTTTTCTGATTATTAATACAACTATTTTTAAGATTGATGTACTTCACCAGAATTTCAGAAGTAATTTCATTTGGTCAGGTTTTTAAATTCCTCATCTTCCCACAAACTTTTTAAATCCTCGTCACTGCGGGCGTGTTGCTTAAGTTGAGGCATTTGCGTAATGGCTGTGCCAAGGTCTTCAAGTGCATGGGTTTTTTCACCCTTCAAACAGTAAATACAGGCACGGTTATAAATATTTCCGGCATAGTCAGGATTCAGTTCAATTCCTTTATTGATGTCAACAAGTGCTTCGTCGTACTTTTTCTGGTAAGCCAGTTCAGTTGCTTTCATTCCCCAGACATCAGCGCGATTTGGGTCAAGAGTGAGTGCTTTTTCGAAAGCAGTAACCGCTTCCTGATGTTTTTTCATACCACTCAAAACCTGTCCCTTTCCAATCCAGTTGAGTGCCGAGTCGGGTTGAAGCCTGATGAGTTCTTCAAATCCGGCAAGTGCTTCCTCATTTTTTCCATGTTCTGCGAGGATGAAATTTTTAAAGAATATGATTCCTGTATTTTCGGGATAAATCGTATGTAACGAATCGAGTTGTTTAATAGCATCTATTTCGCCGGTGGGAGAGCGTTTCATATTGGCCATGAGCCAGTATTGAACAGCAGTTTTGTTGTTGGGCTGAGTTTCTATTAATTTGCCCAGTATTACATTAGCTTCATTTTTCTTCCCCTGCATAACAAGTTGTTTGGCTTTGTCGAGTTCGCTGACAGAGGAATCCTGCGCAAAAATATTTTGGCTAAATAAAGCCAAAATAAAAATGAATGAAAAGATTAGATTTTTCATGATTTTTGAATTTTAGATTTATCCAATACGTTCGTAACCCTCATTAATTTGGTATCCGTCCATGTTCATTTCGTGAGTCATTTTGTTACCCGAAACTTTGGTTTGTGCTTCAAACACGTTTCCAGCCATTCCGGGTTCTGTGTGGTGCAGAATTTTCAGGGTTAACTTTTCACCTTTCAGTTGGTAGCTTGTAATGCAGGTTTCTGTTTTTCCGTTTTCGTATTCGTAGAAAACCGAAAAATGGGTTTGGTTGTATATTCTAATTGCGTTTTTAATTTTTATGCTGTCGTCAGGATTTCCATCGGGAAGAGTGTAGTTGAAAGAACTCAATTTCCAGGTTCCTGTTAAATCTGAATTTTTCATGATTTTTGGTTTTTTTGTTAAAATGTAATGAAAAGTCATGCCCCCAACAAAAGAGAGAGTATGACTTTATAGTTATTAATTAACAACCAGAGTTTTTGCCGAAGTGGCATTTCCGTTGATAACCATTTGATAAATTCCGTTTTTCAGCGGTTTTACATCCAACTGAATTGTTTTTGTATTAAATGTTTTATCCATTACTATTCGTCCCTGCATATCGTAAATACTTATTCTTGAAACAGTTAACTCATCAGCGGGCAGATTAATGTTTACAACATCGCTGGCAGGATTGGGATAAATTTGGATGTTATCAAATCCGGCGGGTTCGTTGAAATAAGCAAGCAATATGTTGTTTTGCAAAATTTCATCAGCAGCGGGGAACTGGTCAAAATTCATTACAGCGCTGGTAAAATCGGTCAAATCGGTTTCGGTGGCCGATTTTAGTAAACTCAGCAAATTAATTCCGCATGGATTTGCACCCGATGCACAATCAAACTGAATTTTTGACAAAAGCAGCACAAACGGCGCACATTCAGCATGTTTAAACGGGCCAACCGGCAGACACGATACTTTGCTGCTGCCCTTTAACAGGAATGATAAATATGCAAGTGTTGAGTTTTCGTTGGCCACCAGTTCATCGCAGGTGCAGTAGTAAAGATGTAAGTCGGATTTGGGTTTCCAGTTGATAACGTCGTTTTTTCGCAGGGCAACGTTTACAGGATGAAAATAGTTGTATTGAATGTTCCAGAGATATTTGGGTACAAACATCGTTTTCCATGATGCTGGCAACTGTTTGTCAATCTCATCTACCGTTTTCAAGCCATCAAACAATCCCGGAATGGTTGAAAGATACGGATTCACAAAAACCTGGTTCAGGTTGCTGTACAAATTTCCGTAAACATCCTGAAAACCAAGTAATAAATACGGAAGGAAAGACGGACTTGGATAAACAGGATGATCGAAAAGATAATTCTTCTGAATAAACGATAAACTGTAAGCGCCGCTGCCGGCAACTGTTTTTCTGAGTGTCAGTCCGGGCACCGGATTCGTTTGTAACTCGTTTTGTGTAGCCAATGCTGCATGTGCCCCCTGTGAATAACCACTCAAATAAAGGTTGCCATCAGGTTTTGACATCACCAGCGGATTTGTATTGCAAAAAGACAAGGCTGCTTTCAGCATATCCACGCTGGCAGAAGCTTCAGATGCAGCGTGTTGATAAGGGTGTACGCCGGGACCATCGCCCATTCCAAGGTAATCGGGCAAAACAGAAATGTACCCGTCCATGGCCATTATCCAGCCAATTACAGATTCAATTCCCTGTAAATTCGAAGGAGCGTCCAAATCGCGTGTGAGCGTTCCGTGAAGGTACGAAAAAACTGGCATCAATCTGGTTTCATTTACTGCCGGAATAAATACAACTCCCGAAGCAATGGTGGGATTTCCTTTGCCATCAATGGTTTTGTAAATAATTTTCACTGCATTTACCTGATACTTTTTATAAGTAAACAAATCAACCAGCGGGTAGCTGGTTTCATCGAGATAGAGCTGCAGGTTTTGCATCACCTGTTCGGGTGTAAGACTGGCCAGGGGGATTGCATTAACAATACTTCCGCGTTGTGCATACAAATTGGTTTGCAGCACGAGAACGAAAGCAACAAAAAGAATCTTAAACTTTTTCATAATCATTTAATTTTAAAAGTTAATGAAATCATTGTTTTGGAATATCTATTTTGTAGTAATCATAATTCAAATTATTGATTTATAGATATATGGTATATAACAAGTTACAAATAATAATGTAATAAAACAAGAATTGTTGAGCTTGTAAAAAGAGGGCGTTAAAAATATTTTTTAACGCCCCCAAACATTAGACTGTGAGAAAAAAAATAACATTAGTTATCGGGTTGCTTATTTATTTTTTTTACCTTAAAAAATTTGAGTTAATTTCTTCTTTGAAATTAATACAATCAAACTAACTGTTTATTGCAACAATGTTTCAAAAGCTTTAAATTTTGATTCAAACTTTTAAAATTATGTTTCAATGATGTTTTTTGTACGTTTAGCAGATATAAAAAACTGATTTTTACGCCGGCTCCAAACCTTTGCGGATAAGTAGTTTTTTGATTTTTTCGTGTTCTTCGAGGTATTTCTTTTCCAGTTCGCGGGCGATTTTCTGAAATTCCGGTTCGCTTCGGACATTGTCGAACATGGGATTGGTTTTAAGATCGTTGATAAAATTCAAAGTTATGCTTGGTGATTTCTTGATCATTTCGAGGTATTGAAATGATTTTTGTTTATCGTTAAGTATGGCGTAAATAAGCGCGAGGTTGAAATGCGAAATGTATCTTCTGGCATTTATGCTATTCAGTTTTATTTGATCCTCAGCGTGTTTGATACTTCCCTTAAAGTGATAATCGGCTTTTTCCTTCATCCCGTTTTTTAAATATGTATATCCGCCAACAAAGAAATCGGGAGGAATTGAACCCATAGCCAAAAGCACTATTTCCTCTAATTTTTGCATTGTATCCAATGCCATTGCATATTTTTTTTGATAATTGTAGCATTGCACTGCAAAATAAAGGGAGGTTATTCTCCAGTTGCCTTTATTATACAGGCGTTTGTAAATCATCAATGCTGAGTCCCTGCTGCCATAATCAGTTTCCCAGTCAGCTTTACGGGCCATGTACCGGGAAGTGTCGTGCACAGATTTCAGGATTTCTTCATTTAATTCGCTGGCACGAATCGGAAATCCCGTAGATAGATAATGATAGAAAGCTCTGTTTGTTAAATAATCCTGGATTGGCATATCCGGTGGTTTGGTTTCCATAAAACTCAGGAATGCTTCCAATGCATGGTACAGGTCGTTTAGTTCTTTGAAGTCATTATGTTTTTCCACATAATAAAGGTAGTTTTTTACCCGGTTTTCAGTAACCGGAAGCAATTTATCTGCTTCTTCCAACATTCCCTTTTGAATATAATACTGTCTTAAATAAATTGCCGCTGTGATGTTTTTGCTATCGAATCGTAACGCTTTGTTAATGTATATTTTACCTGTATCCAGATATTTGTCCGCAAGGTAGATATCTGCATAAAAGGGTAATATGTTGATATAGATATGACCCAGCATGACGTGTGCATCGGCAAATGTGCTGTCAATTTTTATAGCATCTTCACACAGTTTTTTTGCTTTCATGAATTCTTCAACCGCTGTTTTAGTTCTGGGATCGTTTAGCGAGGACAATCCGCCATGATGTTTAGCTTGCTGGTATGCGCGCAACGCAGCCATATTTTTAGGGTTTTTCTTTGTCAACTCTTCTTTTTCATCTGGTGTTAAATTGGTTTGAAGCGTTTCTGAAATCTGAAAAACCACATCGCCGCAAATCTCAAAAATGCGGTTTAAATCAGCGTCTTCGGTTTCATCTAAATTGCGTTCATACATTTCGGTTAAATTGGACTGGCCGGTTTTAGCGTCAAGCAACTCGACGTTTAGCAGAATTTTATTGCCGGTTTTAATGGTCCGTCCGCGCAGGAGGTGGTCCACCATCAGTTCGCGGGCAATGTCGTGGTTGCTTTTTTTGCTGTCGCGGTAGGCTTCGGTAGTCGATTGCGGCACCACAAGCATATTTTCAATTTTGCTGAGTTTGTTACCAATTTCAATGCCCATCCACGCCGTAAACGGGGCAAATTCCTCACCACTGTCGTTTATAAATGGCAGAATGGCAATGGTGTTTTCGGTGCTATCCTTTCCCTTCTCAAAAGGCCTGAAAAAAAATACCTCACCTGAAATACCTACAATAACCACAAATACAACTGCTGCAACTGCCAACTGCACCCATCTTTTTTTTCTGGCTGGTTTCAGTTCAGGAACTTTGGCTTCAATTATTTCAGACGTTTCATGATTTTTTGCCTCTCCGGGTGGGTAACCAAAATAATCGTGAAAGCATTTTGTGAAGTAAGTTACGCTGTGAAATCCACATTCGTAAGCAGTTTCGGACACAGTTGTTGTATTTTGTTTCAGCAATTCGAGCGCTTTTTTTAACCGTACCAGACAAATAAACTTGCTGACCGAATTTTTGTTGATTAAAATGATTTTACGGTGAAGTGTTGTGCGGCTCATGCCCATTTCACGGGCAAGATCCGATACGCCAAACTGTTCGTTATGCAGGTTGGCTTCTGTAATTTCGGTTGCCCGCTTTAAAAATTGCTGTTCGGAACTTTTCATCCCATTCTTTTTTCAGGTAGTTTAACTTTATGGTTATAAGATTTTTGGTTTAGAAAAGTTACAAAAAATAATATTTATTTCAAACAGGGGAAATTTGTTGTCAACTATTAAAGAATTCACATGCTCAAAATCAATGTTGTGTATCGTAAATTCACCCGGTGTCTTAAATCAACATTTGAATATGATTGGCAAGAGCATACTAAAATAAAGAAGCCACCGGGTAAAAAATCCCCGGTGGCTAAAGGAGCATCACACAGATTTTCGACTTTTACTTTCTACAACTTCATAATCTTTCGGGTATGATAAAAGTTGTCAGATTTAACAGTAACGAAATAAACGCCATTGCTTAGATTCGACAGATTTATCTGTTGCAAGGTTCCTTCGGTTTTTGTTTTATAAATTAAAGTACCAGTCGCCGATTTTAATTCAACTGTAAAACCTTTGATGTTATTAGATTGAACAGTTACTGCATCGGTGGCAGGATTTGGATAGATCAGTATTTCGCTGGCCATTTGTTCATTAATTCCTGTGGCAAGCTGTTCACTTTTTAATTGAGAAACACCAGTATTCCTCGGTTCGAGGTAAATTGGCAGTATTGTATTCGCTTCAATAAAAACAGAACCCTGAACTGTTTCGTATGACGCGTTTTCAATGGTGTAAGTGTATTCAACACGGGTATCCAATCCGGTAAAGTGGGCCTTGCCAAATTCGTCGGGCTTTAAACTTATTTTCCCCATTTTTATAGCACCTTCCTGCAAATGTCCTTCGGTACCAACGAGAATGAATTCTACATTGGCTTTCTTTGATGTCAGTTCAACAACTACAGTTTGACCTGGTTTAATAGTAGTGTGAAGAATTTCAGGAAAATATCCTGTTTTAAAAATTCTGCAATCAAGCATCCCACTCTGCAGATTTTGTAATGATGCAAATCCGTCTTTTCCGGTAAGGATAGCAACATTATCATGTGTAACCATTGCCTCGTAAACAGGCATACCTATACCTCTTTCAATTACCTGCAAATGAACTTCTTTTACCAGTTTCGCAAGCGAAAACTGCAGTGTAGTGTCGGTAAAAACCAATGCACTTTTTTCAAGACTGCAATAATTTTCTTTATCAAAGCAAAGAGAAATATTTCCACCTTCACAAACAGTTACTTCACCATTATCATCCGATGTGAAGCATTTGTCATTTATTTTTACACCGCATAATTTAATTTTCTCCCCGGTTTCAGAATCGGTAACACAAATTTTCACATCGGGTTTTCCACCATTTAATCCAAATTCATGCGATTTTCCGGCAAAACCGTTATTGCTTACACCATAAATGCGGTAAATTCCCTTAGTAATATTAGTCAGAGGAATTTCATTCAGTTTGTTAGCTTTTACATCCAGCTTAATAGTATTGTTACCTTCATTCGATTTAAGATTGGCGGATGTTTCATTTTGTACAATATAAATGCTGCCATCGGTTATTAGTTTGGCTTTCAGTACTTCGTTATGCGTATAGAAAGATTTGGCATCTGTTTCGAGTAGTGTATGAGCCAGATTGGCAGAAAACACAGGCAGCAAAACATTTGTTACTCTTTTTAGAAGAGCCTCATTCCCATTGCCGTTGAAATAGTTGAAAGTGTGTTTTATTCTTTTGCTTTTAAGCATTTCAGAATAATTACCGTTCAGCATAATTCCGGCATCGGATGTACTACAGTCAATAGATATCACTTTCAATGCTTTCAGGTTTCTTAGATTACCCTGAATCATATATAATGGATCATGTTCAAGCCATTGTTGCCTTACAGAGGGTAGTATTTCACCAGTTTCAGTTTTGGGCAGTTTACCAATTGCTGGGTTGAACATATCTGGCGAAAAGGCAACTGCCATACCCAACAATTGATTGGCGAAAGCATCACTTGTCGGATAAACTTTTTCCTTTGATGCAATGGTGAAACTACTTTTCCACAGGTACTCATGATTAATAATAGTTTCAAAATCGACCATTGCATTTAACGAATAAACGGCACTAAAAACATCGGGGTGTTTGGTAGCAAGTTTCAAGGCACCGTAACCACCCATACCTTTACCTGCAATACCGCGGCTGGCGGCAAACGGGAGCGTTCTGTAATTCTGATCGATGTATTTAACCACATCGGTAACCACAAAATCTTCCCAATTACCTGTAGCCGGTGAATTCGTGTACCAGCAACCTCCTAATTTATTTCTTCCGTCAGGAAAAACCATTATCATTGGTTTAATAGTTCCCGACTGAATTAATTTATTTAATATTTCAGGAAATGACCTTTCGCCTGAAATAAGAAACCAATCTTCATTGGTGCCATTTTCGCCCGACAAAAAATAAATAACCGGATAGTTTTCACCCGATTTTTCGACGTACCCGGGCGGTAGGTAAATTGAAACTTTGCGGTATTCAGAATCTCCAAGCATGTTGTTCGCAATACCTTGACTGTGAACTTTTACCGTTATTACATTGCCATTGGCAATTTGAGTTTCAGACTGCATTTCCATATTTTGGTTCAAATCAGAGGATATTGATGAAAATACCTGAAAAGAGACCAAAAAGAAAATGCCTGCAATTGTAAAAAGTAATTTAGACTTCATGACATTTAATTTTTTAAGTTAATACTAAGACATCTTGTCGCTAAGCAATTTTTGATAAGAGTGCAATTTGTTTCGCAACTTTTTTAATGAATTGAGAATGAAATTGTTGATGTAAAGTTCCGATAAACGATGTTGCACAACCAAACAACTATGTTTCAAAGTATTTAAAGTATATTTCAAAAGCTTTAAATTATTTGTGCAGTATTTAAATTATGTTTCAGGAGTTTCAATTATGTTGCATACGGTTTTCTGTAGGATTGAAGTCATCAGAATTTTGCGCTTTTAAACTTTCTGATTCCCAACCTTCACCCGATTAACTTATTTTTATTTAACACATTAAAAATAGACCACCTGTATTTTTATTGCAGGTGGTCGCTATTCAAAAATTCAACCCGTTTGGGAAAGAATTATTTTTTAAAATTGCCATCAGTTCGTTGTATCCTTTCATTTCTTCCATTTGAGTGGTATATTCACTCATATCAACTCCGTCTAAACCTGTTATTCGGTTCCAATCATCTCGTGCACCTGTTTTGTCACCCAATTCATACCGGCAAATTCCGCGCATTAGCAAAAGGCTTTGGTTGTAGGGAAGGTAGTTTATACCACAATTATAAAACTTCAACGCTTTTTTTGGATTTTTCTTTTCAAAAAGAGCTATGGTTCCATCAGTGAAATAACTTCTGGCTTTTGTTGTAAACATTTCAGTAATCGATTCTGAATTTTTCTTCTCCAGACAAAATACCATCGAAATTTCTTTAGTCATATCAACGAATAATCCATTGTTGGAGCCTGGCAGCCACATTCCGTCGGTTTTTTTCAGCACTCTGATAACTTCATTGTCAATTTCCCGGCTAACACTGTTGATTACTTTAAAATCGACAATATTTCCGGCTGCAGTTACAGTAAACTGAACTACTTCGGTGCCTTCGGCATTGCTTGCAGCGGCTTCTAATGGAAAACCAACGTTTTTCTTCAGATAATTCCTGATTAAGGTTGCAGACGATTCAATGCGAACATTAATTGCATTTTCAACTCCGGTAAACTGAGGTGCAGAAACTTCAATTTCCTTTACATTCTGGTTTTGTCCTAATGCGAAAGATGCTACCAGCATGCTTATCGCAAAAATTACATTCTTTTTCATTGTTTTTCATTTTTAAATTGAACATTTTAAATTTTTAATTTCACATTTTTAATTGAAATTTTATGATGTAAAGGTATGGTTACCAGGTGACTATAGTCAACCATAGAATTCCCGTTTAATGCAACCATCAATAAAATATAAAAGGATGGAAGCTTATATTTGCAATGCATTTCCCATTTGATGCAATTGATGTAACATTTGAAAATTTTTATCATTACAACCCGTAATCTTTGTTGTATAAAATTTAATGACTTATCTTATCATTGTTTTTAAATTATAACAACATGAGAAATTTCAAATTCAATTGCATTGCTAAATTTATTCCGCTACTGGTGGTTTGTCTGATGAATGCCGAAATTGTTTCAGCCCAGCTCAAAATCTATGTTAATACCGATTTGGAAGGAATCAGCGGGGTTTTTAACTTTACACAAACCCGCGAAAAAGGATCGCCCGAAAACCTGCTGGCCTGCGAATATTTTATGGAAGATATGGCGGCCGTAATTCAGGGATTACGCGATGGTGGTGCCACTGAAGTTGTTGTTCTCGACGGACATGGTAACCAGGCGGTTGTTCCGCATTTAATGGTTCCGGGAGCAACTTATATTACCGGCAGACCCAGACCGGGAGCAGGGAACCTGACTCTGCTTGACAGCAGTTTTGCCGCCATGGTAATGATTGGATTTCATGCCATGAATGGCACTCCTGACGGGGTTTTATGTCACACCCAGTCATCGAAAACTGAAAACAAATACTGGTACAATGATATTGAATCGGGTGAGCTTGTTCAGAATGCTGTAATTGCCGGATACTATGGCGTTCCGCTTGTGATGGTTACCGGAGATAAGGCAACCTGCCGCGAAGCAAACCATTTCTTTGGCGATAAGATTGTTACAGTGGCTACAAAAAGAGGGTTGTCAAGAGAAGCTGCCGAATTATATCCTTTTGAAGAAACCAGGCAAGCGCTTTACGAGGGTGCAAAAAAAGCAGTTTCTGTAATTTCACAGTGTAACCCTTACACACTGCAGTTTCCTGTAAAAGCAAAGAAACAGCAAGTAGTACAGGACACGGGATCATCTGAACCTAAAATGGTGACAACTGAAAAAATAATCACCGATGCACTCCACATTCTTGATCTTTAGTTTTAGAAAGTGATAAATCGTTTTTAAAATAGAAATTCATTTAAAAAACGCAAACATGGAAATATATAATTCAAACAGGCGTAATTTCATCAGGAGTTCAATAACAACAATTGGTGCTTTAAGTATCCCGTCCGTTTGGACAATTGCAAATGCAGGAGGACTGGATAAATTTTCATTTTCAGCAGTTGAAAAATCAGCTGGATTGATTGCTGCAGATGAAGATTTATGGCGATATGTACGACAGGCTTTTACCGCATCGCCAAATATCATGAATCTCAATAATGGCGGTGTTTGTCCGCAACCTAAAGTAGTACAGGAAGCTTTTGAAAACTTCAACAGGATTTGTAATGAAGGACCTGCTTACTACATGTGGAATGTGATGGGAAAAGGCCGGGAAACAGTGCGGAAAAACCTTTCTGTTCTGGCCGGATGTTCCGAAGAGGAAGTAGCCATTGTGAGAAACACAACTGAAGCACTGGAAACCGTGATTTTTGGTATTTCGCTGAAAAAAGGCGATGAAGTTGTGCTTACCAAACAAGACTACCCAAACATGATAAATGCCTGGAAACAACGCGAAAAAAGAGAGGGAATAGTTTTGAAATGGGTTGAATTACCTGTACCTGTTGAAAATGATGACTTTGTGGTTGAAAAATTTAAGGAACAGTTTTCGCCACGAACTAAAATTGTACAGATAATGCACATGATAAACTGGAACGGGCAGATACTCCCGGTGCGTAAAATTGCAGATGCAGCGCATCAAGAGGATATAGAAGTGATGGTTGATGGTGCTCATACATTTGCCCATCTCACTTTTTCAATTCCCGATTTGGATTGCGATTATTTTGGAACCAGTCTTCACAAATGGTTGTTTTCGCCCTTTGGAACCGGTATGTTGTATGTGAAAAAAAACAAAGTTAAAAACCTGTGGCCACTAACTGCACCGGCTGATCCGGAAGTTGACGATATCAGAAAATTTGAAGCGATGGGAACCCGTTCTTTTCCTTCTGAACTTGCAATAGGTACCGCAATCGAGTTTCACGGTTTGCTGGGATCGGAAAGAAAAGAAGCCCGTTTGAGGTTTCTGAAAGAGTATTGGATGGAGGGAATAAGTGACATTTCCGGAATAAAGTTCAACACATCACGCAAACCCGAATTTGCTTGTGGATTAGGAAATTTTGCTGTTGACGGAATTGAACCTGAAGAAATACAAAGGCAGCTTTTCGATAAATACAATATTTACACCATTTCAGTGAAGTGGGAAAACATAAACGGGATAAGGGTTACGCCCGGTGTTTATACTTCAACCGACAACCTCGATCGTTTTATCGGGGCGGTTCACGAAATTGCCAAAAAAAGGTAGTTGCAATTTATTTTGAGGCAATTGCTGAAATTTCGATACTTGCGCCCAGTGGCAGGTTCGAAATCCCGATGGCTTCGCGTGCAGGGAAATTATCTTTGAAAAAGCTTCCGTAAATTTCGTTTACATCGGCATAATCGCGGATATCGGTAAGGAAAACGGTGCATTTAACAACATCCTGAAAATCCATGTTATTAGCTTTTAAAATTGCGCCAATGTTTTGCATCACCTGTTTGGTTTCGGCTTTAATATCACCTTTCAACAATTTGCCGGTCTCCGGATTTATAGGAATCTGCCCCGAAATATAAAGAATTCCAGACTTGGTCATTCGCGCCGGACTATAAGGAGCCACAGGTTTTGCAATTGTGTTTGTTTGTGCAAATCCCAAATTGCTTAAAATAAGAAAGAAAAGAGAAATGGTTATAAGTTTCATGTTTCACCGAATTAAGTTATGCATTAAAAATAGGAAAAAATAAATTTACCTTTCCCGAAAAAAACGAATTTACTCTGGGTTACGATACAAATTTTAATATTTCAAAGTAGAATAATGTGATTTTTACGCTTTGTTTTAAACCAATTTAAACATAAGTTGTTAATTGAAACAAAATAAATTTTAAACAATAATTCCAAAAACAAATTAAAAATCTTAATAACCGGAAAAATGAAAAAATTACTGATTATTTTATTGATTTTACCTTTTGCAGGTTTTGCCGAAGAAGTGGCTGATACAGTTAAGTACTGGAAACGCAGCGGTGTTTTTAACGCCAATTTTTCGCAGGTTTCATTAACCAATTGGGCGGCTGGCGGACAGAGTTCAATGGCAGGTGTTTTTATGGTAAATTACCTGGCCAATTATAAAAAGGACAGTTTAAGCTGGGATAATTACATCGACATGCGTTACGGTTTTTTAAAGGAAGATGGAAATGAGCTTACAAAGTCGAGCGATAAAATTGAATTTAACTCGAAGGTAGGGTATAACACAGGTGGTGGCTGGAATTACGCCGGTTTGGTAAACTTCAAGTCGCAATTTGCACCGGGTTACAATTACCCGCGAACTCCGGGTGATGTTCCCATCTCACAGTTCCTGTCCCCTGCATATATAAATATTGCACTAGGTATGGACTATAAAAACGAATTTATGTCGCTTTTCATTTCTCCTGCTACCGGTAAATTTACCATAGTAAACGACGATGCTTTGTCTGCAGCAGGTGAATTTGGTGTTGATCCCGGGAAAAAATTCAGATCCGAGTTTGGGGGTAGTGTAAGATTTGGCTTCAAAAAGGAAATTTTAAAAAATGTTACTGCATCAACAAAAATCGATTTATTCTCCAATTACTTTCACAATCCGCAAAATATAGATGTTGACTGGACTTTTATGCTGAATATGAAAGTAAACGAATGGCTTTCAGCCAATTTCTTAACCCAGTTAATCTACGATGATGATATTAAAATTATGGATCCTGATTCAGGGAAAAGCGCACCAATGGTGCAGTTTATGGAAATGTTCGGAGTAGGACTTTCGTTTAAATTCTGACACAGAAAGTTCGGGCAGATAATACTTCATAGATTTGTTAAAGAATCCATTTGCCAACCGGCGGATGGAATCTTTTTTTTGCATCAAACAATTCTGCATTTAAAGATCACGATTTACTTTTCACAATTGTCCGGTAAAAAAATCAAAAAATTTTACTTTAAATGTATTTCGCTGCTCTGCAGCTTTGACGAACATGTGCAATTGCCTGACTACAAATATTTAGCTGCTCAGCAGCTTGTCTAAGCGGCAGCGTCGCTCCAATATTTGTAGAAATAAATTGGTAAAATTTTAAAATAAGCCCTGTCAGGGCGAAATATGTCCAAACATCATTATAATCAACAGACGTAAATGATTAAAAATATTTTACCGGACATCAATGTTTGCTATTATTTAAAACGAGGGTAAAACAGATATTTTATACCAAATACGATTATAAAACAGTCGAAAGCTATTCTGGAATAATGCCGATGAATAGACCTGACCTACTCGGGCGGGAATGATAAGGCCAAAGGAGTTTGCGATGCCAATGTACATCGGGAGGACTTTTACATTTTTTCAATCTGTATTATTTATGTCAAATTAAAAACCAGATATCATAAATCACGTATATGGAGTAGATTTTAATAAACTAATGCTTTTGGAAAGGAGGATCGAACCATGAATCAACTAAGAATTTTATCTGTAGTTTTCTTTTGCTTTTTTTCTTTTGTTATTTATGGTCAAAACTGGCCTGTTGCCTGGGAAAAGCAGTTGGGAAATTCGAAAATGGATTACTTTACCGACGTTATAACCGATGTTAATGGCGGCTTTACAGTACTTGGTTCAACCATTCCCAAAACAAAAAATTCGTATGATTTATGGTTGGTTCGGTTTAATGAAAGTGGCGACACCATCTGGACCAAAACCTTCGGAACTGATTTGCCCGAAATTCCAAAAAAGATTTTGCAAACAACTGATGGCAGCTATTTAATACTGGGTATGACAAAAGATTCAGTTGCAGAAAAACTCATTTTAATCAGAACCGACAAGGACGGAAAAGAGTTGTGGCAAAAACGGTTTGACGATGAAAATTTTTACTCGGGAGAGGATATAATATCTGATGGAGAAACAGGATTTTTGCTGGCAGGATCGAAAAGTAAGGTAAAGGAAATTCAAAACAGGTGGATAGCAAAATTGAATGAAAACGGAGAAATTGTTTGGGAAAAAAGTTTTTCAGGCGATTTGGCTGGTTTCTGCAAAGCAGTTAAGAAATTGCCCGATGGTAGTTTTGCTGTAACTGGTAAAGTTGAAAAAACAGGGCAAAAAGATTGCGATGTATGGATAACCCGGATGGATAAAAATGGAGAACCGTTGTGGGATACACGGGTTACCAATCCAAAGTTAAAAGCCTGGCCGGAATGTGTTTGCTGTTCACCCGACAGTTTTATTATGTTAGTTGGCTGGCAGGGACTTTGTTTAAACGATATCAACTCTGATGATCCCATTTTTGATTTCGATCTTGCCTTTACAAAAATCGACAGGAAAGGAAAAGTTATCTGGACAAAAAATTTTAACAGGGAAGGTTCGGAAGGTGGAACTTCGGTTGCCATTCGCCCAAATGGAAATTTTATAATTGCCGGGAAAAAAGCCACTTCGTTTTTAGGAAAAATCGGACCCTGGATGCTTTTGGTTGATATAGAAGGAAATGAAATAGGGGAGAATTTGATTCGTTACCATTGCAACAACGATCAGGCTGTAAAAGTGATTAACAGCAACGATGGTGGAATTGTGGTAATTGGCCCTGGTTTACAGGATGAGTCAAATACTAGAGCCAACGGCTGGATAATGAAATTCAGCAGTTTATAAAACTAAATAGTATTGAATAAAAACAGGATTATGTGGCTTGAAATCATTTCACTCATTCACTCAATTACTCAATCACTCAATCACTCAATCCCCTGCAACAAGTGATTCAACCTCTTTGTCCGATTCAGGAACAACAAAACCTTTTGCATTGGCACGTAGTTTTGCAAAACTGAATTTTTTGCGGGCAGCTTTAACCACTATTCCTATTACAAATTTTAAAGCAAATCGTTCTGCGAGTTCCGGAATATAAGGTATGTCTATTTTATCGTTTGCCATTTTTGTGAGACGCCGTACCAGTCGTTTGGCCTCTTTTTCGTCGATCCCTTTATCCGCGCTTCTGATGAGATCGTAAAATTCGTTGGGCAGATTATCGTATAGAAATGTATCAATCTTTAAAATAACTTTTACCATTATTTTTTCTTCCCCGGTTTCGTCAATTATCGGTACATTTATTCGTTCGTTTAGCCGTTTGGCAAGGTCGATAACCTCCTCCTGGGTCATTTTTGTCCGGTGAATGGGTTCGGCGTAGAATTCCTTTAAAAGTAACTGAAATTCTTCGGTGGTTAATTCTGATAATTTTGCCATGATATTGATATTTAAACTATTAAACTTAAAAACTGTTAAATTGATAAAAATATAAACTGTTAAATTGGAAAACTGATTTTAGATTCTGATTCTCAAATTCCAAATCACTCAATTATACAATCACACATTCACCATTTCCTCTGCACTCCTTTCTTTCATTCATTCATGCCTTCATTTATGCAATCTCGCATTATAGCATTCTAGCATTCCCGCATTCCTGCATTCCTGCATTCCCGCATTCCTGCATTGTAGCATTCACGCATTGCCTTCTTCACGCCTGAAACAACGACTCCAGCAAATCGCGGGTTTCAGCATTGTAAATTCCGTTAATGGCCAAATTTGGTTTGCGGGTTTGAAGTTCTTTTATACCCTTTTCTGTTTTATCTCCAAAATCGCCGTCGGATGTACCTATGTTAATGGCCAGCAGTTTTAATGCATCCTGTAATGCAACCACTGCCGGGCCAGAACTTCCACGCTTCAGTTCCGGATCAGGAACTACCAGCTGTTTTGTTGTTGTGAGCCGTTGATACGAAAGAAGGTTTTCAAGCCGGTAGGCAGATACAGAAACCCGGTTGCCCTGGTTGCCACCAATACAGTACACACGTTTTTTATCGGTTGAAACACCCAGAAAAATTCCAACATGCCCTTTCCACGATTGCGGACTTTCGCGCCAGAAAACCACCACATCACCAGGTTCGGGTGTTGTAACTTTTGTCCCCACATTTAACCACGAGCGCGCGTTGGCTTTTCCTGATTTTTGCAGTCCTGCCTTTTGTGCCACCCAGCTAACAAACGTGCTACACCAGGCTATTTCGTCGGTTGTTATTCCTGCAATTCCTGTTTCTTTGGCATATTTTAAAACTTCTGGATTGTGTTTGTCTCCAACTATTTCTTCAGTACCAAGTTCGCTAAAAGCAATTTTTAATAATTGATCCATAATTTCTTGTTTTAGTGTAAATTATGGTTTCAAGGTACGGAATAACTAAACCCATGTCAAGCAAAAACGGAAAACAGGCAGTAAATAAAAGAATATTTAGTCTTTTTTAATTCAGACTGTCTTCCACTTCTTTCCCGGTGAGTAAATAAAGCAGATTCATGGCAGCCCGTTTCTGTAGTTCAACGGCTGCATAGTTTGAATACCATGCATAATGTCCGGTACAAATGGTTCGCGGATGATTGATTAATTGGGATTGTGTTGTTGTTGGAGGTTCGTTTTCAAAAACATCGATTCCTGCGCTATGAATAATTCCGTTGTTTAATGCTTTTAACAGTGCATTTTCATCAATGGTTTCACCCCGTGAGGTGTTGATGATTACCGGCTTTTTTATCATTTCAGCAAACGCGGAATCGTTTAAAATATGCCAGGTTTCGGCGGTTAAATTGCAATGCAGACTGATAACATCAGAAGTTTGAAGTAATTCGGTTAAATCAACTTTGCGCACAGAAAACCGGTTGCAGTATTTTTGACTTTTATACGGATCGGCAGCAATGATTTCTTTAAATAACGGAGCAACTTTTTTTGCCAGAACGCTGCCAATACGCCCAAGGCCAATGATTCCAAGGGTTTTATCGTGAAGTTCAATAATGTCTTCAACCGGGGGTGAAGCAAATTTTTCGGTAATTTGTTGTTTTGTATTCCAAAGTCCGCGGACACAGGTAAACATTAGTGCCAGGACATGATCTGATACGGAATGATTCGCATAACCCTGAACATTAGCCACTTTTACCCCAAAACGCGTGCAGGTTGCCACATCTACATTATCGTAACCAACACCATATCTAACAACCGCCTTTAGGTTTTTCATTTTCAGCAAAAACTCATTATCAATCCGTGTGTGTCGCACCAGAATTCCGTGTGCATTTTTGGCAAACTCCATCTTTTCAGCTTTTTCGCCTTCGTAAGTTGGATGTATTTTAAGTTCAAAACCATTTCCTTCAAAAAGTTCCTTTTCAAAAGCGTATGATTTATAACCTGAATCGAGAATTACGATATTCATTCTTTTTGATGTTAAATCCCGTTATATGCTGAAAATCCGCCGTCAACCGGTACTATTACTCCTGTTACAAACGATGTCTCATCGGCAAGCAGCCAAAAGATGGTGGAAATCAAATCTTCCGGATTGCCTAATTTTCCCTGCGGAGTATGTTCAACTATCCTTTTTCCACGTGCAGTTAGTTCTCCTGTTTTTTCATCGAACAACAAAAAACGGTTTTGTTCGGTTAAAATAAATCCCGGTGCAATGGCATTTACCCTTACATTTACTTTCGATAGATGCACTGCCAGCCACTGAGTGAAGTTTGAAATAGCAGCTTTTCCGGCGCTGTATGCCGGCGATTTGCTCAATGGTTGAAAGGCACCCATCGAACTGATGTTAATGATATTTCCACTATTCTGCCTTGCCATAATTTCACCAAAAACCTTTGAAGGATAAACACTTCCCAGAAAATTCAAATCAACAGTGTACCCAAAGTCAGCAAGGTTCACTCCAAAAAACGAATCTTCGAAAGGAGTCTGACTGTTCAGAAATTCTGCTTTTGTAGATGCTCCTTTTGCTGCACCCCCGGCAATATTGATGATTGCATCTATTTTGTTTACTTCTTTCAAAATTCTTTCACGCACCATTTCCAGTGAATTTATATCGAGCACGTCGCACACAAACTGTAGGTGATTCCCACCGCTCTCAGCAATCATTTTATAGGTTGATTGAAGCTTGGATTCGCTTCTGCCTAATATAATTACCTGCGCCCCGTTTTTTGCCAGCGCCGCCGAAACTGCGGTTCCTATTACACCGCTTGCCCCTGTCACAACTATTATTTTATTCTTTACTGAAAACATGATTTTTTACTTGATTCTGGATACTGGATTCTGGATTCTGGATTCTGGATACTGGATACTGGATACTGGATATTTGATACTGGATATTTGATACTGGATACTTGATACTTGATGCTGGATATTTGATGCTTGATATTTGATACTGGATACTTGATATTTGATGCTTGATATTTGATGCTTGATATTTGATTTTTGCTGATACTTTTTATTTAGTATTTGTCATTCTTCATTCATTCCTGCATTCTCGCATTCACGCATTCACGCATTCTCGCATTCATGCATTTTTCCCTTCTTTCTACTTCCGACTCCGGACTTCCGACTCCGTGCTTTTCTCTCTAATCACCTCTTTTATCCTGTCAACTACTTTTTGTGCCAGAGCCAGATATCCTTCGGGTGTAAAATGTACATTTTCAGGTATCTGTAATTCTGTAATGCGGGGTTGCATGAAGGTGTACAAATCGTTTATCACGATATTATTTTTATTCATGATTTTTATCGCAACATGGTTGTATTTTTCCGGCATACCGGGTTCCCTAAGCGGTCCCGTGGTTTTTCCGGGGTAGGGTGTAGTTGTGGCAAAAATGAGTTTTGCACCTGTGGCTTTAAGTTTTTCCACAATAATTTCAAGGTTCTTTTTGTATTGTTTTAAATCGGCCTGCAGCGGGTGGTTCGGATTGTTACTTCCTTCTCCGGTTACCGGATCGACATGTTTTAAATCGTGCAGACCAAAATTAAAATGAATAACATCCCATTTTGCATTGCCAATCCAGCGATCAATGTTTTCAACGCCTTTGGTGGTACCGGAACAATTCTCCGGACTTCCGTCATCCAGCATCGGGCGCACCACAGTTGCCGTGTATTTTAGCAATTCCCGCACAAATGGTGTGTATCCAATCGAAATTGAATCGCCGATGATGAGAATATTCAACAAATCAGCATTAAAAACTTTGAAAATCATTTCAGGAACAGCTAGTACAGGACTTACCAAAAGTGTTGATTTTATAAAATTCCGTCTTGTCTTCATTTTTAAGTCAGTTTATGTTCAACCCAAAAAAATGATAATACTGCTAATCTAATAAATCAAAGTCTGAATAACACAAAATTGGCCTGAAAATTCTACTTTTATGCTTCTCTAATCTTTCGAAAAATTTTCAATAAATGAAAAAACTAAACCTGCTAATCGCGATCTTCCTGCTGATGTGTTCTTTTACCGGTTTCACACAGAACGTTTCCTGGCCCGAACCAACACAGGAATCGAAACCCTGGACCCGCTGGTGGTGGATGGAAAATGCGGTTGACAAAGAAAACATTGCCCGCGAACTAAAGGAAATGGCCGATGCCGGAATTGGCGGTGTGGAAATTACGCCCATTTATGGTGTGAAAGGCGAGGAGGCACGTTTTATAGAATTTCTTTCTCCTAAATTTGCTGAAATGCTGAAATTCACCATCGATGAGGCAAACCGGCTGGGAATGGGCGTTGACCTGCCTCCCGGAAGCGGATGGCGTTGCGGTGGTCCGTTTGTGCCCGAAGATAAGGGATTGTGGTCGCTGAAAATGCATAAAATCCCTATGAAGAAAGGTGAATCCTGGCAGTTGCCTGCCGATTTGAAAAATATTGCAGCGGTTTCATTTGTGGATGAAAATGAAAAATCAACGGTACTCAATTATGCTGAAAAATTCACTGTTCCCGAAAACGGAACCATTTATCTGGCGCAGCGTGTTAAAAACGGCGACAAGGTAAAACGTCCTGCAAAGGGTGGGGAAGGCTGGGCGGTTGATACCTTCAACGAAATCATTACCGACTGGTACCTCGCTGAATTCTGGAAACGACTTGGAGTTAATGAAGGAAAATTACGCTGCTTTTTTCACGATTCGTTTGAATATACAGGCGATTTTACTACCGATTTTACGCAGGAATTTAAAAAACGCCGGGGTTACGATTTATCGGAAACCCTGTATGTGCTGGCAGGCGATTGTAATGACAGGGAAACAGTTGCCCGCGTTTATTCCGATTACCGCGAAACACTTTCTGATTTGGTGCTGGAGTCGTTTATACAACCCATGACCAGTTGGGCGCACAGCCATAAAAGCCTCAACCGCAACCAGGCACACGGTTCTCCTGGAAATATTCTCGATTTGTATGCAGCCAGCGACATTCCCGAAACCGAAATTTTCCGCACGGTTGAACCCGGTACCACCGATGTTTTTGTGAATAAATTTGCTTCTTCGGCTGCCCATGTAACCGGTAAAAAGCTGGTTTCTTCAGAGAGTTTTACATGGCTCAACGAACACTGGACAGTTACTACCTCTGATATGGTTCGGGCTACCAACCGCTTTTTTCTTTCCGGAATCAACCACATGTTTTTTCACGGAACCTGTTATTCTCCCGCTGATGCAGTGTGGCCGGGCTGGGTGTTTTATGCCTCAACCCAGGTAAATAACCGAAATCCGCTCTGGCCCGAACTTCCGGCTCTGTTTAAATACATCGAACGGTCGCAAAACATTTTACAGCAGGCAAAACCACAAAATGACCTGCTTATTTATTGGCCTTATTACGATGTTGCCGCCAGCGAAGGCCGCCTGTTTAACCATCTGGGCGTAAACAAGGATGCCGGTTGGTTTAAATCGCATCCCATATCAGTTTTGTCTGAGGAACTTACAAAGGCAGGTTACACTTTCGATTATATTTCTGACAGGCAACTGTTGAAATGCGAAATTGAAAACAGTGAAATTGATACCGAAGGAAAAGCAAATTACAAGGCGGTGGTAGTTCCTAAAACCAAATATATTCCGGTTGAAACACTGAATCAACTGGCATTGTTTATTGCTGCGGGCGGCAGGGTTTACTTCGATGGAAACATGCCTGAAAGCGTTCAGGGAATGTTCGAACTGAAAGAAAGGGAAGCAGAACTGGAAAAGATAAAATCGATAATATCGGCTAAAAAGTGGGTTGGAAATGTAATTGAAAAATTAACAGTAGCCGGAATTCAGGGTGAAAAGCAGCTTTTAGAAAAAGGATTTCATTTTCTGAAAATGCAAATGAACAGCGAAAACTGGTACATGATTTTTAATACCGACACGGTCAGAAAAGATGATTGGGTAGAACTGGCAACACCTTCTAAATCATACGTTTTTTTCAATCCGATGAATGGAGAAGTTTCGGTTGCAGAGTCGGTGAAAAATAAAATCCGCCTGCAGCTTGAGCCGGAGCAGTGCCTGTTTGTGCAGTGTACCGAAACGGAAACCAATTTACCCCGTTTTTTATATGAAGATTTGGCAACAAAACCAGTTGAAATTGGTGCACTCTGGAGAATTTCATTTTTGAATGGCGGACCTGCCTATCCGGGAAACCTGCAAACCGATGAACTGATTTCGTGGACAAAAATGGGTGATATGGAAACCCGCCGTTTTGCCGGTACCGCCCGTTATACCACCGAATTTTATCATGACAGCGATTCGAAAGTGGCCATACTCGACCTGGGAGTTGTAAAAGATTGTGCCCATGTTAAACTGAACGGGACGGATTACGGAACTCTGCTGGGGCCGTTTTTTAAAGTAAAGGTGGAAAATCTTGTTAACGGCAAAAACGTTTTGCAGGTGGATGTTACCAATGTAGCTGCCAACCGCATTCGCGATTTGGATATCAACAAAATCGAATGGCGCCGGTTTTACGATATCAACCTTGTAAATATCGACTACGAACCTTTTGATGCATCGGGCTGGGAAATCAGGGATGCAGGGTTGCTGGGGCCGGTGAGACTAAGATAGAACAGTTTCAATAATGAATTCAAATGCTAAAAAGCTTATCCCTTGTTGCAAAAGAGGGATAGAAGGAGTATTATTTTTTTACTTTTTTAGCCTTGAATCAAATTCAAAATTTTTGCGCTCAATTAATCTGACTCTTGAATACGCCGGATGTTTGCAGTTTAAAATATAATTGTGTGAGCTATGAATTATGCAGCTTGGCACCCTTAAAGCTATTGTTTTCCCTTCTGAAATCCACTTTTCTCCAATTTCTGAAAGAATAGATGGCGCAGGATAAACCTTCCAGTTTTTAGGTAGTTGCGAGATCTCTATTTCAGTTATCGAATCATCCGGAATTTCAATAGTGAGGATATCTAATTCCGGAATTAACAAAGCAGGAGTATGAACAATGGTCTCCAATAGTGCAATTTCTTTGTTTTCTCCAGTGTATAAAACAGGTGAACCTTTTTTATTCCAACGTCCCCCAAACATGGCAGATCCTTTTCCTGATAAGTCTTCTGCGTGTTTTTTTCCCGTAATCCTATAAACAAGCATCGCTTAACTGTAAACTCCGTATTCAATTCTTCCTAAAACATCTTTTACTTTCGAAACGCCACCTGGAATCTCAATTAATTCCTGCGGTTGCAATCCTCCTAAAGCAGTATTGGGAAGATTTAACCATTTAAAAAAGACATTTTTATCGCCAAAAACCTCTTCCCCGTAAAGAAATAAATCGGCTATTTCAAATAATTTTACTGAGAAATTTCTATCTAAATTTTTATTGGCTTTTGTCCATCGGTATAAAGTTGGCTCTGATACATTTAGCATGTTGGCAGTAAGGGTTTTTGACAGTTTAAAATAGATGCTAAAGTTATTTATAACTGTTGCTTTAATACCTTCATTTGCAATATGAATAAAATCAAATGGACTCTCTACTTTATCCTTTAAGTTTTTACTCCCAAGAACTTTGACAAGTTTCTTATAATGTTCTGTTGTTATTTCTTTTTCTTCAATCATTTGATAAATTATTTTATTACATGAACGAAGATAGTAAAAATATGTTACTTGCAATTTTTTTCCATTGGACATTAATAAAATCGAATGGCGCAGGTTTTATGATATCAACCTGGTAAATATCGACTACGAACCTTTTGATGCCTCGGGCTGGGAAATCAGGGATGCCGGGTTGCTGGGGCCGGTGAGGTTGAGATAGTAATGTTTTAAAATCATCTTGAATTTTCAATTTTTATAGTTCTGATAGTTATCGCATTGCACACTAGTTTCAAACCAAAGCAGGGGTTATGTGATACATAGCCTTATTAAATCGTCTCAATAAATTGTTTGGCAGTCAAAACCGGCAATTTTGAGTTTTTAAAATCCCTTA
Source organism: Draconibacterium sp. (assembly GCA_041737765.1). GTDB lineage: Bacteria > Bacteroidota > Bacteroidia > Bacteroidales > Prolixibacteraceae > Draconibacterium. The sequence continues at coordinate 81,469 of JBGSRA010000168.1, read as the reverse complement.
AATTTCGGGTTATAATTAAATCCTGTCCATTTTCCAAAGCAGTAAAATATTGTATTCCGTCTTCAAAATCTGAAAAGTATCGATAAATAGTTGCTTCATTTATACTTTTCTGCTAAAAATTCACGCATTCATTTTTATAATTAAAATCAGCAGGTAAATCGATAACTCCGCTTAAACTCTCAACAAGCGGGGTGATTGAAGTTTTTTTCTCTTCCTTTTGTTTTGTTACACTGTCAAGATATGATTCAATCAATTTGGAAAGACTAACTTTATGATTACGGGCATAAATTTTAGCTCTCTCAATCACATTATCGTTTAATCTCAATGTTAACTTTGTTTGCATATTGAATCAATTGAATTACTAACAATTATAACGTTCCAAAAGGTCATTTGCAAATTTGTCATTACAAACCTTTTACTGCCTGCCTAAACTTCGTGTGTACTGGACTCCAAGCTGAATATCAGGAGCATTATTGATAACCGGGTAATCTTCACCGGCGGTTATAAAAAAGTTTGATTTGCCCCATTTATAGCCCATATACAGGTACGATTTTACGGAGAAAAAATACATGGATGCAGCAGATAACTTCGACAGGGGAATTTCAGACATGACAACTCCTTCCCAAACATCGCCGGGTTTCATGTAAATAACACCCAAATCATGGTATTCATCCTGGGTACGGCTAAAAATATACCCCTGCAGATAAGCATCCTGGTAATTCAGTAACAATCCAATACTCAATGTCCTGTTCTTCCTCCAAACAATGTTGGAGGCAAAATTAGCCTTGCCCGAAAAGCGGATTTCACGATCGACCATGTTAACCACATTTTCCGGATTCAGTAATGAATGGTGGCTGAGTGCGATATCGCCGGCCAGGTCGATATAATAACGGGGTAATAACTTTTGCCTGTACAACACCCCTGCTGATAAACCTCCCGAAACTTCGGGATAAAATTTATTGAGAGGTAAAGCAAGGTGAGCCCCCACCTGAACCGAAAAATGCGAGTTTTGTCGTTCCCTGAGCAGGATTGGCAGGTAATAATTTACATCAAAAGTTCCCAAAAATGCTTCGTCTTTTTCGATGCGGATTTGCTTGCCGTTTTCGTCGCGATACAGAATATGCGCCTTGTTAAATTCGTAATATTTTCGCCCGAAGTTATCGAGCCCGACAAAGCCGTGAAACTTTTCGATGAATAAATCGCTGGTCAGGTAATGAATTCCGGCACTTCCACCCGACAGTAAATGGCTGTTCAGTTTAAAAATAAATGAGCCTTTTCGTGCCATCTCCAGTAACCATGTAAAACTCAGGTTTTGCAATACGCCGTCGGTTGAAATGGTCTTTTGCTCCGTAGCAATTCCATTTTGTTCAAAATACGCGGAACGTTTTGTAATGTAAAGTGAATTGGCTTCCTGTTTTTGAAGGGGAGTCATATTCAGGGGATAAACAACCGTAGATTGCGGATGCCAGGTGTTTCCAAAGGAATACCCCATCGAAAATTTGTTTCCTTTGGTTTTAAAAGAACCATAATAATATGGTGTATTTAAAGTAAATATTCCAAATGAATGTACGGGATTAACCTCTGTCATCAGCAAATTATCGCTGAAAAATCCCGTGGCGGATTCTTCTTCCTGACCGGTAGCCGGTTGTGTCAGGATGAAAAATGACAGGAAAAGGAACAGCCCTATTCGTTTATGAATTTTTTGTTGCGTCGGAATCATATTTCAACAAATATGTAAAAAATTTTTAATCCGCAGGGCATTCAAAACTTAAGGAAAGTGAAGTGCTGATTCTTTGATTTTAAATATCGCGGGAATAAGAAATCAGGAAATATTTGACCAAAACTGGTCTTTTAAACACTTGCTCATTCGTTATTTGTTATTTCTTATTTTCCTGCATTTTGCAATTAAATATTTTTGGGTACACCGTTATTTGTAAACAAATAAAAGCAGGGTTTACAAACAAATGCCAGATAAAGTACCGTTCTCTTTTGGAAGGAACTGTTTACGAAGAGGTACAAAATCAACTTAAAATTTTAAATCTTTTAAAACGGTAAACAGGTTGTAATCCGGCGGTGGCGGGGAATCTGCCAACATTATAACAAAATTTACAACCCTGACTTTTATTGGTGCTTTTTCAATGGCTATAAAGGTATTAACCATAAGAAGTACAATTGATATTAATAGCAATGGTTGTTAATCCAACACCCTGCATGTACCTTTTATTGCCTTTGTGGGTGACCGCATCATTTTTGATGTACGAAGTTTTGTTGGCTTCAATTTCATTAAGCAATACTTCTTTGTACGATTTTGGCAGTAATTCCCGGTACTTTACAACCGACAATGCATGGTCAAGTGGCATGCCCCGGTAAATGCTTAACATCAGAAAAATGGAGCCAATAAACAGCGCAATCGGTAGAATGGAAATGAATTGAAGTACCTGATATGATCTGTCTCAACTATTTAAAAAGAATGGTATAAATAAAACCGTGAAACCTGTTATGGTTCCTGCATACGTGTGTTGCTGACGATATGAATCTACCTGTTTTTAGATGATCTCTTTTGAATTCCAAGCAAGGAAATCAAAATGCCTAAGGTCTTCTTCTGTTTTTTTTATTTCCATAAAATGGTTAGTTGCCCGCACGCTTTTAAGTAGTCGGACCAAAAACCCACAACCGCCTTTCCCGGTTTAGCCGGTTATTTAAGTTCGTACATTACAACACAGGCACTGCAAGTTCGGATGATGTTTTATTTTTATCGTTCGAAAATTTTTCTGCTTTCAGTGCAGACTTTGTTTCCATTTGTTATCCTTCCAGAATTTTTTTCTTTTCCTGAAACTCTTCATTGTTGATTTGCCCCAACGCAAAACGCTTTTTTAAAATATCAAGTGGTGTGTCTTTTTTGGTTCTTTGTCCCGGAATTTTGTATGGAGTAAAGAATATCCAGAAAAGCAGGACACCCCAAACAAACCACCAGACAAAGTGCATTCCCCAGAAATTATAATAAGCTGAATTCATCGTTTTAATTTTATAAGTGCGAACGTAAAAACCAAGCCATTTTTTCGTGCGTTTCCATTAATCCGGTTACAAAATCACTGGTGCCCAAATCGCGAAAATCATCGGCAAACGATTTAATGTGTTCGCGCAAAATAATAATCACACATTCGTGGTCTTCCAGCAGCTCTTTGATAAATCCCTGGCTGTCGTTTTGTTCCCTGGTTTGTTCCGACAGGTGAGTTAAACTTAAATACGATCTTAAGGTTGCCGGTGCGTAATGACCAATGGTACGAATGCGTTCGGCAATGCTATCGGTCATTTCATCCAACTGTTCAAATTGAGTTTCAAAAAACTTGTGCTTGTCGTAAAAATCTGCCCCTTCAACATTCCAGTGGGCATTTTTTGTTTTGATGTAAAGCACGGTTTCGTCTGCCAAAATCTTTGCCAGTTCAGTGGCTACTGCCTGCCTGTTGGCTTCTGTTATTCCAATCTCTGTCTTCATAATAATGATTTTCAAATTGTTGTTTTCTTTGATTTGTTTATTTGTTTTTTGTACTTTTTTTATTGTCAAGAGGGTTGTTTTTTCATTGCTTTTTGCAAATTCTCTTAAAACTTTTTCCGGCGGTTTTATTTACTGTTCGCAGTAATTTGTTGAATGGCGATAACCGGTTCCAGAAGGATTTTGGTTTTTATGGAGTTTGCAATAACACAGGCTTTTTCGCTCATATCGAGCACCCGTTTTGCTTTGGCTTCATTGCGGGCCGAAGCGATGGTCAGCGTGGGTTTTAACACAATTTCGGTTACTGCCAGCTTTCCGTCCGACTTTTCTATTTTCGCTACGGCATTGCTTTCGAAACTGGTGAATTTAAACTTTGAATTATCGGCAATCAGCAAAAAAGCCGACATCAGGCAGGAGTTGACCGCAGCAACAAATAAATGTTCCGGTGTCCATTTCTCCTTTGTTCCCATGCCGATTCCGGCTGGGGTGCCAACATCAATTTTGCCTTCGATTGCCGGCGAACTTATGGTTCCGTGTGTGGCCTGATTCCAGCGTAAATTAACCTCGTAATAATGGGTGTTGTCCATTGCGTTTTTTTTGCAGCTATGTTTTTACCGGGTACTACTTTACGTTATCCTTAAAAATGTCTTTTACCGACTTTCCAAGCTCATCCATATCGTGTTTGAATTCATTTTTAAATGATTCGTTTTTATCCGAAACATTGTCATCATAAATCTGGATTTCGTTCTCAAATTCCACGTTTTTCTGAACCAGTTTTTCTTTTAGTTTCGCGATATCGCTTTTTGCTTTTTCGTAGTCGGCATTTAATTTTATCTTTTCGCTTTTGTTTGCTTTTTCCAGCCTGACTTCCAGCTTTTTTAACTCAATTTCCATCTCCGAAATAATGCTGTCCGAACTATTTCTGAAATAATTCCAGTCGGCCACCGCTTTTGCCTTTATGGCTTCAGTTTCGTTTATCACAGCTTCTTTTAGTTGGATTTTTGCGGTTGTCAGGTTTTCACCTGCATCATTTACTTCCTGTTTTGGTGTTTGATTGCAACCCAACATAAGTGCTGCTACCACAACCAGTAATAGTGTTATTCTTTTCATATTAAATTTTTTCTGATTATCATTTTTTTGTTTTCAAATCCTTCGTTTTTTGTTTTACTGAATAACTGATGCAACTTCATTGTTGCAACGCTCAAAGGTGATTATCTCCACTTTGTAAAGTCTTACACAATGACTATTATAATTTACATAATTCACACATTCCCAAAATGCTGAATGTTTCAGGAGGTTGGGAAAAAGGTATTTTTTGTAGCCGGGGTCGGGGAGGGGATTCAGCACAGTTTCAAAATAGCATTGCACCCCGATAATTATCGGGGCAAAACAGTTTATCACTCGTTGCAAACAAGGAATAGAGGGGGTTCCGGCTTTAGTTTTTAATAATTTTTGTTGTCCAGGTGCTTTGATTTTGATTGATTTTCAAAACGTAAATACCACTGGTATAATCCGAGATATCAATCATTAATTCTGTTCCGGGTTGACCCAATCCTTCAACATTTTTCTTATCCACCATTTTGCCGGGAATATTCAGTGTTGAAACAGAAACCGGACCGAACCAATTGTCACTTTTAATAAATAAATACCCGTCCGTTGGGTTAGGATAAACAATGATATCTTCCGGTTTCGCCACTAAAGTTTTATTTGAAGTTGCGCTACTTATTTCAACTGTCTGGTTCAATCGGTTATATCCTGAAGTATTTTCCCACACATCATCGTTGGCAAAACGAATTGAATATTCCGGTCTGCCATTCAGGCTTAAAGCTGAATCTGGCAAATTCAGATAACATTTATAAGATCCCTTTGGCAACCCTGTAAGATCAAAAACCTGCTGAATACTTACTGAAGTTTCCCATGTTCTGATATCGGTGGAATTAAGCGAAAATGAATGTACCGAATCTGTAGCCGTATTTTTCAGCACCAGGTAAACCTCCCTGTATTTCATTGGCCTTGCAAAACCTACATTATCGAGATTGATTTCGACCGATAAATTTTTGTCATTCATAACAAACTCACTGTTACGAAGTACAAACCGATAACCCAACCCGCGGAGAATTTCATTATAATGACCCGAATTTTTCCAGTTTGTCCAGTTTTGCGTGAAATAATCCCGGTTTAAAGTAGTCCAGTTTGTAAGTCCCATTTCATAAACCGCATTCGCCCCATCGGTTCTTGGAGCATTAACCCCATTGGTTTCGCCTGTCATTATAATATATTTGGTCTCATTCGATAAATAATTATAATCGGCTGTTCCAACCGGGTTTTGATTTTCACTGCCCACACTGTATGTACCCATATCACCCCAGTTATTCAAAAAAGCATCATTAAAGAATCCAATTCTGGCATTCGCAGTATTTTGATACGCTGTGTTTTTGTTTAGTTGAGAACTGCCATACATGGTCTTTTTTAGCGCTGGATAACGCACCTGGATGGGTATTCCAAAAGGAGTCGCATTTAACATCGCGTCAACAATCTCTTTTCTGTTTTGCCACTGTGCAGAACTGATGTTGCCCTCGGTGCCGAATTCCGCTGAGCTGGTATAATACCATTCGCCCCAGGTACCAATAAAACCTGCCTGATGCGAGAGTATAACATCTTTGTTGTTTTCCAGAACAGGCGCCAACTGATTAATATGAGCCAATATCTGCGATTTAACCGGTTGCTGTGGCGATGAAGATATATTACTGGAATATGCAAACCTGACTATACATTTTAATCCGGCATTTCTAATCCGGCTGAAATCTATCTGAATGTTATCCAAATAAGTCTGCGATATATTAGAACTCATAAAAGCACTGAGCATAAAATACCGGTAAATTACAGTCACTTTTTCCGTTCCTGTCCGCCATCCGGTAATATCAGATACATTGATGTTTGAATAATTGGGATTCGAGGTATAATTGTTATTGGTGATGGAATATTTCTGAAGTCCTCTCTCCGGATTGGCTATGATATCAAAAGACTCTGTATAATTTACACTGTTTTTTTGTTGGGCAAAACCGATAGAACCATGGCACATCAGGCAAATCAGCAAACCAAAAAAATATATTTCTGTTCTCAAAGTTCTTTCCATCTGATTCCATTAAAATTAAACAATAATAATGCGATGAAAATACAACTTTTAAGGGAAGATTAACGGGAGTGAGGTATGAAATTATATCAAAGGATGCCTCGACCGGATTAATACCTTCGAAATGAAGGCCCATTTGCATTGCTGTAACGCTGTTGATTTGTAATGAAATCTTTTGCGGGCAGTTAATTAGGAATCAAGAGTAGAACTTGTTTTTTCAATCTTAAACTTGTCCTGCCTTTCAGGCAGTTGCTTCTTTTTTGATATCATTTTCCGCAGGTCGTTGACCGTGCGGTTATGAAACTCTGACTTTTCAAGTCAACTTCAGTTAGTAATTTGAATCAAGAGTAGAACTGGTATTTTCATTCTTTTACCTGTCCTGCCTTACAGGCAGTTGCTGTTTTTGATGTTGTTTTCCGCAGGTCAGTGACCATGCGGTTATGAATCCCGATGTACATCGGGAGACTTTTCAAGTCAATTTGGCAACCTGTCCTGAAAGGACTTATTTTCATAACCACAGGTTACAAACCTGTGGTTGCAGTATAACAGAACCAAACTGCCTGAAAGGCAGGACAGAAGTTAATGCGGCACAGTTTCACCAGGGCATTGCACCACGATAATTATCGGGGCAAAACAGCTTATTTATCTTTGCAAACAAGGGATAGAAGGGTCAATGAGAATTCCTCAGGGTCAACATCTTATTTCTCAGAAATGTCCGAAATCTTAACAAAAGAGTTTTGCCATTTTTTTTCAGGTAGTCGATTCCTTCAAAAATTCCTGCAACCAGGAGAAGGAACAGAACAATGGCCAAAGCAAATTCGTTCTCGTCACTTGCCTTCCCTGCTTTTGCAAATGCCTGATAGGAAAGCCCTAACAGGAGAACCAGCCAGATTAATATTGTCTTTTTCATTTCACCGGTTTTTCCAATTACAGGTAAAATTATTGAATATTTTCGCCAGTCGCATCAAATATTTAAACTTTTAAGAATGGTTAACCTGCTGTTTTAGAATAGCAATAAGTTGAAATCCAAATAACCATTTACACATTTTTTTGTATTCTCGCCTGTCTCTCAATCCTGCGGATACGATGGCTATCGTATGCACACCGGTTTCCAGTTACGGGTTGCAGGTAGTAGGAAAATATAGCCCCGGGTTTTAACCCGGGGTACTGAAGCCCGCAAACAACCTGCCCGCAGCCATAAAATACAGGCGTTAAACCAACCGATGTCTGTTTTATAATTGTTGATTTTCAATCCTGCCGATTGCTTAACGGTTGCAAACCGAACCATCGGGATGGGGCGAGTGGAGGTATTTACATTTTATTTAAAAATTCGTTATTAACGCCTATTGCTGCCTCTTCTGTAAAAATATAGTCAATACACATTATCAAACTATATTCATCTAAATTCAAAAAAGACATTGCATTATCAACAATATCAGCTACCGGATTAAAAAGTGGTGTTGAATAGCTATCATTACCTTCATCATCTTTTACAATTTCATCACTTATGAAATCCAAATTTATACTCACAGGTTTTCTGTTGCTATTAAAAGTTAATTCCACTATAGCCATTTTCTCATTCTGACAATACTTTACAGAACTCAGTTCTGTATTTATCTTATTTCCATGTTTTGTAATAAAATGCTCAAGGATTTCAAGTTTTTCCATTATAACTGTTTTTGTTATTTTTTCTACAAGATCAAATATCCAGAATAGCGACAAATCTGCACGAGTGAGGTAAATTAAAGAAAGGAATTTTATTAATCACAATTGAGTGTTGATACCCCTATAAATTAACTCCTTCACAATTCCAAACATCATAGCTGAAAAATCCTCTTTAAATTCCTTGTTGTCGGAATAGAGTTTGTAGAGGTCAAAATTCGTTGTAATGTGTTTTAGCAATTCTTCGCCAACTATTTTGTCGCTTGTTATTCTTGCGTTTTGGTCGTCTGAATATTTGATTGAAGTAATTAACTCTTGATTCTTTGCTACATCATTTGCAACGCTTTCAGCCATTTGCCGAACCTTATCAACATCTTCAAACTGTGTCCCGTAACGGTCATTAAAGGTTTGCAGAATATTTGAAAGTCTGTCCATTTCCGATGGAGTTGTTCCGCCTCGCATATCCGTTGGAATTGGCTTTAAATCATCTCCTTGCTCCATTGCAATATCTATAGTTGCTTCCAACTGCAAACGATAGCTATCCATATCTATGTTGTCCAAAATGCCTTGTGCCAAATCAATTGGCGTTTCGCCACCCAACTTGTTTTGCAAGTGATTAAGGAAAATGTAAAGTCTTTCTAAATACGGATTTTCAAAAGGCACAATTTGAGAAAGAAAAATATACAAGCGAACATAGGTTTTTACCTTTGCTCTGAAATCTGCTTGCTGTTCTTCTGCTAAATCATTTCTGAAAATTACTGTTGAGTTGTCGAGCATTGCATGAAGTTGGTCAACAGGAACATTTGCCAAAATCTTATCTGAAAATTCAACAACCTGTTCTTTTGTATAAACTTGGTAATTATCCAAAGCATCCTGTAAATCAAATAATTTATTTGGGTCGGTTGCTTCACCTAAAATTGTGCTTGCAAAATATGGTTTAAAAGCTTTTTCAATGTCTTCGGCTGTATTGGCAAAATCTAAAACAAAAGTGTCTTTCTTTAGTGGATGGCTCCTGTTTAAACGTGATAATGTTTGAACCGCATTTACACCGCCCAATTTTTTATCTACGTACATTGTATGCAAAAGAGGTTGGTCGAAACCAGTTTGAAATTTATTTGCAACCAACAAAAAACGATATTCATTTTTCTCAAATTCTTTTGGAATTGACGCGCTTGAAAAACCGTTCAAATTTGCTTCTGTTTGTCCGTCAATCTCGCCCGAAAAGGCTACAATTGCTTTATAAGGGCTATTAATTTTGTGTAAATAGTCGTCAAATGCTTTCTTGTATTTTACCGCATTGGCTCTCGAACTTGTTACCAACATAGCTTTTGCAAAACCACCCAATCGTTTTTTGCGGATTACATTTTCCATAAAATGCTCTACGATTAAAACCGTTTTCTTTTTTATGGCGTGTTCGTGGCTTTCAACATATTGCTTCAGCTTCTTTTGAGCTTTTAACTTGTCGTATTCGGGGTCGTCCTCAATTTTTTTGAGTAAGGCGTAATAACTTTGGTACGTCGTGTAATTCTGTAACACGTCCATAATAAAACCTTCTTCAATGGCCTGTTTCATTGAGTATAAATGAAATGCCCTGAATTTTGTTTTATCGCCCTCTTGAAAAGGAACACCAAACAATTCCAGAGTTTTATTTTTGGGCGTAGCAGTAAAGGCAAAGTAACTGGCATTAGGCAATAACTTCCTCGATTTAATTAAGTCGGTTATTAAGTCCTCGCCTGTTATTGTGTCGTTGTCTTCCGTTTCTATTTCGTCATCTTCATTTGGCTTTGCCAACGATTCATTTAATTTCCTTGCCATTTGACCGCTCAAACTACTGTGGGCTTCGTCTATAATTATGGCAAAGTTTGTTCCCGGCAAATCGCCAATTTCTTCAACAATGTGAGGGAATTTCTGAATAGTGGTAATTATAATCTTTTTGCCTTCTTCAAGTGCTTCTTTCAGTTGTTTGCTGCCTTCGGTAATGGCTTCAACTACTCCATTTACTTGTTGAAACTGTTTGATGTTGTTTCGTATTTGGGCATCCAAAACGCGGCGGTCGGTTACTACAATTACGGTATCGAAAATATTGTTCTTGCCCGATTTGTCGTGCAAGCCAACCAACTGATGAGCCAGCCACGAAATAGAATTTGATTTGCCCGAACCTGCCGAATGTTGTATTAAGTATTTCTGACCCGAGCCGTTTTCCTCGGCATCGGCTAACAAATTTCGGACTGCAAGCAACTGATGATAGCGGGGGAAAATTAATTTCTTTTCTTTTCGTGTTTTAACTTTGCCCTTTTCGTCCAAATACTCTTTTTCTTCGGTAATTAATTGGCAGAAGTTCTGAATTATGTCGGTGAGATTGGTTTTGGTTAAAATTTCTTTCCACAAATAATCGGTTTTAATGCCGTCGTTCGGTGGGTTTCCTGCACCGTTGTTGTATCCTTTGTTGAATGGTAGAAAATAGGATTTCTCTTTTTTTAGTTGTGTACACATCCAAATTTCTTCGGTGTCAACCGCAAAATTTACCATTAACCTGCCCAAACGAAACAATTCTTCATTAGGGTCTCTGGCTTCTTTGTATTGCTTTATAGCGTGCTGTACATTTTGCTTTGTTAGTTCGTTTTTCAGTTCGAATGATATTACAGGAATACCATTAATGAAAATCATCATATCCAACGATTTTTTATCGATTGGCGAAAAATAAACCTGACGCATTACCGAAAACAAATTGGCTTGATACAAAGCGTTAGCAGCTGAATTATAAACAGAAACAGGCTTGTCGTAAAACAAATGAAGTTTAGTGTCGGTAAATCCGTCCGTAATGCCTTTGCGCAATACTTCAATAATACCTTTTGCCTGTATTTGGTCGTTCAGGCGTTTGATTATTTTTTGCTCGTAAAGGTCTTTATGATAGGATTTAAGTTTGGCAACTGCTTTGGATTGTGTGGTTGCTAAGAATTGAAATAGCAACTCGCTGTCGATACACGAAACATTATTGTACGATTTATTTTCACGAAGTATATACTTGTTTTCTTCAACCAAATATTGAGCAATGTGACCTTCCAAGCCTTTTTCAGTGGTATCTGTTGTCATAACTATTATGCGAAATATTTAAATTTCAGATTCAACTTCCCTATCTCGCCACTTTGGCGAGTATTTGGCGAGATAAGCATAAATATCGAAATGTCTATTGCTTCATCTCGCCAATCTGGCGGGATTCTGGCGGGATTATTCATCATTTAATTCATATTTAGTACTCGGACCTGACCCCACTTTTTTCAATAAGCCTATTTCAGACCAATCCTTTAGATAACGTTCTGCCGTTCGGGTAGCCAAGCCAGTAAATTCAACGAACTCAGATTTGGAAACAGGTCGTTTCTGTCTGAAGATTTCAAAGTTTTTAAGTTCTTCTGTACTCAAATCATCAATTTTGCCTCTCCCTAATATCTCCTTAACGGCTTCTGTGGTTCTTGGAAAAGTCAATGTCAGGAAAGGTTCTTTGAAAGTATATTTTGGAATAGGTAAACCGTGTTCCTTATTCAATGCCTTGAATGTTTTCATACCAAAACCTTTTTCTTCCACATAATCCATCAAACTAAATGCGTAAGTTATAATGTGATTTCTGCTTAAAGACGGGGCTTCAAAAGAATTAAGTTCTTCCAAAGTAATGGCAGGAAGCGGTTTGCCCGGGCTGGTTACGATTATCTTGTTCTCATCAATTTTGATTTCACATTTTGCACCTTCAATTTCATAATCTCTATGTACTAAAGCGTTGACAATGGCTTCTCGTAAAACTTCAATTGGGAAGTCAGGAACATCTTTTCGCTTGAAACCACTGGTGTCTTTTGAAAGGGGTAATACTTTTTTCAACCATTCTTCAATCTGGTCGGGCAGAAGCACCAGGGCTTGATCAAAATCTTTGGGTTCAATTTTACTGGTACCGTAACTAACGTGCGCTTTCAATACCGCATTTTTAAATTTAGTACGTGGATTTTTACCAAAAAGGAGTATTCCGTAACCTGTAGGAACGAATACCTTCTTTTCTTTGTCCCATTCCATCGCACCAAAATCAGCCAAATATTCCAGAAATGCTTCATCTGTTGGCATGTAATCCAAATTTGCTTCTTTGATGAATTTTTGAAGTGCTTCATCTGAAAACTTCCTGCTGTCGTAATTCGCCACCGGTAATTCAAAAGGTGTTCGCAAATCTTCTTCTTCCTCAGCTTCCATTTTTCGTTGAAGTGCTTGTTTCAGGAAAACTTTGTTTTCCTCCTCAATTATTCGCTGAAATTCGCGGTCAAACATTTTGTATTCTACACCATGTTTTACCAAATGTCTTATCCCATTGCCCTTTGGGTCTTTGTCTTCAATCCCAATAAACACTTTTTTGATGCGTGCATTTGTCACTCTACGGCAACAAGGCACTTTGGGCGGGTTGCGTTCAACGCAAGGTTCAAGGGTGGTGTATAAAATACAATCCTCCACATTTACATTAGCAAGTTTTCTTTCCAATAAGGTAAATTCGGCATGGTCGCCTTCACGAAGTTCACCCCTATACGCAGTTTCAACATGGCCGTCAGGAAAAAGTAAAACAGCACCTACTTTCGGTGGCACTTTGCCATCCGCTCTTGGTTCATTAACGCTTTTATTCATTACGTCAATGGCTAATTGCATCAGTTCTTTATGTGTATATTGCATATTCTTCATTCTTCTATTGTTTGATATTCTGCCTCTTCTTCTGCTGCCAAACTCAATTCTTCTTCCAATTCTTCGTAGCTTTCTTCTTCCAATGTTTCGGGTATTTCAAAATTCCGAACATCTAATTTCCCCGTAACTACTTCGGCTATTAGGGAGGTTTTGTATTCTTGAGTAAGAGTGATTTCTTGCTCGATGGTGGAAATGGTTTGGTCAATCCTTTGAGTTTCTATTTCTAAGTGATTTACGATTTCTCGTTGCTCTTGAATAGTAGGGATGCAGGTATAGATTGTTTTTAAATCATCTATATTGAATCTAAAAACTTTAACCCCAGTTGCATACTTTTTAAGTTCTCTAGAGAATACCTTTGAAGAATAGTACAAATACCTTTCATAAACTATATCTTTGTTTGGTTTAAGTAATATTTGTTCACCACCTATTAAACCCAAATCACTCCTACTGTAAAAAACTGAATGTCCTAAATCTTCAACTGTTTCTGATGTTGAAATAATTATAACATCACCATATTCAACAATTTGAGAATCTTTATAAAACTCATCATTTACATAAAACTCAAATTTTTCATCAATTAAATTGACCTTATATGTCTTGCCATATTGCAATGCAACATAATCACCATTACTTAATAATTCATCTTTTTTGAAACTTGAGTTTCCTCTTACAAAACCACAGACACCTGTTAGTTTAATTATTTCCCAATTCTCCGGAATTTCTCCCAACCATTCAATACCCGAAGGTTTCATTTTGGCATTAGGGTCTAAACCTTTGGTAACCGCTTGGTTGATAATAGCTGCTTTTTGCTCGTTGAGTAGTTTTATCAATTGCTTTTTCTTGCGGATGAAGCGATCGATTTTGGCAAGTTTGAAGTTAAGAAAGGAAACTATTTGGTTTTGCTCCAAGTAGTTAGGATTTGGTAGTTTTAAAGAACGTAAATCACCTCTTGAAACTTTTAAACGTAAAGTATTGTATTTGCCGTCACCTCTATCTTTTGCAATTAGACCTCTGCCAAGGCTAAACAAAACACCTTGAACTATCTTACTTCTAAACAAATACTCGTAATATTTGGTTGAATTGCAATTGTTTGGGTCACTTGCAAAAGTATAATAAATAGGACTTACACAACCAAAATAGTTAGAAACACCAACCGCACCAACAATCATGTTCATGCTATTCAGAACTAAGTCGCCTTCATGAGCTAACTTATATTTAGTAAAGTCATCTTTAAAACGGTCAAGATTTGTGGTTTTGTCAGCATATAAAGTCACTCCTTTATTTATAGATAAAGATAGCCTCTCGTTGCTCTTTATTGGGCTATTTTTCTCATTTCGTTCATCCAGAATATTTCTGAACGAATTAATTTCCCAGTGTTCTGGAATTTTGTTCAACCAAATGAGGTCACAATCTTTATAGTTTGTGTACTGCCTAAATTTCTTCATCATTCAATAATTTCCTTAAGTAGTCCATCGGTTTCCTGTTCCAACTTGAGAATATCTGCGGAAATTTCCTCTATTGAACGTAGGTTTCTGTGCTGATAAAAATGTTTGCTAAAAGGGATTTCAAAACCCACTTTCATTGACTTGTCGTCATACCAAGCCTCAGGGACAAAAGGCAATACTTCCCTATTAAAATATTCGTCAATATTTTCTGTCATAGGGACATTTTCATAATCTTTTAGACTATTATCAGATTTTGGTTTTCCTTTAGAATCGGTAACAATTTTTCCGGTCGTATCTTTTTCAGGTTGGTGAATTATAACCTGATAGTACCCAAACTCTTCATTAGTGGATATTTTCGAGTATTCATTTTCCTTGAATTCAAAGTAAAGTTTTTGAATAGACTCAATGTGTTCAGGTGTTAACTCATTACTCTTATCCCCAATTGGTTTGTGCATTTTTTTGAAATAAAGGTCAGAAGAAGCATTAATAAGTTGAACTTTCCCTCTACGCTTTTCTTCCTTTACATTACTCAAAACCCAAATGTAGGTAGCTATGCCTGTGTTGTAAAAGATGTCATTTGGCAACTGAATGATACATTCCAACAAGTCGTTTTCGATAATGTATTGCCTAATTCCACTTTCGCCACTTCCAGCATCGCCGGTAAATAAGGCAGAACCGTTTTGAACAGACGCAATTCTACTTCCTCCATCTTTTGGGTCTTTCATTTTAGAAAGCATATGGAGCATAAACATTAATTGTCCATCGTTGCTTCGTGAAGTCAAACAGGTTTCTTCCAGTTCTCCCTTAAAGTTTCTTATGGGTAGGTTAAACCTTTTGTCAATAATGGAAACTTTCTTTCCAGAACCAACATTTAAGTTATCAATATCCTGTTTCCATGTTGTTCCGTAAGGTGGATTGGTCAGCATGAAATTGAATTTCAAATCGGGTTCGAATCCATATTCACTCAGCGTTGAGCCAAATTTAATTTTGTCGGGGTCTTCGCCTTTCAGCAACATATCTGATTTACAAACGGCGTACATTTCGCCCGTATTTTCCTGTCCGTATAAATGGAAAGTGGCTTTTGATTTAATTTCACCTTCAGGATTGGTTGCAAATAACTTCGATTGTGTAAGCATTGCGCCCGAACCGGCACAAGGGTCATAAACTAAGAATGTTCCTTTTTGAATTTTGTCTTTTACAGGTAAATAAACCAAATGTGTCATCAACTCAATGATTTCTCTTGGTGTAAAATGTCGCCCAGCTGCGGCATTGGTTTTTTCATTAAATCGGCGTATCAAGTCCTCGAACATATATCCCATTGCCATAGGCGAAATCTTGTCGGGGCTTAATTCAACTTTCGGGTTGCAGAATTTCTCAATAAGTGAAAATGTAATTCCAGTTGTTTCAAAGGTTTCTAGTTGGTTGCGGAATTTAAACTTGCTGATAATGTCTTGTACATTTTCAGAATAGCCATTGAGATAATCTAAAAAGTTGGTGTCAATATTTTTCGGGTCAGCTAACAGCTTTTTCATGGTAAATTGAGAGGTGTTGTAAAACGCCAATCCTGTTCCATGCTGTTCGCTTGTCAGAAGTCCGTATAAGTTGTCAATCTTGCTTTTAAATTCATCGTGGGTTTTTAAAACCTTATCTTTTGTTGGTTCAAGTGCCAAATCCAACCGACGTAAAACAGTCATTGGAAGAATTACGTCCTGATACTGATTTTCAAGGAACTTATTAATTAATACATCGTCAGCAACTGTCCAGATGAAGTTTATAATTGGTTGAAGGGATTGTGTATTTAAACTCATATAAAAATTTGGTCTTTATTTCAATTTATCATTAAACGCAAATATATTAATATCTGTCGGTGTGTGGGAAGAAAGCAGCATTTTTGCAAAGTGCAAGTGATTCTTATCAGGTAGCTCTATTTAGCATTTACCAATCATGAACTTTGTACATTGATGAAACAATAAATGTATTTTGGACTACAATAGTTTAATTTACTGCTATTTTGGTTTATATACTCAATCATATTTATCACGATTTGCAAAGTTAAATAGGAAAACCTAATGCTGGTCGATACAGCATTGGGATATAGTAAATTGGCTCTTTATCATTCTTAAATTCATTTTCATTTCTAAGTATTCCTATTTTAATAAGATTTGCTGATATTACTCCAACATCCTTTTTGCTGCATTCCCAATATGTCTTTAGTTCTAACGCAGTAGATCTTATTTTCTTTTTTTTGAGTCGATATATAAATTGTTGCAAATTTGGATATTCCGCCAATAACGTTTCAAATTTTGTTTTTGAAACTTCAACTAATGCTTTTAAGATTGATTCCTCACTTATCAAATACTCATATTTTTCGACTCCTTCTTCTGATAATATTTTTATTTCTTGTTTTATAGCAAGATTAATTAAATGTATTAGTTCTCTTGGGGAAACATTTTTATTAGCATCTTCAATTTTAGATATTAGCCATTTAAAGTCAAAATTTCCATTTATTTTAGTTTTTTGGGGAAATATTTTTTTGAATAGTTGGAGCTTACATTCTTTAGAATCAATATCACTTTTCTCAATATTAAAGTAATCGATTAAAAAATCATTTTTAACAAATCTGGACATAATTAAAAAAAACAATGAGCTTTCATCCCATTCTATTTTTTCTTTTCGCGTAATGTGACTTGCTTCCCTAAAACCGCCTTCAATTATTCTATTCCAAATATCATCACGAAAGAAAATTAATAGTCTTATATTATCAAACTGCATTAGGTCAATGTAAACCTGAAATAATGTCTTCAATGCATTTGCCTCAAGTTTAAAGTTTTCCTGAAAAACTGCATCCAATCTATCGAGTGCTAACCAAATTTTGTTATTGTTTTCAATTAATGAATTATTCAGACACTCAATCAAATAATCAATAGAAACCAGGCCTTTATCAATCATCGCAATTGACGGTTCCCCAAGAGTCACTTTAAAACCAATATTTGATAAAGTGCCTGTGGTTTCACTAAAACTAATGTTTGGTTCAAAACCTTTGATATTTGTAATATAGTCGCGTACCATTTTTAAAATTGCTGTAAACCCTTGTCGTCTTGGCAGCAGATTGGATTCCTGTAATTTTTCAATTACAGTTTTAAGATGGATATCTTTATAATTAAATTCTTGAAGTTTTTGACTTATTACCATTACGAAGTAAAGTTTCCAAATGCTTTTGAATTCAGCTTCTTCTGTCGGGGGTGTTGTATTTAAATCTTTAAACGCAATTGCTCCACGGGGATTTTCAGCTAAAGCGAGTATAACATTTGTACCCATTAGGTCATATGTGTAATTTGATAGTTGGTTGTAAATTGCACTTTTACCTGAGCCCTTACAACCGAAAACTATATCTATAGAGTCATCCATTACTTTATCCCATAAATAGGTTTTTAAAAAATATTGATTTAATCCTTCAGTTTCTTGTTCTGCTACTCTTTCTCCTACATTAATATTCTTTAGTAATTCTATTTTATCCATTGTTGAATTATAAAGTATTTTATTTATTTGTCTGGTATTTCAGCGAAGTTGATTTATTATTTAAATTTTTCCTGATTGTAATATCTCCAAGTTTTCAGTTTCAATTTTCTCCCCTGAAATATCTAAGGAATGATTTAATGTTTGAATTATTAGAGACAGGTTTTTCAATTTGTTTTGGTTTTATTGGTTTAAAAGTAAATAAATATTCAATAGGTTGGAGTTTTGCGGGAGAAGAATTGAGCAAAGGGCAAAGAGCCTGGGGCAATGAGCAAAGAGCGAAGAGCAAAGGACAAGAATCGGGTACCCAGCAAAACCCCCTCCGTCCCGGTTTTATAAATGGTTGGATTGGAATAACTGCAGACCCCCTCCGTCCCGGTTGATGTAACCCGATAAATAAAATTAATTGTGTTTCCCGGGACTCGTCCCCCCTGGAAGAAGAGGGGGACAAATGAGAGATAGCAGGCAGCGAACAATTGGTAAATGGCGGGCAGCGGGACAAATGAAGAAGAAACCTGAACTTTTGTTGCCTGATGTTTGCAGAAAAATAATACCGATTGAAGAAATGTAACAGTCCAATCTTCGCACACTCGTTTGGCCTTAACATTTCTATTCATCGGCATTATACCAGAATGGCTTTGTACTGATTTAGAATCGCATTTGGTATAATGATTTGGTGCAGCGCAAAAATTTCCCCTCCTTTTTCCCTGAAGGAGAGCCTGTCCCGATGCAATCGGGAGGTGTCTGAGTTACTATATTTAATTTGGAATACGGACATTTGCACTCAGACGGGGTGGTTCTTATGGGGACAGAAGGATGCCATCTTTTTGTAAAGATGGCATCCTTAGGCTCTAATCAATCGCAAACTAAAAACCTACTCCGGCGTTCCGATGTATATCGGTATGGGTACTGCCATTACTGATGAAAGGCCGGTAAATTGAGTTTGCATTTCCCTGTTGGAACTCTGCAAGCAACTAAAGCCGAATAGGAAATTATTTTTTATTAACGATTATCTTGCGTTGGTAATGTTGTTGCCCGTTGCTGACTTTTACAATATAAAACCCATCGGGGAAGCTGACCGGAATTTGCAGTTGTGACTGTCCCGTCAGGGAAAGCGCTAACTGTATCCTCCCGTCGATGGTCATAATCTCCACTTTTGAGAATTCTTCTCCTCCCAAATCGATAAATAAGTTCTGCGTAACAGGATTGGGGTATATTCTCAGCATTGGGTTACCGGGTTTATTGATACCTGTAATCGTTTTTACTTTAAAATCGACATAGTTAATGTTAAAACCGCTCTTATAGGCAACAAGTCGCAGGTAATGTATCCCTGGTGTTATTTTCAAATCAATGTTACGCGTGGTATAGGTTTGCCAGCTTCCTGTATTGGGGCAGGCTATGTTTCCAATCAGTACCTCATCCAAATAAATATGTATTAAGCCTCCTCCTGAAGTGGAAGCTACCCTAAAGCCTGCAGTCAACAGCGTATCGTTGCCGGTATTTTTAATGGCATATTCCATCCAGTCTCCCGTATCAATCCATCCAACATTCTTTCCGCCACCTGTATCACCCGTATTTTCTGTTTGAACTCCAAACTGCGAAATATAGTTTTCAGCTTCGACTTTTCCAGGTACTATTCTCCACAATGGCTCTTTTATAAGATTTATAACCTTAAAATCAGTGAAACCTTCCAAAACTCCTCCGTCGGGCGCCATTATATCACCCGGGGAATAACCAACTGTTACAGTATCGCCAAAACGTATGGTTTTCGATGGTGTAATGGTAATTGTGCCGGCAATATCCATATCGTTTATTGCAACGCTAATCCCGTTAATTTTCAGGTTGAAGCAGGCCGTTTGTCCAATGCTCATGGCCAATGGTTTATCGAATTCAAGCAAAACAGACGTTCCGTCAGAAAGCGTTTTGCCATTTTTCAGTTTGAAAGGTAAACCCTGAGAATTATTTGTTACGGGTATATCAGACAACATTTTTAGTATTCCATCATCAGATGAAATTATACTGTTGCCTGAATAGGAAAAAGTTAACTGATAGTCGGCATAAACCGGGCTGGCCAATGAAAAAGACAATACGGTGGAATCCTGATTATAAAAGTCACATTGAGAAATTGCAATGTTCTTATCTCCATTGTAAATGGCATTCAGAAGTAAACCGGATAAATCGGCCGGCACTTTCATTTTCATATTAAAACCGGCGATGAGGGTTTTACCATCTTCGGCAGTTTTTACATCAAGTATCCTGGGAGATGCCCCCATCAATAAGTTATCGACCAAAGTGTCGGCAAAATTACCAAGCTGTACATTAAATACAGAAACCACGTTACCGTTATTATACGATAACCAGACTTCATCTTCGCTTGAAATACTGTCTTTCAGGTTTATTACCAATTGGTTGGCAGCGGTTCCAAAAACAACACTGTCAACAGAAACGGAACTACTATCTTTTTTAACTGTAAAACCGCTGAAAGTATTTTGCTTTTTAACAGGCTCATTTATATTGACAACAATTTGTTTTGGGTTTTTACCGGTTACAGAAGCCGATTTAAATCCGGGCTTCCTTATGCAGATAATTGTATATGTTTCGCCAGCTTTGGTAGGCAAATCGTACAAAAAAGTTGGATTAATGTTAACGGGCTTTATTTTGGAAGGATTAACAACTAACGGTTTCTTTATGTTGGCAGTTGCAAAAAAAGGATTTGAATTTGCTCCGGTTGCCGGATTCAGGATTGTGTCGGTTAAAGCCACTTCGTTGGGAACACGGATTCGACAGTTTCCGCCAAGGTTCGATTTAATTACTATTTTCTGAATCTGTCCGTTTTCCCAAATAAAGCTTACATCAAAACCACCATAAGCCCTTAATCCGCTTATTTCTCCTGTTTTCCAATCGTCGGGTAAGGCAGGCAGAAAATGGATGGCACCATCGTGGCTTTGCAGCAGCATTTCGGTTATTCCCGATGTACAACCAAAATTTCCGTCAATCTGGAAGGGAGGGTGTGAATCGAAAAAGTTTGGATATGTACCGCCACTGTTGCTTAAAACAGGGTCAACCAAAGTAAGCTGGTCGGTGATAAGCTTTTTTGCATGGTTGCCATCAAGCAAACGTGCCCAGAAATTTACCTTCCAACCCATGGACCAACCGGTTGAAACATCGCCTCTGTAATTAAGCGAAGTACGCGCTGCATCGAACAATTGCGGCGATGTATAAGGGGAAATCTGATTACCGGGGAACAAACCATAGAGGTGTGAAACATGACGGTGCTGGTCGTTGGGGTTATCCAAATCTTCCATCCATTCCTGCAACTGGCCATATTTCCCGATCTGCATGGGAGGCATCCGGTCGAGAATTTTTTGAAAATCGGCCATTAAAGCATCGTCTTTTTTCAAAAGAGCAGCGGCCTTGATGGTTTTAGAAAACAGATCGAACAAAATCTGGTTGTCCATTGTAGTTCCGGCACAAACTGATGTTGACCTGCCTGAAGGAACATTTTCGGGCGATATGGAAGGAGCTACTACCAACCAATTGTTTTTAGGTTCCTCAACAAGAAAGTCCTGGTAAAATTCACAAGCCGATTTCAAAACCGGGTAAACCGAATCGAGATAAATTAAATCGCCACTGTAGATGTATTTTTCCCATAAATGCTGAGAGAGCCATGCACTACCCATCGGCCACATTCCCCAAAAAGCGCCGTCAACAACACCGCCAATCCTCCAGATATCGGTGTTATGATGCACTACCCAGCCATCGCAACCATACATGTCTTTTGCAGTTTTCTGACCGGTTTCTGAAAGCTCCTGAACCATATTAACAAGAGGTTCGTGCATTTCGGTAAGGTTACTTTTTTCTGCCGGCCAGTAATTCATCTCGGTATTGATGTTTATGGTGTATTTGCTGTCCCATGAGGGATTTACCTGGTCATTCCATAAACCCTGCAACGTTGCAGGCTGGCCACCGGGCTGAGAGCAGGATATAAGCAAATATCGTCCGAATTGATAATACATGGTTACCAGCTCATTGTCGTTTGTCTTCGAAAAGTTCTTAATACGCAAATCGGTAGGAAAAGAAGACAATGAAGAATTACCTAAATTAAGGCTCACACGGTTAAAATATTTTTGAAATGCAGCCACATGGTTGCTATAAAGTTCAGAATAGGCTTTTGTTTCGGCATTCGTAAGGTAGCTGATACATTTATTTGTTTCGCTGGCAGTTAACGTTTTATAGTCAACAAAGTTGGTTGCAATGGAGATTAAAATAACCACCTCATTGGCATTGCTTACGTTAATTTTATTTGATGCTATGGTTGCAGAACCTCCTGAATTTAAAATTTTCACACGGGCATCAAATTTTACCTGGCCGGTTACACCCTCGTGGCTACCCGAAAGGCCTGTTAATTCCAGTGTATTTTTGTCCAATGCTTTAACTGTTTTTTGCAGCGGGCCATTAACACTTGCAGTAAATGTTAATTTTCCTGCCTGGTCAGCAGTTAATCTTACAACTATAACCTGATCGGGTTGCGACGCAAAAATTTCGCGTTTGTAAGTAACATCACCAACTTTATAAGTTGTAGTAAAAACAGCTTTTTCCAAATCCAGTTCGCGGTAATAATTTGTATAACTGCTATGATTGGGAAACGACAGGTTAAGAAATCCAACAGGTTGGTACTTTGAACCATGCAGTTGCTTTGCAGTTATCTTTTGGTTTATCAATGATTCCACAGTGCCGTAATTTCCGCTAAAAATAAGCTGCCTGATTCCGGGCAAAGCGGCTAAAGCATCAGGATTATCATTACGCGAAGGGCCACCCGACCAGAATGTACCCTCGTTTAGCTGAATTTTTTCGGCAACAGGGTCGCCATATATCATAGCTCCAAGCCTTCCATTGCCAATGGGCAGCGCCTCATTCCAAACAGTGGCCGGTTTGTTGTACCACATTTTAAGTCCGTCTCCCGACTGGGCTTTCAGCGAAAAGCATAAAGTCAGAGTGAGAAACGAAGTTATTACCAGTGATTTTAAAAATAATACTGTTTTCAAGTGTGAAACTTTTTATCTTATAAATTGAGATAATCAAACGGATTTTTAATTTTTTGCAAACTCTGATTGCGGATATGATTATAGATCTCAGTTGTTTTCGAACTTTTATGACTTGAATTCAGAGTATGATAATTCAAAATAGTTTAAATAGGTGTTTGTTTATGCCCTCTTAATGTGAGTTTTATGTTTAGCCTGTGTTTCAGACGATTTCGCTTTTGTTATCGGGCTTAAAAGTAAAAACGATTTTGTTTAAATGCAAATGTGTTTTTGGTTAGCTTATTAAATCCAAAACAAGGTTGTAATCGTCGTTTGGTGTTACTTTAAAATTGCTAAACCGTTAATGTTTCGGTATAAATTTAACTGTAACTGACTCACCCTCTTCTCCCTCTCTTCGCGAAGAGAGGGACGATTCGCCACAAGACGAATCAGGGTGAGTAAAAAACCTAAAACATCCTAACTCAAATTACTTCTTAATTTTTAATTTCAAAAGGTAATTGCGTTGGAAAACTGCACAAATCAGTAATTCCCCAAATCGTAAAACAATGAGGTTTAATTAAGAAGAAAATAATGATGGTTGTACTGTAAACACCCTTCGACTTCGCTCAGGGTGACTGTCAGACTGTGCGGAGTCCCCGCCTGAAGGAATGGGCAAGGAAGTCTGTTTTTAAGAACTTCCAGCCATTAAATCCGTAAATCGTAAATCGCTGTAGTCCGCACAAACTGTGTTACTGCGCTGTCCAGGTCAGCACCTGCTTCTTCTCTTCCAGTTTGGTTTTTAGTTCGTCGTAGGAAACATCCTGCACGGCCATGTTTTTATCGATGGCCATGCAGGCCGCCACTGCTGCCGACTGCCCAAGAATCATAAACACGGGTTCCATGCGGATGGAGCCGTAGGCAATGTGGCTCGAAGAAACACAAACCGGCACCAGCAGGTTGCTGCATTCTTCTTTTTTGGGTACAATGGAACCATACGAAATGGAGTAGGGTGCGGGTGGAGCAACGCCAATGTCGCCTTCGTTCTGTACAAATCCTTCGGGTGTAATATAGCGCTGCACATTGTGCGAATCCATGGCGTACGAACCCATTCCCACGGGCCGCGGGACCTCGCGTTTCAGCAGTACATCATTTTCGGTGGTTACATATTCGCCAATCATGCGGCGGGCTTCGCGCACATAAATCTGGTGAGGCCAGTTGCCGTTATCGGTAAATTCATCTTTTGCCAATCCCCAGGTCGCCATTTTTGTGCGGATATCTTCTGGCACCCTTGTGTCGTTGGCCACAAACCAAAGCAGTCCTGCCTGGTAATCGCGGTGCTGTTGGATGATTTCAGCGCGGCGTTGGTAGGTAGCTTCGGGGTAGTCGTAATTCATGCCAATGTTGTCGCTGCTAAAAGCGCCGTGGTTGTTGGTGTCGGTTTTCCGGTTGGGAATATCGTCGAATTTTTCGAACCAGTCCTTGCGGCCGGTGGCAAAATCGCGCACCAGCAATTCGTACTGGGTTGAGTCGTAATTGTCAGGTTTTGCAAACGGAATGCGGTTTTCGTCGTGGTTGGTCATGCACATCCTGAAACAATAGGCCTGTATTTTATTGTCGGCAGCGCCATATTCACCGGGAGGTTCGGTGGAAATAAGCGGGAGCACACCGCTGGAAGGATCGTCGGGATTTATGTATGGCGAAATTTTCGATTTAAAATGGTGCCCGTGCTGAAAAACACCTGTCTGCACGCCGTTCCACTGTTCGTTATATTGTGCTGTGCTTTCGCGGCCCACATGGTAACTAACGCCGGCTTCGGCCATCAGGTCGCCTTCGTAGGTGGCGTCGATAAATATTTTTCCTGAGAAAGTTTTTCCTGAAAGGGTGTTAAAGGAGACGATTTTCCCGTCCACCTTTACCAGTCCCGAGTCGCGGTTGAGCCATTCGTCGCGGTAAATGGTGATTTTGTTTTCGGCCACAAAATCCTCAAAAACTTTTTCGGCTACGTGCGGTTCGAAAATCCACATGGTGCGGTTTTCGCCATCCATGGCAACGGTGCCCTGTCCCTTGTTTCCGTATTCGCTGTGTTTTTGCCAGACCCAGGCAGATGAATTGTTGTAATGCAGCCACACGCGGTGGTAAAACTCCCGCGAAAGTCCGCCAATAACCGATTTGTTTCCTGTGTCGGTGTAACCCAGACCGCCGGCAGTGAGTCCACCCAGGTGTTTATCGGGCGAAACAACGATTACTGTTTTCCCCGACTGAACCAGTTCCATTGCAGCAGTAATTGCAGCGGAAGTTCCCCCGTAAATAATTACGTCGGCAGAATAAGCATTTTCCTGTTTTTGTTTTGAAGTACAAGCAAACAACAGAAATGTTGCGAGGATGATAAAAGATAAATTTAGTTTCATGTTGAATTAAGTTTGAGGTAAAAATAGCAGAAAAAAATCCAAAAAAGAATAGTGCCTAATACAACCATAACGGAAATGCTGTAAGGGACGGATTCCTCCTCGTTCTTCGTTTGGATTGAAAACAATAACTAAAATGTTGCAAGGTAGAGGTTCCTCCTCGTTCCTCATTTGGATTGACAACAACAACGTAATTGCTGCAAAGGTAAAGGTTCCTCCTCGTTCCTCGTCGGAATGACAAGGTTGTTTGCAGCTTAGGGGGGAAATCGGGGCGGCTTTGCCGCCCCGATTTCCTCCATTCCATAAAAAAGAGTGTCATTCTGAACGAAGTGAAGAATCTGTTAATGACTGCACGTTGCTTGGTGCTGGATACTGCCCGCCTGGATGACCCAGTCGGACGGGGATGCTGGATACTGGTTCCTGATTCCTGATTTTTGATTTTTGCTTGTTCGTTTTTGCCTTTGCCTTCGCCTTTTTGCTTACTGCCAACTGGTTACTGCCGACTGCCAACTGGCTGCTGGTTCTCCCGTCTTCTGTCACCCGTCAACTTACTGTTAATGCAGCATTTTATACAGCCACTGGCCAAATTCGTAACCATTTTGCCAGAGCGCAATGACCAGTACAACAATGATAACTGGCAACATTATTTTGAAATATTTTGATTTTAAGAATTCTTCTTTGTTCATTTCTGCGGGTATTAAAAATTTGCTTCAAATGGTTAGTATTTACAATGTAGTTTTAGTTACAAGACAGGGGATTGTATTGGATTTTTTGTCAACCGGTCAGGATTCTTTTTCAAAACAATAAGTGGCAAATAAACAGGTTCCTTTGTTGTGCACTCCTTCATAATGACAGTCGCAACTGAAATGCTGCAAGGGATAGATTCCTCCTCGTTCCACGTTTGGAATGAAAACAACAATGTAAGTGCTGCAAAGTGACAGGTTCCTCCTCGTTCCTCGTCGGAATGACAGGGTTGTGTGCAGTTTTTGGGGGAATCGGGGCGGCTTCGCCGCCCCGATTCCCCCAACTAACTACAAAGCCGTGTCATTCCGAACGTAGTGAGGAAACTGCTACTTTGTTTAAACCTTTAGTTATAGAAACCAAAACGAAGTGGATGGAACCGTTCTGTAAGAAAAAAAACGGTTCCTGTGTTTCATTTTATATTGACAGGATAGTGCAGGGCTGTTGCCGTTACTTATAAATTATGCCAATCACGTGTTGAACCCACTTCGGGGTTCAGGGATTTATTTATCTGCTTACCACGGGTTTTACCCGTGGTTATTATTGTTAAATCCCTTCAGGATTATTCGCAGTGAGGAAACTGTTGCACTTTGTTTAAACCATCTTTAATAACAACAACAACAACAACTTTTTTTATTATAAACTGGCAGGAATGAATTGGAATGTTACCTTTTTGCAATTATTCTTCCATTCTAGCATTCATGCATTCCCGCATTATAGCATTCCTACATTTACCCCGTTGTTCCCATGGCATTGGCAATTGCATTTACTGAAATCAGTAGTTCACGGAGCAATTTATCTTTTTCCACGGGGTCAGTGAGTTCCGGATTTCGCCAGAGTTTGAGATTTTTAATCTGATTTTTATGCAGAATGTCAAGAGCTTCCGCCCGCAGACCGGTTGAATAAAAATGGTTTTTCCTTCTGTCGTGCATGGGTCTTCCCAGAAGTTCCTGCATTAACCGGCGTGTTTTTTCGAGTTCCGACAGCAATAAATGCAAAACACTTTCCCTTACATTTTCGTCTTCCACCAGTTGTGCATACCTTTTCATCATTTCTTCGTCGGTAGTGGCCAGACTGGTGTCGATATTGGTTAAAACATATCTTACAAACTGACTTGTAGGTATCAGTTCTTTCAGCTTTTTATATTTTTCAGGAAATTCGGTTTGCATTTTTTCCAGGGTTGAGCCAACTCCGTACCAACTGGTGATGTGAAATCGTGATTGTCCCCAGCTGAAAACCCATGGGATTGCCCGTAAATCTGAAAAAGTTCTTTTTCCTGTTCTGCGCGCCGGCCTCGACCCGATTTTACTCTCCTCAATCACATCGATGGGAGTGGCCTGCTGGTAAAATTCAAGAAAATGCTCATTTTTCAACAGTTCAGTGTAAAACCTGTAGCTTTCCATTCCCATGTATTCCAGAATTTCTGCCGCACTGTTTTGAACCTCGGGTTCTTTTTTATGCAGTAGCGAATTCAGCATCGTTCCCGACAACATCAGTTCAAGGTTGTAGGCAGCATTTATTTTGTTGGCGAATTTCTTTTCGATGGTTTCGCCCTGTTCTGTAATCTTTAATTTACCCGAAAGTGTGCCGTGCGGCAACGAACGCAAAAACCAATGCACCGGTCCGGCACCGCGACTGATTGAACCACCCTTGCCATGGAAAAATTTAATCTGAATGCCATATTTTTTCCCCACTTCGGTTATTTCCTTCTGCGCTTTGTACAGGTACCACGAGCTGGCCAGGATTCCACCATCCTTGTTGCTGTCGCTGTAACCAATCATTATCTCCTGCATTTTATGGGGCAGGTTTTTCTCTGTCCGCTGAAATTCAAGACTGTTTTGAACTTCGGCTAACCGAAAATATTCGTCCATAATTTGCGGACTGGCAATTAAATCGTCGATGGTTTCGAAAAGTGGAACCACATGAAGTTTTAAAACCAGTGTTTTATCGTAAAAAGTGAGTCCGGCTTCACGGGCAAGAAGGTAAATCGTCATTAAATCGGCGGCATTCCGGGTCATGCTTACTATCAGCGAACCAATGGAATTCCCCGAATAATGTTGAATGTGTTTTTGCAAAACATCAAAACATTCGAGCACATTTTTTGCTTCAACGGGTAAACTGTTCCAGTCGCGAACAAATGGCCGGTTGGTCTGAAGTTCAGCCTTAATTATCTCATTCTTCTTTTCTTCTGAAAACTCATCTGTAATTATCACTCCTGATTTCGATTCATTTACAATCTGAATCAGTGCCTTTTCGTAATAATTGCTGTTTTGCCTGATGTCCAGTTCAGCCAGATGAAAACCAAATGTTTTAATAAAGTGGATGGTTTGATTTACCTCGTGGTTTGCCAGAATAGAAAAACCCTGTTTTTTTAATCCCTCTTTCAAACAGGTCAAATCGTTTATCAGTTGGTCTGATTCAGAATAGTTTCCGCGCTTGTCAACCAGTTCAAAAGTTTGTTCCAATCCTATTTTTATGGGCAGTTTTTCGATAAAGAGAAGTACAAAAAGTTTGTATGCTTCGTTTCGGTGAGCCGTTACCAACGGTTTTATTTCACTCCCGATTTCGGCAATTATTTCTTTAAATCTTTCAGAAATTGGGGAGGGTAAATTCAGGATATCGCAATAAAAGCTGAGATTTTCAGATAATTTAAGAAGTTCGTTTTTAAGTATCAAAAAAGCATTTAAACGAAGGGTCAGCAGTGTTTTTTTAGTCACTTCAGCAGTTACCAGCGGATGTCCATCGCGGTCGCCGCCAATCCAGGTTCCAAATTTAAGTACGGGGAAGTTGTTGCTTTCTACAAGTCTATTACTGTTAAAACCCGCGAATTCCCAAGCCTGTACAAGCCTTCGGTTTAAAAGGGTCACAATATCGGGAAAAACATTCACAAAATAGTGAATTACATTGTCGAGCTCGGTTTCCACTTTTGGCTTTTCCATGTAATATTCATCGATGTGCCAGATGGATGTAATTACCCGTTTTATTTCGTTTTTGTTTTCCTCATTTTCATAGGTGTTGTACATCGAGTTTTCGCGCTGTACCAACAGCAGATATAATTCGCGGTACTTTCTTAAAATTACCGGTCGTTTTGCTTCGGTGGGGTGGGCGGTTAACACCGGCTGAACTTCAATTTCGTTAAAAATGGCAGAAATCTGTTCCCCGCTGAATCCTTTTGTTTTCAGTACCTCGAAACTGTTTGCCCACAAACCGTTGATGGCACTTAGCGAGTTTTTTTCTTCTTCTTTCCGCCGGGTTTGCACGGCACCGTTGGTTTCAGCGAGGTTGAGCAACTGAAAGCAAATTGAAAACATATGAAAATATTTCCCTGTGAAATTGATTTCTTCATAACGGCAGCTTTCGCAAAGCCAGGGAATGTGTTCGGCAAGTTCCGTTTCGTTGTTTTCAAACAGAACTTCTTTAAAACACTGCAGCAGGAATGCCAAATCGAAATAAGGTTTTCCCAGTTGTATTTTTAATGTTTCAAGTTGTGTCATAACGATGAAAAGAACAGCTAAATTAATACTTTGTTTTTTATTATTGATTGAATATTCCGAATAGACTACCATTTAACAGTAAAAGGAGATTCCTCTGTCGTGCCTCCATCGGAATGACAATTTTGTATACATACGGAGGGAGGAAAAAGGGACGGCTCCGCCGTCCCTTTTTCCTCCCCCAAAATCCACTGCATCACCTGTCTTTCCGAACGAAGTGAGGAATCTATTCTTATTTAACCGGACAGTATCTATTAAATTTCATATTCATAATTATTGCTGTTTTACCCTGATTAAAAAATTGCAAATTAGCATGTACATCACCTTTTCGCATATTTTTCAATTCGTTCAAAAGCCAGTTTCGAACTGATAATTGCCATTGGAAGCCCGGCTCCGGGAATGGTTGACGCGCCCACATAAAATACATTTTTATATTTTTCGTCGAAATTTGCAGGTCTGAAAGCCCCAATCTGACTCATGCTGTGCGACAATCCCAGTCCGCTTCCGCGGTGAAGATTAAACCTGTCGCGCCATTCAACGGGTGTATAAATGGTTCGCGAAATAATTTCGGGCTGAATATCTTTACCAATCCGCGCAGAAAAGTCGGCAATGATACTGTTTACAATTTCATCCCTGTCGTCCCAGTTTTGCTTATAATAAAGGTTTGGAACGGGACAAACAAAAAACAGGCTTTCGCAACCTTCGGGCGCACAATCGTTGTTGTGTTTCGACAGCACATTCACGTAATAATAAGGTTTTTGCAGCGAATCGGGATTTTTCATCACGTTGTTGGCGTACTCCTCGAAATTATTTCCAAGGTAATAATTGTGGTGGTTTACCTGCGGAAGTTTGCATTTCAGCCCGATGTAAAATGTGAGGTATCCCATGGTCCAGTTCATTTTGTCCAGTTTCTGTTCCGAATATTTTTCGCGTTTGAAAACCCGGCCACGGAACCATGCCGCATCGGCATTAACAAGAATAATATCAGAAGTAAGGGTTTTCCCGTTTTGGTCTGTTAAACTTACCAGTTTTCCATTTTTTTCAGTAAAATCAACAATTTCGGTATTAAAACTGAACTTTACATTTTCCTTTTTCAGTTCGTCCACCAGTCCCTCCACAATTTTGTACATTCCACCTTTTACATTGAAATAACCATCGTGCCGAAATTCGGTGTACGACAGCAAACTGTAAATGGCCATGGTGTCGAATGGTGTTCTGCCAAGGAAGAAAGCCACAAGCGAAATAATTTGCTGTGCCTCTTTCGACGAAAAATGTTGTTTTACATGTGTATAAAAATTTTTAAAAAGAACTGGCAGGTGAACCGGGTTTACCCGCATTAACGTGATGATGTACGAAAACAGCGAGTCGAAATTATTTTTAATGACAAGATCAACCGTGTCGTTAAAAAGTGCTCCCGATTTTTTAATGTATTTTTCAAACTTCTCCCTGAAATCGGGTTCAACATCGGCAAACTGTTCGGCTAGCTTTTTTGTGTCTTTATAAAGAAAATAGGTTTTATCGCTGCCGCTGAAATTCACGGTGTACAGCGGATCGAGTTCGACATATTCAAACGGCAGCTTTATGTTGCAATCTTTTGCAAAGGCTTCGAATTCGTATGACATGCTAAAAAAACTGGGGCCCGTATCGAAAGTAAAACCATCCTTTTTTATCTGGTTCAAACGGCCACCGGCCTGACTGTTTTTTTCAACGATTTCAACCGTAAATCCTTTTTTTGCAAGGCGCAATCCCGCTGCCAGTCCGCCCAATCCGGCGCCAACAATCAATACTTTTTTATTCATTTTATATTGTATTTCATTTTTTTCCTACAAACATTTGAACCCGCCGGGTTCATTTTGAACTCATTTTCCTTAACAAAGCTGGTAACAAATCTATTTTAACAAACAAATAATCCGGTTCAACAGCCAGCGCTTTTTCAAAATAAATTTTTGCTTTCTGATATTCTTCCATTTCCATATACGATTGACCGATCAATGCCAGTAAACTCAGATAATTCCAGTCGTTTTCAATTTTCAGCTTCTCTTTTTCCATCAGCTTTTCAGCTTTTAAAAAATATTCAACCGCCTCCTTTTTTGAGCCTCCAAAAATGGCCGGCATGTAGAACTGGCTGTTGCCGTACTGAATATATCCCATCGGATTTTGCGGGTCCTGTTCCATAGAGAGCTTTGAATATTTTACGCTTTTTGGACCAATTACGGGCGCTTTCATCTTGTTTAACCCGATTTGGTATCCGTAAAACGCCGATTTGTATGCACTGATTTCGGATGGTTTAAAATTTTGCTTCTCCAGTATTTCAAGGTTTTTGAAAGCCAGGTCGAGGTATTTTTCTGCTTCCTCTTTCTTCCCGATTCCAATGCAATACGCAATATAACCGTACTGATAATTCACCATTTCAAGGATAAAATCTTTGCTCTTGTTTTTCTCCCTGTCCATTTTATCGATGATGACTTTCCATCCGGGCATGTTGTTGCCGATGTAAGCCTTGTAAATCTCAGTTTTCCAGGTTGCAGTAGCCAGCACAGGAATAAACAGTCCAATTACTATGATTATGAAATACTTCGTCCTTTCCATTCCAACCGTTTTCTGAGTTTGTTTTTAATTGCCCTTGTTATAAAAAGTCCCATCGCAAATTGCTGCGGAACAATGAAGAGTATATTTTTAAGAATGTTTTGGCCGCTTGCTGCTGAAACTGCTGTCCGCGTTAAAATGAGTGCCAGCAGGTAAAAAATGATTACCGGTAACGGAAATTCAATAATTACAACAGCAAAACCGAAACTGGTAATCAACCAAAACAGGATGGCAGCGATGAACGAATTCCCAAAAAACATGGTTACATTTTTCGAAAACCCGTTAACTGCTTCACCAAAACCATTATACATTCTGCACTGGATTGAATCTTTTAAGGTAACGCAGGCCACGTTTATTTTGTTTTTTTTGAAATACCGGGCAATCTGAATGTCTTCCACTTTGTTCGATTTCATTTTTTCGTGTGGTTGAAATTTGTTGTAAATAGAGGCTTTAAAAAGCATAAACTGTCCGTTTGCCGCAGCAAGCGAAACGAAGCTGGTTTTGCGAACCAAAATCAATGGGAGCAGGGTTAGCAGTATGTAATTCATGTTGGGAACTGTAAAACTCTCACCCCGGCTTTTCATGATTTGCTGCGGGAAAATGGAGAGTAAACCCAGTTTATGTTTCTCTGAAAACGCCACAGTTTCTGAAATAATTTTACCGTAAACACGAACATCGGCATCGATAAAAAGAAAATAATCGCCGGTTGCAATTTTTGACAGCGAATAACAAGCGTGGTTTTTCCCCAGCCATCCTGCAGGCAGGCCAGCGGAATTAATCAGTTTTATTTTGACGTCTTTTTTCGCGAATTCCTGTACAATTTCAGCAGTTTTATCTTCCGATTGGTCGTTGAATACAATGATTTCGAGGTTTTTGTATTGCAGTTGCTGCAGGTCGGTTAAAATAACGGCGATATTTTTTTCTTCGTTTCTGGCCGGAATTAGTACCGAAACCAATGGATTGTCACTGGTTTCCTGCTGTTGAAAGGGTTGCGAAAAAATCAGATTGACAAGTGCCACCAATAACTGAATTACTGTAAACGATAAAACTATCCAGGCAAGCACAATCATTTAAATTTGTTTTTTGATTTGGGTTTCAATACAGGTTTCGAAAAACCGGTTGTAACTTTTTTCGAGTGCAGCAACCTTAATATCGCCTGTATATTCAGCGATATTTAGGATTACATTTGGCTTTACATCAGCAAAATAATCGACAATATTGGCCAAAAAAACCACCTGCACTTTTCCGTTGGTTTTGGACAGAATTTTTTCAATTCCTTTTTCAAATTCAAAATTATGGTAGTGCATGCTGAAGATTTTTCCCTGCGGAAACATTAAAACCATGTTTTTATTATCCTGAAGCAATTCAGCCGTGTAATTCAGGGTTTCAACAATCGATTTTGATTTTTTGCTTATCGAAAAACCTCCGGTGTACTTAAAATACCAGTTTTTCTGTAATTGTTCTTCAAGCATCATAAAATGATATTTCCGATGAAACAATTGCTGGTTAACGTGCAACGCCCAAATTCCATCCCACCAGCTGGTGTGGTTGCAAATGAGCAAAACCGGAAGATTTCTGTCTTCAACATTCCCTTGTATGGTAAGCGAATTAAATGATTTTTTCATTTTTCGGATTACAAAAAACCTGAAAAATGAATCGATAAAAATGTTATGTTTTGCTTTTATAATCAATGCAGTAATTTAAAGGTTATCAGTAAAACAAGGAAAAATATGGTTTGACAGATTAAAATTACAGCAGCCAGCCGGTTTTGTGTGTTTATTTTAAAAATTTTCAGCAGCGAATGAAATACAACGGCCAGAATAAACCATGCAATGTAATTCTTCACCGGAACAACATTGTGCACCCAGTGCCACATATTGAGCAGCGGTGCAACCTGTTCAATTATCAAATCGTAACCAACCATTAAAAGTGATGCAACCGGAACCTGAATTGCAACCGGCCATTTTGTTTTTTCCAGTACCGACGATGTTAAATAAACCAGCAACAACCAGTTCAGGCCAATAATTACAGGAGTATTCATCACCGAAAAGCCCAGACTTTCGCCATAGTAATACAACCCGAAAATGGTGCCTGTATTTACGCCAATCGTCTCGAAAACAAATGCCGTAACATAGATTATGAGGTAAATAAAAATGGTGGTAACATTGAATTTTGAATGAAAGAAAAACAGTCCGGCAGTGCTTAAAACAAGCGCAAACGGTATTAATCTGGTAAACAGTTGAAATGTAAATGGCAGTAACATTCCGGTAATACCAACCACGTAAAAAACAATAAAAAAGATAACAGTTTCATTGTACCATAAATTGATATGACGTGCGAGATTTCTCATTTTCTGCCCCATTTTTTTTCTAGCTGTCCGATGAGCAGTAGATTAAAAAAAATCATGCTGAACGCGTAGGCAAAATCTTCGACAGGAATGGTAAAAAACCTGATTCCCAGATTTTCAGCATTATTATACCAAATCACCTCTTCGTCGATAAAAGAGCCGGTTAAAATTCCGTTTACAATAACAAACGGAATAAGAATTACAAGGAATGTGAGGTAAAAAACATTGATAGTTTTGTTTTTTTCGAAATTTGACAATAACAGAACCACAATAAATTTTACCAGAATATACAGGGTGTACTGATTGTGGAAGTTAAAAATGAGAATTGCCAGACTGCCTGCAATGAGTGAGAAAGAGATGATTTTAACCATTTCGTCTTTGAGTTTCAGGTTTGGAAAATACTCCAAAACCGAATAGTGAAGAAACAAACTGGCATACGGAATTGCAATAAAAAACAAGCATTCTTCGATTGGAAGATTGTAAAAGTAGATGCCCGACAAATATTTCGGATTAAAACCCCAGACACCATTTTGGGTTAAAATAATATCGAAGAAGATATAAACAGTTGCAACGGCTATGATCGACGGAAATACATATTTCCATTTCGTGTAAAACCTGAGTCTTTTGTCGAAACTCAATAAAAGGGGTACTCCAACAGATGCAATTAATAAAATAAAATACAGCGACATTTATGTTTTGAAATTTCTTCGTTGAAAAATAAGTAATCCGTAATTATTGAAATCATGTATGTTTTTTCCGCGGTGATGCGCCAGATGTGCCTTTATTACTGCCTGCAAATATTTATTGCGAATGTTTTTAAGGAACGGAATTTTGATTCGCTGATGAATGATAACATCATGAATAATAAAATAGGTTAATCCGTACAGCGAAATCCCAATTCCTGCTGAAATTAAAGCAGGAATCGCAAAATAAAGTCCCGCCAGCAACAAAATAATTGCAGGTACAGCGTAAACAAGGAAAAAATAATCGTTCTTTTCGAAACCTGGTTTATACAATTCGGTTTGAAGTTTGCTTTTTTTGTTGTCGTTTATGTGATGGTCGGCATGCCATTTCCACAAAAAGCCATGCATCACAAATTTATGGTTCGACCAGGCAACGAATTCCATAAAACAAAATGCACCGATTACCAGCAAAATGTTCATATTCCTTTGTTCAAATGTTCGTTAACCCGCGATACAATTTTTTTAAACCACACCGTATAACTTTCAGGCGATTGTTCCAGATCGTATATTAAATTGTTGTAATCCATGTATTTCCAGTCAACAACCTCGTTGGTGTTAATTTCTGGTTTTTTGTCGGTTATTCCAACAAAAATATGGTCAAGTTCATATTCGGTAAGTTCGTTATCGAGCTTTTCCATATAAATAAACTGAAAAATTTCTTTTAATTCGGCATTTAAACCCATCTCTTCCATTAACCTCCGGTGGGCCGCCTGATGGTTTGATTCCCCCGGAAAAGGGTGACTGCAGCAGGTATTGGTCCACAATCCGTTTGAGTGATATTTGTTGAACGCACGCCTTTGCAAAAGCCATTCGCCTTTCGTGTTTACAATGAAAACTGAAATTGCACGGTGAAGGAGTGCTTTTTTATGTGCCTCCATTTTTTCCATTACACCGGTTTCATAGTCCAGCTCGTCAACCAATATCACAAAATCATTTTTCAACATTTTTAAATTAAGTTCAGTTTATAAATTATTCTGGCTTTTAAAAGAATCAAAAATTTTCTAGAATCCGATATTCTTATTCGGCTTGTAAGTATATCATCAGCAGAAGTATTTTCAAGTTTATTTAATAACCCCGAATAGTACAGATATGCCACAAATACTGCCAGTTTAGAGTTTTTTGGAAGTCGTTTTATTCCCTCTTTTGCCTCGCTGAAATCTGTTTTTATTTCTTTAATAATTTCCTGTTTTGTGATTTCACTAAACTGTTTAAGATTCATCTGCGGAAAATACAGTCTTCCCAGTAATTTCACATCGTTTTGCAAATCACGCAGAAAATTGACTTTCTGAAATGCGGAACCCAATTTCATTGCAGGTTTTTTCAGTGTATCAAATTTTTCTTTTTCGCCATCACAAAATACACATAAACACATTAAACCAACTACATCAGCCGAACCATAAATATAATCATCGGCTTCGGTTTTTTCCGAATAAACCGTTTTATTTAAGTCGTATTTCATGCTGGTTAAAAATGCCCTGATGTATTCTTCAGGAATTCTATATTTTTTAACCGTAATCTGAAAAGAATGTAAAACCGGGTTCAGGCTAATTCCCATTTCAAGGGCCTGATTTAAATCCTGCTCAAACTTTTCGAGGAGAAACGCTTTGTTCCAGGCATGAAAAGTATCGACAATTTCGTCGGCAAAACGCACAAAACCGTAAATGGCATAAATTGCTTCACGATGTTTTTTATCGATTAAACCTGTGGCGCTTGAAAACGATGTACTGTAGTTCTCGGTAACTAACTTCGAAGTTTTAAATGCCGTTTTGTCAAAAAGTTGCATGGGCTGCTAATTTTTTATTTTTGTTTAAAGTTTTGATATGTAATGTAAAAAGTTATAATTTTTTTGCTCATCCGTTAAATGTCGATAACTCCCTCTCTACGCGTAGAGAGGGACGATTAGTCGCAAGACGAATCAGGGTGAGTAAAAATATTAAAATATTCATTTTCAATCTGTTATTGCAAATATTAATTAAGATTTGGTCTTCATACGGATACTCATTTTTTAATTTCTGGTCAAAATTTCAAGGGTTTTACTTACGTGATCTTCAGTTTTGGTTTGCGAATTGAAAATGTAAATCACCTTTCCGGCTTTATCAATTACATAAGTTACGCGGCCGGGTAATAATCCGAAAAAATTGGTTGGTACGCCGAATTTTTTGCGAATCTTATTTCCTTCATCACTTAACAAAGTGTAAGTCAGCCGGTGTTTATCAGCAAACTTTTTATGACTTTCAACCGACTGGCCACTGATACCAATTACCACGGCATTTGCATCAGCAAAATCCTGAAACTGGTCGCGAAACGAACAAGCCTGCGCTGTACAACCGGGCGTGTCGTCTTTTGGATAGAAAAACAGTACCACATTTTTTCCTTCAGTTTCTCTTTTTAAATCAAATGCATCACCCTCTTGATTTTTAAGAACGATTTCGGGAATCTTATCTCCAACTTTAATTTCCATGTTATTTTCTTTTGATGATGAATTTCCAAATGTTATATGTGTTGCAAAAAGTAAAAAATAAACAATCAAATAAACCCTGTAAAAATTTCTCATTTTGATGTATGATTTATCGTAAGGGAAAATGTTTCCAAAAATTGCTTTTAATTCTTTCCAGAAAAACGGTTTAATATTTATGGTCCAGCTATCAGTACGATATACTATTTTTCTGAATTTGCTGCGGTAGTTCATTAACGGTAAGCTCCACAAAATAAACAAAATAAGCCAGATATTTTCAATTATCTTCATTTGATAGATGTTTTAGGGAACCATGGAAAAAACGGGCTTGTTCGTTTCACGTAATCTTCAAATCCGGGTTTGGTGTTTTTCAAGGTTCGTTCAAGCATGTAAACACCCGAAACTTTTACAATCAGCCAGGTCATGAGCACTGCACTTAAAACCGGGATGTAACAACCCGAAGCCATACTTAAAACTGCAAATCCCCACCACACAGCAGCATCGCCAAAATAATTGGGGTGGCGGGTGTATTTCCAGAAACCTGTTTGCAAAAGTTTGCCTTTATTGGCTGCATTCGATTTGAAACGATTTAGTTGCCAGTCACCGCCTGCTTCGAAAATGAATCCAGTTAACCACAATAGAATACCTAAAATATCAAGTGCTCCAAATGGTTTTTCTGTGGCAAAATAATTCACCGCCAGCAACGGTGCAGAAATCAGCCAAACCAAAGTTCCCTGTAATAAAAACACCTGGAAATAACTAAACCACCAGTATCGTTTTTCGCCATATTTTTTCCTGAATTCCTGGTACCTGAAATCTTCGGGTTTGCCAAGATTTCGCAGAAAAATATGAACCGACAACCTTAAACCCCAAATTGCAACCAATGTCAGTACTATTATTTTTCGTGCCGAAAAACCGGGCGTAGTTATAAAGTAAAAAACAGAAACCAGCACAAAACTTAAGCCCCAGAATATATCTACTATACTGGCATTTTTCAGAAAAACACTCAGTATCCATACAAAAGTGATGAATGTAATTATTAGTAAAAGTCCCTGAAAGTATGTTTCTATAAACGACATTTAAATTGTTTAATTATTGTTTCTGTAGGTTAAACAAATTAAAATTGATTTGGTTGAATTTAAAAAATTATTTTTTTCCTTTCAAATTATTTTTTTCTGTTTTATCTGGTTAAAACTTTTTAAATTGGCGGAATTTATAACCTAAATCATTTTTTATCATGAAAAATTACCGGCATTTTATTTTGATTTTACTGCTTGCAATTTTGAATTTTTCGGGTACGGCAGTTTTGGCTCAAAATGCAGATATTGAACAGAGTATCGCAAAAAACAGAAAAGGCCAGATTATTATTAAGGCAAAACCAGGGGCTACAGTAAGCATCGAACAATTGAAACATGAGTTTTGGTTTGGCTGCGCTATTCCCAATAGCTTGTTCGATGGTTCCATGTCAGAAGAGAACCAAACGATTTTCAAACAAAAGTTCCTTGAAAACTTTAACTCCGCTGTTACCGAAAACGCGGTAAAATGGGGAACCATGGAGCGTAAAAAGGGAGAGGTGAATTACAGTGTGATTGAAGGTATGCTGAAATGGACCGATGAAAACGAAATTCCATTGCGCGGGCACAACATTTTCTGGGGAATTGAGCAGTTTGTTCAACCCTGGGTGAAAGAATTGACCAATGACGAATTGCAACTGACACTGAAAAACCGGGCAGAAACGTTAACTGCCCGCTACCGTGGCCGGTTTGTCGAATACGACCTGAACAACGAAATGATTCATGGAAATTATTACGAAGAACGTCTTGGACCTGACATTACCAAAAAAATGGCAGAATGGTGTAAAAACGGCGATCCTGACATCAAACTTTACCTGAATGATTACGATATTCTGACCGGTAAAAAACTACCAGAATACATGGCACACATCCGGTTGCTTCTAAAACAGGGTGTTCCGATTGCAGGGATTGGTGTTCAGGGACATTTACACGCCGAAAGTTTCGACCGTAAAGAACTGAAAAATGCACTCGATTCGCTGGCTCAGTTTAATCTGCCCATTCGGGTAACCGAGTTTAATATTCCGGGGCAGCGTTCGAAATACTACGAAAAGCGCAATCTTAAAATGACCGAAGAAGAAGAGAAGCAAAAAGCAACTGATATTGTTGATTATTACCGCATTTGTTTTGCACACCCCGCGGTTGAGGGCATTTTGATGTGGGGATTCTGGGAAGGTGCCAACTGGATTCCACAATCGTCGCTGTACAAACGCGACTGGACGCCAACATCGGCTGCAACCGCATACCAAAGCCTGATTTTTAAGGAATTGTGGACCAAAGCTGAAGGAAAAACAAATTCGAAGGGAGAATTAGTAACACCGGCATTTTATGGTAAATACAAGGTAACAGTGAATGGCACAACAAAAACGGTGAATTTGCAGAAAGCTGCAGGAAAAATGGTGGTTGAGTTTTAGAATTGCATTTTTTGCAATGAATAGTGTTCCTTTTCATCGAAGAATATAGAGTGTTTCTTAACTGTTTAATTTTGTGTTCCTTTGTGTTCTCGGGTCTTAGTGGCGTTTTCCCTTTTTGCCACCAAGGCACAAAGACACTAAGTTTCACAAAGAATATTCAAGAGAATCGAATCTGATAACTACATTTGTGATAACTAAATCAAAAAATAAACATGGAACCAAAAAATACATTCATCCGCTTCTTTTTATTGGTTGTTGGTTTTTGTTTTTCAATCAATACTTTTTCCCAGTTGGCGCTTGAACCCAGCGACCCGCCAAGGCAAACCGATATTCCGCAGTTTTTCAAATCGAAATTATCAGATATTGATGCAGAAATTGCCATGATGAAAT
This sequence comes from Draconibacterium sp., assembly GCA_041737765.1. GTDB lineage: Bacteria > Bacteroidota > Bacteroidia > Bacteroidales > Prolixibacteraceae > Draconibacterium. The sequence goes on along the minus strand of JBGSRA010000168.1, from coordinate 40,849 downwards.
CCGGGAAAGCTGAGATTTTAACAACTTCTCCGGGAGGTTTGCCGGTTTACGGAATTTTTTACGGCGAAAAAGAAAACCTGCATAAACAGGCCAATTACAATTCGGCGGTTGGGTCCAGAAATCCTGCTTTTTTTGCAACGAAGGATGAGCAAACCAAACCTGTAATCTTTTTTGTAGGGCCTGTTCATGGGCAGGAACCGGAGGGAATTGTTGGTCTTGTCAACCTGGTTCATATTGCTGAAACCGGAAAGGATTACAGAGGAAAGGAATGGCCTGAAATCAGGGAATATTTCAACCGTTTTCGTGTGATAATAATTCCCTGCGGCAATCCCGACGGCAGAAAAAGATGTCCTTATGACAGTTTTGTAGGATTGCCAACCGAAACCATGACCAAATACGGACAAGGCACTAAAAAGGATGGAACGCTTTGGGGCTGGCCGCTCGCAAAATCACAGCATCCCATGAATGGTGATGTTGGAATTCTGGGTAGTTATTTTAACGATAACGGAATCAACATTATGCACGATGAATTTTTTGCACCGATGGCCGAAGAAACAAAAGCTATTATGAAGATTGCAATGAATGAAGCTCCAGATATGACCATTTCACTGCATTCGTGCGAGTGTAAACCATTTATCATACAAACCAGTCAGGCGCCACATTTTATGCGGCAGCGTATTTCAGATTTTGCAAACGGTCTTAACCGGCGTTACATTGATTTAAAACTTCCAAATATGGGCTCTGAATGGAGTCTTGAGATTTTGGATGATGATATAACAGCGCCACCGCAAAAATCATTTAACATGGTTAGCGCGCTGCATTATGCATCCGGAACAATGTCAATGGTATTCGAAAGTCCCCATGGCACTATTGAAGATGGTGCAACCTACAGCGAAATACTCGATGTTCAGCTGGTTTTGTATGAGGAAATGTTCAGATACATCGAAAACAACCGTTTGTACTGGAAATAGGTATTATTCAAACATTACTTTTCCAAAAAACTCAGGCCGGTGATAATCGGGTGATTCGGTTCCAATCGGATTCCATGTAACAAAATGAGGTTCAGGAGTCTCATCGGCACATTTGTAAAAATTGGCAGTGGCTTTTAATCCGTTTAAACTGGTTATTTTGCTGTATTGAAAACAACTTATGGGAATTCGAATCATCATTTCCCACTCAAAATTTCCCGATTTATTGTCGAAAGGTTTTTTTCCCAGCGAAGAATCAATTTCAATTTTTTCAACAATTGCGGAATCTACAAATTTGCGGTTTCCGCGGCCGGGACCAAATGCCAGGTGAGTTGTGCCAATACAGCTAAACTCAAAATTATAATAGTTTTCACCATCGGGCGAAATAAAAAACTCAACACAACTGTCCTTGTACACTTCGCCATTGGTGCGGGTTTCCATGGCGCGGATGTGTTTCTCTGTCACATAATATTTTAGCCAGATTTCGGTACCGGTGTGCCCGATTCTGAAACTCAGCTTCGGTTTATAACTATATTCAGGCCAGTTTAAAGTGTCAATCTGATTGTTTACTGTCTGTGTTTCCAGTAAATGTTCCGCTTCACTCAATTTAACCGGATTCGTCGGTTTTATGTTTTTAATAAAAAGTTCTTTCATCTTTTAAATTGTTTTCAGTAAAAGTAAAAGTTTAACCTGATAATTCAAAACAGCTATCTTTACGGAAATTATTTGATACTTGATACTTGATACTTGAAAATCTTTGAACATTAAACTTTAATCTTTGAACATTAAACTTTAAACTTTAAACTTTGAACATTAAACTTTAAACTTTGAACTAATGTACACCTATGATTATCCGCGTGCTGCGCTAACTGTTGATGCGATTGTTTTTGTAAGGGAAAGGATTCCATCTTTATCCAATAAAAATGAAAAAGATGGAATCCTTGAGAAAACTTATGTTCTTCTTATCGAAAGGGGCCGTGAACCATTTAAAAACAAATGGGCGCTGCCCGGTGGTTTTATAGAAATGGACGAAATTCTGGAAACCGCCTGCAAACGGGAATTGTTGGAGGAAACAGGTTTGAAGGTCGATAAAATGACCCAGTTCAAAACTTACGATGCCATTGATCGCGACCCGCGCCACCGCACCATTTCAATAATATATTTTACCGAACTGAAAGAAAAGAGGCAGGTAAAGGGAGGCGATGATGCAGCCCGTGCCGGATGGTTTCCGGTTTCAAATTTGCCAGAACTTGCTTTTGATCATAAACAGATTTTGGAAGAGTTTTTTGAATCTTTGAAACATTAACACGGATAACACAGATTTAACTGATTTACACCTCAAAACAGCCAAAATCAATAATATCAGTGTTATCAGAGTGCGAATTTACCTGAATTTCGCAATCTTATTGCGCAAAAAATGTAAAGACGCACGGCCGTGCGTTTCTACAAAACGCTGAAACTCTTTAAACTTTGAACATTAAACTCGAAACTCAAAAATTTCTTTCCCTATATTTGTTTCCTCAAATAAAAAACTGATATGCACGAAATACTTTTCTGGATTATTATTGGAATTATTGTTGTCGATTTCATTTTCGAAAAATACCTCGATTACCTGAACACCACCACCATGAGTGATGTTTTGCCCGACGAACTGAAGGGCATTTATGAGGAGGAAAAATACAAAAAACAACAGGCTTACCAGCGCGAAAACCAACGTTTTGGATTATTAACCAGCAGTTTCAGTTTTGCTTTAACACTCGCTATGTTTTTATTCTTTGGTTTTGCTTTTGTCGATAGTCTGGCCTGGGGAATAACTGCAAATGCAATTGTTGCTGCCCTGTTTTTCTTCGGATTGATAATGTTTGCATCCGATTTGTTAAGCCTGCCATTTTCGGTTTACGATACTTTTGTGATTGAAGAAAAATATGGTTTCAACAAAACAACTCCCAAAACCTTTGTATTAGATACCATTAAAGGCTGGCTGATTGGCGCTTTAATTGGCGGAGGATTGCTTGCCATCATTATCCTGATTTACCAGAAAACCCAGCACATGTTCTGGATTTATGCATGGATTTTAGTTTCTGCTTTTTCGGTTTTTATGACCATGTTTTATTCGAACCTGATTGTTCCGCTGTTCAACAAACAAACACCACTGGAGGCGGGTGAATTGCGCGACGCCATTCAAAAGTTTTCGGATAAAGTAGGATTTAAACTCGATAATATTTTTGTCATCGATGGCTCGAAGCGTTCCACAAAGGCAAATGCTTACTTTACCGGATTTGGCGCCAAAAAGCGGATTGTGTTGTACGATACCTTAATCAATGACATGGAAACTGATGAACTGGTGGCAGTTTTGGCGCATGAAATTGGTCATTACAAAAAGAAACATGTGATTCAGGGATTGATGATTTCGTTGTTACAGGCAGGAATTATGCTGTTTATTTTTTCGTTACTGATAAACAATGAAAACCTGAGCAAAGCGCTGGGTGTTGAAGTACCCAATTTTCATATCGGTTTAGTGGCTTTTGGCATTTTGTATTCTCCTGTTTCATTTGTTTTGGGGATTTTTATGAATCTGCTTTCCAGAAAAAATGAATACCAGGCCGATGAATTTGCAGCTGTTAATTTTAAACCCGAAGCACTTGCATCAGCCCTGAAAAAACTTTCGGTGAAAAACCTGAGCAATTTAACACCACATAAAACTTATGTTTTCTTCCATTATTCACACCCAACTTTATTACAGCGGTTGGCGCACTTAAAAACTTTTGAAACGAAATGAAAGCAGAAATAATTACCATCGGCGACGAAATCTTAATCGGGCAGATTGTTGATACCAATTCAGCCTGGATTGCAGAACAGTTTAATCTGAATGGCATTGAAATTTACCAGATTACATCGGTTCACGACGACCACAATCATATTGTTGAAGCATTAAAAAAGGCTGAGGAAAAAGTTGATTTAGTTCTAATTACAGGCGGCTTAGGCCCAACCAAAGATGATATTACAAAGAATACACTTTGCGAATATTTCAATACAAAACTGGTTTTTCATGAGCCAACTTTTCAGCATATCAAAAACCGGTTCGAAAAGCGAAATATCGATATTAATAAATTGAACCGCGACCAGGCTTTGGTTCCGGAGAATTGCACGGTTTTATTCAATAAACTGGGCACAGCCCCCGGAATGTGGTTCGAAAGAAACGATACTATTTTTGTGTCGGTGCCCGGCGTACCGTTCGAAATGAAATATCTGGTTGAATACGAACTTTTTCCAAGACTAATAAATAGCGGAAAAACCAAATCTATTTATCACAAAACGGTTTTAACACAGGGTCTTCCTGAATCGATGCTGGCCGAAAAAATAGAACACTGGGAAAATGCACTTCCCTCAAATATAAAACTGGCTTATTTACCCAGTCCAATGGCAGTCCGGCTGCGGCTGTCGGCAACAGGTAAAATTAAAGCAGAACTTGAGATTTTGGTTGAAAAGGAAATCCAAAAACTTCAGCAAATTATTCCTGACCATATTTACGGTTATAATAATGAAACCATGGCCGAAGTAATTGGCCGTTCACTAAAACTCAATGGAAAAACACTTGGAGTTGCAGAGAGTTGTACCGGCGGTTACATTTCACATCTAATTACTTCTGTTCCCGGATGTTCAGAGTTTTACAAGGGTTCGGTTACTGCTTATTCAAATGAAATAAAGGAAAAAGTACTGGGCGTGAAAATCGAAACTCTTTTTGATTTTGGAGCGGTAAGCGAAGAAGTTGCTAAAGAAATGGCTGTTGGAGCAAGGCTTGTTTTAAATGCCGATATTGCGGTTGCCACCACCGGAATTGCCGGTCCTGACGGCGGTTCGGAAGAAAAACCGGTTGGAACGGTTTGGATTGCAGTTGCCAGTGAGAATGCGGTAATTGCTCAGAAATTTATTTTCGGCGATAACCGCGAACGAAATATCCTGCGTTCGAGCCAAACCGCCCTTCAATTGTTGCGCAAAATAACATTAGACGAATTTTAGTGTTTATAACATAAAGGATCAGAATTTAACAAAAACCTTGTTTTTCGTTGAAATCCGATTCATTATTTTTGTGTAAAAATTAATAAATGAAGAAGTTAGTATTTATAATTGCAGGAATAGTTTTATTTCTTGTAATCGTTTTAATAGCAATCCCTGTTTTTTTTAAGCCTGCTTTAATCAACGCAGCAAAATCCGCCCTCGCTGAGCAATTTAATGCTGATGTTGAATTTGAAGGATATAAACTTTCGTTGATTCGCAGCTTTCCTAAGGTTACACTTGAATTACAAAATGTTTCCGTTACCGGGAAAGGTGAATTTCAGCCAGATACATTACTTACTATAAAGAATGCCCGGGCAAAAATGAGTTGGTTGTCGTTGTTCAAAAAATCGGGAAGAAGTATCGAAGAAATCAAACTGGTTCAGCCAAAATTAAATTTGATTAAGGGGAAAACCGGAAATGCGAATTGGGATATTACCAATGAACCTGAAGTTTTAACCGGTATTTCATCAACTTCTCAACAGGCAAAACAGGAAGAACCTTTTACATTACAACTGGACAAAATTGAAGTTAAAAACGCATCGGTAATTTATAATGACAGGGAAACAAACCTGATAACTGTTTTTGATGATGTAAATATCGACGTGAAAGGGAAAATGTATGGCACATCAACAGAATTGCAGGTTGACGGGAAAGTTGAGCGCTTTTCAACTGATTACAAAGGGGTGAGATATATCTCGAATATTTCGCTGGAGACGACAACGCTGCTAAATGTCGATTACGAAAAAATGGACATTCTTATAAAGGAAAATGAACTGTTGCTCAACCGTTTACCGATGCAGGTAACAGGTTTAATACAAATGCCATCAGACAGTGCATTTTACGATTTAACGCTGAAAACCAAAAATTCGGACTTTGAGAACTTTCTGGCTCTTGTTCCTCCTGGTTATGAAGATTATTTGAAAAAGATTAAAACAAGTGGTTCGGCTTCCATTTCAGGAACAGTTAAAGGTTTGTATTTCGAAGAGATTTATCCCGCTGTCGATTTAAAAATAGATGTGGCAAATGGCAATTTCAAATACTCCGATCTTCCTGAAGAAATTAAAAATATCAAGGCTGATATTTCAATCACTAAACCACAGGGTGTTTTGGATTTAACTGAAGTAGAGATTAAAAATGCACATGTTGAGATTAAAAATAATCCGGTTGATTTAACACTTTTACTCAAAAATCTTGTTTCAGATCCCTGGTTCGACGGCGCTTTTGTAGGTAAAATCAATTTCGACCAATTGAAAAGTGCACTTCCACTCGACAGTGTAAATATTTCGGGGACAATTGATGCCAACCTTTTTGTAAAAGGAAATTACTCTTCCATCGAAAATGAACAGTACGAAAAAATCAACTCCGACGGAATTGTTTTGCTCGATAACTTTTTATATGATTCACCAACCCTTACACAGAAAATTGCGATACCCAATGGAAAGCTCGATTTTTCACCGCAAAGTGTGAACCTTACACAGTTGAACATGAAATTAGGGCAGAGCGATTTCAACCTCACCGGGAAAGTTTTTAATTACCTGAATTACATTTTTAAAGACGGTGTTTTGAGGGGCGATTTACAAATGGTTTCATCGTTTGTAAATGTCAACGAGCTTTTACGGCTTCAGAGAAAAGAGAAAAATGTTAAAAATGAAAATATTAAAACTACTGAAACGGTAGTAAATTCAACTACTCCGGCAACCTCTGAAAAATTGGTTTTCGATATTCCCAAAGACATTGATTTCACATTACGTTCAAACATTGATAAGGCAGTTTTCGATAAACTTCCCTTATCGAACATCACCGGTTTAATTTCTGCAAAAAACGGAAAACTGATATTGAACGGACTAAACATGAACACACTCGACGGCGAGCTAAAACTTTCAGGTTCGTACGAAAACACACCGCAAAATCAGCCTTTTGTCGATTTTGGATTTGAAGTGATAAGGTTTGATATTCCAATTGCATTCCAGTCGTTGAGCGGATTTCAAAAAATGGCTCCAATTGCCGGACAAAGCCAGGGAAAAATTAGCGCTAATATGAAAATGAAAGGCCAGTTGACACCGTCGTTCAAAATTATTCCTGCTTCGGTGGATGGATCTGGGATTTTTAATACAGTGAATCTGCGGATTATCGATTCTCCTGTTTTCAAGCAATTGAAAGGTATTTTGTTACCCGAAAAGTTGAGAAATGTGGATATCGAAGATTTTAAAGCCAACTTTATCATCGACAATGGTAATATCGATCTCAAACCATTTAAAACAAAAGTTGCCGGTCAGGAAACAACCGTTTTGGGTACATTAAGTGCAGAGAATATAATTAATATGCGGCTCGATTTTAAAGTCAACCGCGAGGCTTTTGGAACTGATGTACAGAGTGTGTTGAGTGCAATACCAGGTAATAAAACAATTACAATGTTACCTGCCGGAGTCAACATCAGTGGTCCGGTTGGTGAGCCTGAAGTGAAAATTGATTTGTCTGAAGCAACGAAAATCGTTACCAATGCGGCAAAAGACGGATTAAAGGATTCGGTAAATCAACTGGGAAAAGAATTAAAAAAACTGTTGGGAAAATAAGGAATAGTTGTTGTAAAGCAGTAATTACTGATCTCATTAATCTTTATTAATTGCTACTTTACATTAAATTTGCTTTTAACATACTTCCATTTTCAATTAAACATTTTATTATGCAGAATAAGGTAGTTGTTATAACCGGGGCATCGTCCGGAATTGGCAAAGCACTGGCACAAAAATATGCAACCGAAGGCTGGAGCCTTGTATTGGCTGCACGGCGTATCGAACTGTTGCATGAAATCGAAAAACAATATCCCGAAGTCAATTTTCTTTTGGTTAAAACAGATGTTACAAGTGAGGTGGATTGTAAAAACCTAATCGACCGTACCATCGAGGAATTTGGCCAAATTGATATTTTAATCAACAATGCCGGTATTTCTATGCGCGCTTTGTTGGATAATGTTGATTTACAGGTAATCAGGAAGGTTATGGATGTGAATTTCTGGGGAACTGTTTACTGTACCAAATATGCATTGCCCTGGTTACTTGCATCAAAAGGGTCACTGGTTGGCGTGATTTCGGTTGGCGGTTATGTAGGTTTGCCAGGACGTTCTGGTTATTCAGCATCCAAATTTGCCGTGCGTGGATTTCTCGATTCAGTTCGCATTGAGAACCGCAGATCGGGTTTGCATGTGTTGATTGCAGCTCCGGGTTTTACCACTTCAGAAATACGCAAACATGCTTTGCTTGCTGACGGTAGTTTGCAGGGTGCAACTCCACGCGACGAAAATAAAATGATGTCGGCAGAAAAGTGCGCTTATTACATTTACCGATCGGTGAAATGGCGAAGACGAAAATTAATCCTCACATTTATCGAAGGTAAAGCGACAGTACTTGTTGCAAAATTGTGGGCAGATTTAGTTGACGGATTTATTTACAGAACTTTTGCCAAAGAACCCGATTCTCCTTTGAAATAGGTTTACTCACCCTCTTCTCCCTCTCTACGCGTAGAGAGGGACGATTATTTCGCAGAAATAATCAGGGTGAGTGATAAAAAGAAAGAAAAAAATTGATTGAAACTCTCATCAAATCAAATAAATAACACTTGTACATAAAATTGAGTATAGTAAATTCAATTTACTGATTATCTAAGGCAAAAATTCCTTATAAAACGATATTTTTACACCAATTAAAACATATTTTATTTTAACTATGGAAGAGTTATCAGTAGGATCAAGGGTTGATCATCCACGTTATGGCGAAGGTATAGTCAGTAAAAACAATTTAACCGCTTATGAGATTTTCTTCGAACGCGGTGGTAAAATGGAAATTACCAAAAGAAATACAGATTTAACCGTTTTAACAAAAAACGAAGACGCACCCAAAAGCGGTATCTCCATTACCGAAATTGAAAAGGTGATGAGTTATGTTTTGGATAAATACGCTTCTTTGAACGAAGTTGTGCCGTTGGGCGAAAAATGGGTAGGAGGAACAATGTTGCTGCAACCAGCCAACAAGAGTTTGCTACCAAAGGAAATTCCGGTTGAAGTATTTTTTCACAAAATTGTAATGCTGCGTGACAGGCTGCGTGTTTTGGAACAAAATATCAACAGCCACAGTGTTTTAACCGACGAGGAAAAAGTTGATTTGCAGCAATATATCACAAGAATTTACGGCTCACTCACCACTTTCAATATTCTATTCAACGACAAGGAACACTATTTTGTGGGAGCAAAAATGAAATAAAAATTCAAAAAAATGAAAATATTAAACTTGTTTGTTGCCCTGCTTTTTACTTCAGTCGCTTTGTTTGCCCAGGATAAAACCCTGAAAGTTTGGCCAAACGGTGCACCAAACGATAATGGGATGAAGGAGCCGGAAGAAAAATACGATGGCGTTCGGGTTCGTAATGTTTCAGAGGCTGAAATGTATGTTTATTTGCCTGAAAAAGAAATAAATACAGGCGCAGCGGTAGTGATTTGCCCCGGTGGTGGTTACTGGATTGAAGCCATGGACCACGAAGGATATGATATGGCAAAATGGTTGAAATCGAAAGGAATTGCAGGAATCGTACTGAAATACAGGCTTCCGTATGGTCATCACGAAATTCCATCGGGCGATGCGCGGCAAACCATGCGAATTGTCAGAATGAATGCAAAAGAGTGGGGGATTGACCCAAATAAAATAGGAATTGCCGGTTCATCTGCCGGTGGACATCTGGCTTCTACTGTTGGAACTGTTTTCGACAACGGAAATAAAGAAAGTTCGAACCCGGTTGAACAGGTTAGTTGCCGCCCCGATTTTATGTTGCTGCTCTACCCGGTTATCAGTTTTAACGAGGCAGTTGGTCACATGGGATCGCGCAAAAACCTCATTGGCGAAGGTAACGACTGGAAACTGGCAAAGCAGTATTCAAATGAATTAAACGTAACACCCGAAACACCACCCACCTTTTTGATTCTGGCCGATGATGATAAAACAGTAATTCCGCGAAATTCAGTCGATTTTTATCTTGCGTTGAAGGAAAATAACATTCCGGCAGAAATGCATATTTTTCAGGAAGGTGCACATGGTTTTGGAATGACAAAAAAGAACTTACCGGTTGACCAGTGGCCGGATTTTTTTTACAATTGGTTGAAAGCCATGAAATTTGTGAAATAGATGCAAAAAACCCATCCTTTAAATGTTCTCCGTTTTTGCCCGAAATGCGGATCTCCCGATTTTGAAATTGCTGGAGAACGTTCGCTGAAATGCAAATCGTGCGGTTTCCATTATTTTATAAATGCCTCTGCTGCAGTTGCGGCGTTGGTTACCGATGGAAATGGCCGGTTAATGCTGGTTACCCGCGGTATTGAACCTAACTATGGAAAACTGGATTTGCCCGGTGGTTTTGTCGATCACGCGGAGTCGGTTGAGGAGGCCGTAAAAAGAGAGCTTTTTGAGGAACTGGGAATGAAAGTTAAATCGATGAAATATATTTCTTCTGCTCCAAACGAGTATATTTTTTCAGGTTTTAGCGTGTTTACAATTGATATGGCATTTGAAGTTATTCCTGAATCAAACAACAATTTAAAACCGATGGACGACATTCTGGAATACAGGTTTTATGCTGAAAATGAGTTTAGTTACGACGATATTCCTGCACCTTCAATTAAACAATTTGTGATCAATTTTTTTAACAAATGAATATTTTCAAGCAACGCATTGCATCACTTCGGGCAGAAATGCAAAACTTAGGTTTGGATGCCTGGTATATTTCAGGAACTGATCCACATTCAAGTGAATATTTACCATCTAAGTGGCAAACCCGCGCTTTTATATCTGGTTTTACAGGCTCTTTCGGGACTGTAATTATTACCAAAACAGATGCCGGTTTATGGACAGATACCCGCTATTTTATTCAAGCCACTGATCAGTTAAAGGATTCAGGTATAACAATGCACAAGCTTCGTGTGCCCGATGCTGTTTCACCAGAAAACTGGTTAACCGCAAATCTGACCAAAGGCAATCGGGTGGGAATTGACGCCCAAACGATGTCGGTTGCCGGTTATCGCAATCTCCGCACAATATTGGCTAAAAATGAAATTGAACTGATAAATACACCCGATTTATTTGAAAAAATCTGGGAAAATAGGCCACAAATTTCGGAAGATAAAATATTTGAGTTGAGCACTTCCTTTGCGGGTTTTTCGCGAAAGGAAAAGCAAAATCAGCTTGCAGCAAAACTACAGGAAATTGGCGCTGGTTTACATGTGGTTTCAATGCTCGACGAACTGGCGTGGCTGTTTAATTTACGAGGTTCTGATGTAAGTTACAATCCTGTTTTTACCGGATTTGGCCTGGTTGGAATGGATGAAAACTATTTATTTGTCGATAAAAATAAAATGCCATCTGAAATACGTAATACACTTGAAAATGATGGTATTTGTATCAAAAATTACGATGAATTTTATTCTTTTCTTTCTGAAATTAAAGGCAGAAAAATCTTAATCGATACAACTACTGCAAATTTTTTAATTTATAATTCACTGATTGAAAACAACGAAATAATTGAAGGAACTTCATTGATTTCTCTTTTGAAAGCTATAAAGAACGAAACCGAACTGAATGGCTTTAAAAAGGCGATGATTAAAGATGGGGTAGCGCTGGTAGAATTTTTATTCTGGTTAAAGTCGAATATCGGCAAATCAAGAATAACAGAGTATGAAATTGGTAGAAAACTGGCCGAATTTAGATCGAAGCAAAGCAATTTTAAGGGTGAGAGTTTTCCCCCGATTGTAGGATATAAAAGTCACGGAGCAATTGTGCATTTAAGTGTAGGGCCTGAAAATGCGCTGCCGGTTGAAGCAGACGGAATTTTGTTGTTCGATTCGGGTGGACAGTACCTCGACGGAACAACCGATATTACACGAACTGTTGCACTTGGAATTGTTTCAGAACAGCAAAAAACCGATTTTACCATTGTTCTGAAAGGAATGATATCGCTGACACAGGCGGTTTTTCCTGTTGGAACAAAAGGTTACCAACTCGATATTCTGGCACGTAAACCGATGTGGGAAAATGGAATGAATTACGGACACGGAACCGGCCATGGAGTTGGTCATTTTTTGAATGTTCACGAGGGGCCGATGGCAATCAGGGCAGAGTACAATCCGAATCCAATTGAGGTGGGGAATGTAATGTCAAACGAACCGGCATTTTACCGCGAAGGAAAATATGGAATCAGAACCGAAAATATGATGGTTTGTGTTGAAAATGGAAAAACAGAATTCGGCCAGTTTCTTGGTTTCGAAACACTTACGGTTTGCCCGATTGATACTACTTTGATAAATAAAGAGTTATTGTCGGTACATGAAATTGATTGGATAAATGATTATCACAAAAAAGTAAATGAACTTTTGAGACCCCTGATTAAAAAGGAGTTGCATATATTTTTGGATGAATTGACCAATAAAATTTAACAGTTTAGTTAGGGATGGTAAAGAAGAATTTGCTTCCCTGACCTGTTTGTGTTTCAAGCCATATTTGTCCGCCGTTTCTTTCGACAAAATCTTTGCAAATAATAAGACCAAGTCCCTTAAAAGCGTTTGCATTTCCATTGAGCTTTTTAAGTGTGTTTTTGTTGAAAAGTTCCAGGATATGCGGCAAATCAATTCCCTGGCCATTATCCGCTACACAGAAAATATATGAATCTTTTTCCGGTTCGGCAGTAATCGTAATATTTCCTCCGGGTTGTATGTGTTGTACTGCATTCGAAATCAGGTTTCTGAATACAGTGGCAATCATATTTTCATCAGTTTGAACAATTAAACTCTCATCAATATTGTTCTTAATTTTTATACCCTTAACTGCAGCATTTTTTTTCGAAATTTTAAGTACAGAGTTGACCAGATTATGAATTTCGACTTTGTTGATGTTTACTTCAAGTTTTTCTTTTTGCGACTTTGCCCAAACCAGTAAGTTTTCGAGTAATTTGTATGTATCAACCGATGTTTTGCGCAAATCAGCTATTAATTCAAGTTTATCTTCTTCTGTAAGGTTTTCCCAGTTGTCGATTAAAATTTCGGAAATTCCAAGTAAGGCATTAAACGGGCTCTTCAAATCGTGGGCAATAATCGACAGAAAATTATCTTTTGCAAGGTTTGCGTCAATTAGTTTCTGCAATCTTTCATTGGTAATTTCTCCTGAGTTTTGTCCGTTTATTTTTTCTGAACCAAAGTATTTTGTTGGGTTTTGATGTATCGAAAATGTATGTGATGCAATGTTCAGTGCAATATTGAGATCGATTGGTTCCCATGGTCTGTTTAAGTATTGCATTAAACCGGTGTTTTCCACCTTTTGCTGAATCTGATACAATTGATAGTTTTCAGCAATTATTAGTTTTATTGCATCCTGACAATGTTGATTTATTCTTTTGATGAAATTGATTGTTTTTTTGTCAGAATCATCAAAATCGAGAATGATCAACTTTTTTTTCTGATCCTGTAAATCTTCAGATTTCAACGATTCAAACAAAGATGTTTCATCCTCAAAACTAATAAGTTTATCATTCGAACTGCAAATTTTACTAAGTTCACAAAAAAGGTTTTTCTGATTTAAATTATTGTGCGAAAAACAAACAATCAGGGTATTGTTCATTTGGGAAAATATTTAATGGTTCATCGCAAAAATACAATTTTATTTCAAACTTACATTCGTAATTATTATGTTATATGAATTTTATTTTTTGCGGAAAGGGAAAAATAACAAAAATGCACTAAAAATATAAGTTGAAATGATGATGATATTTCCGGTTGTTTCGTTATGAAAATTCTGAATTATCTTACCAGTCAATGCAACCAATCCGCCGGATAAAATAGCGAAAACCACCCTTTTTTTATTCACTTTTATATTGAGTAATCCGGCCAGGGTTGGTACAAAAAATGCACCTGAAAAAATTGTGAGTGCAAAAAGAAGTGTTTGAATGATAGAAGTAATGAAAAGGGCAATAATTATGCTCACAAAACCAATAATGACAATATAAATTTGCGTGATTTTCAGCGCATTTTTGTTGGCAAGGTTGCCAGTGGATAATTCACTTAAAATCATTGCAGCATTCAGTAAAGTAGTACCCGAAGATATAATGGCAGAGAGCAACGCTGCGATAAATAATCCATGAATCCAGTCGGGTAAATTTAAAGTGGCAAAACTGATAATTCCATTGTTTTCATTTGTATCTGAAAAAAATCCCAGCCAGGTTAATGCAAAAGCTATTGCAATTAAAAGAAAAGCAGTTATCAGAATTGATCGGGAAGCAACTTTTTCGTTTTTAGCGCAAAATACACGCGAATAAATATCAGGTCCAATAACAAAAGTTGTTGAATAAGTGAGGATTAGAATGATTAAATCGACTGGTTTGAAAGAATTGTTAAACAGAGCATCGAAATGAAAAGTTTCAACAGATTTTAAATCTCGGTTTAATAAGGAAAACAGGAAAACGATGAATAATCCGGTGAGTAAAATCACCGATTGCAGTGTGTCAGTTCTTAAAATACCAATTTGTCCGCCCACCAAAGTAAAAATGATAAATACCAGTCCAGCTAAAATGGCTGAATGATTGTAGCTAATAAAACCAAGTCCTGCCAAAATTTTAGCTGCAGCAATTATCTGAACCGCCACGATACCAATCCATGCAACTGGAATAATTATTGATGCAATCAGCTTTGCTTTTCTGCCGTAAAAAGTTCCCAGTAACTCGGGCATGGTAAAATGTCCGATCCTGTTAATATTTTTAATTAAAGGAATTAAAATAAACAGTCCAAATGCAGCACTACACAAAAACCAGATAGCTGGCCAACCCTGATTTCTGCTTAATTCAACAGTTCCTAAAATGGCCGATCCACCCAGAATAGTAGCCAGCATACTGCCAGTAACCGAAATTAAACCAGCTCGTTTTCCTGAAATGTAGTAATCGGTTGGAGTTTTAATTTTGAAATAAGAATAAACACCAACTGCCAAAACGGTAAGAAAATAAAGCGCTATAATAATTTTTACCTGCATATTCAGGTGTCAAATATCGGAAAATCTATTTCAAAATTGTACATTCGCTAAACTTAAAAAGTTCTTAATAATCAAATCAACTCAAGCCGGAAACAGAATAGAAACAATGAAAAAAATCTTATTTCTTTTAATATGTATTTTTCTTTTTACAGCGGATTTAATGTCACAAAATCCGAAAAGACCAAATGTGCTTTTTATTGCGGTCGATGATCTTCGGCCCGAACTGGGATGTTATGGTCAAACCCAAATTCTTTCGCCCAATATCGATAAACTGGCCAAATCGGGTTTAACCTTTAACCGGGCTTACTGCAATATTCCGGTTTGTGGTGCTACGCGGGCTAGTATTCTTTCGGGAATCAGGCCCAACCGGAATCGGTTTGTGAATTTCGATTGCTGGCAGGACAAGGAGGTTCCGGGTGTCGTAAGTTTGCCAATGCACTTCAAAAATAATGGATATACCACAATTTCGCTTGGGAAAATTTACCATCACATTACCGATGGAAAGGGAAGCTGGTCAGAAACGCCCTGGTTTCCCGGCGGCGACTGGCAAGGATGGCAGGCTTATATTTTACCCGAATCACAAAGGCAAACTGAACCCCGTCCCAATGGTGACGGCATAAATGGCCCGTCATTCGAGTCACCCGAAGCGCCGGATCATGTTTATCCCGATGGAATGATTGCAGAGGAAGCGATTCTTCAACTTAGAAATTTTAAAAATTCTGAACAGCCATTTTTTCTGGCAGTTGGATTTTTAAAGCCACATTTACCTTTCAACGCACCAAAAAAATACTGGGATTTATACGATTTCGATAAAATTGAACTTCCTGAAAATATGCAGAAACCCAAAGATGCACCCGATGAATGTATGCACAATTTTGGCGAATTGCGCAATTATACCGATGTTCCTGACCAGGGACCAATGGAAAAGGAGTTCATGAGAAAACTTATTCATGGTTATTATGCGTGTGTAAGTTACACCGATGCTCAAATTGGTAAGGTATTGAACGAACTGGAAAGACTGGAATTAGCCGAAAATACCATTGTGATTTTGTGGGGCGATCATGGCTGGAATTTAGGGGATCATGGTCTGTGGTGTAAACATTGTAATTTCGAAAAAGCGTTGCATACCCCGGTTATTTTGAGAGCGCCAGGAAAAACCAAAAACCTAAAAACAGATGCATTAATTGAATATGTTGATATTTATCCTTCGATTTGTGAATTGGCAGGATTAAGTAAACCGATTCATTTACAAGGAAAGAGTTTCGCGCCATTAACCGAAAATCCTGAACTGTCGTGGAAGGAGGAGGTTTATTGCCGCTGGATTCGGGGAGAAACAATTGTAACCAAAACACACACTTACACAGAATGGTTAGGCGATAAAGATGGTAAACCATATTCACGAATGTTGTATGATTTACAAAATGATCCTGAAGAAACTGTTAATATTTCAGAAATTACGGAAAACAAAATTCTGGTTCATCAGCTTTCTGAAAAACTAAATAAACACATTTCGGAAAGGGATGAAATAATTATTCCATAAATAGTACTAATCGCTTTAAACAGGCAATTAATAGTTGAAAAAGCACATAATCATATTAATCATTTTACTTAGTTTCGAATTTGGAGTAGAAGCACAAAACCCATCTTCACCTGATTTTACATGGGGAAACGCTACCTATTTCAATATCAATATTGGCGAAAGAGTTTATTTTAAAGAAACGGAAATCAAACTGCTAAAAATCGAAAACCATTTTAATCAAATTAAAATTGGAGAAGATACATTACTGATTAAAGTTAGTAAACGAACCCTACCTTTATCGAATGGCAATTTGAATATTTTTGTGGCCGACAACAAAAATGTTAAGTCAATTTCATCGAATAAAAATATACATGGTTTACTAAAAAAAGATGCCCTGATTTGTCTTTGCGATGCTGACATTCCGTTTCTAGATCCCGTAAATTATATTTTTCCGATAAGTTTTTCCGATGGGTTTTTATGGACTACTGAAGAGGATAGTTATATGTTTTCATATATCAATCTGGCTGAAAGAAAATTAAAAGGATATGAAACACACCAGGGGATTGACTTTGACTTGCATGATGTGCGCGGAATTGAGAAGCACTTGGTAATTGCCGTTGAGAATAGTACAGTTATTTGGGTCGAAGATAAAAATCAGGATGCTGCCGGCAAGGAAGCAACTGTTTTGCTGCAAAGTCAGTCGCAGCCGGGTATTTATTATTTATACAAACATTTGTACAATAAAAAGATGGAAGTAAAAAAAGGTCAGGTTCTGGAAAAGGGAGATCCAATTGGAACCATCTGGGGCGATGAAAATTGGGGAAATTTACATTTTGCGGTTATAAAATCTGATGTAATTCCAGCAATTCAGGATATCAATAACAACATTGTCAATTGTTTTCCTCAAATGTTTGAGTTGTATTTTCAGAAAACGACAGGTTATGCAAAAAGTTTTACAAAGGGACGGATTTTATTTGGCAAACCACGCTCGCAAAATGGCAATCAAAAAAATGCAGGTCCTTTTGAAACGTATTCAGGAAAAGGATGGATTACAGAAAAATGGAATGTAGCTGATAAAGTGGATTACGCAACAAAGTCAAACGATGGAAATGTACGATTGGATAAAACACTTTTTTCGGGTTCACCGGCAGAATGTACAAATCCAAATAACTGGTACGATTACGAAATTAATGTTCACAATGGTACTTACCGCATTCGTGCAAAAGTTGGTGACGTTACTTTGCCAACATGGCAAAAAGTTGTGTTCAATGGAATTGATGCCGGGATTTTTACTTTGAAAGCCGGCGAATTTGTATGGACTTCTGAAAAAGTGGTTAAAGTAAATGATGGCAAATTAACTGTCCGCATTTTTGTTGACGAGAACAACGAAAATCCTGCCGGTTTAAGCGAGATTGTTTTTCAAAAGGCAAATTAATGCGAAAGAGTTTTGAGTTGAATTTTTTGATTTAGTTCCCTCCGACAAGTCCGAGTTCATTGATTTTCAACTCCTTTACCCCTTACCCCTAAATGGTAACTCGCTGAAAATCAATAAACTCTTCAAAGTCCCCTTCTGGGGATTTAGGGGTCTTGGACTTTTCGAAATAAGTTCAAAGAAGAAAGCTATCAGATTATTGGAAAATGCTTGAGGTACGTAATATGATTAGAAATTAAATTCCATCCCAGTTTTTACCTGTTCACATTTGAATTCATTGTAAAAGGCTGTTAATGCAGGTAATTCTGTACAGTGTGACGGATGTAGTTTTTCAACACCATTTTTCCTAAAATATTCAATGGTATCAATCGTTTGCCTGTCGCGGTTCTTTAAGTGAAAACCACCGATTACGGCTTTTATTTTTGAAATGCCGGTTGCAATTTTTGCATGTTCACAAATATTACAAATACCCGAGTGTGAGCAACCTGTTATTACAACAAGTTCGTTGTTTACAATTGCAGCGAGCGCCGAATCATCGGGTACAAAATCAGCGGAACCGTCTTCAAATTCAAACGATGTTGTTTTACTTTCAAAATCGTTTAAACGTGGAATTTCTCCTAGAAAATAAAGGTTTTCAGTAATTCGCACAGGTCGTTGCGATTCTGTAATGTTGAATTTTTTAAGTAATTTTTCCTTCGTTAAACTCAAACCAACAGGAGATTGGTCCGATTTTCGGAATCGTTTTGAAAACGATGCAGGATGTGTAATCAGTGTTTTGTTTTTTAAATATTGAAGTCCATCGCCGTGGTCCCAATGCCCGTGGCTGAGAACAACATTTTCAACATCATTGCATATATCAATTCCCAGCAATGCTGCATTTTTCAGAAATACGTTGGTGTGACCAGTATCGAAAAGTGCTTTCTCTCCATCAATTTCAATCAGATAGGAAAGTCCGTGCTCGGCAAGAAATTTTCCTCCGGCAACATTTTCGGTTAAAATGAATAATTTCATGTTCCTGTTTTTGAATAGCAAATCAAATTAAGGAATTTTTTTTAAAAAAAGGTAATTTTTAATTGCCTTTTACTAATCAGTTAAATGATTGGAATGGTGATGATTATGGTGGTGATCATGGTGATGGTTATGATGATGATCGTGAGAATGATCATCATGATTACAACTGTTTTCTGATAAAACCAGCGTATCAGTTATTAAGTTGTTGGCCAGTATAACTGTTTCCTTTTGTGGTGCTCCCTTATGAACATTAACTTTAAAATGTTCCAAAACTTTTACTGCCCTTTCACCAATTCCTCCTGTAATTACATCCGAAACACCGTTTGCAGCAAGCCATTTTGGTAAAACTCCGGGTTCATGTGGCGGAGGAACTAATCTTGAATGTGTTAGTATTTGATTATCGACTGACTCATAAATATCAAAGAATTGACAATGGCCAAAATGTGTATCTAAAATTCCGTTTGTGTCAGCAGGGATTGCAATTTTTCTGTTCATAATATTTTCCTCCAAATTAATTTTAAATGAAATAGTATTTTCCTTAATAATTTCTTTATTCTGTACTAAATCATTTATGTTTTAAGGCCAAGGTCAAAGGTAAGATAGTTTTTGTAATAAATAAAATTATATGAACAAAAGATTGATATGTAAAATTCAAAACAAAAATTTGAAATTAATTAAATATCATATATTCAGTTATATATGAAAATAAATGATGATTGATAATTTTGCAAATAAATGTGATATAATTATAATTATGTATGAATGTGAAATTTTGAAACATCCCAATGTTAAATGATTTTTGAATTTGTTTTTCGATTTTATCAGAAGAATTTATTTTGTTGTTAATAATCCTTTGCACTGTTGCCGTTTATCTATTGTAATGTAGAATGAATAACTATCTTTGCAAATCTTTTTAAAAAAGTGAAGAAATGATACAAATTAAACTTCCAGATAACAGTGTCAGGGAATTTGATGGGCCGGTAAATGGAATCGAAATAGCGAAATCGCTTTCAAACAGCCTTGCAAAAGAAGTACTTTCCATTTCAGTAAATGGAGAAGTTTGGGATTTGTCGCGTTCAATAAATACAAACGCCTCAGTTAAACTGCATACCTGGGAAAGTAAAGAGGGAAGAGAAACTTTCTGGCATTCTTCGGCTCACATTATGGCCGAAGCAATTGAATTTTATTATCCCGGAACAAAATTTGGAATTGGACCAACAGTTGATACTGGTTTTTATTACGATATTGATTTACCTGAAGGACAAACGCTTACAGAAAAGGATTTGCAGAAAATTGAGCAAAAAATGCTTGAACTGTCACGTCAGAAGAATGCAATTGTTCGCTCGGAAATTTCGAAGGCCGATGCTGAGAAAATGTTCACCGAAAAAAATGATGGTTTAAAACTGGAGTTGATAAGTGAACTGGAAGATGGGACAATTACTCTTTATAATCAAGGCAATTTTACCGATTTGTGCCGCGGGCCGCACCTGCCAAATACCGAATATGTAAAAGCAATTAAAATTACATCGATTGCAGGTGCCTACTGGCGCGGTAATGAAAAAAACAAAATGCTTACCCGTGTTTATGCGGTTACTTTTCCGAAGCAAAAAATGCTCGAAGAGTATCTGATTATGCTCGAAGAAGCCAAAAAACGCGACCACCGCAAAATCGGCAAGGAAATGGATCTTTTTGCCTTCTCTGAAAATGTTGGACAGGGGCTTCCATTGTGGTTACCAAAAGGAACACAGCTAAGAATGCAACTCGAAGATTTTCTGAAGAAAGTACAGAAAAAATATGGCTACGAACAGGTGATGACTCCACATATTGGTGATGTTAAACTGTACAAAACATCAGGTCACTACGAAAAATATGGTAAAGATTCATTTCAACCTATTTCAACTCCGGTTGAGGGAGAATCGTATTTGCTAAAACCGATGAACTGTCCGCACCACTGCGAAATTTACAAGATTAAGCCAAAATCATACAAAGATCTTCCTGTTCGGATGGCAGAATTTGGTACTGTTTACCGTTACGAAATGAGCGGCGAGTTACACGGATTAACCCGTGTACGAAGCTTTACACAGGATGACGCACATATTTTCTGCCGTCCAGATCAGTTGAAAGATGAATTCAAAAAAGTAATCGATATTGTTTTTATCATTTTCAAAGCATTGAGTTTTGATAACTGGACGGCTCAAATTTCGTTGCGCGACCCTAAAAAACCTGAAAAATATATTGGGACAACCGAAAACTGGGAAAAGGCGGAACTGGCAATTATTGAAGCCTGCGAAGAAAAAGGTTTAAAAACAGTTACCGAATTGGGTGAAGCTGCTTTTTACGGACCGAAACTCGATTTCATGATAAAAGATGCTTTGGGCAGAAGCTGGCAGCTGGGAACCATCCAGGTGGATTACAATTTGCCTGAACGCTTTAAACTTGAGTACATTGGAGCCGACGATCAACGTCACCGCCCGGTCATGATACACCGTGCACCATTCGGATCGATGGAGCGATTTGTTGCAGTTTTGATTGAGCATACCGCCGGGAAATTCCCGCTGTGGCTTACTCCTGAACAGGCAGTTGTTTTACCGATTAGCGAAAAGTATAACGATTATGCAAAAAAAGTTTCTGATTTTCTAAATAATTCCGATATTCGCACCGTCGTTGACGAGCGTAATGAAAAGATTGGTAGGAAGATACGCGACAACGAATTAAAGCGAATTCCTTATTTGCTGATTGTAGGCGAAAATGAAGCCGATAACGATACCGTTTCGGTTCGCAGACAGGGAGAGGGCGATAAGGGTGCAATGAAAACCAGCGAATTCGCTGATTTTCTTTTAAAAGAAGTAAGAGAGCAACTTTCAGGATTGTATAACTAATATAGGAGGAATTTAAAATAGCTATTAAAAATCGAGGTCCAAGAAATTTCCAACCCAAAGCGGAGTTGGAACCTCAACACCGGTTAAATCATAAAATCAGAGTACCACAGGTAAGGTTGGTGGGTGATAATATACCCGAACCAGGAATTTTTGCTTTACGTGATGCACTGAAACTTGCAGAAGAGTTGGAATTGGATTTGGTTGAAATTTCGCCAAAAGCCGAACCACCAGTCTGCAAAATTACTGATTACTCGAAGTTTCTTTATCAGCAAAAGAAGAAACAAAAAGAGATGAAAGCCAAAACAGTTAAAGTTGTGGTAAAAGAGATCAGGTTTGGTCCGCAAACCGATGAGCACGACTTTAATTTTAAACTCCGCCATGCTGAAAAATTTCTGAAAGAAGGAGCCAAAGTAAAAGCATTTGTATTTTTTAAGGGAAGATCGATTCTCTTTAAGGAACAGGGCGAAATTTTACTTTTAAAACTTGCCACAGGGCTCGAAGATTGTGGTGCCGTTGAGCAGTTGCCAAAACTCGAGGGCAAGCGAATGACAATGTATATTTCACCGAAGAAGAAATAATAGTGTTCTTTGATAACATTTTAATTAAGTAGGATTATGCCAAAAATGAAGACAAACTCCGGAGCTAAAAAACGCTTTAGACTTACCGGAAGTGGGAAAATTAAAAGGAAACATGCCTACAAAAGCCACATTTTGACTAAAAAAAGTACAAAACGTAAACGTAACTTAACTTATTGGACAATGTTAGACAAGACCAATGAGAGTAACGTTAAGCTTTTGTTAGCAATGAAGTAATCCGTTACTGACGGTTACAAAAAAATCCTTTTAAAGCGAAAAGGTAAAACAAGTTATTAACCAGATGATTGTGCTTTAAAGTATTCCGCGATAGCGGAGACGCCAATAATCAAAAAAAGTAAAAGTATGCCAAGAAGTGTAAATCATGTAGCATCACGGGCCCGAAGGAAAAATTTACTGAAAAAAACAAGAGGTTATTTCGGTTCCCGTAAAAACGTTTGGACGGTTGCAAAAAATACCTGGGAAAAAGGCCAGCAGTATGCTTACCGCGACAGGAAAGTGAAAAAAAGATTATTCCGTGCATTGTGGATACAGCGTATTAACGCTTCAACACGTTTGGAAGGAATGTCGTATTCGCAATTCATGGGATTGTTAAAAAAGAACGCTATCGAAATCAACCGCAAAGTGTTGGCTGATTTGGCTCTTAACCAGCCTGAAGCATTCAAAGCAATCGTTAATAAAGTAAAATAACAAAGCATATTATTTTTTAAGGTGAAATACAAAACCCTGGTCCATCAACTGACGGATCAGGGTTTTTTTATTGAATTTCTTCAAACAATAATTTTACTTCTGAATCTAACTGAACAACTTCCACCTTTTCTTTGAGTGGAATTTTGATTTCGGTTGCCCAATCTTTTATTTCGATGGTTTTTGTGATTTTGTTTCCACTTCTGAATAAAATCTCAATATCGAGAGGAAACTCGAAAAGATAATTTTTTTGAACCTGACTGATTTTTAAATTCAGTGCGTTGTTTGTCTTTTGTTTCCAATCAACTTTTAGTTTTGGAAATCCCGGTAGATAAAGCCATTGTTGAAAGAAATGTTCCAGATTTTGTCCTGAAACCGTTTCCACTACCTTTTGAAAATCAGCGGTTAAAACAGTTGAATCTTTAAAAATGCGGTAATATTTCTGCAAACTTCTAACAAAAAATGAATCACCCATATTTTCGTGCAACATATGCAAAATCCAGCCTGCTTTTTGGTATGAATTGGTATTCAGTAACTGATTATAATTGGTAATGGTTGTATCAATCACAGGCGCCAGTTTGCGTTTTGCAAAGCGGATTACCATTTCGCGATCTTTGATAAGTCCCTTTCTGAAAGTTTCTTCACCTAAAGAATGTTTGTTATAAAGGTGTGTAAGATATGTGGCAAAACCTTCGCTGAGCCATACATGGTGCCAGTTCTGCTCGGTTACAGAATTTCCAAACCACTGGTGAGCGGTTTCGTGAGCGATTAACCCTTCTGCCCGGTTCTTCCCGGTAACAGAATTTTCAGCGTAAAAAATACACCCGGCATTTTCCATTCCGCCGTAACGAGTATTTGATTGAACGTGTGCCAGTTTTTCATACGAATAAGGGCCAATCAATTCTGAAAAGTATTTTAGGGGTTTGTCACCAACCGAGTAATCGAGAAATCCATTTTCGCGGTTTTGGGGAAACACCCAGCTACTAACTGGTATTTCGATGAAATTTCCATTATTCAACACAGCAAAACGGGCCACTCCAATCACCATAATTTTGGTTGAAATCGGTACATTTTCTTTCCACACGGTCAGCTTTTCTTTGTTTTCAAGATTTGATTCTTCCAACTGAAAACCATTGGAAACCACCTGGTATTTCTCTGGTGCAACTACCTTGAATTCCACAGCGGCTTTATCCGACGGATGATCAACAGTTGGCAGCCAGTACTGCGCGCGATCTGGCCAGTTGTCGCCAAAGAAAGTGCGATCACCAAATTTGTTCTTAGAAATGATTAATCCATCAGCCGGAATTCCGGAATAGTTTACTTCAAATTCAACTGCTTCTCCTGTTTCAAAAATTCTGTTGAAATCTATTTCGAGCAGATTATTTTGATGTGAAAACTTTAGTGGAGTGCTATTGAAACTGACATTGGAAACTTCCATTCCTGTATTTGTCGAATCATTTTTCCCAACTAAATCGAGGATTACTTTTTGAGATGGTTTAAGCAACTTAATTTTAATGGTGCTTTTCCCTTCAATCCGGTTGGTAGAATCGTTTAAGTGTATTTCAAAAATATAATTTTGAACATCAATGCTTTCGAAGCGGGTGTAATGATTTTGTGCTGAGAGTTGAATTAATAGAAACAGACAGAAATATAAAAAAGAAATGTATCTCATGATTATTCTATTCATTTTTCCTTGCTTTGAGAATGAGTACGGCGAATTCCGATTCGCCGGTTTAAAAAAGCGCGGATCGGAATCCGCGCCACCCAAATCCCGGACTTCGGTCCTCGGTCTTCCGACTTTCTTCTACCACACCGTTTTCATTATCCCGCCATCGACAGCCAGACTAACTCCGGTAATGTATGATGCCGCCGGTGAAAGCAGAAAAGCACCGGCTTTTCCAAATTCTTCAATATTTCCATAACGGCCAAGCGGAATGGTTGCTTCATTTTTCATTTTGATTTCTTCAACCGGAATCCCGGCTTTTTCAGCCATATTTTTATCCAACGATTTTACCCGGTCAGTATCAATTCGTCCCGGAAATAAATTATTTACGCGAATGTTTTCTCTGGCCAGTTCGTTGGAAAGGCTTTTCACCAGACTGGTTACTCCCGAACGAAAGACATTCGAAAGTAACAAGCGGTTGATGGGTTCCTTAACCGACATGGAAGTAATAGTTAAAATTGATCCACCTTCTCCGGCACGCATTGCAGGTAATACACCTCTGATTAACCTGACTGCACTCATCAGTGTGAGATTGAAAGCCTTTTGCCAGTCGTCATCGGTAAAATCATCAAAATTTCCGGGGGGTGGACCGCCGGCATTCACAACAAGCCCGTCAATTCTTTCAAAGGCTGTTTCAACTTCAGTAATCCAGTTTTGAATAGATTCAGCGCTCGAAGCATCAAAAACTGAAGCATGAACAGTGGCGCCTGTTTCTTTTCGTAAAATTTCGGCGGCTTTTTCAATTTCTGTCTTTGTCCGACTGGCAATACAAACAATTGCCCCGTTTTTTGCCAGTTCACGGGCAATGCCAAATCCCAAACCCTTACTGGAAGCGGCTACCATAAAAACTTTTCCTTCAATCTGTAAATCCATATTTCAATTAAAAATTAGAAATGAAAAATGTATGCAAATCACAATAAATTTCAAATAACAAATGCCAAATAACAAATAAATTCAAAATCACAAGCTCCAAAAATCAATTAATTTTCAAATCGTTAAAATCAAAAAATATATAAATATCAAATCACATTACTTCAAATCTCAAGTACTAAAATACGTTTTAGGTTTTGAACATTTTAATATTGAAAATTGAGTTTTATTAGAGTTTTGTTATTTGGTTTTTGAAGCTTCAGATTTAATTAATGCATAAAGCGCAAACGATGCCAGCCAGTGTGCGCCGGCATATTCTCCCGAGTCCATTTTTTCGTAACTATAATTAAAGTGTTCAATGCCCAAATCAATCATTTTCTGATTTTTCATCGCATTTCCCATTTCAAACAGACACCATGCCCGACTGAAATTCAGTCCATCCAAATGTGCCAGTTTTCCGTCGCTGCGATCGGATACAACTGCAGGTTCAAGGAATTTTGCAGGATTTTTCTCAAAAACCGGCATAAAATCTTTTAACCATTTTCTGAACTCTTTTTCAGAAAGCACTTTTTGCATCAGCAATGCTTCCTGCAAACATGGCGAAAGAAAATCGGTACCACCGGGTTCCCATGTTAATGGACAATCGCAGTCGTTCATAAAATACTGCTTTGCTTTTTCTTCGATTTTTGAAGCAAGATTGGTGTCATATTTCCTGGCATAATCAAACGCAAACGACATCCCAAAAGCAATGTTACTGTGTTCTCCAACACGGATTGGGTAGTTCAACTTGTCGAGGAATTCTACAAACTTAGTGGATAGCAATTCAACAAGTGGAGTAAGATTTTTGTGCAAAATCTGTGCGTCCGGTGAATTCCATTCCAGTAATGCTTCATCCAGCTTTATAAGCCATGCCCAGCCGTAAGTTCGCTCGTAGTCTTTGTTGTTTTTATCATTAAAATATTCAATTTCTTTCTGAATATTCTCAGAAGTAATATTCTTTTTGAGTTTGGTAAGAATTTCATCACGGTATTTAAAATCGGGGAATTCGCGTAAAATAGTAACCAATGTCCAGTGCCCGTGAACCGAAGAATGCCAGTCGAAACAACCATAAAAAGCGGGGTGAAGATCGCGTGGAGGAGCAAGGTACGAATCATCTCCCAAAACCCCGTTTAATTTGTTTGGGTACTCCTGATCGATACACTCGTAGGCAAAATGGTATAAATATTCAGCCTTCTTCTCGTTAAAATCAAGCGTTCCGGAAACCTGCGATTTGGTGGTAAGTATGAAAAATGTTAAAGTCAGAAATAACACTAGTTTTATTTTCATTTCGATATCAATTTTGAAGTTGAAAGCATAATTCTATTATTTACGGTACCTATCGTTTAAGCCGATGTTTTCGAGAATCATTGGAATAACTTTCTGAACGCGTGCCATCCGGGTTTCAGTTAGTTTTGCAGAAGATATGAATTCGGTAAATTCGCGTTGTTTACCAATTGTTAACCGGTTAAAACAATTTTCAAGTTCGCTGTCTTCTTTTAGTACCTGATTTAATTCATCAGGAACAATAACTGGCTGAAACCGATCGGGTTTCATTTCTTTACCCTCTTTTTGGTTCTGAATGGCTTCATTTACATACTTTATAACCAATTGATCGTCGATTTCATCAACCGATGTAAAACGCCACTGGCGTAGTGCTTTTGTTACACCTTCGGTTGCATTTATTAAAACCCCGGCTTCGTCCTTTAAAAATAACCCCTGATAAAACCAAAGTCCGGTATACGATTTAAACGAACCAATTCCCACAACATTCTTATCATTAATTGTATAAACCGGACCGCCCCATTTAACAGTTTCCTGAAGCTCAGTGGTGAGCAGAATTTCGCGCAGAACAATCAGAATTTCTTTCCCGTTTTCAGCGTTTAGAATATATTCATTTACTGTTTTATATGATTTCATTTCAATATTGAATTCTGTTTTACGAAACTTCAAAAATTATTATTTTAAACGAATTGGAAGAATATTATATCAATTTTTTATCAATCTATTAATCACTGATTATCAATTCCTGATAAAGATGCAGAATCGTTATTATTTCATGGGTTCATACGCACGGCAGTGCGTCTCTACATTGAACATTAAACCCGAAACGCTGAACTCGTCTAAACCTCCCTCAACTTCCATTTTCCTTTTCGGAACAGGTACAGCGCTGATAATGCCAGAAACGATTCGGCGATAACAATGGCAATACTTGCACCGGTTAGGCCCATATTTAAAACGATAGCCAGAAACCATGCAAGCGGGATTTCGAATAACCAGAAACTCACCAGATTTATTTTAGTTGGGGTAGTGGTGTCACCACTTCCGTTAAAACCCTGCATCATAACCATTCCAAGGGCATAAAACAAAAATCCGATGCTTATAATTCGCAGTGCAAGAATTCCGTTTTCAATAACAACAGGATCGGCAATAAACAGCCGAATCCAAAACCCGGGGAAAACAAAAAGCGCCAATCCCATGGTTCCCATAAATGCCATATTTACATAACCGGTAACCCAAACTGCTTTTTCGGCCCTATCAGGTTTTTTTGCCCCAAGATTTTGGCCGACGAGTGTTGCTGCTGCATTGCTCAATCCCCAGGCTGGTAAAAGCATAAAAATAATTATTCTGATGGCAATGGTATATCCCGCAAGTGCTTCAGGACCTGATACGGCAATAATCCTAACCAGAAAAATCCAACTCGAAGTTGCAACCAGATTTTGTAAAATTCCTCCGCCCGAAATTTTAAGAATTTGCCACATAACGTCAAACTTAATTTTCAGGCTGTCGAAATATAATTTAATTCTATGGTTTCCCCTGAACAAAAGGTAAAACTGGTAAAGCACTGCCATTCCTCTTCCAATTGAAGTAGCAACTGCAGCACCCATAATTCCAAGTTCAGGAAATGGACCGATTCCAAAAATGAGCAACGGGTCGAGAATGATATTTATAATATTGGCAAACCACATTACCCGCATCGAAATTGCTGCATCGCCCGAACTGCGGAATACAGCGTTAATAATGAAAAGTAACATTACAACCACGTTACTGCCAAACATAACTGCCGGATACAAATATCCTTCTTCGGCCATTTTTTCGGTTGCGCCCATGATTAACAAAAAATCTTTGGCAAAAATTACTCCGGGAACAGCAATAAATAATGAAACGAACACTCCCAACAGAATTGCCTGAAAAGCAACAACACCCGCTTCTTTTTTCTTCTTTTCGCCAATTCGCCTTGAAACGAGTGCCGTTGTGGCCATACTTAATCCCATTCCAATAGCATAAACCACAGTCATTACCGATTCGGTTAAACCAACTGTAGCCACTGCATCGGGACCTAATTTCGAAACAAAGAAAATATCGACAACGGCAAAAACCGATTCCATGACCATTTCCAAAACCATTGGTACAGCCAGAATAAAAATGGCACGGCCCAGGTTTGTATTTGTAAAATCGCGCTCAGAACCGGCGATGGCTTCTTTTATATCCAGCCAAATCTCTTTGAAATTTAGATTTTTAAGTTTGGCCAAAGACAAAACAATTATTTTTTTGTTTGTCATTTTAAATCTGTTTTTTTGGAAAGAAATGAATAAAATCCGACAATTAACTCTTCTGCTACCTTAAAAGGGTAGTGATTTTACAGTGATTTCAATATCTGAGATTTTCATCGGAATCATTTTTACGATTTTACCCGACAAATATATGGAATAAATTATTTGCAAAAAATAGCAGTTAATCAAAAAGTTACGATAATATTAAAACCTGTCAAGCAGTTTTTAATAAGTTTTGAATGCATAATATGAACTCAATAAACCGAATTCTGTTATTCTTACAGAATTAATATTCAAGATATGTCGATAAAACCAGTTGCTTTTTGTACTGCCCTGCTTTTTGTATTTTTTTCGTGTACTAAAAGCGACAAATTTCCAGTTCAAAAATCAGAGAAGGTGGATTCTGAAAATATTTTTTTGAATCAGACTTTTTTCCCCTCTTCTTCTGTTATAATGAATTCAGTTCAAAAAAATGATTTTGGAAAAGAATTGAATGAGTTGCTGACCTACAAACAATTTTATGTGAACAGGAATGAGCAGTTTGATTTAATGCAACTTGAAAATTTATGGAATAATCTGAATGCTGAAACAAAAAATTTCAATTTCGAAAGTGTTTCCGGCTGGATTGAAATAACCGGTTTTCTGTTGGAAATTACAGGTAAAGAAATGTATGCACAGGAACTTGAGAATGTTATTAATCAGAGTTCTATGTTGTATTCTGGTGATGATTTACAAAATATTGAAAAGCTTTTAATTCCCTGGATATTTACAAAAGACGTGGATCACATTTATGTAAACCTTTTTGTAAATGCCACAATAAAATACATTCATACTTTGAAAGGAGCAGTTGAAATTACCCAGGAAACGAATTTAAATGAGTCCGGAAAAATTCAACTCAAATTCAAAATGGAAACCAAACGTTATATCGAATTATTCATTCGAGTTCCAGAATGGGCTGAAGGCGCCACAGTTGTTGAAAAAGGGGTTAAATATGTAGCAAACCCCGGCAATTATTGCCAGATTACCAGAAAATGGAATGAGGGAGATTTTGTTGAGATTAATTTGCCCCTTGATAAAATGCCAGCTACATTGAAAATTGCAAATTAGTGCTTTGGCATTGCATCCAGTTTAGCCAGTCCGCCCTGCGAGGTTTCGCGGTACTGGCTTTGCAAATCGATTCCGGTTTTGTACATGGTTTCAACCACTTCGTCGAAACTGATTCGGTGTCTTCCGTCAGAAATTAAAGCAAAAGTATTGTGAGCCACAGCCCTTTCAGCGGCAAAAGCATTACGTTCGATACACGGAATCTGTACCAGCCCGGCCACCGGATCGCAGGTTAATCCCAAATGATGCTCCAATCCCATTTCTGCAGAATATTCAATTTGGTAAATAGTACCGCCCATCAGCTGGGTAGCGGCTCCCGATGCCATCGCACAGGCTGTTCCCACTTCTCCCTGGCAACCCACTTCTGCACCTGATATGGAAGCATTTCGTTTTATCAGATTTCCGATTAGCCCGGCTGTTGCCAGCGCCCGAAGAATTGAAGTTTTATCCGATTTATATACTTTTCTTGAGTGTTCGAGAACAGCAGGAATTACACCGCAGGCACCACAGGTTGGAGCTGCTACTATTTTTCCGCCCGAAGCGTTTTCTTCTGAAACCGCCAGTGCGTATGAAAATAATTGCGAACGTCGTTTAAATGGGGTAGCATAATTTTTCCCTTTTAAATAAAACGACTGTGCTTTTCGGGGTAATTTCAAAATTCCCGGTAAAACACCATCGCGGCTCAATCCCCGCTGAATGCTTTCCTGCATCACTTGCCAAACTTCTTCGAGAAAGTCCCATATTTCTTTTCCTTCAAATTCTTCAACGTATTCCCAGTATTGTTTGCCATTCTGATTGCACCAGTTCATAATTTCCTGCAGATTTTTATGCGGATAAATCTGAACTGTTTCTGTTTCAGTTTCATCATCAATGATTGTTCCACCACCTACACTGTAAGCAGTCCATTCGTCTAAAACAGAATTGTTTGAATCTAACGCGCTGAATTTTAAAGCATTTGGGTGTTTCGGCAGGAATATTTTTGGTTCCCACACAATCTTACATTGAAAATCTTTAAAAATGTCCTTGATTGCCAGATCTGTTAAATGCCCCAGTCCGGTTGCAGCAAGACTTCCATAAAGAATCACCTCAAAATGGTTGGCATTTTTGTTTTTGTTTAAAAACCGCTCCGATGCTTTTCTCGGTCCCATGGTGTGGCTGCTCGATGGCCCGTGCCCAAATCTATATAATTCCCTAATTGATTCCATAAATATTTTAACTCGAAACAAATAAAAGAAATATGAACTGAAAAAAACATGATTTAAATAATTAACCACAAATAACACTGATTTACACAGATTTTAAGATTCTGAGTTTTAATCTGTGTTAATCTGAGAAATCAGTGGTTGAAAAAAATGTTGTACCAATTTTGTCTATGTTCAATTATTGTTAAAGCGGATTCATTTAAAATTCGGTATTTGTTTATCAAACCATTTTGTATTTTTATCGCAATTTAATATTCAAAATGAAAATGAAATACATTAACCTGGTTTTATTGATTGCTGCTTTTACTGCATGTGCATCAACCCAAAAAAAAGAAATTAAAATGACTTATCAAAAATCTGATTTTGAATCGTTGATCGATGGAAAACCAACCCGTTTGTTTACCATGGAAAATGACAACGGAATGGTAATTACACTTACCAATTACGGTGCAAAAATAGTTTCGGTTTACGCTCCGGGTAAAAATGGAGATTTTGCCGATGTAATGCTTGGTTTTAAATCGATTGACGAATATCAGCAATATGGTGCAAGTCATGGTGCAGTTGTGGGGCCATTTGCTAACCGTATTGCCGGTGCGCAATTTACCATCGACAGTGTAATTTATAAATTTCCGGCAAATAATGGGAAAAATTGTTTGCACTCAGGTCAAAATAGCTGGTACCGAAAAGTCTGGGATTTTCAGAAAGACGGAAATGTGACTGTTTTTACCTTGAAAAGCGCTGACGGAGAATTTGGTTTCCCGGGAAATAAAAAGGTAAAAGTAACTTACACGCTCACAAACGATAACGAATTAAAAATCGATTATGAACTGACCACCGATAAAGCCTGTCATATTAATTTAACAAACCACAGTTATTTTAATTTGCGTGGCGAAGGAAATGGCGATATTCTCAATCATGTTCTGATAATTCATGCCGATAAATCAACTCCCGTAAACGCTCAAATGCTTCCAACCGGAGAAATAACCGATATTCGCGGAACAGAGCTTGATTTTACAGCTCCGCATACCATGGGCGAACGCATTGATTCGAAGAATCAGCAGTTGATTTATGGCTCGGGTTACGATTTTAATTATGTAATTAACAAAGCCGAAAACGAACTTGCTTTTGCCGCAAGTGTTTACGAACCCGAAAGTGGCCGTTACATGGAAGTTTTTACCACAGAACCGGGTGTTCAGCTATACACCGGAAATCATTTGGGAGGAAGAGAAATTGGAAAAGCGGGAGTTGCCTACACCAAAAGAACCGGTTTTTGTCTGGAAACCCAGCATTTTCCTGACAGTCCGAATCAGCCTGGTTTTCCGTCAACCTTGGTAAAGCCTGGCGAAACCTTTAATTCAACTACTATTTATAAGTTTTCAGTGAAATAAGAAAGGATAATTTTTTTGGAAGTTTGCCATTTTGTTGGAATTGTAAATTTTTTGGCATGACCAGAAAATGATGAAAAATTCCAAAAAACAATAATCAAATTTCAAACATATTCCAAAATTCTAATTTTCAATGTACTAAACTTTTCAGAACGGATTTGGTTGTTTTTTGTTTTTTTTGATATTTGGTATTTATCACTTCACCCTCATAAATCTGAACATATTCAGCATCCAGTTGGGGAGTGGATGATTTCCGCGTTTTCTGAGGTCGATGTACCAGCCAATTTTTTTGAGTAATGGAATCTTGTGTGTTTCAACAAATTCGATTAGTGTTCCCTCGGGAGCCTGAATATATGCAAAACTTCCCGCTGCTTCGCCCATATCAAAGGTTTCCATGGCGTGAGCGCTGTCAACGGTAAACGGAAATCCCATTTCTTTAACCTTTTCTCGAAAAATATCAATACCATTAATATCAAAACAAAGATGAATGAATCCCGGATCGCCCCAAATTCGTCCTTTGTAAATATCCTGTGGTTCGCGGTCGAGAACTTGCACAAGTTCAATTACTGACTGGCCAAAAAACGGACTGAAAGCACCACTTTTAATATCGGAATGTTTAAGTAAAACGCGACGAAATTTATGGTCACCTCCTGGAATCCCTTTAAAATCTTCGAAAATTCCGGTTTTGTCGTAAACAATTTTATCGTATTGTAAAATCTCCTGGTAAATTTTCAGGCTTTCTTCCATATTTTTTACACCGATTACTGCACCGTAAATTCCTCCGCTAACCGATTTTTCTTTTTTCCTGAAAATATGTTTTTGATTTTTAACTTCCCACATGTTTCCGTAAATGTCTTTCATGTAGAAATGCTCATTTTCAATGGGATCCTTGTGTATTGAACCGAGAAGGTTTAAACCTGAATTGGTGAATTTTGAATATGCAGCTGCCGCATTCATCGTTTTTATTTTTCCGATATTAATTCCCAAATCGCCAAGTTGAATTTCAAACGGACAAGGTTCAGGTTTTTTACCCGTGTGTTGCCAAATTTCGAAACCGCCGCCACCCTGCATATTAAGCGCTAAAACAGCGTGCCGGGTTCTTGTTTTACCTTCTGTGTGGGCCAGCATTAATTCGGCAGTTGCTTCTTCTTCAAACATCCTGATATCCATCGAAAAATGTTCGCGGTACCATTTCCAGGCTTCTGCTACATTTTCAACTCCAACACCCAATTGCTGGATTCCATTGATCTTTGCACTCATATCTTTACTTTAAACCTTAAATTCTATTGTAGAGACGCATGGCAATGCGTCTCTACAATAAATCAATCCTTAATTCTCGACGATAAAAAATAATATAACCGCGGTAAAAATCTACGAATATGAACCATAATTAGTTCCTTTCCACCAACTAAAATTTCTTTTTTATTCTTTTTTAAACCACTGCAAATAATTTTTGCGGCTTTTTCCGGAGTTATACCAGAGTCTTGTCCGGCATCCATTTTACCGTGTGATGTGCCGTCTTTTGTAATGGCATTTATCGAAATATTGG
Organism: Draconibacterium sp.; assembly: GCA_041737765.1. Lineage (GTDB taxonomy): Bacteria > Bacteroidota > Bacteroidia > Bacteroidales > Prolixibacteraceae > Draconibacterium. The sequence continues at coordinate 6,229 of JBGSRA010000168.1, read as the reverse complement.
TTTTAACCCGGCCTGGAATAAAAATGGAAACCTGAATGTTGTTTTGTTTGTTTTCTGCCCGTAAACTTTCAAAAAATCCATGAAGTGCGTGTTTTGTAGCTGAATAGGATGAACGGTAAGGAAATCCGAATTTACCAACAAGGCTCGATGTTACGGCAATTTGCCCGCCTCCGTTTTTAATCATTCCGGGTAAAACTGCCTTGGTAAGTGCGATTGCGCCAAAAAAATTGATTTCGAAAATTTTTCGATCAACAAACATGGGAGTTTCACTAACCAGCGAACGTTGGCTGATTCCGGCAAACTGATACAAACAATCGATTTTTAGTTTTTTATCCAAAACCTTTTGGGCTGCCGTTTCAACCGATTTTTCGTTGCTTAAATCAATAGGAATTATTAAAGCAGTACTTCCGTTTTTTTTGCAGGATTCAGCAACTTCAACCAATCCCGATTCATTTATATCAGAAAGAATGAGGTTTGTTTTTTCCTTTGAAAGTTCGAGTGCAACAGCTTTGCCAATTCCTGAGGAAGCGCCTGTTATCCAAATTGTTTTATTCACAAAAATCATTTGTAATTTTTTTCAGAAGGGCGAAGATAATATTTAAGTGATAAAACATATTCGGGGATTTTGGTTTTATTAAAGTTTTAAATGCGATGACGTTGAATTATTCATTTGAACAGTTAAATTTGAGCAAATTCAATCTTAAAATTATGAAAGCAATTGTTTTGGTTTTATTACTCTCCCTTACTTTTATGTTGAACGCTCAGGTATCTGAAAAAGCAGCCGATGCGCTGGTTTCGCCCAAAATAGCAGAGCAAGTTATTACTGTTGGTGGTCCGAATGCGCAAATTTCGGGATTTACCAACCAGGCGATACAGTTTGCCATCGATGCTGTTGCAAAAACCGGTGGAATTGTAAAACTAAGTGCCGGAGTTTATGAAATCAAAGCACCGGTTCGTATGAAATCGAATGTAAAACTGATTGGTGCAGGAAAAGAAACCATTCTGAAAAGGGGAGCTGGAGTTCAAACCAAATACATTGTTGATGCCGATTTTGGAGAAATCAAACTAACAGTAGAGAACGCGGATGGATTTGAAATCGGAATGAAAATTCAGGTAACCGATGAAGAAAACAGCGGTTGCTGGAATGTTTCTGCAGCTTATGTAACGGATATTGCTGACAATATTATTTATATCGATAAAGGTTTAATCCGCGATTACCGGGCCGATAAAAACGGTCTGATTTCAAATGCATCATCTGTAATTGAAGCGTTGGATGTTGAGAATGTATTGATTTACAATCTTGTTGCCGATGGAAACCGCAAGGAAAATTTCTTTGCAGATGGTTGTAACAGCGCCGGAATCCTGATTTTGCGGTCAAAAAAGGTTACTGTTGATAATGTTCATGTTAAAGATTTTAATGGCGAAGGAATTAGCTGGCAGATTACTGAAAATGTTACCATAAAAAACAGCGAAATTTCGGGAAGTGGCAATACCGGATTGCATCCCGGAACTGGTTCACCATTTTCGGCAATTGAAAGCAATAACATCCATCACAACGATCGCGACGGGCTCTTTATCTGTTGGCGCGTTTATCAAAGCCAGGTTTCGAACAATAAAATACATGATAACGGTCGCTTTGGAATTTGCACAGGGCACAAAGATACCGATGTGATTTTTAAACTAAATCATATTTACAATAACAAAAGTGATGGTGTAAATCTTCGTGGTGAACGCGAACCAAACGCACCACACAGAAATACTTTTGAGTCGAATACAATTGAAAATAATACTGGTAATGGTTTTTCGGTTAATTCACCTGCCAAAGATTTGGTTTTAAAGAATAACATCTTTAAAAATTCAGCAAAAATCCAGAAAGCAGCCATTTATATTTACAAGGGTGGTTCAACGCCAAAACTCGAAAGTAACCAGTTTGAAAAACACGAATTGGGGGAAATGGTTTTTGAAAAATAATAATCGTTGTTGAAATCTCAAATCTCAAATGACAAAAAACAAATAAATCTCAAATTCCAATAAGCAAATTTACTAAACAGATCTTTCAATGTTTGGATTTTAGGATTTCAGATATTGGTATTTCTTTGAGATTTGGTTATTGTATTTTGGAATTTTAATTGTTCTTCTCGGGAAACATCAAACTAAACAAAACTGCCATCGCAAAAGCCAGCAAATAACTGGCTAAGCGTTCTGAGATTCCGGTGGGTTCAAGCAGCCAGGTTTTCCATACTACTGCTGAAACAGTTCCGGTGATTAAACTGGCAAAAACACCGGCCCGCGAAAGCCGCTTCCAGAATATAAGCAAAACAATAGCTGGGCCAAATGAAGCGCCAATTCCACTCCACGCGTACGAAACCAGTCCGTAAACGGTATCTTCCATTGTTATGGCCAGTAGGAATCCAACCACGCCAACTGCCAATGTAAGTAACTTATTCAATAACAAAAGTCGTTTTTCCCTGATTTTCTTTTTTGCGATGTGCAAATAAAAATCTTCTGTCATCGACGACGAAACAACCATTAATTGAGAAGAAGCAGTTGACATCATAGCTGAAACAGCACCAGAAAGCAGGATTCCTGCCAGAATTGGATTAACTAGCGTTACAACCATCATCGGCATAATTTTTTCTGCATCGCCGGCAACAACAGCGGCTGCATCGCCTAAAGCACCAGCCTGAACCAATTTGTAACCAATAATTCCAATCATAAATGCTCCGATATAGGCGAGCAAAGTCCATAAAATTGCTACCCACCGACTTTGGCGGGTTTCCTCCTTACTTCGCATGGCCATCATCCGCACCAGTAACTGCGGCTGCCCGGTGTAACCAAAAGCCCAACTTAATCCATTCAAAATCATTAATCCTCCGGTAGCCTGTTTTACCGAATCTGTATTTAACTGCACAGTGTAACTTGCCTGGACTATTGTTTCAGAAATATTTATGTTATAGGATGCAGCAATAAATAGAGCAATTATTGGTAATACAACACAGGTAAAAACCATTAAAACAGCCTGGAAAACATCGGTTGCGACGACAGTTATAAATCCACCAAGTACAGTGTAAATGGTTACCAGGCCAGAACCAATCACCATTCCCCAAAACGGGTCGATTTTAAAAGTATCGTTGAATATTTTCCCTGAGCCACTAAACTGAGCGGCGATATAAAGAATGAAAAAGAAAATGATAATTACTGAAGACAGAATTCCAAAACTGCGGCTGGTTCCTGTAAATTTTTTTGAAAACAGTGCCGGAACTGTTAATGCGCCGGTTTGGGAAGTAAGTTTTTGCAATGGTTCAGCCAGAAAAATCCATAAAACCAATATTCCGGAAACACAACCGATTGCAACCCAAATGGCCGCCATTCCTTCAGAGTAGGCAAGTCCGGTCAATCCTAAAAGTAACCATGCTGATTCGCCTGTGGCACGTTCTGACAAAGCCAGAGAAAAACCTGAAATTTTGTTACCTCCGAGAATATAATCTTTGTTGGTTTTTGAGCGACGTGCAGAATAAACTACAATTCCAATCAGTACAGCGATGTAGGCAATAAAAATGGCTATCATATTTTGGTTTGTTAAAAGAAAGAATCGGTTAAAGATAGAAAAAAAGAAAGAAGAGGGAAGATGGATTACCGATGATGGAAGTCAGAAGTAGGCAGTAGGCAAATGGCAAACTCTCAACGGTTTTTAGCGCATTCAAAGTATTTAAAAGCAACTAATTGTCTTTGCTTCTTTTAATAACCAGCCAAATTGCTGTACAAATTATGGCGAAACCAATGGCAAATAGCGTCCAGTTAAAATGTGTTGGTTCCCATGAAGTAAGTAATGCTAAAAATTCACTGTTTTCGGACAATGTGAAATATTGTTTCAGAAAATTCCCTTTAATCAGCATCATTCCAAAATCCACAGTGAACGTAAAGTAAATAATTGCTGCCCCTGTGATTAACAGTGCAAACTCTGTTTTTTTAAGTTTCTTCAGGTTGTTATAGAACAAATGAAAATCTAATATCAAAGCCATAATTATCATTAACAAAGAGCAAAGAACCGGCGCCAATACAGGACTTACCCAGGTAATTGGTATCAGGAACAAAATATCCCAGGTAAGCAGTGATTCGGGCCAGTCGAGAAATATTTTCAACCCGACATAATAGATAATATCCCAAATACCAAAAATGAAAAGGAAAACAGACAATCGCTTTAAAAAATTCTTTCCGGAAATCCATGCAACAGAGCCAAGCATTAAGAGGGTTGAAATTTCGCGAATCCATTCGATTACGATTATCCGGGAAGGTAACTCTTTTAAGGGAAACTGAAATCCGGACGGGTAGTAAAGTTCCCTTACATAAACTACTACAATTGCTTCCAGAAATCCCATGGATACTGCAAAAATTGTCAGTGGGATATAATTATTGTTTCGGATAAAACGAATTAGATTCATTGTTTTTTTTGTTTTTTGTTCAATTTCTGAATAAATAATCAGATTTACAAGTTGGTTTCTTAGTGTAGCGACCCAATTAATATTGAGTTCCGAACCGCTGATGAACTAATACAGGTTGGAATCTGTAACAACTTTTCTCCTGAAATTTAGGCATTTACTGTTTCTTTCATTCTATAATAGTTGGCATGAAAAAAAACTATATTTGTAAAAAAATAGTGTTATGGGAACATTGGCGTACAAGTTTAATGATGTAGTTGAAAAAATGTACAGTTTGCCCCTCGATGAAAAGTTAGAATTGAAAAATCTATTGGAGCATAATATTTCAGATGAAAGAAGAAATGAAATAGTGACTAATTTTAAAAAAGCAAAGGAAGAATATAAAGCAGGTAAGCTTAAATTCTCATCGAAATTGGACGAACTTAAAAATATGCTTTGATGGAGGTTTCATTTAACGATTCATTTAAAAAAGCATATAGGAAAAGAGTCATATCAAAGGAAACTGAAAAGGAGTTCTGGATTAGATTGGAATTGTTTATAAACGATCCGTTTGATTCAAAACTAAAAACACATAAATTGTCAGGTAAATTGAAAGGTTTGTGGAGCTTCTCAATCGATTACGACCTCCGTGTAGTATTTTTTTTCACAAACGACAAACCTAAAAAGGCAGTCTTTGTCGATTTGGGAAATCATGATGAAGTTTATTAAAATTGGTTTAACCGACTCCAATTCGTTCAATATTAAAGTTGCGAATCTGAATTCGCATCACCCTTTTTTCGAAATTTTACTCATCGCATATTCCGCCAGTGCGGTTATCGTAAAACTTGGATTTACACCTAAATTTCCCTGAACTACAGAACCATCAAGTACATACATATTTGGGTATCCATGAACATTAAAATGTGGGTCAACAACCCCGGTTTCGCTGGTTAATCCCATTGGAACGCCACCTAAAATATGCGCGGTGGATGGTACATTCATCAGAATTTCAGCAGTTGAGTTTTGTGGTTGGGCGTTGGCTTTTTCAGCATACCTGTGCATGATGTCCTGTCCAACCGGGAGGTATGCCTGTACCTTTTCGTTAAAGTTGTTTTTTAAGGTGAGTTTTTTTCTGAATGGCCATTTTTTCAAAACAAACTGCATACTGGTATCCACAGTTTGCATCACCAGAAAAATAACTGTGTTTTCTGACCAGTGCGAATTAAATAACATCCTGAAAAAAAGTACAGGATGCCTGATTACTTTCGCAAGAAAATGATAAATCCGCAAACTGTTTGATCCTTTCTTATCGGTTGCAATGGTGAGTAAAGTACGCATCAGATTCGATTTGTTGGGATATTTCACAATTTCGATGGAGGTATTTTTGTCGGGATTAAAAATTGAACTAATTGCAATGCTGTTGTTTAGTTTTTGGTCTGAGAGTGTTGCTGTACAAAGCGTTTCGGAGTTGGTGCGTACCAATTTCCCAAGTTGATCCGACAATTCGGGCAGGGTTTTGTAAATGTATTTCTGGTTTAAAAGTAACTTTACAGTTCCTAAAACACCTCCCGAAACAACCAGTCCTTTAGCCCTGAAAACCTGGTTTTTTTTGGGAAGAATTCCAGCGGTTTTTTTTGTGTGAACGAGGTATTCTCCATTAAGAAATTCAATTTTCCAGACATTGGTCTCCGAAAGAATTTCAACGCCTTTCTTTTCCGCAAACCAGAGATAATTTTTATTGAGCGTATTTTTTGCATTTTCACGACAACCAACCATGCATCCGGCACAGTTGGTACAAGGATTCCGAAGTG
>JBGSRA010000158.1:0-11537 GCA_041737765.1 Draconibacterium sp. | reverse complement strand
TTCGAATCAACCAAGGCACTGCAAGACAAAATTACCCAAATGGTAAACCAACTAACTCCTGACCTGGTAAAATCAATAACTGGCTATGAATTGTACACTAAAAATTTTATTGGGTAAATTTGTCTATGAAATGGTATTAGTAGCTGAACGGGAAGCAAGAAAGTTTCAAAATAGCTTTTCTGTTACAAATATAATACCCAAAGTATCATGAAAATAAAGCTGCAAAAGTCTTCCAGATCGTTTCCAAATCAATCCCTTTATCCACTGACGGAATTCCTTCTTTCATCCAATTTAGTAAAGCTTTTATTATAAGTTTGAATTGAAAAATATGTAATTTTAAATGCGCAAAATGAATTGAATTAAACTGTTTCTTTTTAAATCGTAAAAAAATGAATATGAATAATGCAGTTACCATTGCAACTTTTACCAGCAATTTCGATATGAAATACCACCTATTTAAAGAAATGCTGGATGAAGCGGGTATCAAATACATGGTGGTTAATGAAATTACAAGTACAGTCGATGGCATTTTTGCCGGTAGTCCAACAAATATGGGGATTGAAATTCGGGTTTTGGAAGAAAATGCTGAAGAAGCTGTTGAAATTTATAATTCTATAAAATAGGTAAATTGTCTTCTTTATTAATTACCTGCTTACACGAAGTCACCGGGTGATTTCGCTGATGTAAAAAAATCCATTTTTCTTTTTTCCAAAAGTAACCCTTCGGTAACCTGAAAACTATCCTTTAAATACGTACACATGAATTATTGAAAGCAGATTCATAAATACTGCTTGTAAAATTTGACAGCCACTTTAAACCAGTTTTTAACTTTAAAAAAGACAAAAATACCGGACTAAAATGTGCAATAATTTTTACTTTTTGCACAATTAATCCGGTATGAATACAATACAATTAAGAATTAGTTGGAATTATTAATCGAACATTTCATTCAACCAGTTTTTCTTATTATGGATTTGGGAAGAATCAGTCTGTTGAATGCTGGTAAATGTATTTCGAGGCGAATGAAACTCATCCTGAACGCCAGATGCAACCAGTTCAATAATTTTATTTAATTCTCCCCTGTCAAGCCATATTCCGCGACACTGAGGACAATAGTCAATTTCAACACCCTGTTTTTCTGACTTTGCAAGTGGTACATTACAAATTGGACAGTTCATAATAATTAAATTTAAAGTTGATACTGTTTATTGGTTATCTTTTTTTGGGAATACAATTGAAAATACAATTGAAATTACAAGTATTCCTAAAATGCTTAAAAGTGAATAAACTATAGGGATTTTATAAAACTCTGCTATAATCATTTTTATTCCCACAAAAACAAGTATGGCTGATAATCCGTATTTCAGGTAATAAAAATATTTAGTGATTCCGGCCAATGCAAAATATAACGCCCGTAATCCTAAAATTGCAAAAACATTCGATGTGAAGATGATAAATGTGTCGTTGGATATTGCCAGAATAGCAGGTATTGAATCAACTGCAAAAATCAAATCGGTAAATTCTATCACCAACAACACAATAAAAAGGGGTGTGGCTACAGTTCTGGCATTAATTTTTACAAAAAACTTACTTCCATGCATCTCTTCTGTAACCGGAAAGAACTTTTTGAATATGATGACTAATGGATTTTTATTTGGATTGAGCTTTTCGTCTTTATGAAACAACATTTTTATTCCGGTAAAAATCAGGAATCCACCGAAAACATAAATAATCCAGTGAAACATGCTGATAAGTGCAACTCCTGCAAAAATGAAAATCGCCCGCATTACGAGTGCCCCTAAAATTCCCCAGAAAAGTATTTTGTGCTGGTATTTGGTATCAACATTAAAATAGGTAAAAACCATAATAAACACAAAAAGGTTATCGATGCTTAACGATTTTTCAATTACATAACCCGTAAGAAATTCGATGGCTTTTTCTCTGCCCATAAAGATGAAAATGCCATAATTGAATATAAGAGCCAGCGAAATCCAGACGGCACTCCAAATAAGTGCTTCCCTGATTTTTACCTCGTGCGATTTTCGATGAAAAACTCCCAGGTCCAATGCCAGCATTATAATTACAAATACTAAAAAGCCAGTCCATAAATAAAAATCTGCAATCATATTTTCAAAATTTGATTAAGTGTATTTTATATCGATTAAAAAATTTGAAATATAACGGCGGCATAAATTGCAAATCGCGCATACCTGAAAAGCGCCCACAACAAATAGCTTCTGAAATTATACTTAATCAGTCCCGATGCTAAACTTACCAGCGAATGTGGAATGGGCAACATTGCTCCCACAAACACAAAAAAGCCGCCCCATTTTCGCAAATTTGTAATATGCTTTGCAATTTTGTTTTCAATGTGGTTTTTAACCGACGGAATTAAAAAAATCCGGTTTCCAATGAAATACGAAATTATCCCACCAACATAAGACATGGTTGCCAAAATAAAAAGAAAAAACCATGGAGTTACTGATTTTGAAGCCCATGCAATAAACATTTCAGGAGGTATTAATCCCATGATGGTTTCTGAAATCAGGAAAAATGAAAAGATGATTTGAGGCGAATATGTTGTTACCAATTTGTTAAGAAAGGTATTTATGTCGATTACAAAAAGTTCAAGTCCCAACACAATTAAAACAAATATAATGGTGGAGACTGCTCCTTTTATTGCAACATCTTTTAAAAAAGGGTAAAACCTGGAAATCTTGTAATATCGGTTAATTAATTCCAGTCGTTTTGTTGAATTTCTTACAATCATAATATCTTATTGTTGTTTGTTAAAAACGTGTAATTCCAATTGATTTTAAATTGAATTTTAATACTATAAAACGAATACTAAACTGGTGTAAACAATTCAATATCATTAATATGAAATATCCTGGTGTTATTCTGGAGAAAGAAAAACAGGATTGTTAACAATTCTTTGGCGGTTGCCAAACAGAGTAAGAATGGAATTTTAAAAATGAAGGATTTTGGATAGTGAAAGAGGATGATAAATTTTCAGTTATGCAGATGAATTGAGATAAATGATTTGAGTTTTCATCTTCATGTGCATCAGAATCGGATTTAATATCGCCGGAAGTAGAATCGGTTTCTGATGATAATTCAATTGCCAATGGTACTTTTTCCAATTGTGAATTTATGCCATAACCGGTGATAATGACAGTAATTAGTATAGAAATAAATAATATGTTTCTTCTATTCTGAATCATGTCGCAAATATATCATAAAACCATCACCTTAATTTTTGCAGGTAGTTAAATAGTGTAAAAAGTTAATTTGCGGAATTAATTAGATTATGCTTTTTCACAGATATAATCCTTTTGATTACTGCAACAATAACTTTCAATCTAAAAACAATTTTTAAAATGATTTTGTTTTCACCCGCCACTAAAAGTTAACCGATGAATGTGCTGAATTTGAATTCATTCATTTTGCTTTTTCCCGAAGTCCCATTTAGGAGGATTTTGGAGCTGACTTTTCTAATAACCTAATTCCACGCCTTTATCCACAGCAGGAACACCCTCTTTCATCCATTTCGGCATCGGTTCTTCTTTTAAATAGTGGTCAAAAAACTGAGCCATCCGAATTTGAAAATCATGTTTATCACGAAGTTTGGTAGGCCAGTGATCAGCTTCGTTGTAATTGAGCAACCACGCCGGTTTTTGCAGACGGCGCAACCCTGTGAAAAACTCGATTCCCTGGTACCACGGCACTGCGCCATCATCATCGTTACTCATTATTAAAATGGGAGTGTTGATTTTATCGAGCGTAAACAAAGGCGAGTTTTCGATGTACCGAAGTGGTGATTCCCAGATAGATTTCCCAATGCGGCTTTGTTCGTGTTCATACTGAAACGAACGGTTTAGCCCCGATGTCCAGCGGATTCCGCCATAAGCGTTAAACATATTTACCACGGGTGCACCTGATTCTATTGCCGCAAACATATTGGTTCGGGTGGCGAGGTAAGCAACCTGGTAGCCGCCCCAACTGTGGCCTTGTGCGCCAATGTGCTTTTCGTCAACAAAACCTTTTTCTATTAACTCAGTTACACCCGGCATTACACAATTAAAAGCATCTTCGCCGGGATAACCAACTTTATAGTAAATATCGGGATTAAAAACAAGATACCCGTTACTGGTATAATAATGATAATCAATCGTAGAACGGTGCAGTTCGGGCATCCGGTAGCTGTATAATTCCTGCGAACTTTTTTCGTAAAAATTCACAATCAGCGGGTATTTTTTTGAAGGGTCGAAATTTTCAGGTTTGTGTAAGGTGCCTTCCAGTTTTCGTCCATCCAGCGAAGTCCATGAAACCAGTTCGGCAGTTCCCCAGATAAAATCCTTTTGTTGTGGCGCGGCATCGCTGATTTGATTTTGTTTTCTGAAACTTAAATCAGTGGCAACTAAATTCGGGTAAGTCTGAAAATCTTCTTTTGTAAAAACAATTAAATCGTCATTCTTCGCTTTTTTCGGCGTGTTCAAACTAAAATTTCCTGAAATAAGTTCTTTGGGTTCGGCTTTTTTATTCAGGTCCAATTCGTAATATCCATCGGTGCGGGTAATTTCATTGTGGCCAGTCAGAAACAGAGGTTTTTCAAGGTCGATTCCCTTTTCGTCGTTACCGCCAAACCTTCCTGAACCGCGCTCTTCGTCGAATTTAACCAAGCGGTAACTGACATTTTTATACCTTCCATTTTGGGTGATATTGACAGGTTTTTCCCTGTTTTCAGGGTGTATTTTCCATATATCAAACCTGTCGTACACCAAAAACGATTCGTCGTTTTTAGTCCAGCCGGCAGTGCGGTACGAATCAGGGAAATTTGGTACATCATTCAATTCATCGGCACATTGTACAGTTACAGACGAAGTAATTTTAAACTCTTTACCGGTTTCAATATTTAATGTATTCCAGGTAGTATCAATTGCGCAGTACCAATACAAATATTTTCCTTCGGGCGAAACCTGCGGAGTAGCCCTTAAATCCTTTTTTATCATTTCAGCCGCACCTGTCTGTATATCGATAAGATAAAAATCATGGTGAACCGGAGTACTTTCCCACATGCTTTGAACGGCATACGGACGGTTCGACCAGGCCAGCAATTTTGCTGCATCGCCTTTTTTTATTAGACGGATTCCACTAAAAACCGAAGTTTCCAACTGAACTGTTTTCTCTGATTCAAAATGAAAAACTGCAAGATATGACTTTTTAGAATCACGGGTTTTATTAACGATTTGTACCGATTGTAGCTCTTCTTCGTTCCAGTGCCAGATATCGAGAACCGGAATTTCTTCTTCGAGAATGGTACTGTCTTTTGGTGCTTTTTTTGGTGCAGTTCCAAAAAACAACCGGTTTCCGCTTTCTGAAAAAGTTAAACGTCCGTTTTCACTGATTTCCCATTTTTCGGGGATGGCAGCGTTTGCATTATTGATTATTTCAGAAGCTTTTTCGCTTTTATTCCGGTAATACAAACTGTATTTTGTTTCCTCTTTTTTCTTTTCTTTCGAAATGTCACCCAGAAAAGCAACTTTTTCTCCTGTTTTATCGATGGTAAGTTGTTTGAATTTCCCTTTTCCGTCAAATATTTTCTGAGTTGAGTTTTCCTGCAGGTTCAAAACATAAATTCCGGCTTCGAAGATGCTGTCTTTTCCTTCAGAAATAAAAACAAGTACTTCCTTCTCTTCTGCAAACAGATAACTGCTCACCGCCGGAAATTCATTTATCTCACCAGTTTTCAAATTCTTAATAAAAAGCGGATATACTTTCTCATCTTCTTTCTTTGCCTCCGCCTTCGCCTTCTTTGTTGTGTCTTTCGCTTCTTCACTTTGCCATGCAATCCAACCTGCCCATTTTTCAGGTACTTTCACCGAAATCAGTTTTTCAATGGTATCGGTTTTCTGGTTTTCGAGATTAAAAATGGCTAGTTTGTTAATTGGCAAATCCTCTTTTTTCGTCTTTTTAAGTTTTAACTGACGGATTGAATCTTCGGAAGGTTTAAATGTAAAAACCACAAATTTTGAATCAAAGGTTATTTGGGCATCGGTACCGCACTTTACCGATGCAATTTCTTCTGCTTTTGGTGTAGTTATTTTAAGTGTTGGATCGCCTTTCCAGGGTTCCTGTTTGTAAACGATGAATTTACCGTCGTTCGAAATTACGGTTTCAGTAATTCGTTCCCATTTCAAAATATCGTTGTGGGTAAGTGGTTTTTTGGTTGATTGGGCAAAAATAAATTCAGCAAAAAACAGAAAGGCGACTAAAATTACAGTGTTCTTCATCATTTAAAATATTGGATTTTTAAGGTGGTTAAAGTAAAAATAATTTTGGGAGCGACAATGGGTGCGGCAGATTCCAATCCGCTGTTCTTAAATCGCGGTTCGGAAACCGCGACACCCGGAATAAAAAAAACTATCCTTCTGCCATTAATAATCTTGCTTCGCTGACTAAAATAGTGGGTAGGTTTATATTTCTTCGTTCGATACTTAACAACCAGTACCTGATTTCAGATGTTTTTAAAGTGTACAGGACTTCACGAAATTGATCAATTTGACTGCTCGAATATTCTGTTTCCTTAACGTTTTTATATGCGTCAAGTTCTTCATCATCGTAATATTCGATTCTGTTTACATCGGCTTTTATTTCATCGAAATCACAAACTTCGTGTGCACCGCAACAATTCGATACAGGAGTTGATACTTCTTCTACATTTTGGGTTCTTTCTCTTGCCCGGTTTACTTTTATCAATATAATTATACCAGTAACTGCAAACACTCCAACAACAATTGCAATAATTATTTCCATGCTGCAAAAGTAGAAAAATGGAACAAAAATTAATTGGCGGAGGTTAAGGTTTTGGAATTTTTAATACTGGGTTTCGGTGTTGAGTTGGTTAAGTGGATTCCGATCCGCTTTTTATAAAAACGCCGATCGGAATCGGCATCACAAGGCTTCAACTCTATTTTCTATATTAGCGAAAATTTTTAAAAATGTCAGAATTTACAAATCATAAAGAAACCCGTGTAATTAAGCTGGTAAGCCTGTTTGAGGGAATTATAAATGGCGAAAATCCTGGACAACTTGTAGCAGAAAATCAGAGATTAATAGTATCTGTAATTCCAATGGACGTAATTTCGTTGGTAGATAAACTGGTTTTAATGAAAATTCCGATGGACGTTTTGAAACGGGGAATCAACAAATTGCTGAATTTACTCTACAAAACCATTTCTGAATATCCATATTATCCACCCGAAAAAGAGAGTTTTATTGGTTGCCTTGTGGAAAATAACCGAATTTTGGACGAACGTTTGCTGGAAATCAAGCCATTGATTCGTGAAATCAATAAAAACCCTGGAAATGCAAAACTTAGAAATTCTTTAAAAGAAAATTTCTGAAAATCGAAAAATTCAGCAATTATTATCTCATCAAGGAAAACATTCTTTTTCCGGTAATCGAAAAATATGTTCCGGGGTTCCGCTGTTTGTCGGTTATGTGGTCATTTCACGATGATATTAAACGAAATCTGAAATTGATTGTCGAACAACTCGGGAGTCAGGAGTTTGATTTGAAAATTTTTAACAGGTTGTCTGGCGATTTGTTTTTTAATATTTACGCCATCAAATTCCGTGAAGAACGAATTTTGTACCCGCTGGTCGAAGAAGTTGTTCCTGAAAAAGAGTTAAACTCACTTTTTGCCCAAAGTCTGGAAATCGGTTTCCCATTTTACCAGCCCGAAATCGTTGAGGAAAATAACCACTTAAAAACTATAGCGGGGGATTTGGTCGAATTGGAAACAGGAAAGTTAACTGTTGAACAAATAAAACTCCTTTTTAACCACCTCCCTGTTGACATTACTTTTGTGGATGAAAACGATAAAGTTGTTTATTTATCGTCACCCAAAAAACGTATTTTCCCGCGTACGAAATCAATTATTGGCCGTGATGTTCACAACTGCCATCCGCCTGAAAGTGTGCATGTAGTAGAAGAAATAGTAATATCATTCAGAAATGGTAAAAAAGATGTTGCAAGTTTCTGGATAAATATGAAAGGCCAGAAACTGCTGATTCAGTATTTCGCCATTCGCGATGAAAACCGGAATTACAAAGGAGTAGTGGAAGTAAGCCAGGAAATTTCCGAAATTCAGAGTTTGCAGGGCGAAAAAAGGTTGCTGGATTGGGAGGAATAAAAATCATCGTGAAGAGACCAACCTGCTCAGTATAATCTTATCATCAGCATTGTATTTGTTGGCCAGACTTTGAATGGTTTCGTTTGAAACCAGGTTATTTATAGCATTTCGTATTGGCGCATAACTGTAATGCAACGGGCATGGATTATTTTCGTCGCAATGTTTCAGTCCAAAACCACAACCGCTAAAAAGTGAATCACCTTCAATGGAAACAATCACTTTTTTTAGAGGTAAATTTTCTTTTGCCTGATTAAAAAAGAAGCCACCATTAATACCTTTCATCGATTCAACAAAACCTTGTTTTACCAGTCGTTGTAATATTTTTGCTGTAAAAGATTGCGGAGTTTCAATTTCGGAGGCTATCTCTGCAATGCCTGGCCGTCTTTCTTTCGAATTTTGCAACTGTATGTAAACCAGTGCTCTCAATGCATATTCAGTTTCTTTTTTAAACACCTGATTTTTGTTTTTTGAGTGATGTGACAAAAGTAATAAAAAAATGTAATCACTAGAAGACCCTTATGTCCTTTAGTAAAATATTTTTATATATTTGCACCGGAATTCAATACGAAAATTTAAAGATATGGAACAGCTACAACTACAAAATTTAAGCGTTGGCGAAATTGTTGCCAACGATTTCAGAACATCTTCTGTGTTTAAAAAAGCAGGAATCGATTTTTGCTGCGGTGGAAAACAATCTTTTTCGGAAGCATGCAATGAAAAAGGAATCGACGCACTTGAATTGGAATCTGAAATTCTGAAAATTGCAGAAGAACCAACAAATGAGTTTATGAACTTTAAAAACTGGGATCCGGTTTTTTTAAGCGAATACATTGTAAATACCCACCATAAATTTGTGCTGAAAAACTTACCTGATCTTGTATTTTATACCCAAAAAATTGCAAACGTTCATGGCGAACATCACGCGGAATTGATTGAAGTTGCCAGTCTTTTTGAAAAAATAAATACCGAATTGCTTCAGCATCTGAAAAATGAAGAGGAGGTACTTTTCCCGGCGATAAAAGAAGTGGTGAACACAAATTCGGCTGCCGCAAAAAAAACTATTGTTTCTGAAATAGAGCGCATGTCAGATGAGCACGAATTTGCCGGTGGAGCAATGGACGAAATCAACCGGATTACAAAGGCATACGATGTTCCCGCTGACGGTTGCAATACATACAGGGTTGCGTTTAAATTACTCGAACAGTTTGAGGATGATTTACATACGCATGTTCATCTCGAAAATAATATCCTTTACCCAAAAGCGCTTGAATTAGCTAACTAATTATAAATCAAAAATTTTAAGAAAATGAACGCAAAAAAATTATGGTTTGGTTTTATTGCCGTAATGGTAATCTCGTTTGGAGTTCTGTTGTATTACGGAAGGGAAATTTACAGACAAGCACCGCCCATTCCCGACAAAGTAGTAACCGCTGATGGCACCGTACTTTTTACCGGTCAGGATATTAAGGACGGGCAAAATGTATGGCAGTCACTAGGCGGACAGGAAGTTGGAACTGTTTGGGGACACGGTGCTTACCAGGCACCCGACTGGAGTGCCGACTGGCTGCACAAGGAGGCGGTTTTTATTGTTGATAAACTTGCAATGCAAACCGAAGGAGTTCCGTATGCGCAGGTTAGCGAAGAAAAACAGGCTTCGCTAAAGGTTCTTTTACAAAGAGATTTGAGAACAAACACTTATGACAAAGCGAAAAGTACAATTACCGTTTCAGTTGCACGTGCAGAGGCAATTGCCAGCAACACAAAATTTTATGGCGGATTATTCACCAACGACCCATCTCTGGCGCATTTACGCGATGCATACAGTATTCCTGAAAATTCGCTGAAAGACCCGGAACGTGTCCGTTTACTGAATGCTTTTTTCTTCTGGATTTCTTGGGCTTGCGTTACCGAACGTCCCGGACAGGATATTACTTACACCAATAACTGGCCTGCCGAAGAACTGGTGGCAAACCGTCCCACCGGTTCAATGCATTTGTGGACTGGTTTCAGTGTTATTATTCTTCTGGCAGGAATTGGATTAATGGTTTTGTATTACGCAAAACGGAAGACCGAAGATGAGCCATCACCAAAAATCTTCCCGCTGAAAAACGAAATTCAAACTCCTTCACAAAAAGCGACAGTAAAATATTTTTGGACAGTTTCTGCACTTTTACTGGTTCAGGTACTTATGGGGGTAATTACTGCACACTACGGTGTTGAAGGACAGGCATTTTATGGTCTTCCGCTTTCCGATTGGCTGCCATATTCGGTTTCGCGTACATGGCACATTCAGATTGCCATTTTCTGGATTGCAACCTCGTGGCTGGCAACCGGTTTATACTATGCGCCGGCAATTTCGGGGGTTGAACCAAAATTTCAGAAACTTGGGGTGAATTTCCTGTTTATAGCATTGCTGATTATTGTGGTTGGCTCATTGGCCGGTCAGTGGATGGGTGTAATGCAGAAACTGGGTTTTGTACAAAATTTCTGGTTTGGTCACCAGGGTTACGAGTATGTTGATTTAGGAAGATTCTGGCAGATTTTTTTATTTGTTGGGCTGATAATCTGGTTATTACTGATGGGGCGCGCCATTTACCCGGCAATCAAACAAAAATCGGAAAACCGGAATTTGCTGATTCTTTTCCTGATTTCTACCATTGCTATTGCTGCATTTTATGGTGCCGGATTGATGTGGGGACGCCAAACTAATCTTGCCATTGCCGAATACTGGCGCTGGTGGGTGGTTCATCTTTGGGTAGAAGGATTTTTTGAAGTTTTTGCCGCTGTTGTTGTTGCTTTCCTTTTTGTAAGGTTGGAAATTATAAAGGCAACAACAGCTACCTTGGCTGTGCTTTTTACAACCATCGTATTTCTGTCGGGAGGTATTCTGGGAACTTTTCACCATTTATATTTTACCGGTACACCAACCGCGGTAATGGCGCTGGGTGCTTCCTTTAGCGCTCTCGAAGTGGTTCCGCTGGTTTTAATGGGTTTCGAAGCTTTCGATAATTTAAGGGTCAGCCGAAGCAGTGATTGGATAAAAGCCTACAAATGGCCAATTTACAGTTTTATCGCCGTGGCTTTCTGGAACCTGGTTGGCGCCGGAATTTTTGGATTCCTGATTAATCCACCGGTTGCACTTTATTACATGCAGGGTTTAAACACAACCCCGGTTCACGGTCACACCGCACTGTTTGGTGTTTACGGAATGCTGGGAATTGGTTTGATGTTGTTTGTTCTTCGCGACATGAACAAAGATGTGGTTTGGAAAGAAAAATGGATAAAATTCTCGTTCTGGAGCATCAATATCGGTTTAGCCGCAATGGTTTTTATCAGTGTT
>JBGSRA010000139.1:0-15847 GCA_041737765.1 Draconibacterium sp. | reverse complement strand
AAATCGTGAATAACTCTCCACAGGTTCCGAGTTATTTCCCGATTTCAACAGAAAAGCATCATCAACATTTAGATTTGATGAGTAAAAAAAAGAATAAAAAAATGTCTAATTCAGTCAACGTTATTTAGGCATGGACAAACTGGAAACTCTGAACCCGAAACCACGAACCGTGAACCCGGCAACAGTTGGCAGAAGGCAGTAGGCAGTCCTCTTCACCCAGTGACTTTAAACCCGAAACTCTGAACCCAGCGGCAGCAGGCAGTTGGCAGTTGGCAGACACTCTCCCAGTGACCGATGACCGATGACCGATGACCGATGACTTTAAACCCGAAACTCTAAACCAAAATCTGCCTACTACTTACTGCTGCTTATTACTGGTTTAACCCGAACCCAAAACTCTAAACCAGAACCTGCCTACTACTTACTGCTGCTAATTACTGATTTAACTCCAACCCCGCTCCCTGCAATCTCATCCTATAAGCATTCATTGCGGTTAAGCCCAGTTTTTTAACCAGGCGCGAGTTAACCACAAAACCAACGGGTGCACCAATGATGGGTATCAGTTGGGCCAGCTTTGCAAGGTCGATGTAGTCGCGGTATTCCTGCTGAAAATTGCGCCAGTCGAACTGATTAATATCTTCCGGAAGATCTTTACTTTTCTTGTCCCAGTCAACCATTTCGAGGTAAATTTTTCGCCGGTGAACATGACTCGAGAATGCCAGTTCAAAAATATGCAACAGGTAAACCCTTTCCTTGTAATCTTTTACGTTAAACCCATACATAGAGCAAATATCAAACAGCAATTTCAGTTTAATACCAATTAAAACCGGAAATTCGGCAAATCCGAGCAGAATTCCGCCTGCCCCGGTTATTCCTCCCTCCACAGCAGCGGTGGTTCGGTAGGATTCTATTTTTTGCAGTACGGCAGCTTCGCATTCCTGAAACGACTGGCCCGGCAAAGGTTTGGCAGCAGTATGTGTAGCGCCGAACAAAACGCCGCGTATCATTTGTTTGATGGTAGTTGTTATTGCCTGATGTACTTTTTCGGGTATCCACGTGTTGATTTTCACCTGTACTTTTTTCGACAGCTTGTTGAACAGTGATGGCCTTTGAAGCATTTGCCTTTGCCACACCGTTAATTCCGAACCTATTTTTTTCTGATAATCATTCATTGCAAACCGGTAACCGTTTAATGCAAAGTTAATGATCCATCCAACAGTTCAATGTTTTCCTATGTTTATCCTGGGGGCAGAGGGCAAAGGGCAGGGGGCAGGGGGCAAAGGGCAGAGAGCAAAGGGCAGAGAGCAGAGGGCAGAGGGCAAAGAGCAGAGGGCAAAGAGCAGAGGGCAAAGGGCAGAGAGCAGGGGGCAGAGGGCAGAGGGCAGAGGGCAGAGGGCAGGGAGCAAAGTCGTTGGATATTGATTATTAATTGAATTTTAGCCTTTTGTCTTTCGATTCTTTCCCCTCTTTAATTTTTAATTTACAATTTCTAATTGTACTCCCGGCCGCCTGCCTGACGGTAGGCCGGGAGTCGTACTTTCCCTGTCACCAATCATTACCATAAACATGCAAATCTGCTTGATTTGGTTTTGAACCTTCAACTTCCAACTTTCTTTTCTAACTTTAAACCTGCCCGAATGAATACGTTCCCGCCGGAACTATTCCGCCCCGATGACCAGGTCTGACGGGCTTGCCGGGCGGGCAGGCGGGCTTTAAACCCGGAACTTTAAACCGCTGAACTATGGATGTACACGACAAAGCAACCCGAAGCTGGAATATGAGCCGCATTAAATGAAAAAATATCCTGAAAATATTAATGTAATTGATGAAAGCAAAATTGAATTTTTTCAAAATGAATTGTTAAAATGGTTTACAGGAAATGGAAGAGATTTTCCTTGGAGGAAGAAGTCTGCAACCAATTATGAATTGATAATTTCGGAAGTGTTTTTACAGCGTACAAAAGCAGAAACTGTTGCCAAATTTTTACCTGTTTTTTTGAAAAAATATCCAAACTGGAAAAGATTGGGAGAAGCGACTGAATATGAATTACAAGATATTTTAAAACCTATTGGGTTATATAAACAACGAGGAAGGCGATTATATAAACTTGCACAAGAATTAAAAAAACGAAAAGGAAGATTTCCAAAAAACAGAAACGAAGTTGAAGAAATTCCAATGATGGGTCAGTATATAACAAACGCCTATGAACTGTATGTACTTAAGAAGAAATCTCCTCTGCTTGATGTAAATATGGCCCGCCTTTTAGAACGATTTTTCGGTGAACGAACTAAAGCAGATATACGTTATGACCCATATTTGCAAACATTAGCGCATAGGGTAATTACAACTGAACATACGATACACTTAAATTGGGCTATTCTTGATTACTCATCTATGGTTTGTAATACAAGAAGACCATTATGTGATGATTGTATTATAAGAAAAAAATGTTGTTATAAAATTTAGTGATTATTCCAGTTAATAATCTTAAAATGTGTGAATCTTGTCCAATTCTTAGTTTCTGAATTTATTATATTATAAAGATTCGATAGCAATACAGCATGGTTGTCATTGACCGATTCTTTTATTTGATGATAAACGATGTTCGGTATTTTTTGAATGGTTGTTTTATTTTCATTTTTTTGAATTTCAATTTTTAAGAATTGATCATCAAAGGCACTATTTTTTGAATTAATTAACTGCATTGACTCAAATTCTGATGGTTTCGCTAAAAGTGTTTTATGAAATGGCACACATGAATAAATAAAATCACAATATTTGCATGCCATTGACGTGGGTGTAGCAAGACTAAATTCGTTGTTGTTAGTGGTACAATCTGCTATTTTATATTTTAGATCACAAAGAAACGATTTGTGCTCTTTATACTCTTTTTCGGTAAATGTGAATTGAACCAATTCATCTTTTGACAAACCATGTAGAACGCAAACTATATTTTCTGGCTTAAATCCTTTTTCCCAGTATACTAAAGCGTAGGTTTTTAATTGGGTTGCAAACTTGTTTTTTATTTTAATGCAATACCCATCACGAACATCCCAAATAGGACCAGTTTTGAAGTCTGTTATTTTGACTTTTTTTTGAAATTTTGGTTGCTCTACTAAATCTGATTTACCAAATACAATACTTCCTGATATAGTAAATTCAGCCTTTGGATTTTTTAGTTTGAGTTTATGTAATAGTTTCTTAGTTTGTTGTTTTTTTACCACATAATATGGAACATGATATTTAATGATTTCTAAATTATTGAGCTCTTCAAAATCTTTTAGATTCTTTGTGAGAATACTATCCCATCGTTCTTCAAACTTTGTTATTTTGTAAGGGGAATTGATAAAATCTTCAATCACAGCATGAATTACAATTCCAAGGAAAGTATCTTTATTAAAGGTTTTTTTGCCTTGATGTTTATGAGTATTATTGTG
The DNA here is from genome assembly GCA_041737765.1 of Draconibacterium sp. GTDB lineage: Bacteria > Bacteroidota > Bacteroidia > Bacteroidales > Prolixibacteraceae > Draconibacterium. The sequence continues at coordinate 12,410 of JBGSRA010000139.1, read as the reverse complement.
TTTCAAATATCGTAATACACATTCTTCAATAAAATCGATTTTGCTAGGACTGAATTTTTCCATTAGAATCGTATTTTATTTTCCCAACCACCGATGAAATTCTTGGTAAGTCCATGCCATTCTTCTTATCAGATTAAATGTATCAGCAAAAAATATACGGTCTGGTGAGCTACATTTTGATAGAACTTCAGTTAACGAATTTTCTTCTGGGAAATTACCACCAATATAATTCCAAAACGGGTGTACGATTACAATATTGATATCACGAAAGCGAATAAACGGTATTCCATTATGAACTTGAAGATTCGTTGGATCTTCCAATATTTTGGGGCTTATCGAATCTGCAAAGTCTTTGGCCAATTTGTAAGCCATTTCTGTCCAGTCCTTAATTTCAATAAAATTCCAGTTACTATCCAGTCCCGTTTTGTAATTAGAGTCTTGTAATATTCGAATAAGACCTACTCCTAACCTCCAATCGAGTATCCCATGATAATTAAGGTTCCTATAATTTTGTAAGTCTTTATAACAGGAAGTTTTGCAACTTTTTGCATGAGATTCATTTATAAAACTATAGGTAAACCTGTTCCCCTCTAGTGGGTTTAAGCACATTTGAAAGAACTTTTCAATGTTCTTAAATAAGTACTCAACGAAACCAGAACCATTCGGTAATTCATCGGAAAGAATTATGTTTCCTGTACTCCTTTCAGTACCATCATTTAAGGGTACTTCAGTAATTGCTGCTAGCTCAATTTCTTCTGGACTAACATCTCTATCATCTGCTAAAGATCTTTGCAATAAAAAGGCAGCGGAATAAAATGCACTTTTCCCCGAAACTCTCTTTCCTCCAGATGAATCTTGTTGATGAAATGGATTTATATCAAGTTCCTGATTTAGTGCTCTAGGAATAATACGAAGAATATTGGTTGTCTTTCGTGCACCAAGAGACATATGCTCCCCCTCGTTATCATTTGCAGATCTTATCGTGCTTTGAATACTCGGATTCTGGATGGCCTCATCAAAACCTCGACCTAATGATTTATCAATGTCAAGTTCTATGTATTGATTTGGAATATTCGCCTTTCTTTCAAATGAATTAATATTCTTAAATCGAAACTGTTTTCCTCCATTTGTGTTTAATCTCCAGGTATAATCTGAAGCTGAAAGAATAATATTGGCATTGCCATAATTATTTTTCTGGTCAGAAGGTTTTTCAAGTGCTTGAGAAAATAAAAGTGGTTTTGATGTTTTTATATCTTGGTCAACCTCTCTGTCTTGTGGTTTATATGAATAATCTGTTCTAAAGGCGTTCGGAATAACTACTCTAAAGACCTTTTCATTTTCTTCATCAATTTTCCTATCTGGCTCTGTGGAGCCTTCTTTGTATTTTTCTGTATCAAGAATATTGTTTTGTTGATTTACAATTACCCAAGTGTCATCCGTAAACGCTTTTCCTTCAAAAATTCTAGCTTGATATTCCCTTGTGCTCCAATCATAAGAAATTTCCGAAACAAATGGAGTTAAACCGACACTGGTGTGGATTCGCTTATCTTTAGTCTTTTGGGCACCAGGTGCAAAATCAAAGATTGCTCTATCAAGAGGTCTATCAATGGTTTTTGCTTCGTAGGTATTGCCATTCTCATCTATTTTTTCAAATCCAACAATTAAACTTCTTATTCCTGTTGGCATGCCAGACATAGGCAACAAACCAAGTTCAGCCATTCTAAACGACAAATCTCCGCTTTTGTAATTATTATAAATTGCTAGAAAGTTTTCTTTGAATTCATTCGTTATCCATGTTTTAAAGCTTTCAACACTATGTGCTTGGTAACTTTGATTATTAACGAATAAATTAAGCCTTAGGCAATTAAAAATATCAATCCAATTATTTTCATCTTCGAGCCAGTTAAAGAGTTTGGTTGAGTTGTCTTCGATTTCAAAAAAGCTCTCTATTGTCCCAAACTCACCATGAACCGAATTTGTATTAGAAACCTGTTTATCTGAAAAATATCTCTGGAATAACCCTTTTATGGCCATACGATACAAAATTTGATGTTGAGATTGGCTTAAAAATGGAACAGGAGAAAGGTCTCCTGTCATCCGTTCTGGATTATTAAAGAAATATTCATCATGATTTCGACCCCTGCAGTAAGTTAAAGCCACATTAAAAGCTTGTCCAGCACGACCAGCACGACCAACCCTTTGTTGGTAATTAAAACGCATGGGAGACATATTTCCTTGATAGATTGCTTGTAATGAACCAATATCAACACCAACTTCTAATGTAGTTGTTACACTTAACAAGTCAATTTCCTCAACTATCTTGTTTTCACCTGTAATAATTCCTTTAAATAATCTTTGTCGTTCTAACTGGTTGTCTGTTTGGCCTGTTAGCTCTTCACAGCGCATCCTTATTGAATCTGTATTTTTAAAAAGTTCCTGAGCATAAAAATTACTATTCCTGATGTCTAGGCAGGTAGTATTACTTTGATTTGGTAGTTTATGTAAGCAGTTTTTACAAATGCCACCAGATTTATCTAAATGTATAGTTCTACAATTTAAACAAACAAATACAATATCCTTATCTTCAGTAAATTTCAATCTCAAATTTTTTAAATCCAGCATCCCATCTCTATGCTTAAATTCATTGGAAATTTTATCCCAAATACTATCACCTAAAGTATCAGCATCAGGACCAATTGCATCTGCAACCTTTGAAATGTATTCTCGCAATGGTTTAATGTTTTTATAACTATGTGCCAATTTGAAGTTGTCAAATACTGTCGGTAGATACCTAAATGAGTCACCTAGTATTCTCGTTGAAGAATGAAGTATTTGATTAAACAAATCATCACTTATTGAAGCAATCGGAGATGAAATATTCGAAGCAATGGAAATTAAAGCTAATGCCGAGGATTCAATACTATAGAATAATCTACCAAAGAAGAATCTACCAATTTCAGGCAATAATTGTCCTCTTATGTGTTGTAAAAGGATATTTTTTTCAGAATCGTTTTTTATGTAACACTCATTAAAATCTGGTTCTTTTGAACTCCAATTAAAACAGTTTTTCCATAATTCAGTATCTCCAAATGTTGCACCCCTCACATATAACCTTTGATTTGATGCGCTAGGGCCCGCAGGATTAATACCCTTTGCAACAAGTCCCCATATTATGTTGTCTAGTATGTGTTCTAACTTGACAGTTTTATTAATTGCATCGTCAATCATCCTGCGACGTGATACATTTCCTCTTCCTAATTTTATTAAGTCTAAAGCATCATGTAATTCTTCAGCAAATTTTGAATCAAGATTATTTTTATGATTTAGAGCCTCGTTTAACTTGTCTTCCTGATAAAGTTTCACAAAGTTGAAAGCTTCTATTAATCTTGTTCTTTCTTTAATTAATAGCTCCTTAACTATATCATTAAAGTTTTCTTTCTCAATATCATTAGCAAAGCGAGCAGATTCTTCTCTTGAATCTGAGAAAGCAACTAACTTCCTTGGTTTTCCTTTTGACTCAGGTAAGGCTTTATACAGTTCTTTAGCTAAAACTTGGTTGGTTTTTCCAAAACCAGTTCTAAAACCACGAAGTGGTGATTTTCTTCCTTTTCGATTTTTATAATTGGCATTGCAACCAGGGCATTCACAAGGTAAGGCACTTCCTTCTTCTGTATTAAGAGAGTTCTGATTTATATAGTATATCCCTTGGATTGTGCCATTCTTGTTTATCTTGTAAAGGCGTCCATCCTTAGTATTTAAAAATCTCTTCTCCCATACGCCGCTTTCTATAAGCGATTCTGTGGAATCTGAAAAAACAGATTTAGGCCAAAAAATTCCATAATCGGCATTAGAACGACTTTCTAAACGTGCAGATTGCGATTTTTCAGGTATGCTTTCAATTTCTGGTGGTGTGGTTATGAGTTCATGTTCATAGGAGTCATTCCTATCTTTACTCTCTAATACTTTTGTTCCCCCAACAAACAGTGCTCCACAACTTTCACAGTAAATAGTTTCAAAAACCCTCTTGTGCTCAAAATTTAGTTCACATTGTGGGAATAGTTTCTCAAGAGGATTTGCAGATAAATCTTTCGACAATCCACCATCATCTTTTAAAGTAGCCCATAGACCTTCTATATTTCTTACAAAGAAATGGAATCTAAATCGAGGCAATTTGCACTTTGCTTTTTCCTTTCCAACAAGTTTAATAAGGTCTATTTTATATTCATCAAATAACCCCCTTACGATGAATAAACCTTTCATCGATTGCTTTACAAAATCTTCACCCAAACTTTCATCAAAAATTTTTCTAGCAATGGATTTAAATGTTCCTTTTTCCGACTCATTTTGCTTATCATTATAATATGGGAAAGGTCTAAATCTTGATGGACTGTTCTCGTTTTCACTATACTCAAATGCGTAAGTTAATCTAGAAATTAGGTTAGCGTCATTATTAACTTCCTGAAGCAATTTTAATACTCCCTTGTTCTCAGCTGTATTAAGAAGTTCATCAATATGAGCTGAAATAGATTGAACAAAATCTTTTTCTTCTAATTCTATTAATCTGTCGCTGTGATTCCCAATCTCATAAAATATACTGTCTTTTATTGCATCCTTGGAATTCGTTTTTTCAGGTAGGTCATTTTCACCTTCAACAACTTCCATGTTTTTATTTAGCCCAAAGAAACCTTTTAAAAACGATTGACTATCTTCAAATTCCTGTGTTCCTTCTTTGCCCTCAAGTGAGGCAGATGATGCCAGAATTCTTATTTTTTTTGAATCAGGAGTAAATCCCAATCTTGCATATAAAAGTCTTAATAAATATGCAATTTCAGTTCCTTCTGTTCCTCGGTATAGATGGAGCTCATCAATAATAAGATGAAATACTCGTTCCTTTCTCTCCTCTTCACGTTGAGTAGCTTCCAGATTAATTATATCCCAGTCCGTTTCAGCATTTAACCATTTCTTAGTTTCTTCCAGCATGCCTGCCTCGATAGACCTCATTAGCATAATGCTTAACATGGAAAAGTTTGTAATAAAAATATCTGGTGGAGTTTGATGCATATCAAACCTAGATCTTAATTCTGCCCCATCAAGCTGTTGAAAATTAGCAATAATTTCCTCTTTAGCCTCTTTAGAAAGAGTTTCATCAGAATTTACAAATTTTTCAATTTCAGAATAAGTGTTTTGGATGTTATTCAAACTTTTTTCTAGTTGGCTCCATTTGGATTTATTAACAACAATTTCACCTTCTTCCTCCTTTGATAATTTTCCTGACACTGGGGAAGTACTATTATACCGGCCAAAAAATATACGATGTCCGTTAAGTTTATCTCTACAGAATTCTCTAACAGAACCGCTATCCAATGATTGTCGTAACCTTGTCATCTGGTCTTCAACCAATGCATTCATTGGGTAAACTATTATTGCCTTAATGGCATTAGGCCTGCATTCATTGTTCCGTTGAAGTACATTATCATTTAATTTTGCTTCTCCATTAATAATACTAATTCCTCTAATTGCACCTATTTTTTGTGTGTATGGTCCATCAGGGTTAACAGAACTTGAAGTATTTTTATACTTCGCTAAGTCTTTTAATAAGTATGCAAATAAAGGCAGTAAAAACGACTCGGTCTTTCCTGAACCAGTTCCAGAAGTAATAACACAATTTTGACCAGCAACTGCCTTTTTGAGCATATTATGCTGATGAAGATAAAGAGGAAAATCTCCAGCAAATAACCCTTTTTTAACGAACCCTTTAAAAATATCCATTTCTTCTTCATTGAAATCCGTGAGTTCTTCTGAACTTAGTTGCTCTATCTTTTTAGGTCCAGACTTATATTCAAGAAGTGGCTCGATCCATGGCTGTCGATACATTACTGCATCTGTGTTTAGTAGCTTTTCTCTTTTTTCTTCAAACTCGTCATATCGGCTTCCAAAAGCCGTTTTAATATAGGAAGTATATCCTTGTATTACCTTCTCAAATACTCCAATGGGGTTTATCATAATAGGTTTAATTTTTGGTTCAATTTATTTCTTAAAACATCAATGATTTTCTTATTAATATTTCTATAAACTCTGTAATTGTTTCGTTCTACTGTTTCTAAATCAGGAATTTGGCCATTCAAGAGGACTAGACCTTTTTCAATCCAAAATGGTAATCCTAGATAAAATGGGACGTATAGATCATAATTATTCGCATGCTCGTAATTCTCTTTGATTTTGAGTGCATCATCACCTATTGCAGAAAATAATGCTAAGTTTAAATCTCTTACAATTCTGTTGGAATAATTATGTCTGATGATGTGGGTTATTGACCGATCACTAAAACCATCGTAACGCACTATGGAGCCATTTTCTATATTTTCTACTCTTTCATTTGATTCTTTCCATGAAAACGAATTCGGTTGATAGATGCTTTTTCTATGATGGTCTGTATTATATAAATCTTTTTCAGCTAATGTTTCAGAAAATTCGTGAACTGATCTTTGAGTGTAAAAACAGGCTAATTGATACACTGCATATCTAGTATTATATGGATTTTGAATTTCATTAAAGATTTCAATATTCAGGTTATTCTTAATTTGCAAAAATTTATCTAACCTGCCTTTTTCATCATAAAGTATTACACGTGTAGGATATAGATCCTTCATGTAATCCGCATGAAATCCACAATCCATCTTAATATGTAATCTGTCACACTCTTTTCGCAGTTTTTCAACCAGAAACTTATTTCTGTATCCTGTTAAATATCCTTTAATCCCAATTTCACTTTGAAGAAACAATATCGTGGTTGGGTTCACTTTAATACTTTCACCAAAATCTTGAAAATTTAAGTATCCTAAATCTCTCCAGTATATCATTATTCGTTTTGCGTAGGAATTAGTTATAGAAGGTTCTAGTTCTTTAACTAATTTAGGAAAGTCGTATGTTAATGTACTTTTATCTAAAGCCAAATAACTTAATAGCTTATCCCCAGTTCTATCTAAACTTTTAATCTTGTTTGAACTTGTAACTTTTTTGGTCACGCTACTTTGCCCCTTAAATAATGGGTAAAGACTTTGGTTCCAACTATTAAAATCTAAAACATTAACTTTTCGATTTAAAGAACCGGGGATATCTATAATATCAGTATCAGAAACTTCAAAATTGGAAAGCTTTATCCCTTCGTGATCCTTCAACCCAGGACTTTGTACATTAATAGGATTAACTTCTAAATCTCCAAACCTATATGAATTCCGTGTTTTAACAGTTTGATTCTTTACACTAACTCTAAATTCTTTTTCATATGAAAATTCATTCGGAATAACATATGTTTTTTCACCATTTTCATCAGAGACAGATAGTTCACAGAGTTCTTTATTCTCATCAGACAATATTATAAGGACAGGATCAATTAACTTTCCGATATATCGAAATTTTGGATTTAAATCTTTAAATAAAATACTTCTTCGGTCAGTTGCAAATTCTGTTAGTAATTCAATTTTTCCTTCAACTTTTTCATAAGGATTATACAGCTTATATACCTTTTCAAAATTGCTATCATTTAGCTCTCGGTATACGTATGCTTTGTAATTTGTTGTTGAAATAATATAACTCTCCCTTTCTATTCCATCAACACCATTTTCTGCCATATCCTCAGGTTTAGCAATGAGAATAAACATATTCGAGTTTGTGGGCCTATCAACTTCAATCCACTCATTTGTATCATGATTCTTAGTTAGCCAAAAAATTCTGTTTCCCGTTGCATATCTATTATTTTCTCCTTGAAAAATATATACTTTGTCTAGATTAATAGCAGTTATTGCAATGGGTTTGGATAAATTATTAACATCTGGTTCAATATGCTTTTCTATACCATCGTAAATAAAAGTATCTTTCTGCAATTCATTTCCAGATGCCTTAAAATATACATCATCAATTGTTGGATCATCCCATATTTCAGGAAGTTGTTTGATACATATCTTGAGTTTTGTTGCAGGAGTGCGATAATTCCCATTCTCGCTGGATATAGAATCGTTTGTAAAATGTTGTTTTAGGTAGGCGTTCAAGTATCCAAGAATTGAATTTTCTAATGAAGATCCATCACTTATATACTCAAGAATAGTTTTTGCTTTTAAAATATTTTCTATATGTTTTGTGAAAAAATTAACCCAATCCTGCTTTGATAGAGTGCTTTCCGGTCTATATCCATCTGAAATTAAGTTATCAATAATAGCCGAAAACTGATTTGAGTTGAAAATAGCATGACGCTCGAGTCTTGTTACATATTTGCGGTTATTATTCTTAGGCTCTTTTCTTAATACATAACCAATTTTACCTTTTAAATATTGATATGACCACTCTTCAACGAAAGCCCAAACAGGTTCAAGAAGATCTCTTGAAATACCCGAGTTAATATTTTCCCAGTTTTTCCCTAGTATTTCCTTACCATATTTATTTATTCTATCATAAACATTATTAGCTTTAAAACAATCACCTTCACTTTCAGTTAAAGCGTGGATTAAAAATATTAGATAACCCAGAAAATCAGGAATGGGTTTTCTTATATTTCGACCATTTATATTATGAGGGATTGAATTTTTGTAATGTGTACTAAACTGATTAAAAAATTTCCTAGAAGAAATGTCTTTTTTTAATGCTTGTATAAAATCATCGTACTCAAATTCATAGTTTGTTATTTCCTGAAAAATATCAGAAGATACAGGTAAACAGTCTATTTCTGTATTTTCAAAATCTTCATTAAAATAGTGATAAACTAACAATTTATTCCATTCTTCATATTTTAATGGTTTTGTTTCTTTGTCCTCGGTTTGTAAGTCGGCTTCTTCTTGATTTTGAGTAGTTGGGGAATAGTTGCTTTTTTGTTCCTTTTGCAATTCAAATTCATTCCAAATAGCCGTAGAGATTTTATTCATGTTTCCATGGCTATAATCTCCTGAACGTTCCAAATTTCTAAACATTAATGTTTGAGCTTCAGTAGATCGTACAGTTCTTCCTAAAGTTGTCGCTAGCTCTTGAATTGCAGGATTGTGTTCGTGGAGTCCAACTCCATTTAATTTTTTATATAAGAAGTAAACTTGAATAATTTCTTCTCGTGTCCATTTAATTCCAGAATTTAAATTTTTTTCTCCTCCTTTGATTCGTGCGTAAGTGCTCATTAGTATTGGCTAATGGTTATTCAATTATTTTTTTAATCCAATTTCCTAATTCAAAGGCAAGCATAGGTGGTACTGCATTTCCAACTTGCGTATAATTAGGCACCTCAAACCTTCGATTAGTTCCTCCTGTAGTGTCTTTTGATCTAAATTCAAACCAGTCCGGGAATGATTGTATTCTCGCCATTTCTCTTACTGTTAATGTCCTATTTTGACCTTCGTCATAATGGCAAACATCATCTGGTATACTTAATGCAGCAGGCGCAGGACTTGTCTTTTTGAGTGCTCTTTGAGAATGTTTCTTGGATTGGTATTTAGAAACAAATGTCTGAAGCTCCGTCTCATTGGTTACACCTTCCAGTTTCTGAATTACCTCTTTTACTAAGGAAGAACTTAGTTCAACTATAGAGCCAGTTTTTAAAGCATGCACCAATTTATTTCTATCCCCATTTTCAAATTCTTCAATTAGTTTTAGAAATTTGAATCGTTGTTGAATCTTTTGGCTATGTCCCCTATGGTTGTGGTTCTTGACTGTATATTGATCTTCTTGAGGAATAAAAATTGAGTTGAGTTTTAAATGAAATGGATCCACTTTTAATAATTGGGATTCTATATTATTAGGAAGATTCTTTAGATAATCAATCGCATAGGTAACATCTTTTTGATCGTTTTCATTTTCTGTAAGTGGCGTTAATAAATATCTGCTATTTCTAAAAAATTCAATATCTCTTTTTTTGTTGAGTTCATAAAAAGTATCATTTTCGGAAATATTTAATTTTTCACCATGCTCGTTAACTTTATTATAAGTTGCAATAGCTTTATCTAGAACTTCATCTCTTTCTAAGTTTTCAACTAGATCTCTTCTAATTGCAAGCATTATGAAACGAGGCCTACTTTGGGGGAGTCCAAAATACTTTGCATTAATGTGCATGCAAATTGGGACGTAGCCAGTTAGGCAAAATGCTTTTACAACTTCAAACCAAGCATAATATTTCTTGTTTCCTTCTTTAAACGGTCTTAAAATACCAGAAACATTTTCAAGTATAACAGTTTTTGGTTGTATTATTTTAACAAATTCAGCAAATGCCCAAGGTAATTGGTTTCTTTTATTGCCTTTTTCTCTTCTTCCCGCTAAGCTGAAGCTTTGACAAGGCGGTCCTCCCGAAACAAGGTCAATTTCACTTTTATGAATTCTTTCTACAATCTTGGGATTATTTCTGAGATAAGAATTTAAAGCGTTAATGTCTCCAATAATAAGTTTTTTACATAAATCTGAGTTTGTCTTTAAATCAAAATATTTTCCTCTTTGAAATTCTGCCGGATTTTCCCTTAATCGCAGAATATCATTCTTCTTATATTGGCTTTGTATCCAGTAGGTTTTTGATGATTCCGTTTGTTCTTTTAAGTTGTCGTTGAGAATATTAAAAGCATAAGTTTCACCGGCCATTGGGGAAAGCTCATTAGCAAAATAGAGATCAAATCCAGCATTCTCTAATCCAAGACTCATTCCACCACAACCCGCGAATAACTCAATATATTTATAGGGTTTCATTTAACTATTAAAAATTAATTATTGATTTGAATAACACTTGTAATTACTGGTTTTTTGGCGCTTAAAAGTAAGTAAAATATTATTTTTCATTTTAAGAATTGGACTTTTAAATTAAAAAACAATTATTCATAAAATCTAAGCGCTAATACTTACAAATTACAAAGTCCTCGTTCATCCAAAACTCAAAGATTTCAAACCCGATTCGGGAATCAGGCAATACGAAAACCAGCCAATTTATCTGCCTGCCAGCGAAAAATTCTTTCCCTCGTTAAACAGCCTTTATGAGCACCGGTTAAAATTCGGGTATAGCTGAATCATTCTTCTCAATCGCATGCCCCGCAACCGTTTCAGCGGTTTGTAGCTACCGGGAATATGCATTATTCCAGCCGGAAGCAAGATAATTCCACACGGAAGCAAGGCAATTCCATGTGGAATAATAGTAATTCTCTATGGAATGGTAGTAATTCTCTATGGAATGGTAGTAATTCCAAAGGGAATATCTATGATTCCATGTTGCTGAGGAGCCATTCCATGTGGAATGATAGAAATTCTCTATGGAATGAAAGTAATTCCAAAGAGAATATCTATGATTCCAGGCGGAAGCAACCCTATTCCATTTGGAATTTGACCTATTCCCGGGTTTAATCTCAGGATTTCATGGTTTTGGTTTTATTCACCGGGTGACAACTCAATTTCAGTAAAAAGTCACCCGGTGAATGGACACTTTTATAAAATAAAAAATCCGCCCCGGGAAAAGAAGCGGATTTTCGTTTTTTAAAATTTACGACGGACTGTCGGGTTTTGGTGGCGAAGTTGTTTTTCGCAGTTTTTTAATTTCGAGTAGCAGGTTGTCGTTTTTCCCCAACAAACCCGAAATCAGGTCAACCGTTGCCGAAGCATTGGTGTAGGCAACATTGAGAGTTTCAAGAGTAGCCTGTGTAGCATTTTTTGCCGCGGCCACAGCTTCGCGCTGGCGGCCTTCGGCCTGGTCGGTAATTGCCAGCTCTTCCTTTAGCTGGGCGATTTTGTTAGTAGGGTCGAAACCCTTATCGGCTATTAATTCGCCGTTTTGCTCCAATATTACGATGAGCATCGATATAAAATCACGTTTTTTAGATTCAGTTAAACTCATAACTTTGTTTTTAAGTTAATAATTAATACTAGTTATTATCCCGGGCCACCTTTTTGCTTTCGACCGCAGAGGTGGTTCTTTTTTTATCGGTACAGGCAGTTGCACGCGGCATCTGCGCGAATGTTTCAACCTGGGTTGATTCAGCTAAAATTGCAAATGATTTGTATTGGGTATTTTTCAAGGGTCGGGTTTTTCAGGGTTGTTGCATTCTGTTGGTTTTGGTGTTTATTGCCGTGAAAATATAAATAATATTTTTTTCTGGCAATGTATTTAACAGCAGGTTTTAACAGCTCAAACCAACCACCTCCCCCCCCGCAAGCCAGTGTACTTCGCGATACCCGGGACAGGTTCTCCTTTACAGGGAGGAGAAACCGTTCTATACAAGTTTGTAATTCAAAATAAAATAGTAGCACTAAAATTTCCCCTCCTCTTTCTTCCGAGGAGTCCCTATGTTTGTAATTGAGCATTGAAGTTAATGCATAAGCCAAAAGAGCATTATTTTTGAATTAGCTATTAATCAATAAAACTCAATGACTTATGCAAAGACAAATTACAACATTAGATTTTAAAG
>JBGSRA010000113.1:0-129959 GCA_041737765.1 Draconibacterium sp. | reverse complement strand
AAAAAATGCCCGATTTGTGGTTCTGTGAAAACGCAAAAGAAGGGAAAACAAAGTGGGAAACAACGTTATCAATGTCAGGAATGTTTTGGTTATTTTTCTTTTCGAAACAAGGGTGCAAGTTTAAATAATCAGTTTGTATGGTTTAAGAAGTGGGTGATGGAAAGACAGGTTTACCCGACACTGGTTAGAGACAGCAAGAATAGCCAAAGCAGCCTGCAACGACTTTTCAAACAGTATCTTCAGTCAGCTCCGGCAGTAAAGATAAAGAGCAAATCACGTGTACATTTACTTATTGACGGGACCTACTTTTCCAATGGATTGTGCCTGATTTTGTATTACGACCATGATATCCGGTATGTTCAGTTATACAGGGAGACGAACAAGGAAAAAATGAGAGATATCAAAGAAGACCTGCAAAATCTGAAAGTTTTGGGAGTGGACATTTACAGTGTAACCTGCGATGGACACAAGTCAATATTGAGTGCAGTAGCCAAGGTTCATCCAGAGGCCATTATTCAGCGATGCCTGGTACATATTAAACGCCAGGTTAAGAACTACCTGAGTGAACATCCGAAACATCCGGTTAGTCAGGAACTGTTACGATTGTCCAAAGAAATTACGAGGATTGAAACCATAGAACAATCCAATCTATGGTTGTTGGGTTTTAAACGATGGTATGATGAAAACCAGGCATATATCAACGAAAAATCAATCAATCATGAAACGGGTTGGGATTGGTTCACCCATAAAAATCTACACCTGGCAACATCTCTGATAATCAATGCTATCCCGAATATGTTTCATTACCTGGATGACCCTGCAATACCCAATACAACAAATAGGCTCGAAAGCTATTTTACACACTTAAAAGAAAAGCTTACCCTGCACCGGGGATTAAGATTACCTTCCAGAAAGAACTTCATTAAGTGGTACCTGTATTTTAAAAATCAAAATTAAAAATAGGTTTTTTTAAGCCATATCAGAGTACCGATAATAGAAAAAGGATGATTCATCACCACCCTTTCTATTATCGTTTACTCATCAAACCTATTGCTGATTGGTTGCTCCTCAGCAGAGCCAATTTCCTCTTCAGTCTGATGACCTAATTTAAGCTTTATTTCCCTACCAAAAAAGTGCTATTTTTGACCACATTGCCGTTTTTCGGCGGTGGTTAAAAACAGCGTGTTTGCGCCTTTTCTCATGAAAAGTTATTTTTAATGGTAATTAAGGTAAAACTTGAAATGGTACATTTGCGGTTGATACAAATCCGGTATTGTCGAGAACATATACAAACAACCGGTAATTGCCAGGTTCAGTTACCTGTGTTTTACAGATGTTGATTTCAGTTGTAATTACTTTACCAACCCTTTCAGGACGCGGTTCAAATGATCCTCCACTTCCCAGTACTGTGGCTTCTTTCAGAATTTCCCAATGATATGTATGTTTATCTCCCTCACTGTCTTTCGCAATTACATTTCCTTCGAACGACTGACCGGCTTTAACAGTTGCACTTTCGATAGCTGTTTTTCCATTTATGGTCATTTTCTCTACAACCGGTGCTGTTTGTTTTAGTTCGGTTCCTTTCCAAACCCGTTCCATGGCTTCAACCATTGGCGTTTTTTCGCCTTTCAACGGGAGACCTTCCACATCGTTTTCAACGAACATGCTAAACCATGTTGGTGTTCGTTCCTCTTTTTGTCCCCACAGAAATACAAAAGAACCTAAACAACGTTCAGAACCACGAATGTATTTATTGTAACGATTCTCGTACACCTGTCGTTTTTCCTCGCTGGTTTGTTCAATGGGCGCTTTCCAGCTTGTTTTGGAAGTTTCCCACCATCCTGTCGGACCCCATTCAGTAACCATATACGCACCTTTGTACTTCGATTTATTCACCATTTCCTCTAATTCACCAATTGAGCCATAGCTGTTAATGCCAACCAGGTCGAGGTTTTGGGTGTAGGTTGCTATTGAATCGAGCGCCCGTTGATTGTGTGTAATTACCGTTGCTACCAAATGTTTCTTGTTAACAGATTTGATAATTTGTGCCAGTTCATCCACAAATTTCCATGCTGCTGCGGTGTTGGCCTGTTCGTCATGGTCAATTTCATTACCCAGTCCCCAAATCAAAATATTCTTATTATCCTTAAAAGTTTCCGCCAGCAGACGTATTTCAGCCCTCATCTTGTTTTTATAATCATCGTTCAGGTATGATTTGCGTTCCTTGGTAAGCCATATTCCCTGCATAATGTACATGTTGCTGGCAGCGGCAATTTCTACATCCTTTTTAATCGACTCCACATTTCCTCCCCAGGTTCTGAAAGCATTTGCGCCGTTTTTCGCAGCCAAATCAATCAGATTAGTGCCGCCAACTCCTTTGATGTAGGTTTTTACACCGTCGATATAAAGTTCAAACTTTCCGTTTTTCTCAACTATTTTAGCACCGTTTTCGGCCCGGAGTTCCTGTGATAAAACGAAATTCAAAACGATAAAAAGAGTTAATCCAAAACATAAAAAACCTTTTTTTAATGGGAAACCGGTTTTTTGTTTACTAACCTGCCCGTTTCCATCAACATTTGCAAATTCTTTAATTGTTTTCATTATTAGTTATTTAGGTTTAAGAATTCATTTTAAAATTTATTTCCGGTTTCTTTTCATCAATTTTAAATTAATCGCGTACCCCACCACAAAAACTGCAGTAAAAATTGCCCCGGTAACTGAAAAAGCGTTCCACCCCATCCAGATTACAGGAATAAATAAAATTATTATCTGCGTAATTGAATAGATGTAAAAACCATCGCGGTGGAGTTTCCAAATGCGAATTGCCCCTGTAAGCGAAATTGCAGAAAGCGCCATTAATACAGTAAAATAGAGAGGAGAAATAGCATCGGTTGAATACCAGTTGGAATATTTAATGATTAGCGCCGAGGTTTTTTCGAAAAAAACAGAGGCCAGAAAATACGCAATAAAAGAGGTTGAACTCCCAATAAAAGTCAATATGCACAAAGCACTCAGAAAACTGGTCCGGTATGATTGAATGTCATTCATTTTTGTTGTACTTAATTTCTTTTCAAAGTTAGAATATGGTAAAAAATAAGTTTAATATTTCTGATTTTTTTTTGGTTCGGGAAAAACTTACGAAATATATCTAAAATCAGCCGGTAAATAACTCTCGATTGATTAATCATTATATTTGTTTCCAATTCAGAAAAAGTATGTCAGACAAACCTTTAATTTTAGTTACCAACGACGATGGTATTCATGCTTCGGGCCTGCGGGAACTGGTAGAAGTGATGCAGTTTTTTGGCGATATCATTGTTATTTCTTCCGAAATATCCATGTCCGGTAAATCGTGTGCAATTACCGTTGATCAGCCTTTGCGTGCCATTCCGGTAGAAAAAATACACGGTTCACCAACCTACAAATGTACCGGAACACCCGTTGACAGTGTAAAACTTAGCTTTAACAGTTTGTTCGACAGGAGACCCGATTTTGTGGTTTCGGGCATAAATCACGGAACTAACTCATCAATTAGCGTAATTTACAGCGGTACCATGGGAGCTGCTATCGAAGGTAGTTTGCATGGTGTTCCGTCAATTGGTTTTTCGCTCGATGATTACAGTGTCGACGCAGATTTCTCGAAAGCAAAAATAATAGTTGCCAAGGTTTTTCAGAGTGTACTCGAAAATGGTTTACCACCATTTACCTGTTTGAATGTGAATATCCCAAAGGGAAAACCAAAGGGAATAAAAGTCTGCAGGCAGGCACACGGAAAATGGGTTGAAGAGTTTGAAAAACGCATCGATCCACATGGAAGGGAATACCACTGGCTTTCGGGATATTTCAAAAATTTCGAACTCGACTCCACCGAAACCGATATTTATGCACTTGAAAATAATTTTGCTTCGGTAGTTCCTGTAACAGTTGATATGACCTGTTACAAAACTTTAGATAAAATTAAAAACTGGAAATTTTAATGCAACGGCGTAAAACAAACAGATTCGATAATGTTGGCATAGGTCTTTTAGTTGGTTTTCTGTTGCCGGTTATCGTTTTTATTGTTGTGTGGCAGATTGGAAAAAGTGAAATGTCGATTTCGGATTTTACACAAAGCCTGATGCAGTTAAATGTTTTGATTAAACTCGGTAGTTTGTGTGTTTTTCTGAATAGTGCCGTATTTATGGGGTTTATCCAATTGAAATTCGAAAAAACTGCGCGTGGAGTATTAGGGGCAACTATAATTTATGCGTTTGTAGTTTTAATTTCAAGATTGTTTTGAAGTAATAATTCGTTCATATATAGGATTTTGTCTCACATGTCACGACTAAAAGTCTAATTTTCTCAATACAATGAAATATTATCTTGTTGCAGGCGAAGCATCGGGCGATTTACACGGTTCCAATCTGATGAAGGAACTTAAACTGGCAGATGAAAATGCCAGTTTCCGGTTTTTTGGAGGCGAACTAATGCAGGCAGTTGGGGGCGAACTCGTAAAACATTATCGCGAAATGGCTTTTATGGGATTTGTGAATGTTTTAATGAACCTGAAAACCATCAGCCGGAATTTGGAAATTTGCAAAACGGGAATTCTTCAGTTTCAACCCGATGTTTTAATATTAATCGATTATCCCGGCTTTAATCTCAGAATTGCCAAATTTGCCAAACAACATAATATCAGGGTTTTCTATTACATATCGCCAAAATTGTGGGCATGGAAAGCTTATCGCGTAAAAAAAATCAAAGCTTTTGTCGATGAAATGTTTACCATTTTTCCTTTCGAAACTGAATTTTATAAAAAATACAACTACAAAGTTAATTATGTCGGAAACCCGGTTTTGGATGCTATCGGCGAATTCAAGAAAAAGGCACTTTCGAAGGAAGAGTTTCTAATAAAGAATAAGTTGGATAACCGGCCGGTTGTTGCTCTTTTGGCTGGAAGCCGTGTTCAGGAAATAAAACGAACATTGCCATTAATGGTGAACATTACCGGTTTGTTTCCAGATTTTCAGTTTGTGGTTGCTGGTGTAAAAAATGTTGATCAGGAACTTTACAGTAAAAATCTGACCGATTCGGGTATTAAACTGATTTTTGATCAGACTTATGACATTTTAAACAATGCACATACAGCGCTGGTTGCCTCGGGTACCGCAGCGCTCGAAACAGCCTTGTTTAATGTACCTCAGACAGTGATTTACAAAATGGAAGGTGGATGGCCGGTTGATTTTATTTTCAGAAATCTGATTTTTAAAAACAGAATGGCTGGTGTTTCATTACCAAATATTATTATGAATAAGCTTATTATAAGTGAGTTTATTCAGATGAAGATGACATTTGAAAATGTTAAGACAGAAATGGAAAAACTTTTGTTCGACCAGGAATACCGTGAAAAAATATTTAGCGATTATAATCGTTTAAAAGAATTGATGGGCGAAGCCGGCAGCTCAAAACGGGCAGCACTTAAAATGGTGGAATTACTTTCAACTTTAAACCCTTAGCTTTAAACTGAGATGGTTAGTTTATTCAGAAAAGAGATTAAAACATTTTTGGGATCGCTGATTGGGTACCTTGTAATTGTGGTATTTCTATTGGTTACTGGCTTATTTTTGTGGGTGTTCCCGGGAGTTTATAATATTCCCGATAACGAATATGCAACGCTGGAAGGCTTGTTTTTACTGGCGCCCTGGTTGTATTTGTTTCTGGTTCCGGCAATTACAATGCGTTTGTTTGCCGACGAAAAACGATCAGGAACCATAGAAATTTTACTGACTCACCCAATTACCGATTTACAACTTGTTCTCGCCAAATTTTTGGCAGGACTTGCACTAGTAGTTCTATCGCTTTTACCTACTTTGCTTTATTTTTTATCTGTTTATTTGTTGGGAAATCCGGTTGGTTGTATCGATGTGGGTGCAACCTGGGGTTCGTTTATTGGCCTGTTTTTTCTGGCTGCAATTTATGTTGCCATCGGTGTTTTTGCTTCCTCGCTAACCGATAACCAGATTGTTTCTTTCATTTTGGCAATGGCACTTTCGTTTGTTTTTTACCTGGGTTTTGATTTTGTTGCTTCTTCAGGCATACCTTATTTTTTAGAATTGTTGTTTTCATGGTTGAGCATCAACAATCATTATTTATCTATTTCGCGGGGGGTAGTCGATTTTCGCGATATAATTTATTTTGCCGGAATGGCGCTGTTTTTTCTGGATGTTACAGCAACAATGCTTCGAACTGGAAACTGGAAACTGAAAAAAACAAAAATTCGATTCAGCATTTTTCTGATTGTTTTAATTGCAGTCTTTTTTGTTTCTAATAACTTCCTGTTTCGTGCCGATCTTACTTCCGATAAAAGATTTTCGTTGTCGGATGTCAGTAAAGAGATTACCTCAGAAATAAATGAAATCATTGAAATTGAATTTTTTCTCGATGGTGAGCTGGAACCGGGATTAAAGAAATTACAAACCGAAGTTTTTGAAAAAATAGCTGTTTTAAATGTTTATTCACCAAAACCAATAAGGTTAAAATTAACCGATCCTTACAGATTCAGCAACATTCAGAAACGGGATGAATTTCAGGAACAATTAATTGATAAAGGAATAAAACCGGTTAGTTTTAACCGAAAAACCGACCAGAGTGTCAGTACAAAATATATTTTTCCGGGAGCCGTAATTCGTTTAGTAGAAAAGGAAACTACTGTAAATTTCTTACAGAATAATCCCGATTTTACTGGCGTGATTAATCTTAATCATTCGGTGGAAAGTGTTGAATTTGAGTTAATAAATGCGTTTCAGAAACTGATTCGGGCAAAAAAATCAACAATTGCATTTCTTGAAGGGCATGGCGAATTTAATCATTACGAAACATTGGATTTTACAAATTCACTCGCCGGTGAATTTGAGGTGAAAAGAATTTCAACCCAATTTTTGGAAACTGAAAATCCTGGAATTGACATTTTAATTGTAGCCGGCCCTGTTCAACCATTTTCAGAAAAGGACAAATTTATTATCGACCAGTTTATGATGAAAGGTGGGAAAGTAGTTTGGTTGATCGATCCGGTTCAGGTGAGCCTCGATAGTTTGTCAAATGGTTTTCAGACTTTTGCTTTTCCCCGCGATTTAAATCTCGACGATCAGTTGTTTAAATATGGAGTACGTTTAAATTACGAACTTTTGCAGGATGTTGATTGTGCCCGGCTTTTGGTGAACACTGCACCAGCAGGCAGCCAGGCGCAGTGGACTTTACATTCATGGTATTATTCACCGCTGCTAACTCCTGCAGATAATCACCCAATGAGCCGGAATCTGAACCGGATTTATACTGAATTTGTTTCATCAGTCGATACTGTGTCAGGAAACAAAAATCTGACAAAATCAATAATTCTCTCGACTTCGCCTTATGCACGAAAAGTAAAATCGCCTTCATCTGTAAGTCTCGAAAATATTAACAATCCGCCCGCCCGCGAGCTTTTTACTCAATCGCTTATTCCAGTGGGAATACTTGTTGAAGGAGAATTCACTTCGGTATTTGAAAACCGGATGATTGAAAATCTGGGAATTTCGTCAGCCAATTTTCAGACACGGAGCAAGCCAACAAAAATGATAGTTTTTGGCGACGCAGGACTGATTGCCAACAAAGTAAACTATTCACAGCAACCACCACAAATTCAGGAGTTGGGATATGATCGGGTTTCAAAACAAACTTTTGGTAATAAAGAGTTTTTGTTAAACGCAATTTATTATTTAAACGATGACACCGGAATTATACAGTTACGCAGTCGTACTGTGCAGTTACGGTTGCTCGATAAAGTGAGGTTGCGCGAGGAAAAAGTATTCTGGAAATGGTTAAATGTAGTTGTACCATTAATTGTAATTTTGCTTTTTGGAGTGGTGTACAACATTCTTCGCAGATACCGTTTTTCCCGTTCATAAATGGCTGAAAAAATCCAACTTTTCAGAACATGGAAATATAATTAAAGTTGTATATTCGTGTGCTTGGATAAAGAAATTTCCGGGTTAATCCTGAAATTGGAAATTAAAGAATAAAAAATAAATAATATGAAGTTTGTTGTATCAAGTACCGAATTATTAAGCCATTTGGCAGCATTAAGCCGAGTAATAAGCAGTAAAAGCACAATGCCCATTCTCGACAATTTTTTGTTTCAGCTTTCCGAAACATCCTTAACCATTACCGCTTCCGATCTGGAGTCGACATTAATTACCAGTTTGGAACTCGATAATATTGAAGGTGAAGGTTCAATAGCGGTTCCGGCAAAGTTGTTTATCGACACACTAAAAGAGTTTCCTGAACAGCCACTTACATTTCAGATCGATGGCGATTCGTACAGCGTTGAAATCTTTTCGGACAATGGAAAGTACAGTATTACAGGCCAGAATGCCGAAGATTTTCCTGAACTTCCAAAATTGGACGAAGAAACTGTATCAACAATAAATGTTAGTCATGTTGCACTGAAAAAAGGAATTGAAAAAACATTGTTCGCCACCGCAGACGATGAACTAAGGCCGGTTATGAATGGCATTTATATCGAACTTTCGCCCGATTACATGAGTTTTGTGGCATCTGACGCACATAAACTTGTTAGATATCGCAGGACCGATGCAAAAGCAGATTTCGATTCTTCTTTTATACTTCCAAAAAAACCGGCTGGATTACTTAAAAATCTGTTACCAAAAGAAGAATTCGATGTAAAAATTGAATTCGACAATAAAAATGCACACTTTACTTTAAGCAGTTATAAATTGATATGCCGTTTGGTTGAAGGCAATTACCCGAGTTACAATTCGGTTATTCCAACAAAAAATCCAAATGTAATGGTTATCGACAGGCTGAACTTTTTTAATACAGTAAAAAGGGTGTCGGTATTTTCGAACCAGGCAAGTAACTTAATTAAGTTGAATATCAACGATAACCAATTGGTAGTTTCGGCACAGGATATCGATTTTTCAATTTCAGCGGTGGAACGTCTGAATTGCGAATACGAAGGCGATGAAATGGAAATTGGTTTTAAATCGACTTTTTTACAGGAAATCCTCACCAATATTTCAACAGGCGATGTGCAGGTTGAACTAAGCGATCCAACCCGGGCAGGGTTGTTACTTCCGGTAGAAAGTGGCGACGAATTTGAAGATATGTTGATGCTGCTGATGCCGATGATGATTAATGCATAAAATAAATTAATGATAACTTTAAAAGGTATCTTTGAAACCGATGATTTAAATGGTTTCAGGATACCTTTTCTTTTTAAATACAACTTATGTTATTACAATTAAAAAATCCGGTGGTTGTGCTCGATTTGGAAACTACAGGAATGAATATAGTTACCGATCGCATTGTAGAGATTGCATTGCTTAAAATAAATCTCGATGGCAGCGAGGAAGAGAAATTGATGCTGATTAATCCTGAAATGAACATCCCACCTGAAGTTTCACAAATTCATGGCATAACCAATGAAGATGTAAAAGATAAACCAACTTTTAAGGAAGTAGCAAAAATTCTGGCAAAATTTATGGAAGGTTGCGATTTGTGTGGGTTCAACTCAAACAGGTTTGATATACCATTGCTTGCCGAGGAATTTCTGCGGGCTGATGTTGATGTTGACCTGAAAAAGCACAAATTTATCGATGTTCAGGCCATTTTTCATAAAATGGAAAAACGTACACTGGCAGCGGCATATAAGTTTTACTGCAATAAAGAGTTGGTTGATGCCCACAGTGCAATGGCCGATACCAAAGCCACATACGAAGTTTTGAAGGCTCAGCTCGATGTGTATCAGGGTGTGGTTTTCGACGATGGAAAAGGTGTAAAAACCACTCCAATTGTTAATGATGTTGAGAAACTGAGCGAATTCTCTTCGTACGATCAAAATGTTGATTTTGTAGGTCGGATTGTTTATGACGAAAAGGGAGTTGAAGTATTTAATTTTGGCAAAAATAAAGGTATTCCAGTTGAAAAAGTTTTCAGGGAACAACCCGGATATTACGGTTGGATGATGGAAAGTGAGTTTCCATTGTACACAAAAAAAGTGTTGACCCGGTTGAAATTGAAGATGATGAATAAATGATACTTTTTTTTCAAATCTGGTTGTTGCCAGAATCATACTGTTCCAATTGAATAACAGTAAATTAAAATCATTCTTGATTATACTTCTTATCATAAAACATTGATTATATTTTAGAAAAAAAATATATTTTTGACGCATCTGTGCAACTTAAAACCTTTTGCATGTGATATTAAGGAAGCATTAAATCTTATTTGTATTGTGAATGATATTCTGGACGGAGCTTACAGATAAATTAAATCGTATAACCCTAAATTTTCCCGACGAAAGAGAGAAGGAATACCGTGATTTCTATTTTGTACGCTCGTATAAAACTACAAGGGTTGCATATCTTATTTTATCATTGCTTTACGCTTTTTTTGGATATCTCGACAGTGTAGTTGCCAAGCAATATTTTGATTTGTTTATTATTATCAGAATAATTGTTGTCATTTTACTCCTGGCTGTTTTTTTCTACTCTTATTCAAGTAAATTCAGGGAAATTTGGCAAACCTTAATTTTCATTACCTATTTTCTTGGTGCGGTAGGCATAATATTAATGTTGGTGTTGTTACCCGAAGTAGTCCCTTACAGTAGCGGATTAATTCTTGTTTTTCTGGCCGGATCGGTATTAATAAAGCTTCGTTTCCTGGCATTTTCAATTGCAAGTTGGTTGGTAATTGTTTTATATATAATTGCAGGGTTTATATGGAATGTTGATTATACAGTCGTTTTATCGAATAGTTTTTTCTTTATGGGTGCAATTTTAATTGGAATGATTGCAGCTTATCGTACAGAAGTTTTTAACAGGGATAACTTCAATCTGTATTTACAAATTGCCAAGAAAAATGTTCAGATAGAACATGCCAATAAAAATCTGGAAGATAAGGTAGAAGAACGAACTAAACTTTTAAACTTCAGAAACAAAGAATTAAAAGAGGAAGTTAAACGTAGATCGCTGATTGAAAAAGAATTGATTGCTGCCAAAGAAAAAGCAGAAGAATCGGATAAATTAAAATCTGCATTTCTGGCAAATATGAGTCATGAAATCAGAACCCCTATGAATGGTATTATGGGTTTTGCAAACCTGTTGCATGAAGCTGAAAGTGAAGAAGAGTTTAATGAATTTGTTGATTCAATTATTAAGAGTGGTGAGCATTTGTTAAACTTAATAAACGATATCATTGATTTGTCGAAGATTGAAGCTGGTATTTTGAAAATAGAAAGAAGCAATTTTGAACTTAACCGGCTAACCAAAGAAATATATGATATGTTTTGCGTGGATACCAACATTGTAAATAAAAATATAAAGCTAAGTTACAGTGATGGTTTACCTGATGCTGATTCATTGATTCAAACAGATAGGGTCAGACTTAAACAGATTATGATAAATCTGGTTAATAATGCATGTAAATATACCGACAAAGGAAGTGTTGAATTTTATTATACCATTAAAGACAATTCTCTGCATTTTGTTGTTAAAGATACAGGCATTGGGATACCCGAAGAATCGCAAAAATATATATTCGACCGTTTCATGCAGGCATCAAATGGCAGGACATCAGGTCGCGATAGCACAGGTTTAGGTCTGTCGATAACCAAAACATACCTCAATTTAATGGGAGGTAAAATATCTGTTAAAAGTAAAGTGGATGAAGGTTCAGAATTTTCATTTGTTTTACCCGATATTATGAATCAAAAAACCCTTACCATATGACGCAATTTAACTGGGAAGATAAGATTATACTAATTGTGGACGATACAAAAATGAATTACGTACTGTTGAAAAGTCAGTTGCGAAAGACCAAAGCCAAAACTTTGTGGATTGAAAACGGATATGATGCGGTGCAATTTGTGAAAAATAATAACAAAGCTGACCTTATACTAATGGATATCAGAATGCCGGTAATGGATGGAATTGAAGCATCGAGAATGATAAAAAAGATTAATCCTGATATCCCAATTGTGATACAAACAGCGAGTGTTATGGGAAGTGCATTTGAAGAAATTTCGGAATCGAATTGTGACGATACAATATTTAAACCAATAGATGCAGGCAAACTAATCGAAATAATTTCTAACCAGTTTGAAAAAAACTCAAAAAAATGATAAGAGAACAAAATCCAGGTCAACGATACAATATTTCAGTACTTTTTGTTGATGACAATGAAACCATCAGGCAGCTTTACCGAAGGATTCTGGAAAAGCATGTAAATTATTTGTACATCGCAGAAAATGGGTCGCATGGATTGGAACTATACATGAAACACAAACCCGATTTGGTGATTACCGATATGGTAATGCCAGTAATGAATGGTTTGGAAATGGTGAAGGAAATCAAGAAAATTGCTCCAGACGCCAAGTTTGTTGTAATGTCGGCATACAGTGAAAAGGATAGTTTTATTGAATCTATTCATTTGGGAGTAGATGGATATTTAATGAAACCTGTTGAAGCCAAAAAACTGTTATCGTTGATTGATGAGTTTGCTGGTATAACACTCATGAAATGGGAACTCGAAGCAAAGGAGAAAAAACGTGCAGAAGCTGAAGAATTTCTTAAAAAATCCTTGGCAGAAAAAGATGTTTTGCTTCGTGAAGTACATCACAGGGTGAAAAATAATATGCAGATTATTTCAAGCATCTTAAGTATGCAAAGCCGAAGTATTGATGAACCAAGATTAAAAGAGGTACTTCAGGAGAGTCAGAACCGGATACATTCCATGGCGCTGATACATGAAAACCTTTACAATAATAAAAGTCTGGCCAATATTATGTTTTCGACCTACATAAAAAGTTTGACCGGAAATATTGCCAGAACATATTCTAATATTCAGACAAATGTTCAATTCGATTATCAGATTGATACAGCATACCTTCCAATGGATATTGCAATTCCCTGTGGTTTAATAATCAACGAACTTATATCAAATTCGTTTAAATACGCATTTTTAAACAGGTCAGCAGGTGTTATAAGTATTCATTTTAAAAATATAATTGACGACGAATATATTCTGACAGTGTCAGATAATGGAGTTGGAATACCGGACGAGGTTAATATTTTCAAAACAAAATCATTGGGAATGAAAATTTTACACAAACTGGTCCAGCAAATCGATGGAGAATTAAAAAGTGATTTTACAAACGGAACAAAATTTATAATACAATTTAAATCAACTAATAAATGAAATCAAAGTACAAAATCTTAATTGTTGAAGACGAAATTTTAGTCGCTACAGATATTCAGGAAAGTCTTGAAAGTTTAGGTTACACCGTTCAGGGAATGGTAGATACCGGACTTAAAGCTATTGACGCGGTTGAAAAAGAATTGCCTGATTTAATATTGATGGATATTAATTTAAAAGGTGAAATGACAGGTATTGAAGCAGCAAAGATGATCTCTAAAAACAGCGATGTGCCAATCATTTATTTGACAGCCAATGCTGATATCGATACTGTTAATAAGGCTAAAGTTGCTCTTCCGTATGGCTATATTATTAAACCTTTTACCGATAAGGATTTGCAAACAAATATCGAAATTGCAATTTTTAAGTTTGCAAACGATGTGAAACTCAAAATGGAAAGCGAACAGTTTAATACCTTTTTCGATTTAAAAGATCACAGTAAAAACCAGATTATAGTACATGGTGTTAAGGGGCTTGAAAAAATTAACATAAATGAAGTTTATTTTATCGAGAAAGAAAACGATCAGTCAATTATTCATTTAGCTGATGACGAAGTTGTTACAAGCAAATCATTCGCCGAACTAACAGGTTTATTCCCTCAAAAGTATTTTGTTCAGGTAAGTAAATATTATGTAATTAATACATTAAAAGTATTTGCCGTAAAATATCCTGAAATAATAATGGCCGATAAAATGACTGTTATTTCGGTTGATGAGGCATACAAGGAGATGATAAAGACTATTAATAGTGAACTGGGTGAAATAGTTGACAATGAATAATCTTGAATATAAAGAAGAACTGTCAACCATGGAAATTGACAGCTTTAATGTAGATAACTACATTAAGGAGATTTTTGCAAAAAATGGACCCGACAGGGAGGATTACCAGTTTCTTTATGAGCTGGTTGACCAAATAAAAGCAGAAGATGTTGACAGCTTTCGGCAAAAGATCGCTCCTATTTTAAATCCTGATTCGCTTTTTGGATTCTCTTACACAAAACCATTTGGTTACAGCGGTGACTTTTTTATTATTGAAAAAATATACCAATACTATTTAAGTAAGGATGAACGGTATCGGAAATGGGATGAGTTTTTGCATTCAGCCGGTGCAGTTATTGCCGTACGGAACAGGAAAACATTGGCTATCGAAATCTTTGAGCAGTTAAACGAAAAAGCAATGGGATTGCAGAATGACGTCCTCATTCTTGGAAGTGGTCCGGTAACAGAAACTTTTGAGTTTTTTGAAAAGAAACCGGATAATACTTTAATTTTCGAAATGCTCGATATGGATAAAAGAGCAATTGCTTATGCTAAAAGCAAGAACCGAAAATATCTGAGTGCAATGACATTTCATAATGCAAATGTTATCAGGTTTACTCCTGATAAAAAATTTGATTTGATATGGAGTGCCGGTTTGTTCGATTACTTTAAAAGCAAGCATTTTGTGTACTTGATAAAACGATATTACGAGTATCTGAAAGATGACGGAGAAATGATTATTGGGAATTTTAATGTTGAAAATCCATCGCGCAGGAGTATGGAAATTATGGGTGACTGGTTTCTTTATCATCGTTCGGCCGACGAATTAAAACAATATGCATTACAGGCTGGAATAGAAGAATCGAAAATTAATGTTATTCAGGAACCATTGGGAATTAACCTTTTTTTAAGAGTTAAAAAGTAAAAATTTTTGTTTTACTTTTTGCCCTTGTTTTAGTTTAATTTTTTATTAATCGTAAATCGATATAAATAATGTAGGTTTATAAGTAATTTGGAAATTACAATAGTATGAAAATAATTTGTATTGGCCGCAATTACGTTGCTCACGCTCATGAATTAAATAATGAAATTCCCGACGAACCTGTTTTTTTTATGAAGCCCGATTCGTCATTACTGAGAAATAATGAGCCGTTTTATATACCAGATTGGACTAAAGAAGTGCATCACGAAATTGAACTGGTAATTAAAATAAACCGTTTAGGTAAAAATATCGAGAAAAGATTTGCTCACAGGTATTTTGATGAAATTGGGCTTGGAATAGATTTTACCGCCCGCGATATTCAAAACAAGCTAAAAGAAAAAGGATTACCTTGGGAAAAAGCAAAAGCATTCGACCAATCAGCCGTTTTAGGGAATGTTTTTATTGATAAAGCTGTTTTCCCGGTTCAGGATAACATTTCGTTTAAATTAAAAATTAACGGAAATCCTGTTCAGGAAGGAAATTCTGAACTTATGATATTTAGCTTCGAAGAAATTATATCGAATGTATCAAAATATGTAACTTTGAAAATTGGTGATTTAATTTATACAGGTACCCCGTCTGGAGTAGGTCCCGTAAGAATTGGTGATCATTTGGAGGGGTTTTTGGAAGATAAGAAACTGTTAGACTTTTTTGTTAAATAATACAAAGTTGTCGTTGTTTATTTTATTTTTATTGTTGTCTGTTGTTCTATACAACAGATGACAATTGTAACCCGACGACCTCAAAACTAATAAAATGATTAACCATGGTAACTCTAAATGTAATTCAAAAATTCCTCGAACCCCGAAAGTTCGCTATTGCAGGAGCTTCTCGTAATCTAAAAAAATTTGGAGGCTCTATTTTCAAAGAATTAAAAGATAATGGTTTTGAATTGTATCCCATTAATCCGAATGCCGATGAAATTCAAGGTGTAAAATGTTACAAATCGGTGGAAGACCTTCCATCAGATGTTGACCATCTTTTTATAGTAACTCCGAAATACGAAACTGAAATTGTTGCGCGGGCTGCAATCAAAAAGGGCATTCAAATGATCTGGATTCAGCAAAATTCCTAAACGCCGGAAGCTGTAAAAACAATTGAAGAAGCAGGAATACCCTTGATTTACAAAAAATGTATCATGATGTTTGCTTCTCCTGTAAAAAGTGTACATCGGTTTCACCGCTTTTTGACAAAAACTTTTGGTGGTTACCCAAAACTCATTTTTTCGGCAAATTAGTTCAACTTATGAGTGATTTCGATTTTGAACTGGAAATGCAGGTACGTGATTACGAATGCGATATTCAGGGTATAGTAAATAACGCTGTTTATCAAAATTACCTGGAACATTGTCGTCATAAATTTCTTAGTAAAATAGGACTTGATTTTAATCAGCTTCATTCTGACGGAATAGATGGGGTTGTAATTCGGGCTGAATTGGATTATAAATTTCCACTTCAGCCCGGTGACAATTTTATTGTTCGGCTTAAAGTAAAGAAACAAGGCAAACTTAGGGTGATTTTCGATCAGCAAATTGTTTTAAAAGGTGAAGAAAAACTGATGGTAAATGCAAGAATTACGACAGTTCTTACTAAAAACAAGCGTCCTGTTTCCCCAATTATTTTTGAGGAAATATTTAAAAGCAGAGGAATTAAAATGGAAGAGATTTAAATTTCCAATAGTTTTTCTTCTATCCTGAATTCGCGGGTAATTATTCCATTTGTTTTTAATGCTGCTTTAAAACCCTCGTTCATCATCTGGCCGGTTCGCAATGGTAAATTGAGTAAAGCCGGAATACTGTCTTCTTTTCCTGGATTTTTAAAAAACCGAACACACGAATTAACATCTAACGACAAATATATTCTGCAAGCCATGGGACGAGCATGATATGCGATGCAAGCACCATTTTGAAGCAATGGGCAGGGAAATTTAGAATTGAGTAAATCGGTTTCTTTTAAAAAGCTCAGTTTGTTGTTTTTATTTTTAGCACGGGTTTTAATTTCAATTTGTGTTGGTTTATCGAAATTACGTTTTATGAAATCGATTAGATAATCCATTTCGTAATCCAATGCAAAAACCGGTTGATGACAGCACCATTCGCACCCCTTTTTACAATCGATTTGCTGATTTTGATGTTTGGCAAATTCCGAAAGAGATTCATTAAAATTGTCGATCATTTCATACATTTCTGAAACAGATTCATATAAAACAGACTGATCGTTTTCTGAAACTGCCACGTTCATTCCCAATTTATAGCCATCGGAATAAAAAGCATTCTCAATGTTTTTCTGATTTTTATTCATAAGGATAAAGAAAAATTAAAACTGTCCGCTTTTTAGTCGTGTAAAATAACTTTCAGCAGCTCTTTTTACATGTGACGCAAGTAAAATTGATGAAATTACGGTTGGAAAAGCCATCAAACCGAAAGCAAGATCGATTAGCGAAATAACAACATGTAACTGGGTTGTTGCTGCCACCAAAATTGAAGCAGCATAAAAGTAGTAGTAGTATTTTCCGTATTTGGCACCTGCAACAAATCCAAGACATTTTACTCCGTAATATGGGTAGGCAAACATGGTCGAAAGTGAAAAAAATAAAACGGTTACGAGTAAAATATATTTTCCCATGCCAGGCATACCAGTTTCGAATGCGAGGGTGGTCATAGTAACTCCATCAACCGATGGATTGTTCCAAACGCCGGTAATGATAAGTGCCAGCGCTGTCATGGTGCAAACAATCATTGTATCTAGAATTGGGCCCAGCATAGCAATCAATCCCTCGCGAACCGGTTCACTGGTTTTTGCAGCACCGTGAGCCATAGAAGCAGTTCCAAGTCCTGCCTCATTCGAAAATGAAGCCCGGCGTACACCAATAATTATCATCGAACCAACAGCACCCCCCAAAACGGCTTGTCCGGTAAATGCATCAGTTATTATCAGTTTTAATGAAGGTAAAATATGTTCAGCATTTACAGAAATAATCCAAATAACGGAAACACTATAAATTACAACCATAAGTGGTACAACTTTACCTGCTACTTTCCCAATTCGGGTGACTCCCCCAAAAATTACAATTCCTACGATTACAGCCAATGCAATTCCAATATAAAGATTAATATTCGATGGAACCACCGACATATTTGGTATGAAAACCACATCTTTCAGTATTTGTGTCAACTGGTTTGCCTGAAACATTGGCGAAACACCAATCATTCCGGCAACAGCAAAGAAAATAGCAACTGGTTTCCATTTTTTACCTAATCCTTCAGTAATAAAATACATTGGGCCA
Source organism: Draconibacterium sp. (assembly GCA_041737765.1). Classification (GTDB taxonomy): domain Bacteria; phylum Bacteroidota; class Bacteroidia; order Bacteroidales; family Prolixibacteraceae; genus Draconibacterium. The sequence goes on along the minus strand of JBGSRA010000113.1, from coordinate 111,704 downwards.
CCTTGTATTTCGCCATTACTGTCCTTACCACGGAACATAACTGCAAGCGTGCATTCAAAGAATTTGGTGCTAACGCCCAGTAGCGCTGAAATCCACATCCAGAACATCGCACCCGGACCGCCCGTTGCAATTGCAACAGCAACTCCGCTTATGTTTCCCATTCCAATTGTACCTGCCAGTGCAGTTGAGAGCGCTTCATAATGTTTCAATTGCCCGGGTTCATTCGGATTGTCATATTTCCCGGTTAAAATCTTAAGTGCGTGACCAATATAACGTAGTGGTGCCAGTCTCGAATAAACTAAAAAGAATAAACCTCCTCCCAACAGCAGAATGAGCAGCGGAGTCCCCCAAATTACATTTGCAGATTGAACTATGTATTCACCGGTTTTTTCAAGCATTCGATTTGAATAAAATGTAGTTTATTTCATCTGAACTTTCACGAATATCGGCAAATGGTCTGATGGCCAGCGCATTTCCTTGGAATCGGTAAGAACGGCATATTTTAAAACATCCACCATTTCATTTACAAAAACATAATCAATACGGTCTTTCATGGGTGCATTCCAGTCAAAACTGTTGAAAGTTCCGGTTGGGCCGTAGGGTGGGGCAATGGTAATTTCGCGGCTGTCGCGCAGGTATTTTTTTATGTTGGAAATTCCTTCGGTTTCGGGGGTGAGGTTAAAGTCGCCGGTTAAAATTACAGGGTAGCCTGAATTTCCAGCCATTTCCCTGATTTTCTTCGTAATCAGTTCCGCCGATTTTTTTCTGGCTTCATCGCCCCGGTGGTCGAAATGCGTATTGTAGTAGTAAAATAATTTGCCGGTAACTTTCGATTTAAATTTGCCCCACGTTACCACGCGATTTAACGCAGCATCCCAGCCTTTACTTGGTTTTTCAGGTGTTTCCGAAAGCCAGAAAGTTCCGCTTTCGATTAAAATAAATTTCGATTTGTTGTAAAAGATAGGAGAGAACTCACCTCCTTTTTCACCATCGTCACGGCCAACACCAAACCATTCGAATCCTGGCATATTTTTCTGTACATCCAGAATTTGTCCGTGAAGTGCTTCCTGCAAACCAAAAAGATCGGCTTCATGAAATTTTAGCAATCCTGTTACCATTTCAATCCGGTTTGGCCAGGCGTTAACACCGTCATTTGGTGTATTATAACGGATATTAAAAGCAATAACATTCATTTGCTGGGAAAATAACGTTACCGGAACCACAATTAATAATAGGAAAAATATTTTTTTCATTTTGTATCAATTTAATTATTGCAAAAATCAAATTGCCTGAACGCACTGTTTTTCTGCGATCCTTCAACCACTGTTTGTATTGATTCAGATTCCTTTTTTATGACGAATTTGTAACAAAACTCTGTTATTTCATTAAAATATTCGGTCATTGGTTTATCTGAAAGCTCATGAGCACCGCCACAAGTGGTATGAAGCCAATAGGGTACATTTAATTTTTGTAGTTTTTCGGCAATTGTGTATGAGCCGTTTAAAATTAGATACCCTGGCTCACCTGATTTACAAAAGTGATGAGGCGCTGTTGCATAAGGTACAAGATTGTCATCGGTTCCATGAAAAAGCATTGAAGGAACAGCGGATTCGTCATAAATTACAACTGTATCGGGGATTGCGCCAGCCATGCTTATTACACCTGCATACGACACCGGGCCCGAATCCAATCCATAACACATTGGCGGCATGTAAGCCGCATTTAAAACTGCTTCTGCACCAGCACTGCTGCCCGAAAGAATGATTTTTTGAGGATCAATTCCGAATTGTTCGCGGTTTTGAATCAGGAAAAATGTGGCATCCTGAACATCCTGAAGTGCACTTATAAAAGTATTGAGTTTTTCTTCTGCCAGGCAATTGCAACCAAATGCACCTTCCTTATCTTTTCGTGTAAGCCGGTACGAAATTGATGCAACTACATAACCGTAACCGGCCAGGTTATTGCAAAACTGTTGAATTTTTTCGGTGTCTCTTTCACCCGAGCTAAAACCACCGCCATGTACATAAATTATGGTTGCCCGCTCAAAATCAGAATCATTTCCCGGGAGATAAATATCAAGTTTCAGCTCCTCCCCATTTTTTGTTGCATAGGTATAAGTTTCCTTGTTTATTTCATCAAACGAATTTACAGAATACCTTTCCTGTGAAGAAAGACCTGCTGAAAAAAGCAATATTAAAATGCCTGTAATAAAACACTTGTACATAAAGATTTTTTTTTTGTGAATATAATTATAAAAGGCAAATGTAGCAGGTAGATAACAAAAAAGATGGAATTCGTGTTGAATTCCATCTTTGATAAGGACCCATAAAAACTTTCCCGAATTTTTATATTCCGGTAAAACATTCACAAACTTCAGACCATGAATGTTATTGATTTGTAAATCAGTTGTTTGAATTTTATTGTGACTGTGTTCAATGTCCGTGAGTGGGAACAAAATGTATTTTTTTGAGAAATTAAAACATTCAAAATAAGAGATTTAGTTTAACTGAAAGACTTTGTTCGTGCTGAAGAAGCCATCGCTTATTCTCAATTCCTCCGGCATAGCCTGTCAGTTTTCCATTAACCCCAATAATTCTGTGACACGGAATTATAATTGGAATCGGATTTTTCCCATTAGCCAAACCAACGGCCCGGGTGTTGTTTTTTGACCCGGTTTGCAGCGCAATGTCAAGATAGGATGCTGTTTCACCGAATTCAACTTTCATTACCTGTTTCCATACTTTTAATTGAAAATCGGTACCTGCCGGCTGAATTTTGAGATGAAATTCTTTAAGTTGTCCTTCGAAATATTCATTGATTTGCCTTGCTGTTTCCACTAAAATTAAAGGCTGAAATTCGGATGAAGGTGATTGAATTTCAGTAAATGAAATGGATAACAAGGAATCCTCATTGGTTTTTAATTCAAGATAACCAACCGGGGTTGTAATAGTGGTATAAAAAATGTTTTTCATTAAAAAATCCGGTACCAAAGATACCGGATTTTCTGTGAGTTTTTGTTTTTGTTAATAACGTTCTCGTTTCGTGTATTTTGTATGAAGTAAATGGTGAGATACTTCACTTAGCGGATGTTTCAGAAAATCTTTGTAAAGTTTTTGAACTTCCTGGTTTTCATGCGATTTTCTGAGATGTAATGCTCCATCTTCGGCATAAATTGCTTCAGCACGTTTTTTACGAATTTCGGGACTTGTAGGAATTGGTTGACCGCCTCCACCCAAACAGCCTCCCGGACATGCCATAAATTCAATAAAATGATAATTTGCCGTCCCGGCTTTCACCGCATCCATAACTGTTTTAGCATTAACAAGGCCATGGGCAACTGCACATTTAAGTTCAACCCCATCTAAAAATGCCCATTCTTTTAACGGATTTTCAATTTTTATGGAGGCTTCTTTTATTCCTTCCATTCCACGAACAGGTTCAATATTCAGGTTTTTAAAAGGCACTTCCCTTCCTGTAACCAATTCGTAAGCCGTTCGCAATGCGGCTTCCATTACTCCACCCGTTGCACCGAAAATTACTGCAGCACCTGTAGAATCGCCCATTAACCGATCGTATTTTACTGGCTCGAGTTTATTAAAATCGAGGCCTGCCTGTTTAATCAGAATTGCCAGTTCCCTGGTGGTTAAAACATAATCAACATCACGATAACCACTGTCGTGCATCTCTGGCCGGTAGGCTTCAAATTTTTTGGCTGTGCACGGCATTACCGAAACTGAGACGATGTTTTCAGGTTCAATGTTTCGTGCTTTGGCGTAATAGGTTTTTACCAAAGCCCCAAACATTTGTTGCGGCGATTTGCAGGTGGAAAGGTTGTCAAGATATTCGGGATACATGTGTTCGATGTATTTTATCCAACCTGGTGAGCAGGATGTAGCCATTGGCAACTGTACCGTTTCATCTTTATCAACAAGTGCTTTTTTCAGACGGGTAAGCAATTCGGTTCCTTCTTCCATAATGGTTAAGTCGGCAGTAAAATCGGTATCAAGAACAGCATCGAACCCAAGTCGTTTTAATGCCGCAACCATTTGTCCGGTAACCCTCGAGCCTGGTTTTAGGCCAAGCTCTTCGCCTAATCCAACACGCACTGCAGGGGCGGTTTGAACTACCACATGTTTCGTGGGGTCGGCAATGGCTTCCCAAACTTCCTCGATATAGTTTTTTTCAACCAACGCACCGGTTGGGCAATGGTTTACGCACTGTCCACAATTGGTGCATACCACATCTCGCATATGTTTTTCAAAGAATGTGGTTATTTTCATCTTATCGCCTTTGTGGGCAACAGTTAATGCGTTTACACCCTGCAATTCGGCGCAGGTTCTGACACATCGCTGGCAACGGATGCATTTGCTGTCATCTTTAATAATTGACGGAGAATACATATCGATAGAGTATTTCCTCAATGGTGCGAGGTCGATAAAATCCTGAGTCATTATTTTATATTCCGACGAAAGTTTTTGTAATTCGCAATTGCCATTTCTGTAACATTTGGTACAGTCGGCATTGTGTTCTGCCAGCAAAAGTTCGATAATGTGTTTTCTCGAATTTCTGACTTTCAGACTGTTTGTAAGAACTTCCATTCCTTCGTCGCATGGTGTGGCACAGGCCGCAGACAAGCGGGTTTGACCAACTACTTCAACAACACAAACCCTGCAATTTCCGGCCACACATAAATCTTTATGGTAACAAAGTGTTGGTATTGTAATTCCCTGCGATTCTGCTGCCTGAAGAATTGTTTTTCCTTTTTCGACTTCAACGGGGAACCCGTTTATCGTAATGTTTATATTATTTGACATTTTCTATTTATTACAGGTTATTAATAAATCATTTCTTCCTGGAAGTTTTCAACAATGGATGAAAATGAATTTGCAACGGATTGACCTAACCCGCATTTTGCTGTCAACTGCATGGTTTCGGTAAGTCGCATCAGTTTATCGAGATATGATGCAGGTTTCTCACCCCTTTTCACTGCTTTTATTCCTAATAATAATTGCTGACAACCTACCCGACAGGGTGTGCATTGTCCGCATGATTCTTCCCTGAAAAACTCAAGGTAGTTGTCAAGTACATTGTACATCGAACGCGAACTGTTGAAAAGCATCATTGAACCCCCTGTTGGTAATGAGATTCCTGTAAGTTTTCCTTTAAAACCGATTGCTGCATCTTTAAATTTTTTACGTGGAACCAAAAAGCCGGATGCACCACCTACCTGAACCGCTTTTGTGTCACCATCGCCAAATTCATAAACAAAATCCTGAAGGCTCATTCCTAGTTCCAACTCATAAATTCCGGGTTTTGGAGTATCGCCCGAAACCGAAAATAGTTTTGTACCGCGTGAATATTGAACTCCCAGATCGTAGAATTTTTTGGCACCGTATTTAAAAATGGTAAAAGTGTGTACTAACGTTTCAACATTATTAATAACTGTTGGCATATTCCGGTATCCATGTTGAGTTGGAAATGGCGGTTTATTTCTTGGTTCGCCCCGTTTACCTTCCATCGATTCCATAAGTGCAGTTTCTTCTCCACAGATATATGCACCGCTGCCCATAAAAATGGTAATTTTAAAATCGAACTTTATCTCCTGACAGTAATACTGAAATTCATCGATGGCTTTATTTAATTCAGGTTCAAGAAATTTGTATTCGCCTCTCAGGTAAATAAACCCTTCCTTTGCACCTGTAATGTAACCGCAAACTGCCATTGCTGTCAAAACTTTGTAAGGCACTTTCGATAAAATTTCGCGATCTTTAAAAGTTCCCGGTTCACCTTCGTCGGCGTTACAAATAATATATTTTGCTTCGGCTTTTGCTTCGGAAGCTAGTTTCCATTTTAATCCTGTTGGAAACCCGGCACCTCCACGACCTTTTAATTCTGAACTGATTAATTCGTTGATTAAATCAACTGGTTTCTTTTTAATGGTTGCCGATAAAACCTTTTCCCAGTCATTTTCATTGCTGAAAATAAAATCGACCCTTTTTAGCTGATGTGAGATTGCCATGATTTTCAGTTTAATTTTTGTTCGTTAATTTTCATGTAACCCGAAAGAATGTCTCTTACTTTTTCGGGAGTAAGATCTGTATAAACATCATTGTTTATCATCATTGCAGGTGCTTTATGACACCATCCCAGACAGTTGGTTTCGAGCAGGGAAAAACGTTTGTCAGGAGAAGTTTCACCCAATTTTATCTTCAGCATATCCTGAATAGCAAATAATACCTGGTTTTTTCCTTTCATTGCACAGGTTATTGTTTTGCAAATCCTGATGATGTACTGGCCTGTTGGTTGTGTTTCGATAAAAGAGTAAAAAGTGGCTGTTCCGTAAACTTCGGAGGCAGGAATATCAACCTGGCGTGCAATTTCAATCATTGAATATTCTGAAAGGTATTTTTCACGCTCAACTACTGCCTGAATTATCGGCAAAAGACTTTCCCTTCTTCTGCCGTGTTTATCGGCCATTTCTTTTATTAATGATTTGATCGGATTCATGGATTTTTTTTTAATTTGAAAATCGGTTAAAGTTTATTTTGTTAAATATAGCGCCAGTTAAGGCCGGGTCGATTCATCAAATGTAACCCGCATTTATGCGTAATCAGTACATTGTGACTAAATGCAAAAGTAAACAGATGATTAATGAAAAAATCATTTGATGTTGCTTAACATGCCTGTTATTCAGCATGTTTCTTTCGCTCTGAAAATGTTTAATTGTGAAAAGTGCTGATAGTATGATTATTGTCAGCAATGGTGATTTAATTTTAAGTTTTAACTCTGTTTTACAACATGAAGTTGTCTAAATAAGGAAAAAAGAAGGTAAAATATTTTTATAAAAAAATAAAAAATAGAGCAACCTTTTTTAAAAAATTCTGTTCTTACAATAGCCGGAAAACTATTAGCGATTTTAGTCATGAAAACAATTTTAATTTGTAATCTATTTCTTTTTTATTTGGTTTTGTCGATTCCTGGTTATGCCCAACTGGTATTGGTTACAGGAAATGTGATTAACGAAAAAACCGGGAGTGCCCTTGAGAATGTTAACATTCTTGAATCATTTTCAGGAATTGGAACAATAACAAATCTGACCGGATATTTCAGTTTAATGTTAAAACCGGGCAATACTGAAATTGTAATAACCCATGATGGATTTAAGGAATTCTCGAAGAAAATGGTTATAAAGAATGATACTGTTATAACTGTATCATTGATGCAGCTGGTAAATATAAAATCAAAATCAAAAGTTGCTGAACATCAAAAAACTGCCGGGAAACTTGAAAAGGAGGAATTAATCCTTAATAAATAAGCTCTCCTATAATTTTACCCTGACTTTTATCAGGAAAAGGTATTTTCAAAATTTCAGATAAGGTTGGAACCAAGTCTATTGCGTCATATTTCGCAATAATTTTTCCGGGTTTGATATTAGCTCCGTAAAATACAAGTGGAATATGCGACTGGTCGGTGAAGTTTACTTTTTTGAATTTATATTGAGGCTGCCATCCTTCCTTCAACATAAACTGGCAATCGCCCGATCTTGTTCTCACATAGGTTTTGTACAGAGGTTCGAGCATGCCGTTTGCCTGTATTCCACGCTCAAGCAAATAAGCTGGCATTGATACCAGAACACCCTCAAATTCGTTTATAAAAGCCGATGTCACAGTCTGAAATTCGTTGAAATCGAGTTTATGTTTTGCTATTAATTTGTGGTTGATATATATCTGATGCTCATCGTAATATTCAATCCATTTTTCCTCGCCATAAGTTATATTCAGGTACGAAGTTAAAAGTGCAATCGTACTTTCGATATTAAAATAGTCAATTGGTAAATGAAATTCTTCCTTTAAATAATCAACGGGATACGATGCTGAAGTATTTGCAGTTAGAAAGAAAACCACATTCTCTTTTCCGAATTTGATTTCAGAAGAATCTACCAGTTCGGCAATATATTTATCGAGGTATAAATAAGTATCTTCCATTTCGAGAGAAGCCGGGCCAAACGAAACATTTTCATAATCCATCGACGAAAAAACAGTAGTTACAAAATCGGTATTTTCGTCGGTACCAATTCCTTCGTTTTCCATCATTTTCAGGGCAAAGTCCTTTATCATTAAATTGGCTGATGGTGTGGTTTTGAAGGGTTTAAAATCATTTGATTCTTTTAAATATTTACTGATGGTATGCGGAAATGTATTATTACTTCCAAAGTATCCTTTTTCAAGCAGATAGTCGTCGCGGAGACTTTCTGTGTAAGAAGCTTCGGGTAATAACGGTGTCCAGTTACGGTAACTATACTTTTCAGCGTAATTTTCGCTATTGAAAAGCCGAACCCAATCGGGAAACATATTTACATAAAACGAACTCGAAATCATTCTTCCCGATTCAACATCGAACCAGTATGCACCATCAGCAGCATGCCCGGCTGAAAATACGGCAGATTCGCGGTTTAAAGCAACGCTGAAAACCCTTGATTTCCCCATCGAAAAAATTTTTAAATTATCGGTTATAGTATTGGTCAGCAACTTTTTCGGCGATGCATTTCCTGCTTTTGTATCGGCGCCAACTGTCATATAATAACTGTCTTCGGTGCATTCCGTTTCCTGCTCTTTAAATTTGTCGTACCAAACTTTATTAATAATGCCGTGCATCGATGGATTAACGCCAGTAAAAAGGGTTGCTGTTCCCGATGCATAATTCTGAACATGTTGCGTAAGTTTCACATTTGTACAAACCGCTCCCTGTGTATATAATTTTTTAAATCCGTTGGCCTCAAATTTATTCCAGTACCGCTGAATATAGTCGGGGCGCATATTTTCGACCACAATCCCAATAACAACTTTTGGCGGTTTTGAAGCTTCGGCGGGACTTTGCTGACCGATTGCCAGAATATTTATAAGAAGAATAAAAACAATTGTTAAACCTACTATTGAGTACTTCATCTTTCGAAAAAATTTTGGCTGCCAAAGTAGCAAAAAGGTTTGTTTTGAACAAAGAAATGGCTTTTAGAGATCGAATGTTTTAGATGCAGTAATTAATCGGGTGCAACGACGCGATAACCATCGGTTTCCAAATTGCTGGTTATAAAAAAACGCGGATCGGAATCCGCGTTACTCAAATTAGTGTTTAGTTTTTATCGATTTTGAAAGCAATATCCGGTTTTCCTTCTTTTAATTTTGGAACGGTTAATATCAGTTCGCTATTTTTCGAATCTGATTTTTCTGATTTCACTTTTTCACCAGTCCATGTATTGTACCATTCAATGTTATAGCTGCCATTTGCCAGTCCGCTTAATGCAATGATTGAACCTGAAACATTTTCTTTTTCATACGAACGAATCCATCCAAATGCTTTTGTTTCTGTTAACATTGCAAAAATATCTGCCCCTTTTACATCAGCAGAAATTGGTTTCCATGGTAGGTTGGCAAAATCAATTTCCGCAGTAAATGCCGAAATGTGTTTCAGTTGCTGCCAGTCCTGTTCGTTTAAAACCGGGAAATCCCACCAAACAGGGATTCCGGCCAACCCGTTGGTCAGTGTAGCCCAAAGTGTATTATGGTAGTGAATGTGGTAGTTTTTATCACGTGGTTGATAATATTCAAGGTTTGCCCCCGATTCTCCGAAAATGGCAGGTTTTTCAAAATCGTCCCAGAAACGTTTGCTTGCCCACGCATAATTGTAAACACCGCTGCGCATGGTATCAGCAGGGTATTTCATTTCCCAGCCCTGTGCCGGATACATGTGAATATTCGGGATGTCATTCCTTTCGTAAAGTGGTTTTCTGTATTCTGTAAATCCACCGCTAAACGATGCTGTAGTAGGATGATTGTACGGATCATTTTCCTTAAAAAATTTGTCAGATTTCTCCACCCAATCATAACACTCCTGGTGCCGGCCTTTTGCCCAGCCATCGGTTCCGTTCATTTCGTTTATCAATTCCCAGATTCCCCAACTGCGGCTGTGTGCAAAACGTGCAATCAAATAACGGTATTTTTGTTTCTGATATTCCCAAACCAGCGAATCGCTGTACACATCTTCAACGTCGATTAGCTGACTGTAGGGATTTTGCCGCCATTGAGCAGCCCACACGGTTTCAGAAAAAAGGTCGTGCGGCCAGATGGCAAACATCAGTTTTATGTCATCCTTTTCGAGTATCGAAAGCATTGAATCGATTCTCCCCAGTTTTTCCTGGTTGTAGCGCCCCAGTTCTTCTTCTATTAATCCTGAACCATTCACAAATCCGCCATAAGTAATATCCCAAATTGCCAGCAGGTTCGCATCGTATTTTGCAAAAGTTTCAAACCGTTGCTGACTGTTTCCCCACGGAGAGTAAACACCAATCGCATAAAACGAAGTTCCGTCGTCGTTTTGAAAATAATGTGGATTTTTTTCGGCAGGTTTTATCCACCCGTGATGTTCCGATTCAACAGCAGAAAATCCTGAAACGGTTGATTCCCCTGTTCCTCCGGCATCGTTCACAAAAACCTGGTATTTGTAATCGCCTGTTTCGTTTGGCGAAAAACGGATTTTCCATTGATTCACCTCACCAAAATTGGCATAAAAACCATTGATTTTTATTTTTTTTCCTGAGGGAGAAGTGAACAAGGCATAAACGTCGATATCCGCCGGATTGTAAGGATTTTCGATTCCAGTATTTTTAAGGTCAAGCTTTATTTCAAATTTCTCGTATTTTTTTACAGTTTTTGTATTTACCGCCGAAATTGTAACTACCGGCTTAACACCCGGAACAAAAGTTTCAGCGGAAACTTCGCCCGAAGCAAAAAACACTTCACCGCTTTTCCCAACCGGAACTATTTTATAGAAATAATGTTTGTAATGTTCCAGATTTTTATCCTGGTATTGTGTTGTTTCAGATTCGGCAATGAAACTGTTTTTATCTGCTTCAAAATTATGCTTGTTGCTGCGGTATATTTTATATTTCGAACTGTTAACAGTGTCTGATGTTTTCCAATTTAACTGAATATTTTTACCATCAACCAGCGAAGCCTGAACATCGGTAACTTTAATCAGGTACCATGCCATTTTAAAATTGTCGATTTCCAGTTTCCCCGATTTTTTAACTGCAAATCCGCGATCGAGATAAAAATCGACAATTTGAACGTTATTGTTTTTTGACCAGTATGCTTTTGTGAGTTCGAAAGTATATGTATGCCACTGGTTGTCACCCGGGATTTCCTTTTCAAGGTATTCAACCGTAGGCGGTTCAATGGAGTAGGTTGGACTTGCAGTTAATTTTACATCAACATCAGATTTGATTTCCAGTTGAATTCTTGGATTATTTTCGACATTTATTGCCCTGAACGGACGAAATGTAAAATGGTCGAATGCACCATGTCCATCCAATCGAGAGAAATCAATTTTTAATACTCCTTCGGTTTCTATTAAACCGTAAGCCCCTTTGGTTTCGGTTCCCCAGATTATAAATGGCGGCCTGTTTCCCTGGTTATTTCGGAATGAGAATTCAAGCGTTCCGTTTTCGAAATCATCTGTAAATCCAGCTCGTTGGGCAATTGCGGATATCATTGAAAAAAATATCAGTAAAATAATCAGAAATAATTTTTCAGGATTTATGGTCAAAGAATCAAAACTATTTAAAGTGGGAAGAACATATGAATTTTTAGATTGATTTGTCATTTTATCAGGTTTAGTTTTAGATTTCAAAGTCATTTACTCTGACTGTAAATATTGTAATTTGTTTAATCCCGAATTTTGAGATTTTCTTTTACTTTTACCATTCTAAAGCTAAATCAAAAAATACTTAAAAAGAAATCAAAATGCGTAAACTTCAATTTTCAATTCAAACGATTATAATTGCTTTGGTAGTTGTACTTTCAGCATGTAATTCGAAATCAAAAACAGAAACTGTTGCTGAAAAATCGGCAGAGGAAAACTGGATTCAGTTATTTAATGGGAAAGATTTAAACGACTGGCAGATTAAATTCAAAGGCCACGAACTGGGCGATAATTACAACAACACTTTCAGGGTCGAAGATGGAATGTTGCGTGTATCGTATGAAAACTGGCCTGAATGGAACGGAACATTTGGACACATTTTTTACAATGGTGAATTTTCGCATTACCGCTTAAGAGTTGAATACCGTTTTGTTGGAGATCAGGTTAAAAACGGCCCGGGCTGGGCTTTCAGAAACAATGGTTTGATGTTGCACGGTCAGCCTGCCGAAACAATGGAATTGGATCAGGATTTTCCTACTTCAATTGAAGTGCAGTTACTTGGCGGAAATGGTACCGCTGAACGTTCAACCATGAATCTTTGTACTCCGGGAACAAATGTTGTTATGGATAGTGTTTTAATTGAACAGCATTGTACCAATTCAAAATCTAAAACTTATCATGGCGACCAGTGGGTTTCTGTTGAAGTTGAAGTTCATGGCGGAAAAGTTATCAGGCATTTTGTTGATGGTGAAGAAGTGATGCAATATGAACAAGCTCAACTCGATCCACGGGATACCACTTACCAGAAATTACTTACTTTGTACGGAGATAAAATAATTACAAAAGGCTCAATTTCGTTACAGGCCGAAAGTCACAACACCGATTTCAGAAAAGTTGAATTACTGGTTTTAGAGGAATAGAATAAGCTTGATTCTCCTTAAAAAACCTGAAAAATAATAATGAAATCATTTATTTGCCAAAGCATAATATTACAATTTTTCTTATTACTGGTACTAAGTGGATTTCATCCACAAATTGTGGTTGGTTCCGAATTGTTGAAAGTCGAATTCAGTCATTCCCGCAATTTTTATACTGAAGGATTTCAACTTCAACTTTCATCTAACGACAATTCGGCGGTTATTATATACACGCTGGATTGTTCAAAGCCTTCTGCCCGAAACGGTACCGTTTACAAAAGCGGAATTTTTATCGACTCAACTTTGGTTGTAAAGGCAATTGCCATATCCGATTCTGATTCGTCAGAAATTATAACAAATACCTTTCTGTTCCCGAAAACCATTGCAAAACAGGGGAAAATGCCAGCTGGTTTTCCGACAATCTGGGGAGGTTCGTCAACTATTTCTGCCGATTACGAAATGGATCCACAAATTGTAGGCGATCCTTTGTATTCATCCGAAATTTCTGAAGCATTAAAATCAATTCCAACGGTGTCGCTTTCGATGAATATTGATGATTGGTTTAACCCGAATACCGGTCTTTATGTGGGTTATCCGAATTCTAATGTTTCGGTGGAAAAAGCTGTCACCGCCGAGTTTATTTTTAATAAAACTGATGAAAGTTTTGAGGTGGAATGTGGCGTTCAAAATCAGGGAGGAACAAGCATTGTAAACTGGAAAGTACCGAAACAGTCCATGAGGCTGCTCTTTAAGGAAATTTACGGTCCGGCAAAACTGAAATACAAACTATTTCCCGATTCTGAAATTGAATCGATTAATACATTGGTTTTGGATGGATTTCTGTATGGCTGGGTTCACCCTTTTGACGAAACACAAAGAAAAACATCGCTTTTTTTCAGGGATCAGCTGGCTTCCGATATGCAAAACAAAATGGGCTGGAACAGTTTTCATGGAACTTATGTCAACCTGTTTATCAATGGTTTGTACTGGGGATTGTACGATTTGCATGAACGACCTGATGAAGATTTTCTTGCGGACTATCTTGACGCTCCAAAAGAAGATTTCGATATAATAAAGCACAATCCAAACACCGTGGTTCAGGGTTCGAATTTATCCTATCTTATGATGCTGGAAAATGCCAGAAAAGGATTGAGTACTGCCGAAGGGTTGAAAAATATTCAGAAATACCTCGATTTGCCTGCATTTATCGATTATATGATTTTGAATTTTTACCTTGGAAATTTCGACTGGGCGCACCAGAATTATTATGCAGCGCGAAATATTGTGCAAAAAACAGGATTTCGGTATTATACCTGGGATGCGGAGCATGTGATGCGTTATTCAGATGTGAATTACTACAACTTAGATAAAAACGACAAAGGCGGTCCAACCGAAATTCACAGCCTGTTAAAGCAAAACGCTGAATACAGGATGATGTTTGCCGACGCGGTTTACAGACATTTTTTCAATAGCGGGGTATTAACTCCTGAAAGCTTTGAGGAAAGTTTTTTATTCAGAAAAAATGAAATTGAGCAAGCAGTAATTTTAGAGTCAGCAAGATGGGGCGACTACCGCCAGGATATTTCGGCGGGAGTAACTTATACGAAAAACGACCACTGGATTCCGGAAGTAAATAAGGTTTTAGCAGAATACATTCCAAACCGGAGAAACATTGTTTTAAGTCAGTTGCGGAGTGCCAGCCCAAAACTATTCCCAGATTATTTGCCGCCCGTTTTTGTTGTCGATAATCAGGTCTCCGGTTCTCAGAAAAAAATTGAACTTGTAAATCCAAACACAACTGAAGGAACCATATATTACACACTAGATGGCTCAGATCCGCGCGCACCAGGAGGGATTGTGCATGGAGCGAAATATATAAATTCAATTGTGATTGAAAAAAGCACGGTATTGAAAGCCAGATTTTTATCAAAAAACTTTAATAACTGGAGTGCTTTGGCGGAACAGAAAATAATCTTTGATGAGGTTGCAGGGAAAGAAATAGTAATTAATGAAATAATGTACAATCCTGAACCCGATTTTCCGGAATTTATTGAGATCACCAATTCAGGTGAAAACCCCGTGGTTTTGGATGGATTTGTTTTTTCAAAAGGAATCGATTTTACTTTTCAGGAAGAAAGTATTGTTATTCCTGGTGAAGGAGTTGTGTTGACCAACGACACGGCTTTATTCAGAATTACTTATGGATTTAGTGCTTTCGGACAGTTTAGTAAGCAACTAAATAACGGCGGAGAAACGTTGGTCTTAAAAAACCGTTTCGACCAAATTGTCGATTCAGTTTCGTATTCCGATACAATTCCGTGGCCTGTTGGACCCGACGGTGAAGGTTTTTCTCTTGAACTGATCAGCCAGGAACTTGACAATTCAATTTACTCTAGTTGGAAAACCTCTGATATGAAAAATGGTACTCCGTTTAAACCACAAACTTTACCTGATTTTGATGCAAAACTATATCCAAATCCATTTACAAATAAGGTTTACATCGAATTGGGAAACAAGGAACTGGCACCCGAAACTTTTAAAATTGAGGTTTTTAACCTTTACGGAAGTTTGGTACAATCGACGGAAACTAATGGTTACAGTTCGAAAATAGAATTGAATTTTGGAAATTTACTGCCAGGTTTGTATGTTATTCGTATTATTCCGGTTAATAATGTTGGGGTAGAAATTAGTAGTTTCAAAGCAGTTAAACTGATGTAATTTTCAGATTTGACTGTAATTAATTCCAGAAATACTGAACAAATCAGTATGAAATTACTTTTATAAAAAAATCACAATATCGAAAATCAAAAATAAGAAATGATGAAAACAAAAAGAATTTTGGATGATTTTAGGCTGGCAGGTATTTTATTAACTGCAACAATTTTAATTTTTTCAGGGTGTGCACAAAAACCTGATACTGCTATAAATAAAGAATACATGGATTTATCGGTTAATCCGGGTGACGATTTTTACCGGTATGCCAATGGAAACTGGATAAAGAACAATCAAATACCTGACGACCGTTCAAGTTATGGTTCGTTTGACATAGTAAGAAAAGAGACTGATAAAAATGTTAGGACTTTGCTCGAAGAAGTGGCTAAAAATACCACTGCTGAAAAAGGAAGTATCGCACAAAAAATACGCGATTTTTATGTGACAGGAATGGATTCGGCAAAAACCGAGGAATTGGGAATTACACCTTTAAAGGCTGAATTTGATCTTATTGCCGGAATTAGTACTGCCGAACAATTTCAGGATGTGGTGGCACGGTTCCACACTTTTGGCCTCGACCCGCTTTTCAATGGTGGTATTATGCAGGATTTAATGGACAGCAAAAGTTACAAATTCTACCTGATGCAGGCCGGAATTGGTTTGCCCGATCGTGATTATTACACAACCGACGATGATCGTTCAAAAGAAATAAGGACGGAATATGTAAAACATGTGGCTAAAATGTTTGAATTAACAGGTGTTGATGCCGAAACTGCTCAAAAAAATGCCGGAGTTGTGATGAATATTGAAACAAGGTTGGCTGAGAAATCAAAAACCAACACCGAAATGAGAAATATTCCGGCTTTGTACAATAAAATGTCACTTACACAATTAGGTGAACTTGCTCCCGGATTCGACTGGACACGTTATTTTAAAATCATAAGCGATAAAGATTTTGGTGATGTTATTGTTGGTATGCCTGTTTTTTTCGAAGAAGTTGGAAAAATTGTAAATGAAGTTTCTATTGACGATTGGAAGGTTTACCTCACCTGGAACCTCGTAAACCGCTCGGCAGATTTTCTAAGTTCTGATTTTGTAAACCAGGATTTCAAATTTTATTCTGAATTTTTATCAGGCAGTAAAAAAATACGGAAACGCTGGGAAAGGGTGGTTGGTATTACAAACAGTTCTCTTGGCGAACCTTTGGGGGAATTATATGTCGAAAAGTTCTTCCCTCCGGAGTCAAAGGAAAAAATGGTTGAACTGGTAGCCAATCTGAAAAAAGCGCTAAAAATCAGAATTGAAAACCTTGAGTGGATGAGTGATTCAACCAGACTGGCTGCACTTGAAAAACTTGATCTGATGGGAGTTAAAATCGGTTATCCCGATAAATGGGAGGATTTTTCGAAACTTGAAATAGAACCCGATTCGTATGTTATGAATTTTCGGAGAGCCAATTATTTTGCTTATTACAAAAATCTAGACCTATTTGGAAAACCGGTTGACAAAGATAAATGGGAAATAACTCCGCAAACAGTAAATGCCGGTTATAATCCGTTGATGAATGATATTACATTTCCGGCAGCCATTTTGCAGCCACCATTTTTTTATCCGAATGCCGACGATGCAGTGAATTATGGTGCAATTGGAATGGCAATCGGTCACGAAATGACTCACGGTTTTGATGACCAGGGACGTAATTTCGATAAAGATGGAAATATGATCGACTGGTGGACACAAAAAGATGCAGATGAATTTAACAAACGTACAAAATTACTGGTTGACCAATACAGCGGTTTTGTTGCTTTAAACGATGTTCATGTAAACGGTGAATTGTCGCTAGGTGAAAATATTGCTGATTTTGGTGGATTGACAGTTTCTTTGGAAGCTTATAAACTGAGTATGGAAGGAAAACCAGCACCCAAACCTATTAATGGTTTTACCGATACTCAAAGATTTTTCCTGGCTTATGCGCAATTGTGGAAAGGAAACATCAGGGATAAAGCGCTGTTGAGATTGGTACAGGAAGATGTACACCCCTGGGGAGAATACCGTGTAAATGGCGCAATGTTTAACGTGCCAGAGTTTTATGAAGCTTTCGATATAAAACCTGAAAACAAACTTTTCAGAACTGCTGAACAGCGGCCTGTTATCTGGTAAAAAGGTGGTTTGAATAAACATCATGATTGTCCGGAAATATGCCAGCAATATGAATAAACAAAGCAGTATATTGAAAATGAATAGTTTAATTTTACATACTCACCCTGATTCGTCTGCCGACGAATCGTCCCTCTCTACGCGTAGAGAGGGAGAAGAGGGTGAGTCAAATAAAAACATATAATTACTGATTTAAAAACGGATAAGCATAATAAACATTGAATCTTCTGCTATTCAGCAGGGGATTCAATGTTTATTTTTAACTTTTCGAAATCTGTTTTATTTGATTTTCTTCGGTTCGAATAATTTAAAAGTAAAAGTGAAACAGTAATTACACCCATTCCGGCAATCGAAATCCAGTCGGGTTTTTCTTCCTTAATTAAAATCCAGCTTAAAGCTGCCCCAGAAACGGGAATGAGGAATTTCCAGGTATTCAGTATGGAAACTTTAACGCCTGGCCGTTGCAATAAAGTGTACCAGATGGCAAATGCTGCAGCCGACAAAAAACCCAGCCAAGCAAGCGTAGCATAATAAACCGGGGGGAAAGGTCCCCAGTTAATTCCTTCTACCGGAATGGCCACAGCAAAAAGCATGAGTCCACCTATAAACAACGAAGTTGAGCTTAAAACCAGCGGTGATCGGCCGGTCTGATACTTTGAAACCATAATATTTGAATATCCCGATAAAATATTGTTGGCAAAAAGCAATCCGATTCCCAGCATTTCCAGTTCATTCTTGATTTCTACCTTTGTCCGGCCAAGTGTAATAATGGCAATTCCAATCAATCCAATAATTATACTGACAGATTTTACCGGAGTCATTTTATCATTGTGCATCGCAAAGTGTGCAATAACTGCAATAAAAATAGGCGACGAACCAATTATCATTGCTCCCAAAGCGCCGGGAACCAGGTTCATTCCCTTATAAAAAAATGCATATTGTGCCGAAAACTGAACAACTGAAAGCAACAGGATAAATTTCCAGTTGGCTTTAAATTCCCTGATAATCGTTTTTGGTTTACCGAAATAGATAAAAAGCATGATTCCGGCGATAATAAAACGCATTCCCCCAAACTGAAACGGTGAGTTGTATTGAAGCCCGATTTTCACAGCAGCAAAGGCTGTTGACCATAACCAACAGGTTAAAATGGCCAGAAATGTTGTGCTTTTAATTATACTTTTTAAGCTTGTCATATCGAAGGTGCAAAGGTGTAAAAATTTGCGTTGGATTTGTCTGAAGAATTTAAAAATAGAACAACACGGCTTAAAATTCAGGATATTTTTAAATTTCACCTGAAAAATTATGAGGTTTTAGGTTTATTTCAAAATACACCGGTTAATAGTTCTATTTTTGCGCACTTTACAGTGAAATTATGGAAAGAAGAATAATAAACAATTATCAGGAATTTGAAGCATTGCTTGGGAAAGTGATTGGTGTTTCGGAGTATATTACAATTACACAGGAACAGATTAACAAATTTGCTGAGGCAACACTCGATTTTCAATGGATACATACTGACCCGGAGCGGGCGGCAAAAGAATCACCTTTTAAAACAACCATTGCCCACGGATATTTATCGGTATCGATGCTGACCTATTTATGGTATTCAATTGTTGATGTGCGCAATGTAAAAATGATTGTAAATTATGGAATCGATAATCTGAAATTTCAGCAACCTGTTTTGGTAAACGACAAAATCAGGGCAACCGTTTCTTTAAACGAAATAAAGAATTTGCGCGGTATTGCAAAAATTCAGGTGAAAATTGTGGTTGACATTGAAGGACAAAAAAAGCCGGCTTACGAAGCACTAACAACTTTTCTTTATCATTTTGAATAACAAAAGTTTAACTCAGTTTCTCCAGTAATCCTTCACACGAATCTTCAAGTAAATCCAGAACCAGTTCAAATCCTTCATCGCCTCCATAATAAGGATCTGGTATTTCATTGTATTTCCAGTTTTTTCGGAAATCTGTCATTTTATGGATTTTGCCCAAATCATTTTGGTTGCGGGCCATTCTTTTAAGGGTCTGAATGTTTTCATCGTCCATTCCAATAATCATGTCGAAATAATCAAAATCGATGTTCGGATTGAATTTTCTTGAAATGCTTGTCAAATCATATCCTCGTTTAGCGGCATGTAATTTCATTCGTTTATCGGCCGGGCCTCCTTCATGCCAGCCCGATGTTCCTGCTGAATCGATTTCAAATTGATGCGACCGGCCATGGTTTTTTACAATGCCTGTAAATACAGCTTCTGCACTGGGTGACCTGCATATATTTCCAAGGCAAACAAAAAGGATTTTCTTTTTTTCCATCGAATCAGAAGAACTTCAGTAGGTTAAAGTGCGTTTTCGTTATTCCAGATCTCGTATGATTTTATGGCCTGTTGCAACAACATTTCGTAACCGTTTTTTACGGTTGCGCCATTTTGCAGTCCTTTTGCCATAAACTGGGTTATTTCAGGATTATAAACCAGGTCAAAAAGAAGGTGTTTTTCGGTGATAAACTGGTATGGAATATTTGGTGAAGCATCAGTTTTTGGATAAGTTCCAAGTGGAGTGGCATTTATAATTAGAAGCCGTTCGGCTATCATCTGTTCATCAATTTCGTCGTATCTGATTTCGTTTTCCTTCAGTTCTTCAATCGATGCCGAAATAAATTCAATGTTTAGTTTCGTTAAAACATATTTTAATGCTTTGGAAGCGCCGCCTGTTCCAAGAATCAGTGCTTTTTTGTGGTGTTCTTTAAGCAGTGGGTTCAGCGAAGTTTCAAAACCAAAAGTATCTGTATTGAATCCTTTCAGAAATATTCCAGATTCGGAACGTATAATTTTTACTGTGTTTACTGCCCCGATTTCGCGGGCAGAATCGTTTAGATCGTTTAAAAATGGAATAACCTTTTCCTTGTATGGAATGGTGACATTCAAACCTATTATTTCGGGATTGTTTTTAACGATTTCAGGGAATTTACTGATATCATCAATTTCGAAATTATCGTATGTTGAATCGATTTTTTCTGTTTCAAATTTTTCGGTAAAATACCGTTTCGAAAACGAGTGTGTTAGCGGAAAACCAATTAATCCGTATTTTTTCATTTCAAATTATTAATAAAACTATTGGGTTGAATCAGCAGTACACCGGCACTATTTGAAGTTAACCAATTTAAAATCGGCAACCATTTTACTGATTTTTTTATTTTTCTTCAGCTTGGGATTAAACTCAAACAAAAAATCCAATTCACCTGCATTTTGAATTAAAGCCATTGCAAGTTGCTGAAAAGCTTCTTCCTGCATTTTAAGTTCGAAAAGTAAAGCAGCCATCCTGTATTTTAAAATTACATCAGAGTTCTTTATAATTCCTTTTCTCAGAATATGAACAGCGTTATCAGGTTCTCCGAATTTTAGAAATAACTCAACCCAGGTAAACCAGATTTCAACATTTTCAGGTTCAATTTTGGCAGCTTTTTTTAAAGCTGAAATCGCGTTGCCCTTATTGTTGTCGTCCTTATTAATTTTGCCCAGTGTTAACCAGTATTCCGAATTTAAACCATCAATTCGTATTGCCTTTTTAATAAATTTTATGCTAGCTTCAAAATCGCGTTCAATCCACAGAATCAATCCATTGCCGAACCAGGCAGTATCGTTGTCTTTATTCAGTTCAATGGCTTTGTTGTAATAATACCTCGACTCGGTGTAATCTTCGATATTTAGAAAACATTCGCCGATATAACAAAAAGCTTCATCGTTTCCCGGCTCACATTCCAGAAATTCCTTGTATTTGGCAATTGCTTCAAGGTATTTTCCATCGTTGGCCAATGCATTGCCAATATTAAACAACGCCATGTGAAAATCACTGTTCAGTGCGTATGCAAATTCGTAGGCTTCAATGGCTTTTTCGTGGCTTTCGGTTTTATTGTAAACGGTACCCAGATTAAACCACACATATTGATTAAACGGATCGAGATCGAGATATTTGTTGTAATTGATTATACTATTATCAAGGTTGTTTTCCTGGTCGTGGAAAAACCCCAAATCATATAGTGCAAGATCGTGAAACGGATTAATTTTAACCGTTTTTTCGAAGTAGTAAATAGCCTTTTTGATATTGCCAATCTGAACGTAAGTAGAGCCAATCTGATATAATATATCATCAATTTCTGACCCGGCATAACGAATTGCTTTTCTAAACGATAACAATGCATCTTTCTCATTTCCCATTACTAATTGGGCAGAACCTTTGAGTAAATGAACATCCGGATTGTTGGAATCGACTTTCTCGGCTGTTTTCAGGTAACTTAGTGATCGTTCGTAAAGACCCTTGTTTATGAGAATTTGGGCATATTTCAACTGAAGCGGAACAGCATTTGGATGAATTTTAATGCCTTGTTCTGCGGCAATTTCTGAGCCTTGTATATCACCTTCTTCGAGTAACTGTTCAACAATACCTTCAAATTCGGAAACATCAAAATATTTTGTTCTGCCCGAAATAAGTGAACTTTTGAAACGATTTACCGCTTCAAGAATGTCTTCGTCCCAGTTATTATCTCTTTCCTCCATCATATACCCAAAATTCAGTCAGCAAAATTAGCAATTCAACTGATATAACCATTACTTTATCCAAGGTGTTGATCGCGTAATAAATCGTTCACCGTTTTTACAGGATTAAAAGTCTCAATCGGAACTTCAACAAAAAGCGTATTCCAGTTGCTCATTGCTCCGTTCCAGAGTCCCGGTAATTCCTGTGCTTTCAGCTCTTTTCCGTCTTTCGATTTTTTCGAAATAAAACCTGTGGCCGGATCAGTGAATTCAGTAAGATTATATTTTTCGCCCTTATAGTTTTTTACAGCACAAACCAAATCGACCGGATTAAAGTGCGTTGCATGTTTTGCCATATTCTGCTGTTGAACGCTGTTTGGATCGATTTGTGAACTTTCGACCACCTGCAAAGAAACAGTTCCGTCGCTGTTTTTTGCCCAAAACGGACCACCGCCCGGTTCTCCTTCGTTTTTCACCATTCCGCAAACCCGCAAAGGACGATTGTATTTTTCTTTTAAATAATAATACAACTGTTCTTTTTCGGTATAATACTGGTCCGATTCGGGTTTTGTGTTTAATGTATTTTCAAGAAAACCGGCGGCAGCAGCTAAAAAAGCGCTGTCGAGAGCTACCGGGTGTTTTTCGTTTAACTCCTGCTGGTAAAAAAATAGTTTTTCCTGATTTTTTAATAAAACCCCCGCCAACGCTTTTTTGTAGTCGATGGTGGGTTTTTTTAACCTGTCGGGAACAATATTGTCGATATTTTTGATAAAAATTATGTCGGCGTTCAAATCATTCAGGTTTGCAATCAATGCACCATGTCCTGCTGGTCTGAAGAGTAAACTTCCATCGTTTTCACGAAAGGGTTCGTTATTCAAATCAACGGCAATTGTATCGGTGGAAGGTTTTTGCTGGCTGAATCCTATCTCGAAAATTACTTCCAGTTCCTCTTCATATATTTCCTTTACTTCTTCGAGCAATTTTTCAAATCCGGGTTGATGCTCAGGCGAAACTGTAAAAAGTAACCTTACTGTTCCGTTATGATCTTTTGCATAGGCAGCGCCTTCAACCATGTGTTCCTCAAATGGTGTGCGGTCGCCATCATCGTATTTGTGAAATTTTAAAAGGCCTTTTGGCAAGGAGCCATAACTCAACCCTTTTTCATTCAGCAGGAAATCTATTTTATTTTTGTCGGTTAATTCACTGCTGGTTTTTTCTATAACAGATTTCAGTTCAGGAGTAAAAGCAAATTTTTCAAATCCTTCAATGTATTGTTTTGCTCCTTTGTTGGTTTTAAGTATTTCTTCAGAAGAATTTTGTTTGTCAAACGATTCCAATGCTTCGTACAAATCTTTAAACATGCGGCTTGCCGCGCCCGAAGCAGGAATAAATTTTAAAGGCCTGATTTGATGAGAAACCTTTTCCTCGTATAATTTCACAGCTTTTTCGAGTTCGCTTTCGGTTAAACGAATGATGCCATTACCAACGGTGGCTGCATCGACCAGTTGCAAATATGGAAAACCGGTTTTAAAATTTTCGATTTGGCTAAGTACCGTATGAAGTTCACTGCCACGGCTTTCAATCTGTTTTTTGTCTTTTACTGAAAACATGAATTTGACGTTTTTAGATTTTATTAAAAATAGAAATCTTATCGTAAACCTAAACGATTAATTTGATAAGATTGATTAAAGTTTTCAATATTTTTTCAACACCGGAAGTGTAATTTCACCAAACTTCGATTTTTACCTACTTTTGAAGCCAGAAATAAAGATAAATGGTACAGCAGAATTTTGTTTGGGGACACGATAAACGATACAACGATTTCTCGACTTACTTTAAAAACAAGTTCTCCGAAAGGGTTCAAAAAGTATCGATCGATGCAGGTTTTACCTGTCCCAACCGCGATGGAACAAAAGGAAAAGGAGGTTGTACCTATTGCAACAACACCACTTTTCAACCATCGTACTGTAACCTCGAAAACAGCGTAACCAGTCAGGTTCAGGAAGGAATAGATTTTTTTGCAAGAAAATATTCATCAATGAAATTTCTGGCCTATTTTCAGTCATACACAAATACCTACGCACCTTTTGACGAATTAAAAAGATTGTACGAAGAGGCTTTAACAAATCCAAAAATTGTGGGTTTGGTGATTTCAACCCGGCCCGATTGTGTGAACGCTGAAATACTGGACTATTTTGCTGAGTTGGGTCAAAAGGTTTATGTTATGGTTGAGTTTGGACTTGAATCGCACCTCGACAAAACTTTGCAAATTATTAACAGGGGTCATACTTTTGCCGAATCGGTTTGGGCGCTGGAAGAAACTGCAAAACGTGGCATTAACAACTGTGCCCACCTGATATTGGGTTTACCCGGCGAAACCCGCGCCGACTGGCTGGAACAGGCGAATGTAATATCAGAATTACCCGTAAAAAACCTGAAATTGCATCAAATGCAGATTCATTACAAAACGGTTTTGGAAAAGCAATTTAAATCGAATCCCGCACAATTTCACCTGTTTTCGGTTGAAGAATATACTGAGTTGGTTGTTGATTACCTCGAACTTATAAATCCTGAAATTATAGTTGAACGATTTGTAAGTGAAGCGCCTTCGCATATGGTTTTGGCCCCAAGCTGGGGATTGAAAAATTTCGAATTTGTTGCCAAAGTCGAAAAATGCTTAAAAGAGAGGGACACATGGCAGGGGAGGAAGTTCAGCGTTTAAAGTTCCGGGTTCAAAGTTTAAAGTAAAAATTCAGTGTTAAATTTCCTCATCCCGAAATCCGAATTATTTCATAATCAATTTGTTAGTATTTGTTTTGATCGTTGTGGAAAGTATATCCTACAGTCCATTCAAAAAAGTCAGCAGAACCTAAATGTGCTTTTATAGTAACACCCGCGGCCAGGTGATCTGTTATTTTGTAACGTATTCCGGCACGTTCATAAATAGCTGTGGTTTCATCGTTAATCTCGTTTCGGTGCAGATAAATTCCGATTCCCAGCGGAACAAACACCCTTTTCGACACAACCCATTCCCAGTTTGGAACTACTGCAACAGATACAGCATCACCAAATCCTGCTTCCCCGGTTCCTGTCCGAAAATCTGCAGCGGCTGAATAAAACATATCTAAACCAACTCCAATTCGGTATTTATAGTTTATTGCGCGCAGATAATTCACGCCCAGCATCATTTTCAGGTAATTTGGGTCGTTGTTTACATAGTTTTTACTGCCAAACGCAAGCATAACATTCCACAAATTGTACTTTTTGAATTTGGGAATTGGTACTGGTTCCAAATCAACAGGATCTTTGGTGAATTTGTACCTGACTCCTACCGTAAATGGAACCAGATTAATGCCGTAATTAGGTTGTTTAAACGAACCGTTGGAAAAGTGTTTCAACCCAACAGTGGCGTTTAATTGCCATCTTGCCGATAATTTGTAATCGGCTTCAAAACCAAGGTGTACGTAGCAATTTCGATAAGAACCTATAAAAATATTTGTCGGATTTTGTATTGAATCGAATGGATTAAATTGATAGGAGAGTCCAAATGCTCCTGAATAGGCAAAAGTAAGTTTTTTTTCACCTTCAAATTTTAAAGGAATGGTTAAAAAATAGAACAAAGCTTGTGGATTACCAATGTCAGAATTATGAAAAGTTGACGCATACCAACCAACACCCATGTATGGTCGACGGTAAATAGTACTGTATATATCGTTTGAATTTGTTTTTCTGAAACCTAACCTGATAGCCAGCCCATTATAGTACGAACGTTCCACTTCCTCATCGCCAGGTTCGGTATTATTGCTTAACATAGCACCATTTTCTATCCTGAAATTAAGGTACTTTGCATATTTTTTCTCCTTAACTATTTCTTTTGGAATCGAATCCTGACCAGATGTAAAAAAGGATGTCAAAATAAAAAAGATAAACACTAAACAATTGTAAATCTGTTTCATATAAAATATGATAATTAAATTATGTAAAATGATATTAATGGGAAACTAAAATACTTGGGGCAAAATATGGAAAATTATGTTACAAGTCAATATGTTTAATAAATTGGGTAGATTAATATTTCTATTAATTTTTCAGGAGATTTGAATGAAGAAGCAATTTCAGCATATTTTTTTTCACCGGTTGCTGATTCTGCCATCAAAAAATCGGTTTTCAGGTTTTCAATGGCTTCGCCTAATTCGCCCAGTTGCTGGTGTTCCCATATTTTTTGTTCGTTTGCAAAAGGAAGTAAAAATTCGAGTGCTTTGTTGATACTTCGCCTGTTTGAAGTCTCGTAGTTCCATAAATCAACATTCATTTTTTGTCCAAGGTTGGCGAGGTGAATAAAGCCACGCAGGTTCATGGTGCTGTAGCCAAGCGACTTGGTTCTGGCAAGTTCGTGTGGTTGGCTGCCATCGGGTTCAATCTGCGATGCAATTCGTTTTGTTTTTGCCTGTTCCAGTCTTTCTTTTGCCAAATCGGTTTTGCCAAGCAACATTTCAATGCCAACCACCTGAACATCATACCACGTTCCGTGATTATTAAAGTAATCGTCTTCAAATCTGCCGTATTCGCTGGTTAACAGCCATTTTAAATATTTTTCAAACCAGTTTTTAAGCTCCATTTTGGTGCTTTCCGTAATAAAGCCACCTGCGTCGAGTATTTGTATTGGCGAAATAATTTTATTGATTCCTGCCCAGTCGATGATGCCGATTCCGCGTCCATCGCAGATTCCCGGTATTCCCTGTGCAAAATTGAGGTTTGGGTTCATTCGTGTTTCCTGATTTACAAACCATGTTTCCAATAAATGAACAGCTTTTTCTGCATACTTTTTTTCACCTGAGAAATAAAACGCCCAACCCAGTGTTTCAATATTCGCGAATAATTTGTTTTTTGAATCAGTGTCAACATATTCACCGCGGGTTTCGGGATTTACTTCACCATCACTCCTGATGTATGGTAAACCGTCAACTTTTGTTTTATCGGGCCACCAGTATGGACCCATACTTAAATAATCGTGTTTATCGCCGCTGGGTGGTGTTCGCTTTTTATCCATCACGCTGAAAACACCTTCATTTAGAGCTGTTTCAGCATTTGTAATTAAATTATTGTAAGCCGGAATATATTTTTCGTTTCCCTTTTTAATTTGCCTTTTAACCTTTTCAATTTTTGTGAAATCGACATAAATGCCTTCTATTTTAACTTCATTTTTACAACCTGCAATTAATACTGCTAAAGCAATTATTAAAAGAAAACTTAATTTATTCATTACAAAAGGATTAAAGAGATTATATAAATAAAAATCATAGAAACCACGCCCTGAATAAGGGTTCCAATGGTGTGGGTTTTGTACCCGGTTTTTACATCCATCCCCGAAAATTGAGTGACAACCCAGAAATAACTGTCGTTAACGTGCGAAATGGTCATTGCACCTGCACCAATCGACATAACTGTAAGTACTTTCCCGATCAGCGAGTCGAGTCCGATTCCCGGCAGAAGTGGAGCAATCAGTGCTGATGTGGCAACCAGTGCAACGGTTGTTGAGCCTTGCGCAGTTTTAAAAGCTGCGGCAATTATAAACGGTAGAAATATGCCAAGCTGATAATCAGCCAGTAAATTTCCGATGGTTTCGCCAATTTGGGTTTCCTTTAAAATTGCGCCAAAAGCCCCGCCTGCGCCTGTAATCAGCAAAATGGGCGCAGCTGCAGAAATTCCGTCGCCAATCCAGCCTGTTAAAGTTTCCTTATTGAATTTCGGGAAAAGCAAAAAAGAAAGAAATAATCCGATAAAAAGCGCATTTACAGGTTGTCCCAGAAAATCGAACGCTATAAAAACGAATCCTTCACCGAGTGGTTTGGTTGGATAAGTAGCTACCGAGCGAAATGCTATCAAAAATATGGGAACCAGAATAGGGGAGAGTGATTTTATTCCTGAAGGCAGTTTAATTTCATTTATATCTTTAAAGTCTTCGGTTGGTTCATCCTCTTTAATGGTATATTTTTTACCAACATACATGGCCCAGAAATATCCGCTGAACATGGCAATGGTCGCCACCAGCAGGCCAAACAGAATAACCAGTCCAAGCTGGTTTTCAAGTCCGAGGTTTCCTGCGGCTGCGATTGGACCGGGAGTTGGCGGAACAAAAGTGTGGGTGGCATACAATCCGGTGGACAGTGCAATTGTTAGCGCCACCGATGGTTTACCGGTTTTTTGTACCAGCGACTTTTTCAGCGACGAAAGAATTACAAAAGCAGAATCGCAAAAAACCGGAATTGAAACAATGTAACCGATGATCGACATTGCCAGCGCCGGAAAACGTTTTCCCACAAGTTTCATAACAAGTTCGGCCAGCTTGATTGCGGCGTGGGATTTTTCCAAAATAATTCCGATAATGGTTCCGAGAATAATTACAATGCCGATGGTTGCCATAATATTCCCAAAACCCGTTGAAATGGAGGTTGCAATTTTGCCAATAGGCAAACCGGCCAGAGTTCCGGCGAAATAGGCCGCTAGCAGTAAAACAATAAACGGATGAAGTTTCAGTTTTGTGGTTCCCAGAATTATGAATACCACTGAAGCCAGCAGAACAACCATCAACCACACTGGTGTAGTCATTTATTCAGCAATTAAAATGTGACAAAATTGGGCTTGTTTTCAATAAAACGAATTGGAATTCCGGAAATAAAAGTACCTAACCATTTGGCACAATATTCCATACCAGCTTCTTCCGATTTAATATGACCCAAAAAAATAACTGCTTTGTTTTTCCCCTGTTCAACCGCATCATTGGCATATAAATAGGTTTCCCATTCGTTGGCTTCTCCTGCCAGAATTACTTCAATTTCCGGGTTTTTCAACATTTGAATGTGTCGTTGTCCGCCAGGTGCCCCTGCCATAAAAGCGAGTTTTGTAAATTTCATATCCGGATTACCAATAAAACGAATGGTTTCCATCCCAAATTTATTTTTAAGTTCTTTTGCAAATTGTGAAACAGTTGTTTCAGGGACTTTGAATAATGTTTGCGAACCATTAACTGCATACTTTTCAAGTTCGAGTTTGTTGATCATGCCCACTGAAATTCCGTCGGGTTTGGTCATGTGAATGTGGTCGTGAAAGCGGAAAATAACAAGGTTGTTGTCTTTGATATATTTCATTTTTTCCTGAAAAACCGGGTCATTTGCAAAGGCATTTGTTTCGTCGAGATGATTGTAAAAAACCGGTTCGTGGGTGATAATAAAATTGCAGTTTTGTTTAACGGCTTCTTTTAAAGTGTTCATATCGGCAAACATGCAAACTGCTATTCCGGTTAACTTCGAGTTTGGATCACCTGCCTTAAAAATGTCAACTGTCTGGGTTGCCCAGTCGCAGGTAACATTCTTTTTAATCAGATTTACAACATCCTGTGGAGTTTTGGTTGAGTTATTTTGGGTGAATGCAAAAAACGGGATTAACAGAAAAAGTACAGGAAATAATTTCATGATATAGATTTTATTGGTTCAGCCTAAAAGTAGTTGATTTTTTAAAAATAAAAGCCGCAATGAACGGCTTTTATTAACTGGACTAAGATTTTTAAGGTATTACGGATTCACAATTTCTGCCGTGTCAACTGCCTGATAGAAATGCGAAATTTTTCCATTTTTAAAGGTTCAGGTGTGAGTAGCGTTTGCTTTGAATTTTTTGCCGGTAGCCTTCCATGTTCCTGCATAATACCCAACCATCACAATTTTATCGCCACCATCTACAAAATCGGTGACTTCGATGTTGAAACCCTCATAGAATTCAGGAATTTTCGCAAAAACACCTTCAATAATTGCCTGTGCACCAACAAAAATTCCATCACCGTTAACATAAGGAAATCCGGTACATTCATCCCAAACCATATCAGGTTGCCAATTCGAAATTACTCCAGGAATATTACCTGATGCAAAATCATTGTACATTTGTTTTAATAAATCTAAATTGCTCATAATAAGTTATTTAATGAATAAGAGTTAATTCTTTATTCCGTTACAATTTAAACAAAAGAAATTGTAAATAAAACACATTTGAGTATTTTATTGGTAATTTTAATTTAAAAGATGTTAATCAGGTATAATTTTATGGTAAATAGGTGATTAATGCGAATCAAGGGTTGAACTTGTTTTTTCAATCTTAAACTTGTCCTGCCTTTCAGGCAGTTGCTTTTTTTTGATATCATTTTCCGCAGGTCGATGACCATGCGGTTATGTAACTCTGACTTTTCAAGTCAATTTGGCAACCTGTCCTGAAAGGACTTATTTTCATAACCACAGGTTAGAACCTGTGGTTACAACAAAATAGAACCAAACTGCCTGTAAGGCAGGATTTTTCGACAAATTTTCAGAAAAAAGACCGTTCATTGCATGTTTTTTACTCTTTATTCAGATGATTATATATGGTTTACACATCTTTCTGTAATTCATCATTAAAAATTCGTTCAATGCGTTTATCAGGAATTAACCATATAAAAGCTACCAATGCATAGATTCCTCCTGCAAAAAAAGGGCTGAAAAAAGTCGATAAAATTCCGGCCACATAAAGCACCGGCGATATCTTTCCCTTGAAATCGCTCCCAATTGCTTTGGCTAGAATTGATTGTTTGCCATGTTTTTTTAATATCATTCTTTGTAGTATAAAATATGCTATTGCTGCCATTAAAAGTACTACACCGTAAAGTGCCACAGGAATGGCTGCAAAATGGTTTTCACCCATCCATCCGGTAACAAACGGAACAAGCGACAACCAAAAAAGGAGGTGCAAATTTGCCCATAACACACCTCCGCTCACATTGGTTACAGTGTGCAATAAATGATGGTGATTATTCCAGTAAATTCCAATATAAATAAAACTCAAAATGTAACTGACAAAAACCGGAACCAGCGGTTGTAACGAAACCCATTCAGCCCCATGCGGAATTTTCAGCTCCAAAACCATAATTGTAATAATGATGGCTAAAACTCCATCGCTGAATGCTTCCAATCTTCCTTTTCTCATCCTGTTTATCGTTAAAAATTAGTATTCGTTTTTATATTTTATTCGATTTGATTTTAGAATTCTATGTTAATGTTATTTTGATAGTAAATTTTGTATTTCAAAATGTTCTGTGACATTATCAGGAGCTACGCACGCTGACAAGTCTTTAATCCGTTTAACCTTTCAACGTCTATATATCCGGACATGTCGGGACAGGCTTTGACCGCGTTAAACAAACGACAAGTTCCGTTCAACCGATTAATTGTATTGTAAACAACACGTTTATTTATTTTGTTTATCCGAAATTTATATTTCAATTCAGTCGTTTTTTTGCTGAAGTTGCGATGTCATTGCCAGCTTTGGTAGAAGTACTTTTTGTAAGCTTGATTTAAAAAATATTCCACTACATTTAAAATATTCTTTTCACTTATTCGTCAACCTGATTAGAGGCTGATGAAAACAAAAACAATGGAAATACAAGTGGCACAACGGGCAAAAATATCCGACATAGTAAATGAATACGGCAGCCGGCTTGCCGGGTTTATTCGCAAACGGGTAAAACGGCTCGAGGATGCTGAAGATATTCTCCAGGAAGTTTATTATCAACTCGCGGAAGCAGACCGATTGATAAAACCAATTGACGAAATGGCTGCATGGTTGTTTACAGTTGCACGAAACCGGATCACCGATTTGTACCGGAAAAAGAAACCTGAACTCCTCCCGGAATTTTATACCGATGAAGATTTTGAAGAAGCAGGGGCGGAATTGGGAGAGCTACTTGCCAATAATGGCGAAACTCCTGAAACTGAATTTATTCGGTCGCTGGTTTGGGACGAACTGGCCGCAGCACTTGCAGATTTACCACCGGAACAACGGGAAGTTTTCGAACTGACTGAATTCGAAGGTTTACCTTTTAAGGAAATTGCACAAATAACCGGTGCACCGGTTAATACACTGATTTCCAGAAAAAGATATGCTGTTTTGTATCTCCGCGAACGCCTCACTGTTTTGTATGATGAATTAATTAATTATTAAAATTTTATGTCATGAACACAATGTATTATCACAGAAAAAAGTTCTTTTTCATTCCACTGATTATCGCGGGAGTTGCTTTGTTTGCGTACGTTACAATGCTTTTATGGAATGCACTTTTACCCGAAGTGTTTAATCTTGCAACGATTAATTTCTGGCAGGCGGCAGGTCTGTTAATTCTTACACGACTACTTTTTGGATTTGGACATCACCGCGGCAGAAACTGGGGAGGGCCACGCATGGACAGTGATTTCAGAAATAAAATTAAGAGCATGTCGCCGGAAGAAAGGAAGGAATTTTTCAAAAAGATGCATTATAACCGCGAAATGTGGCACCGTGGATGTTATGAGAAGGAAGAGTTGGAAAAGGAAGTGAAAAGTGGGGAATAAGTAAATGAACTTCATTTTTGTCATTTCGACGGTTCACTCAATTTTTTTTGAGCATAATGAGTTATTACAGAAATTTCAAAAACCAAATTTCAAAAACCAAATAAATTTCAATATTCAAAATATTTAAATTCCAATATTCACACAATGAACTTGTTTCTAAAATTGATTTTTTTGTATTTGGAGCTTATTTGTTATTTGGTTTTTGTTGTTTGGTAATTCATTTAACTACGGCAATATGCAAAAATACGTCATTAGTAAGGAGTGGGCGACTGAGGAATCTGATTTGATATTTTTTTGGTTTTTTTAAAAACCTTTCCCCACCTGATTGGTTTATGTAACTGAATTCGACTTTCAAAAATGACTTCACGTATTTTTAATAAATCAACACTTTCTACAGGTAATATTCAGCAATTACTCAGATTACCTGTTTATGACCTTGTTTTTGGTTTTCTTTACACTGGAATTTGATTTTAACGCGACAGAATGGTAAGGTTCAGGAAAAAAAGCAGCACGATAAAAAAAAATAAACCCAAAATTTTCGGCTTATTAAAACCATACCGCGGAATGGTAGCATTGCTCATTGTTTTTGCTTTGTTAAGCAACGCTGCAAATCTTATTATCCCCAAAATTATTTCAGTTGGAATTGACACTTTTACTGCTGGAAATTACAATGTAAAATCCATTATCATCCAGTTTGTTGCGGCTTCTGTCATCATTTTTGTATTTTCATATCTGCAAATGATTGTTCAGACTTATGCTTCCGAAAAGGTAGGTTTTGATCTCCGTAAAAATCTATCAGACAAAATATCGCGACAGAGTTATTCTTTTATTCAAAAAGCTAATCCTTCGAAACTGCTCACCAACCTGACTTCTGATATGGACTCGGTGAAAATGTTTGTTTCGCAAGCGGTTACGTCAATTGTTTCGTCGGTATTTATGATAATTGGCACATCGGTTCTATTGTTGGTTATTAACTGGAAACTTGCCATTCCGGTACTGATGATTATTCCTTTGGTTGGGATTACTTTTTTCATGATTTTTAAAAAAGTAAAAGCTTTGTTCGACAGGAGCCGCGAAGTAGTGGATTGGCTGAACAAGGTAATTAACGAAAGTATTCTGGGATCGGCAATAATCCGGGTAATCAATTCGCAGCAACTGGAATACCGGAAGTTTCTTGCAGCCAGCGCCGAATCGAGGGATATCGGAATTTCGATTGTCGCCCTGTTTGCCACTTTGATTCCGGTTATCACCTTTGTGGCAAATCTTGCAACGCTTGTTATTCTGGCGCTTGGAGGCCATCTTGTAATTTCGGGTAATTTGTCGCTTGGAGATTTCGCCGCTTTTAACAGTTACGTTACACTGCTTATTTTCCCAATTATCATTATCGGGTTTATGAGCAATTTAATAGCACAGGCAACCGCATCGTACGAAAGGATCGATTTGGTTTTGAAAGCCCCTGAAACTGCCGACACCGGTACCATTGACAAGCCTTTGCTGGGGAAAATAGAAATGAAAAATGTTTCGGTTTTGTATGATGGCAAACCTGCTTTAAAAGAAGTTTCGTTTTTGGTAGAACATGGTTCAAGAACAGCCATTATCGGACCAACCGCAGCAGGGAAAACCCAGTTGCTTTACCTGCTCACCGGACTTGTAAAACCCGATGAGGGTGCAGTTGAATTTGACGGGATAAAAATTGACGATTATAAAAAGGAGACATTTCACAGCCAGATAGGATTTGTATTTCAGGACAGTGTGATGTTTAACATGAGTCTGCGCGAAAATATTGCATTCAGCGATACTGTTACCGACGAATCGCTGCAAAAGGCAATCGATACGACTGAATTAAAAGAGTTCATCGATTCGTTGCCAAACAAACTGGATACCATGGTTTCAGAACGTGGAACAAGTCTTTCGGGTGGTCAGAAACAGCGGATTATGCTGGCCCGGGCACTCGCACTGAATCCGAAAATACTGCTGCTCGACGATTTTACTGCCCGTGTTGATCCGCAAACAGAAAAGAAAATTCTGCAAAATGTGAGGTCCAATTATCCCGGGTTGACATTGATTTCTGTTACCCAGAAAATCAGTCCTGTTAAGGATTACGACCAGATTATACTGTTGATGGAAGGTGAACTGATTGCAGCAGGAAAACATGAAAGTCTTCGTACCAGCTGTCCGGAATATGTTCAGATTTATGAGTCACAAAAAAGCACCAGCCATTATGAACTACAATCTTAGCATAGAACCCGAAGAAAAGAATAAGAAAAAACCGGGTTTTAAATCGGCAAAAAGCCTGGTGGCTCATATGGTGGAGGAGAAAAAAATTCTACTCGTTGCTTTTATCGCCATGGTTTTGACCGCAGTTCTGAACCTTGCCGGGCCAATCATTATCGGGCACACGGTTGATAATTACATACAAACCAAACAGTTTCACGGGGTGCTGGTTTATAGTGGAATACTGCTGGTAATGTTCATTGTGGCTCTTGTTGCAGGTTATCTGCAAACCAAATTAATGGGCAATGTGGGGCAACGAATGTTATACACATTGCGAAATTCTGTTTTTAACAAACTTCAGAAATTGCCTTTCGACTTTTTTAATCAGAACAAGGCAGGCGATCTGATTTCGAGAATCAACAACGATACCGACAAAGTGAACCAGTTTTTTTCGCAATCGCTGATGCAGTTTATACGGGTCATCCTGATTATGATTGGGTCGGGTATTTTTTTATTGTCAATTCATGTCGAATTGGGAGCAGCAGCGCTTTCTCCGGCATTGCTGATATGGGTTTTTACAAAGATTGTGTCGTCGTGGGTTAAAAAACAAAATAAAGTTAACCTGAAAAGCGTGGGGAACCTGAGTTCTGAAGTTCAGGAAAGCCTGAATAATTTTAAGGTTGTTGTGGCTTTCAACCGGCGCGACTATTTCAGGAAACGGTTCGATACAGTAAACCGGGACAATTATTCGACCTCTGTAAAAGCTGGAGTTGCCAATAATACATTTTTGCCCGTTTATACTTTTTTCTCCAATATCGGGCTGATGATTGTGCTGGCTTTTGGTATTTACTTTATTTCAATAGGCCAGTTTACCCTCGGACTTTTAATCAGTTTTATTGCATATGTAAATAGCTTTTATAGTCCGGTGCGACAACTGGCATCGTTATGGGCCAGTTTCCAGATTGCCCTCGCCGCCTGGGATAGAATTCGTAAAATTCTGGAACTCGAAAACAATTTACCTCAAATAAATTCGAATGGGGTTGACGAAACTGCAACACTGGTTTCTTTCCGCGATGTTTCGTTCTCGTATCCAAACGGAAGCGAGGTTTTGCACAACATAACTTTTAACCTGAAAAAAGGGAAAACTTATGCTTTTGTTGGACCTACCGGTGGCGGAAAAACCACAACAGCTTCGCTGATTGCACGTTTGTACGACCCGGTAAAAGGAACTGTTTTGCTTGATGGACATGATATCCGGTCGTTTTCACCCGAAGAGCGGGTTAAAAGAATTGGCTTTATCCTTCAAGATCCGTTTCTGTTTAGCGGAACAATTCGTGAGAATATTTTATATGGAAATGAAGAGTTCAGTGATTTGCAAAATGGTGAATTGAAAAAGATTTTTCAGGATTCGGGGCTCGAATCGTTGTTACTGCGTTTTGAGAATGGACTCGAAACAAAAGTTGATGTTTCAGGTGACGGCATTTCGCTCGGACAGAAACAGCTGATTGCCTTTATGCGTGCGGTGTTGCGAAAACCCGATTTACTAATTCTCGATGAGGCAACGGCCAATATCGATACGGTTACCGAAAAGCTGCTCGAAGATATCTTGCAAAAACTACCTTCAACAACAACAAAAGTAATTATCGCACACCGGCTGAATACCATTGCCAATGCAGATGTAATCTATTTTGTAAACACAGGAAACGTTACCCGCGCAGGTTCGCTCAACGAAGCCGTTGAACTGCTGATGAAAGGCAAAATGGCAAGTTGAGAAAAATCTGGTCTATTTTCCTGAAATTTCAAGCACTATAATTTCCGAACGGCTGCTGGTTCTGATTGGCGGCCCCCAGGTTCCAAAACCGGAAGAGACATAAAAATGTGTATCATTTATTTTCCCATATCCCCGGCTGATTTCGAATATTGCCCGGGTCATATAATTAAAAGGCCACAATTGTCCGTGGTGCGTATGTCCCGAAACCTGCAAATCGACTTTTTTCGTTGCTACTTCTGCCAGTTTGAATGGCTGATGATCGAGCAGAAAAACCGGTTTTTCAGTGTCAATTCCTTTTAGCAGTTCTTCAATCGATTTTCGTGGTTTTCCATTCATTCTTACACCGCTGATATCTTCGCGCCCGGCAATTGTAATTCCATTCTGCAGCGTAACTGAACTATCGCGAAGCACTGTAATGTGGTGGTCTTTGAGGTATTTTTCAGCAGCATCAGCATTTCCAAAAAATTCATGGTTACCAAGAATTGCAAAAACACCCTGTTTCGCCTGTAGGTTTTTTAACAGGTCGCCCATGTTATTTTGAATTACCGGTCCGAGATCTTCGTCAAAAACATCGCCTGCCAGCAATACCAAATCGGCATTTTGTTGGTTAACAAGTTCCACCATTTTTTTGAGTTTTCCATTGGATATCATCATCCCCAAATGAATATCGGAAACCAGCACCACTTTTTGAGTTCCTCCGGGAACAGTTTTATCTAAATGCACAGCCTGTTTTCTAACAACCGGAAATCTGGCACTCAGGTAACCTGCCACCAGAATAATTGCTGAAAAGGAATAAACCAACAAAACCGCAGTTTTTCCTTTTCCACTCATCCACCCAAATTTTAAAAAATCGGTGAAATGAAAAAGTCCGTTAATTCCCCTTAGAATATCTGCAAGTAAAAACAACAAGGTAAGATATGCCATTGCTCCCAACCAGAATGAGCCTGTTTTTATCATTGGTTCGGCCAGCCATAAAAGACCCGCGCGCTCGGAAAAACGTCCGATTACATATGCAAAAGCCACCAGCCAGAAAATTACAGTTGCAATCCACCAACCCACGCCTGCTTCCGGAAAAACAGAACGGGTTCGTGAAAAAATATACAGATTAACCAACAGATTAATTGTGATTACTATCAACAGAAATATCATCATTGTCTTATTCCCTTTCATTACGAATTTGTTTGTTATTTGAACCAAAAAATGCAACAAAAGTTCAAAAATACCTGAATGGATTGGGCATTTGGTTGTATTATAAAAATAAAAGATAAAAGTTAACAGAAATTTTTTTTTGAATTGTTGAGTTTCACATGGAAAGCTGAAAATTGTACATCAGGAATAATTTGAGGAATTGAACAAAAAGCGCTGCTCTTTATTATTCAAAACAAAAAAAATGAATTCCAAATTATGAGTTGGGTACAGAAAATTGATTGATTTATATTAAATTAGAATGCTCAATCATTAAACCATGATAAAGAATTACCGGATTATTATTTTGTGCTTTTTATTAGCTCCAAAATTCCTTTTATCCCAGACTTATTCAGGGATTGTAACCGATGTGGATTCAGAAATTCCGCTCGCGAATGCAAATGTTTTTCTGGCAGGCACATTAACCGGGACGACTACAAATAAAGAAGGTTATTTTGAATTAAATACAAACGGAAATATTTCAGTGCCGGTAGTATTTAGTTTTGTTGGATACACCACACGTGTTTTATCCTTTTATGAACTATCATCTGATTCCATTGTCAGGATGAAAAAAGAAGTTTTTGAAATTGATGAAATTAACATCGAATCAAATAAGAGTGGCTGGTCTCGCAGCAGAATGATGCAGGTTTTTAAGGAAGAGTTTCTTGGAACCTCGGAAAATGCGCAATCGTGTAAAATTGAAAACGATAACGATATTTACCTGTATTATAACAACGATACAAAAGTTTTGCATGCAAACTCCCGCAAGCCAATAGTTATTGAAAATAAATTGCTGGGTTACCGCATTTACTATCTGCTTGATTATTTCAGAAAGTCAGATTCAGGCGTCCAGTTTAAAGGATATAGCAGGTTTGAGGAACTGAACTTTGTAAAAAACCGTCGAAAAAATAATATTAAACAGCAAAGGGGTGAAACATACCTGGGATCGATAATGCATTTTATCCGCTATTTACATAACGAAAACTTAAATAAAAATGATACGGTTTATGATTTAAAGGTTATAAATCAAATGTATAGTGATTATGCCAACAGCATAGGTGTGCTTAATGAATGGCATAACGGTGATCTTGACCGTACAGCACTCTATTCAAAAAATGAAATAAACAATATTTACCTGTATAAGTATGAGGATAAATTTCAATTGTATGATGATGAAAATAATTACCTGTCATGTAAAAATCTGATTGTTGAATCGGAAGGGAAAAGAATAATTTCTTTCGATAAAAGCATCAAAATTGTTTATCTCGGAAATTTGAAGCACACCTATTTAATACCAAAATCGGGTGCTATTGAAATATCGGAAAATGGTTATTTCAATCCTGAACAATTAAGGTGGTCGGGAACAATGAGTAATCAGCGGGTCGGCGATTTATTACCTTTTGAATACAAATATGACGCTGCTGTTTTAAGGGAACTGTATTAATTCTTTCCTATAATCAGAAACAGAACTTCATTTCAAGATTTATTTATTTTGAAAAGTGGTAATTAGAACGACACCGTTGGCAGCCCCGGGGCCATATTTCGAAACTCCGTCAGGAATGATTTCAAGCGATTCAATATCGCTGGTTAAAATATCACTGATTTCCAGCGCCATTCTCCCGTTAACAATAAAAATAGCCGGTACGGCCGAAAAAGTACTTTTCTCTTTCCTCACATAAACTTCCTTGCCGTCAACCCTGATGTTGTCGTTGCCTGCATAAATTTTGCTGATAGCAGTAAAAATATCGGCATAATTGAAATATTCGTAGTTCTGGTCGGGATAAAGTTCAATTGAACTTTCAAGATTTTCCTTTAAAACGTGACCATTTTCAACTGCTAAAGCAATGTTTTTATTTCCGCCTTTAAAAATCATTTTTACTTTGATGTTGTTCTGCGGTTTTTCAAGTTTTACAACCTTCTTTTGAAATCCAAATCCTGTAAATTCTAATTTGTCTTCCGATTCGCAAACAATTCGGAAATTACCCAGTGAATCGGTTTGGGTAGTATTTTTTGTTTTAGAAGATGTTACCTGAATATTGTTCAATACAAGGTTTTTAAAGGCAAAAACATTTCCATAAACATTTTTCCTTTGGGCATTTACCTGAAAAACAGATATAAGCAATATGAAACAAACAATAACGAATTTACTCATGGCAGTTGGTTTTTTCGAACAAATTTAAGATTAAAACCTATATGAATTCGATTTAATGTGATGTTGTTTCGGGGTTTGGAAATATTTCTTTTTATTGGAGTAGAAGCGCTGACAATTAAATCACCAACCCCATTTTTCCAGTATTTCGTTTAAATACTTTTGTTTTACCGGCTCCCTGTGTTTTTTTGCAAAAGGTGTGTGAAACCTGTGATTTTGTAAGAATTTTACCTGTATCTGGTACCATTGTTCTTCGGTGGTTATTATGTTATAAGCCAGCAGTTCTTTGTAAAGTTTGTTTCCAATCTTGTAAAAAAAGTCAGTTCCCAGATAATCGAGGTCCGAATCGGCAATAATCTGTTCCAGAATATTCAAGGGCTTTTGCGGTATTTTTGTTGCTTCAATCATCCCTGCAATTCTTTCAATTTCTGCATCGGAATAGTTCCATTCGGGCAGGATTTTCCTTGCATAATTAATACTTTCATCTTCATGTTTGTCGAAGGTCCAGATGTACCCGGTGTCGTGCATTATTGCTGCAGTGCGCAGCAGGTAAGCATCAACCGCTGATATGTGCATGCGTTTTATGTACTTTTCGCAACTCAATAAAACATATTTTGTATGATTCACTCCATGATAGGTTAACTTATCAGAAAGCTCTGATTCGAGTTTATGCAGAATGAATCTTTTAAGTTTTCCGGTATTCATTGGATGGTTATAAGCAGATTAATTTATTAATGATTGGTCAATGGAAATATTTTATTAAATGGTTTGTATCAATGTTTTTTTACTGGACGTCTTATAACTCCTCCCTTTACTTCTTTAATGCTTTGTACATAAAAAAAGGCATTGGGATCAATAATATAAATGGCTTCTTTTATGCGGTGTATTTCGAGCCGGGTAACAACAGTTAAAACAATATCACAATCGAATTTTATATCAAACGACCCCGGAAGATATCCCCGTTCGGCTTTATATACTGAAATTGCTTTTCCAAAATCGTTGACAATGAGCGATTTTACTGCATCATATTCTTTCGAAACAATAGTCAAAGCTGTAAATTCCTCGAACCCGTCAACCACATAATCTGATGTTTTTATGGCAATAAAATATACCAGTATTGAATACATGGCTGCTTCGATTCCAAATTTGAAAGCTGCACCCAGAATCACTATTGAATTGATAACCATAATAATCTCACTTGAAGTAAATCCTGATTTCTTTTGCGAATAAATAGCTATCACTTCAAGTCCGTCGATAATGCCTCCACCCCTGATTACCAATCCAATACCAAGACCAATTAAGAATCCTCCAAAGGCTGCTATCAGAAATTTATCGCTGGTAATAGTTGGAATTTCAACAACATACATAAGTACAGCCATTAATAAAACAGCTATAAGCGATTGAATTCCAAATGTTTTACTAATTTTTAAGTATCCAATGTAAAAAAACGGAATATTTAACATTATCAGAAAAATGCTGAAATCGACATGAAAAATTCCATTTAACAAAATGGATGCTGCAGTTACACCACCGTCAAGAAAGTTATTTGGAATCATAAAACCCTTGAGTGCCACAACAGCAATAAAAACACCTGTAACAGTGTAAATAACCGATTTCAATGAAAATATTGATTTCCAATCGATGTTATTTGAAATTATCACCTTTTTGTGATTTACTGAATGATCCTGTAATGTTGTTTTTTTAGCCATGTGGCAATTCTGATGTTTTTTTGCTATTCAATTACTTCGTA
This sequence comes from Draconibacterium sp., assembly GCA_041737765.1. Lineage (GTDB taxonomy): Bacteria > Bacteroidota > Bacteroidia > Bacteroidales > Prolixibacteraceae > Draconibacterium. The sequence goes on along the minus strand of JBGSRA010000113.1, from coordinate 70,212 downwards.
AACAGTAATAGGTTCGGTTTTGTTTTTCAGATTAAATTCACCAATCTTTTCGCATTTAAAAAAGTCTTTCACCTTTTGATGCGACTTACTGCTGATAAGAATTTGTCCGGGTGCGGCGGATGACTGTAAACGTGCAGCAGTATTTACAACATCGCCAATTACTGTATAATCCAGTCGTCGCAAACTAACAGAACCAATATTACCCGAAACCATCTCTCCGCAATTTATCCCGATTGAAACATTTGGTTTGTACTCCACATTCTGCGAAACCAAAGGTAATTCAGCAATTTTGTTTCTAACTGTCAGGCAGGTATCAATGCACCTGTCGAGATGAAAATCGCCCCGAAATACAGCCATAATTGCATCGCCAATAAATTTATCGATAAAACCACCCTGTGCGATAATTTCTTTTACCATTACATCGAAATAGCTGTTTAATAATTTCACCACATTGTCGGGCGTTTCATTTTCGCTGATTGATGTAAATCCACAAATGTCAATAAATGCCACGGAAGCTTCAATGTTTTCATTTGTCATTATCGATGATTCAAATTCGCGGGTGTCCATGAAATTCAAAACCGTTTCATCGACATACATTTTCAGGATGTTGTTTTCCTTAATTGCTTTTAGTGTTTCCCTGATTTGTTTAACCTGTTTAATGGTTTTTTCAAGTGTCAGTTCCAGGTCGTTAAAATCCACAGGTTTTGTTATAAAATCGAAAGCACCCCGATTCATTGCAGTACGTATATTTTCCATATCGCCATATGCCGAAATGATTACCGATTTAAGAATTGAATGTTGCTCGGCTAATTTTGTAAGTAACGTAAGTCCATCCATTTCAGGCATATTAATATCGCTTAACACAATATCAACATCAGGATGAACTAACAATTGATCGAGTGCATCTCTCCCGTTTATGGCAAAAATAAATTCATATTCCTGCTCCCTTATTTTTTTTCTGAATTTTTGTTTGACAAGGACTTCCAAATCGGTTTCGTCATCAACAACTAAAATTTTTGTCATAGCTCAAAGGTTTTAATTTTTTCTTTAAGAGTTGTAAAATCAACGGGTTTTGTCAAAAAATCATCGGCTCCCAGTTCCATGGCACGTTTGTAGTTTTCGGCATCTCCGTATGCCGTTATCATCATTACAAAGGGTGGGGGATTGTGTGCTTTTTGTTTTATTTTCTCAAGCAAATCCAGTCCACTCATTCCCGGCATATTAATATCTGAAAGTATAAGTACAGCCTCATGCTGATATTTTTCCATACAAACAAGCGCTTCTTCACCCGAGAATGCAAAGGCAAAATCAATTACTTTATCCCTTATTTCTTTTCGAAATCGTTGTTCAAACAAGGTTTGTATATCTCTTTCGTCGTCAACTACCAAAATTTTCATATAAAGAATTTTATAAAAATCAATTATCAATGTCTTCGACTACGCTCAGACTGACGGTCACCCTGAGCGTAGTCGAAGAGTGTTTTTATTTTTCTATTTTCGAATAATAAGTCATAATCAATATCATTAAACCGGAAGTATTATAGTAAACGTAGCCCCTTCTCCAATTTTGTTTTCAACTTTCAGCTCTCCACCATGTCCTTTTGTAACAATCTCATAACTCATGCTCAATCCAAGACCGGTTCCCTGTCCGCTCGGTTTTGTGGTAAAGAATGGCTGAAATACCTTATCCAAAGCAGATTGAGGAATTCCATTTCCATTGTCAGCAACCGAAATCAGGCATGTACCCTTCTGTCCCGCCGAAGGTGGTAGGAAAGAAGTTTTCACTGTAACCATCGGTTCATAGGGCATCGTGCCCGCAGGTTGATTTAATTTTTTCTTCTCATTTACAGCATAAAATGCATTGGTAATTAGATTTAGAATTACCCTCCCCATATCTTGCGGAACAACTTTTATTTTTGCGATAGTTTCATCAAAATCGGTTTTCATGGTTGCATTGAATGATTTGTCTTTTGCCCGCAGGCCGTGATAGGCAAGGCGCAAATACTCGTCGGCCAGGGCATTAATATCGGTTGGTTCCTTGTGTCCGGTGCTGGTACGGCTGTGTTGCAACATTCCTTTTACAATGGCATCGGCACGTTTGCCGTGGTGATTTATCTTTTGTTCGTTGTCAATTACATCTTTTACAATCAGTTTTACTTCGTCTAAATTCCCCTTTTCAATTTCAACATTCATTTCCATAAGCAATTCCTGATTTAACTCAGAGAAATTATTGACGAAGTTGAGTGGGTTCTGAATTTCATGGGCAATACCGGCAGTAAGTTCGCCAAGCGAAGCCATTTTTTCGGACTGTATAAGCTGTGTCTGTGTAGTACGCAATTCGTCGAGGGTATTTTGCAGTTCTTCCTTTTGTGTTGTAAGTTCAACGGTTCTTTCGGCAACCAATTCCTCCAGTTCAACTTTTCTGGCTGCAATAGCGCGATTAATTTCATCTTCCTTTTGCCGCATTATACGTTCCTTTTCGGCTGCTTTGTATTGCCGTTGCTGACTAAACAGAATTGCCGCGAGCCAGATTACCGACAACATTAATGCAGTATCGAAATAAGAATCTGTACGTTCGTAAAAATCTTTTGCCACAACTTTCGTTATATTGCTGATGAGAACCACTGCCACATACGGTACAAAAGCCATAAAAAACATTCGCAGCGAACGCAGTTCGTTTTGTCGCAACACAAAAATGAGACACGTTAACAGAAAAATACTCCAAATCCACTGCGTATTAAAAGTTTCGGAAAGAAATAATCCGACTGCAAACAGGAAAATGGCGAAATACCTTGCATAGTTCGATAGCTTCACCCATTGTGGATGGTCGTTTACTTTTGAATAACGGATTAACCTTTGCGTTAGTAAAAGACTGAATATAAACGGGAATATGGAATGATTCATATTCTTTTAAGTTTTGTTTAACAAAATTACCAATGCAATTACGGTTATTTTGAACTTTGTTCCCATTGGATTTTTTTATTTGTTAAAAGATTTAGTTTTTAATTTAATTAACACACATAAAGTTAATTTGTTTTTATTTTATCCGGGCAAAAAGATTGTAAATTCAGTTCCATTATTTTCTTCGTCCGAGCCGGCACGTGCGGATTTTGCATTTACTTTTATTTCTCCGCCATGGGCTTTCACAATATCATAACTCAAACTCAATCCTAATCCTGTGCCTTGTCCGGTTGGTTTTGTGGTGAAGAAGGGCTGAAAGATTTTGTCGACAATGTTACTTGGGATGCCATCTCCATTATCTTTTATAACAACTTTGACCCCCCTGCCCCCCGAAGTGGGGTTCAAAGAAGTGGTGCTTATGGTGACTGTAGGTTTAAATATTATTTGATCGTTCTTAGTTCCTCCGCCAGCTGGCGGAGTTAGGGGGTCAAATGATTTTGCCCGTTTGTCGACCGCATAAAACGCATTATTTATCAAATTCAGCAAAACCCTGCCAATATCCTGCGGAATAACATTGATTTTGGGAAGATTGGGATCGAAATCTGTCTTGAAATCAGCATTGAACGATTTGTCTTTTGCACGCAATCCATGGTACGCCAAACGCAAATATTCATCGGCAAGAGCATTGATATCGGTTAGTTCTTTTTGACCTGAACTAGTACGGGAATGTAACAACATTCCTTTTACAATATCTGCGGCCCTTTTACCGTGGTGGTTGATTTTTTCAAGATTTTGCTCAATATCTCCTGCAATTTCTTTTGCCAAATTAAGTTTTTCTTCTCCTAACTGCCTACTGCCTGCTGCATACTGCCTAATGCTGTCTTCCAACTCCTCATTCATTTCGCCAATTAGTTCTTTACTCAATTCACTGAAGTTGTTCACAAAGTTGAGCGGGTTCTGTATTTCATGGGCGATACCTGCAGTAAGTTCTCCCAGACTGGCCATCTTTTCGGACTGGATGAGTTGGGATTGGGTGGATTTTAAATCATGCAAAGCTGATTCCACTTTTTCTTTTTGTTGAGCAATCAGCCTGTTTGCTTTTTGCTTCTGCCTGTTATTTCTAAATAAAATGAATGCAACTACAAACAATGTAAAAAGACCGCCCAATAATATATTCGTTCTTATCCTGTTCTGAAAAGATGCTTTTTCCTGATCCAGTTCTTTTACCCGCATTTGGTTCTTGAACAACTGGTTCTGAAATTCAGATTTGTTTTTTATCTCTTCCTTGAAAGTGCTATCTATCCCTGCAAAAGCAAGACCTTGGTATTTGTAGGCACTGTCAATCTCATTCTGTAATTCATAGCTTTTGGATAATGTTAGATAAGCCCAACTAATATTATTCGCTTTGAACGAATTGAGAACCTCCACAGTTTTTTTTGCATAATATAGAGAAGAATCTTTCTGGTTTTCCTGATAAAAATAATTTGCCATCTCCCAATACACTCCACTTAATCCGGTTTTGTTATTTTGTCCATTTGCAGTATAAGCTTCTAAAGCTTTATGATAATAATACCACGACTTGTCCTTATCACCTTTTGAAGCATAGATTGTGCCTTCAATTTGGTAGATATCTCCCAGGTATTTTTTTTCATAGTAACCAGTACCAGTGCCCTGAAAATCCTGTTCAAACTTTTTGTATATCAGTAAAGCTGAATCCAATTTGTTAAGCGACATAAAAATATTTGCCATGCCAAGGTTTGCAAAACTGGCTAAAAGGTTATCTCCTCCTATTTCTTCTCCAAGTTGTAAGGCCTTCCTGATATGAAATCTATGCTGGTCTAAATTATTTGTATAACCGCCACTGGTTCCAAAATTAAAATGGGTCCATCCCAGCGTAATAAGGCGGGTTTGATGGAGGGTGTATTTATTATCATCTTTCCAGACCAAACTTTCATTAGCCGGATCTTCCGCAATTTTAAATGCCTCCTGAAAAGCTTCAAGCGATTCAGCATACTTACCCAATTCAGGTAAAAGCGTGCCTATGTTTTGGAGGCAATCTGCCTCATTAATTTTTCGGTTATTTTTTCTGGCTATCACAAGGGCCTGACCGATATAATTGAGTGCCGAATCAACGTTGTCATTTTGGTAATGAGTAAAAAGGTCATATGCTATTGAAAATTTTGCCGAGTCGGGTGTGGCTTCTTTAAGGGCCAGCTTTAAGCTGTCTGAATAATTTTGTTGCGCATTCATCAGCATTGGTAATAACAGAATCAATAATGTTATGAAGTAATATTTCATAATGATGAATGGTTTGGTAAATGAATAATAAATATTGTTCCTTCCCCCTCTTTCGTTTCCACCTTCAACTCCCCACCATGTGCTTTTACAATATCATAGGCTAACGATAAACCCAAACCTGTTCCTTGTCCTGTTGGTTTGGTGGTGAAGAAGGGCTGGAATATTTTATCTTTTATTTCCAAAGGAATTCCCGGGCCATTGTCTTTAACATGGATTTCGACACGACTTGCCATGTTTTTTGTAGAAACGATAACCGTAGGGTTATAATCCGGTTGTTTTTGTGGTGTTTGAAGTAGAGACGCAGCATGCTGCGTATCTACCTCTACCGCATAAAACGCATTATTTATCAAATTCAGCAAAACCCTGCCAATATCCTGCGGAATGACGTAGATTTTTGGTAGCGATTCATCAAATTCTGTTTTGAAATCGGCATTAAATGATTTGTCTTTTGCCCTTAATCCATGATAACTTAACCTTAAGTATTCATCAGCCAAAGCGTTGATGTCGGTGGGTTCTTTTTGCCCGGTTGAAGTTCTGGAATGCTGAAGCATTCCTTTAACAATGGCATCGGCGCGTTTGCCGTGGTGGTTGATTTTTTCGAGATTTTGTTTGATGTCATCCGCGATTTCGATTGCCAACTGTTGATTGCCAACTGCCAACTCTTCTTTCATTTCATCAATTAACTCGTTACTTACTTCTGAAAAGTTATTGACGAAGTTGAGCGGATTCTGTATTTCGTGGGCAATACCTGCAGTAAGTTCGCCAAGACTGGCCATTTTTTCGGATTGGATGAGTTGGGCCTGGGTTGACTTTAAGTCACTTAGAGTAGCTTCAAGAATTATATTTGCCTTTTGCTTCTGATTATTATTGCGATACAAAACTGCCATAAAAAGAAGAAAAACAACCAACAAAATTGCCAGGACATAGATTCGAATCTGAGATTTATACTTTTCTTCTTTTTGACGATCTTCTTCCTTTTTAAGTTCTTCCAGGAACTTTAGTCCTTCGATTTGCCTTTGTTTTTCTTTTCCATATATCTTTTCTTTTAATTCCATGGCAGACTTAAGATATTTCAGCGCTTCAGGAACATTGGCTTTTTTTTCAAAAGCATTTGCCAGCAGCAAATAGGATTCATATTCTTCTTTTTGATATTTGCCCTGCAGCGTTAGAGAATAGGCCTGTTTTGCAAAATAAATTGCTGAATCGACAGCTCCACCAGCCAGTTGGAAGTGCCCGTAGTATGTATTAACATTTGCCAGGTCTTTGTAATTACCTTCCTCGTTCAGAACCTTAATTGCCCTTCTGAAGTAGCTTTTTGCCTTAGTTGGATCATTGAGTTTTTCATATGTCCTTGCAAACAACATGAGAATCCAACCAGAGCTCCATTGTTCCTGGGATTCCATTGAGCGATTAAGAAAAAACAACGTGGAATCATATTTTTCGAGTCCATAGTAACATGATGCCAAAGCAGCAAACATAATTGCTGATTTATAATTAACCGTATCAATCCATTTTAATGCTTCCCGGGAGTCACCTAAATCTCTGTAACTATTAAAAAAAAGATACTCGGAATATCCATACATGTTATTGTACTCTAACAGATCATATGCAAACTTTAGTGCTGTGGGGTAATCACCGGCCTCCCAGGCAGCGTGACCCAGGTTAATTTTATGCAAGCCTATTCCTTTGGTAAATTTCAGGTTCTTTGCAAGTTCCAAACCCAGCCGGGCATATTTAAATGTTGAGTCAGGATTTTTAAGTGTCCAGCTATCTGAAATTTTGTCAAGCAATAATACCTTATTGGTATCTTCTTTAATTTTAGTCAGTTGAATAAGCAGGTCATCCTGAGCATGCGCTTGAAGGCAACAAAAAACAATAAGAAAAAGAAATAGGTAAGCTTTCATTTTTATGATGTATAAGGAATGATTATATTAAAAGTGGTTCCTTCATTCAAAATAGTCTCCACTTTCAACTCTCCTCCATGCGCTTTTATAATATCATAACTCAAACTCAACCCCAATCCTGTGCCTTGCCCGGTTGGTTTGGTAGTGAAAAAGGGTTGGAAGATTTTATCGACGATGGAATCGGGGATGCCAGGACCGTTGTCTATCACACGGATTTCAACATGGCCTGTCATGTTTTTAGTAGATACGATAACTATGGGCTTGTAATCAGGTCGTTTTTGTGGTGTTTGTTGCAGAGACGCAGAATTCTGCATCTCTAACTGAACCGCATAAAACGCATTATTAATCAAATTCAGCAAAACCCTTCCAATATCCTGCGGAATGACGCTGATTTTGGGAAGATTTGGATCAAAATCAGTTTTAAAATCAGCATTAAAAGATTTGTCTTTTGCTTTAAGTCCATGGAAGGCCAGCCGTAAATATTCGTCGGCTAAAATATTGATATCGGTAAGTTCTTTTTGGCCCGAACTGGTGCGGCTGTGTTGCAACATGCCTTTTACAATTTCTGCTGCACGCTTGCCATGATGATTTATCTTTTCCAGATTTTGTTTAATATCATTTGCAATTTCTTCAGCCAATTTTAGTTTATCTTCCCCTAACTGCCTACTGCCTGCTGCATACTGCCTGCTGCTTTCTTCCAGCTCTTCATTCATTTCATCCAAGAGTTCGGTGCTTACCTCACTGAAATTATTGACAAAGTTGAGTGGATTTTGTATTTCATGTGCTATTCCGGCGGTGAGTTCACCGAGGCTGGCCATTTTTTCGGCCTGAATAAGTTGCGATTGGGTGGCTTTCAATTCGGTGAGGGCTTTTTCGATTTCACGGGTCCGCAGAATAACTTTTTCCTCAAGATTCCCGTAAAGTATCGCATTTTCAATGGATATCCCGATTTGCCCCGAAAGCATCTGTAAAAGCTCGATCCTGTTTTTATTGAACACACCTTTTATCAAGCGGTTTTCGAGATACAGTAATCCGTTTATTTTTCCAACAGCTGAAATGGGCAAGCACAAAACCGAGAATATTTTGTTTTTCTGAATAAAAGGATCTGAACTGAATTGCCCTTCATTAACGGCGTCGTTTACAACAACAACTTCTTCCGATCGCCAGCAGTAGTTTAAAATTGAATCGGGCATAATTTTCATTTCGGTCACCGGCACCGAAGGGAATATTTCAATGCTTTCGGAACCTGAAATTCCCACCGCCTCAATGCAAAGCCGGTTTTCTTTGTACAGCAGCAAACAACCCTTTTCTGCACCGGCATTTTCGATGGTGATGTGCATTAATTTCTTTAGTAAATCATCATACTTCACCTGACTTGCAATACTTTGTGAAGCTTTTAAAACACTTGCCAAATCGAGCGCGGTTTTACTCGAAAACGATGTTGATGAAGTTCCGCCAAATCCAGGTACTTCATGATTCGACCTATCTTTTAACAAAATTGGATACTGGATTTCCAGAAGTTTGCATTTTCCGTAAGCTCCCCATTGATTGTAAGCATACCATGCATTTTCCCTGTACATCAGGCTTTGTTTTAACAACCGGGTTTTTTCACAAAGCTGGGCCGCTCTTTCGTTTGCAATAGCTTCTATAGGTTTGGTTCTGTTTTGAACTGCCAGTTGAATTGTTTTTTCATAAAACAACAGGGCTTTATCGAATTTATTATTGATTGCAAACTGTTCAGCCTGTAACAAACGGTAATGCTGACTAAAGTTTACAGGGCTGCCGGTGGCCCATAATTTCATGTCTTTCAGATGTTTTCTGAAGATTTTTAAATACTTCTTTTTTTCGCCTGCACTAAAATTATCATAGCAAGCCGAAATGGAAAGTGATGTATAAAACGCGTACGAAACTTCCTGCATATCCCCAACAAAATTGTCAGTATATTGATTTACAATCCGACTTTCAGCAAGTGCTTCACTGTGTTTACCTGTGATGTATAAAAAATTACACCTGGCCGAATGAAAAAAGGCAAGTTTTGTTTTATTCCCTTCCCGTTGCAAACGATTTACGGTTTCAGTTTCGTTAAACGATTCGTCGTTTAATCCAAAATCGGTGGTTTTCCCGTTAAATGCCTTTGCCATTTGGTAAAATCCCAGGAAAAAATCCATACCACCTTTTGTGTTTTTTATCAAAGCCAAATGATCTTCTGAAACTTCAAGAATTTCTTTCAGATTATCGCCCGCAGTTAATCTCATTCTTAAGTACAATGCAACCGTGTAGCTGGTGAATATCTGGTCTCCGTTTAGTACACATGCTTTTATGGTTTCCAGAATACGATCGTATGCATCGCGAAACGGATATCTCCAGTGATTGTGAAAACAGAGCACCGTGTAATTTAACCGCCATTTAATCAGTGGAGAGACCGTACGCTGGTGCAGTTTCTGTGTAATATCCCAAAGCGCAAATCCCCTTTTCTGCATTTTCAGTGCCGACAAAACCACAACCGAAAAACCTGAAAAACCCCAGCCACTGGCATCGGTAAACCCATTTTTAATATACGATTTTATAATTTTGAAAATCACCAGCATCATTAAATTCTGGTCTTGCTGATATGCGCTTGTGGCCAGGTCGATGAGAAATTTATTGAGTGCAATTATTTCTTCATCGTTACAATCTTTCAGGTGGAACAGACTTTCGGGATTTTTATATTTTGTCGAAAAAAGAAACAGGTATTTTGACAGTGTAAACAAGGTGGCTACCTGAATAGCAGTTTTGTTTTTTGGAAACCGGATATTGTACAATTTTGCTGCTTCAAGTCCCAAACGAAGCGATTCGCTTGTGTTTCCGATTTTTAAATAGAGCGACGAGTGAATGTAGTACACTTTCAGTTTTTCGAACCGGGTTTTTGCATAACCCAGTATTTCTTTAAAGTATCGTTCTGCATTCTCCTGATTATTATTTAAATATTCACATTCTCCCAACTCTATTAAAACATTGTAGGTCAGTTCGTAATTGTCGTCCCAACTGTTGCCGCCAAGTAAATTCTTCGCCATTTCCAGAAAAATTACCCCCAAACTGTATGATGTCGAATCTTTGGCTTTTCTGCCAGCGATTAAACAAAGTCCGGCTATTCTGTGCTTTTCTTCCCGGTTTTCGATTAAATGCGAACTGTTTACGAAGTGGTTGAGCAATTCAAAAATATCGTCGTTTAATTGAAGTTCTGTTCTGTTTTGTAAAAGCAAACGGCCAATTTTCAGATGAACAAACGCAAGTTCTGAAGGTGCTATTAAATTGTAGGCAGCCTGTTGCACCTTGTCGTGGGTAAATGTAAATTGTGCAGTTTCAGATTGAAACTGTTGATTTAGCAATTGGTTTGAATGCGCTTCCCTGATTGCAAGTGCCCGGTAACTTTTATCTAACGAATTTAAATACCCTCCTTTTATTGCCGGTTTTAAGAGATTGTAAACCTCCGATTGCGTTTTTTGTGTAATATCCGAAAGGTCGGCCAAATCAAATGTATTTCCCAAAACAGCTGCGTATTCCATCATTTCACGCGTGTTTTCGGGTAAATCGCTTAATCCGTCAGTCATCAGGTCAATTACATTGTCGGTATATTCCAGACTGTCGATTTCGTCCTGATTCCAATTCCAGTTTTTAATGTGGTCGTATTTAATTAACTTTTTGTCGTATAACGACTTAAGGAAGCTGTGGATAAAAAACGGATTTCCGTTTGTTTTTTTAAAAACCTGCTGGCCCAGCTCAATAACTTCCGTTTTTTCCATTCCAAACGAATCGGCAGTAATCTGAGTTGTGGTTTCCAATGTTAAAGGTCGAAGATGAATTGATTTCACCAGTCCTTTCGATTCGCCGATTTGCTTTAAGGTAATTAAAAGCGGGTGACCTTTGTCAACTTCGTTATCGCGGTATGATCCGATGATGAGGATTCTTTCTTCACGTGGATTTTCAAGTATCCGTTTCATCAGGTTCAGCGAAGGAAGATCGGCCCATTGCAGGTCGTCTAAAAATACAACCAGCGGGCTTTCTGTTGTGCTGAATGCATAAATAAAATCGAGAATAACCATGTTGAAACGGGCTTCCTGTTCTGCAGGCTGTAACTTGGTAACTGCGGGTTGATTTTCAATTATTTTCGAAAGTTGAGGAATTACATCGGTAATCAGCCTTGCATTATCTCCCAAAACCTGCGAAATGCGTTGCCGCCATTCTTCTGTTTTTTCTTCCGATTCGGTTAAAATATTTTTTATAAACTCTTTAATGGCCTCTATAAATGCATAATAAGGAATATCTTTTTTAAACTGGTCGAATTTACCGCTGATAAAAGTTCCTTTGCTTTGAACGATTGGAAATTTTATATGCCGTATCAGCGCTGATTTTCCAACCCCTGAATAACCAGCCACCAACACCAGCATCGACCTTAATTGATTCAGGTTTTTGTAATAACCCAGCAACTCGTCAATCTCATTTTCGCGTCCGTACAATTTCTGGTTTTGTTTATACTGACGGGTTATATCGTGTAATCCGGCCTTAAAATTTTCAAGCGGCTTTTTTGAGTTAAAATGCTTTTTGATAATCTCCAAATCGGCTTTTAACCCGGCAGCGCTGTAATACCGGTCGTCGGGATTTTTTTCGGTGAGTTTTGAAATTACCTGTTCAAAACCATTGGGTAAATCTGGTAAAACCGCACTCAGCGCAATTGGTTTTCTGCTTAAATGAAAATGAATAATTTCAAGCGGATCGATGGAATCGAAAGGTGGTTTGCCTGCCAGTAATTCGTACAGCAAAATGCCAAACGAATAAAAATCGGATGCATGGGTTACAGAATAGGCAGTGCGTCCGGTTTGTTCGGGAGAAATATATACCAGTGTTCCCTCAATTTTATCAACATTCAGTATATCACTGGTTTCTGAATTCAGATTCGATGAAATTCCAAAATCAAGCAATTTCAGCGAACGTTCATTTGTAATCAGGATATTTCCAGGGTTAATATCTTTGTGAATAATACCCTTTTCGTGAATATATGAAAGTGTATCAGCAAGTTGAATGGACAAATCCAGAACCTCTCCGTAACTCAGTTTTTTGTTAAATATTTGTTTGCGCAGTTCTGTTCCATCAATAAAATCCTGTACTATGGCAACCGATTCATTGTCGAACAAAAATTCATGCACTTTTGGAATTCCTTCATGATTCAAATCTTTCAGAATGTCATATTCGTGCCCTAGTTTTGAAACCTTATCGATATTATCGTTAACAATAACCGATTGTTTCAGAATTACTTTTTTATCGTCGGTAATCCGGCTGGCCAGAATTATTTCGTTCTGTTCGTTTTTATAAATTGATTTTAATGGTTTGTAGGTTTTGTACAGTATCTTTTCTGTTGCTGTATTCATTTTTTACTTTTTTATTACCGAAACCAAACCATATTGCCACAAATTATTTTCGAGTGCCTCAAACTGTTTTATCGAACTAAAATGGTTACCATGGTTAATGTTGTTTCTAAGTCCGATTTGTCGAAGAAACCGGCCAAACTGCCATAATTTGCTGGCCATCGAATGCAGGTGTTTAAGCGATGGTTTTGTATATTCTGTTATATTTTCTTTTTCGAAATGGGTAAAACCAGCATGTGCAGCATTTTCAATATGTTCATCGAAAGTGTCGATATCTTTTATCGACCAGCCGTTTAACCAGTCGTGCAAAAGTTTTTCGCCATTCTCAGGCAGTGGTCTTCCTGTCCTGAAATAGTCGGCACAAATTAACCGGCCGCCCGGTTTAAGCAGACGATAAGCTTCCCTGTAAAAATTAACTTTTTCCTGGGCATGGCACATACTTTCGCAAGCCCAAATCAGCGAAAACGATTCATCCTTAAAACTGGTATGTGTATAGTCCTGCACCGAAAATGAAACCCTGTCGGCTACTCCGTTTTTGAGTGCATTTTTTTCGGCCTTTGCAACCTGGTGGGGAACAAGTGTAATACCTGTAACCTTAACATTGAAGTTTTCGGCGAGCCACACTGCGCTGCCACCCTGCCCACACCCGGCATCGAGAATAATATCGCCGTCTTTTACACCGCATTTCTGCGCCATCACATTATTCAGGTTGAACAAAGCTTCGCTGTGGGTTTTAACTTTGTGGTCGTAATAACCAAAATGTACCGACCGGTTTTTTTTGCCAAACCACAAGATTCTGTAATCGAGGCGGGTGGCATCGTAGTAACTGATGATAGATTTTTTATACTCCAGATCCATATTCTCAACCTTTTAATGACCAGTTATCTTTTAAATTATCAGGAATTCTGAACCCTGAATCTTTTCCCTTTCTGAAGTGAAAAGAGAGTATTCCTACCATAATTCCTCCCAAAGCCGACATCGAATCGAGTATTACATCTTCTTCCAGTTCATCAACCGGATTGTCGGTTCCCTCAATGTGAAGGTTTTTATGAAGTCTTTCGAGTTGAATATCAATTAAATGAACCTGCTTCTTATTCTTTCCAAAAAACTGGAGAATGAAAAATAAAATTTTCTCAAGCAAACTGATTTTCGGTTTTGTGGTTTGATATTTTGGCCTGATTCCTTTCAATGTATGGTAGTATTCCCTTAAATGCGTATGGAAATGATCGTCTAACAGGGCTTTGTGTTTTTCCTTATCTTCTTCACTTTCGTGTATCTCGAATAATTCGGGATACTGGTCTTCAAATGTTGGTTTTAACATCCGTTCAAAACAATCAGGAAATTGTTCATCGGCTAACATGCGCCTCATTATTAACAATATTAATCTAAGTGGCAGATGAAAATGGTTCAATGTTTCAACCAATGCGCTGGTTAACGGTATTCCGGCAATGGTTTTATCTTTAAAAAGATGAGCGTAAACGGTATGTTGAAGCGTCCATGCCTCATCTACATCTTTCGGAATTAATCTCTCCTGAACCCCCATGATTTTCCCGATGGTTTTCCAGGTATGAAACCAGGCTTTTTGCTGTTTTGCATCAAGTGTTTCTCCAATATATTCCATGCCTTTAAAAAACTCAAGCGAAAAAACCTGGTTGGTGGCAACCAAATCTTCCTGGCTAATTGGTTTCCCCCAGTCATCGTTCCATTTTTCATCAGCAGTTCTGGCTAAAATAATATGCCGCATTGCCGAATGCATTATTCTCACTTTCATAGCTGTCAATATTCCCCTTTTATCGGGTTCCCACCAGTTTTTGTCCATCACGTCGAAAACAAACTGGGCCGTTTCGAAAACCCTTCTTTCAGTGTGGGTTACAAGCAGTTTGGTTGTAGTTAAAACATTGGCTGGTTTTTCTGCCATGTAAGTATATGGTAAAGCTCTGAAAAACAGGATAAAAACGAATTTCATTCCATGCTCTTTCCATATCTCGTGAGCCTGGTTAAACAACTCAATATCTTCTGAAGTAAACTGTAGTTTTAGTTCGGTTTGAACAAAATCGTGCAATCCGGCAGGCAGTTCGTTTGTTACAAAACTGTCGTTTTGTGCCATTCCTTTTAAAACCGATCGCAAATGATCCATCGATTTTGATTTAAAAATTTCAGATACTGTATCGTCAGCTGGTTGATCCATTATTTGGCGAAGCGCTTCCAAATCGATTCCTTTCCAGATAAATTGTTGCCTGTTGTTGTTCATAATTATCTAATATTTAAAATTTTAGTTATATGTTTTACTGATTTATACTTTTACTTTTTTACCCGCGCCCAGTTGGCACGCAGGGTTTTTGGAATTCGAAATCCCGATTTTTTACCATCCCTGAAATAGAGAGATAAAATACCAATCATTACTCCGCTTAAAGCAGTTATCGATTCATGCCCATTTTCATCATGTTCTTCTTTTTCATTCCTAACTACGGTTTTGTGAAGGTTTTTGTGGTGCACGTTTACCAGGTGTCTGCGTGTTCTTATTTTATCAAGCAATCCAATCACCCAGCCTTTTGTTTGCTCGAACAATCCCTGGTTTTGTTTCTTCCTGAAAACTGCTGCTTTGTTTTTTTTAAGAAATTGATCATATTCTTTCATTTGCGAGTTGTACTGGTCGTGTATAAATTTCTTATTTTCAGTTTTTTCGTCTTCGGTTTCAGGTTTGTGAAAAAGTTCAGGAAATTCTTTTTCGTATGTCGGGCCCAGTAAGATTTCAAAACAGTCGGGGTACTGCTCGTCTTCCAGCATTTTTTTCATTAGTATAATTACAAGCTTACGCGGAAGATAAAAATCGTCGAGGGTTTCAGCCAGGGCTTCAGCCAGTTTTATCCCCGAAACATGCCCGTCGTTAAAAAGATGGTTGTAAATCGCATGTTGCAACGACCAGGCCTCCTCCACATCTTTGCAAAGTAAATTTTCCTGAATTCCCATAATTCTACCGATGGTTTTCCAGGTGTGAAACCACGCTTTCTGTTGCTGCGGAGTAAGCGGATCATTTAGGATTTCCATTCCTTTAAAAAACTCAAGCGAAAACACCTGGTTGGTGGCAATCAAATCTTCCTGGCTGATTGGTTTACCCCATTCGTCATTCCAGATATCTCCATAATCGTTATCTAAAACCAATTGTCGCATTGCTGCATGCATAATTCTCACTTTCAATGCCGAAAGAATACCCCGCTCATCACGTTCCCACCAGTTTTCGGCCATTACATCGAATACAAATTGGGCAGTTTCGAAAATTCGTCGTCGGGGTTGGGTAACAAGCAGTTTGGTCATTCTTAACACGTTAGCTGGTTTTTCGGCCATATAAGTAAACGGTAATGCCCTGAATAGCAGAACGAGTATAAATTTCGTCCCTTTCTCTTCCCAAATTTCCCGTGTTTCGTTGAATAGCTGAATATCCTCTTCAGTAAACTCAATATTTAGTTCATCTTCAATAAAATCGTACATGGGTTTTGGTAATTCGGGCGAAATCTTACTGTCATTTTCCGCCATTCCCTGAAGAATTTTAACAAGTCGGTCTGTTGCTTTCGACTCGAAAATAGAATCCACAGCTTTATCAGCAGCCGGGTCCATTACTTCACGAAGGGCATTCAAATTGATACCATTCCAAATGAATTGTTGATTTTTGTTTTTCATTTTAATATTTAATCAGTTAACACTCATTCATTTGTCAGTTTTAAGGATACTCATTAAATAAAGTGAAATAGTATCGTTTTCTTTTTATATCTCCTTTTTGAGAAAGATAAATTAAATTTATTTAAATATAAAAGATGCTATTATCTTAAATATTCTCAAAAAAATACCGAACTTTTTTATTAGTATCATTTTACTTGAAAAAGAATAGTTAAGTACTTGTTTAATTCAATAACATACTAACAGTCAAATGGTTTAAATAATATTAAAAAGTTTTGGATTATTTTATAGGACTGGACATTTGTTATATATGACGCGGGATTTTCGGGCATAAGTTAACAAGCAGAACCAGTTACAGGTTATGATGCTGGTTGCCGGATGCTGGATACTTGATATTGGATACTTGTTATTGGATGCTGGAAACTGGTCATTTTGTGAATGACTGCCTACTGCTGCTGCTTACTGGATGCCGGATACTGGTCTGAAATTTTAAAATTGGTTATTGATTATTCGTTATTGGATATTATCTCTACTCACGATACTCTTCTCCCAAACGGTGTCAGAGCGAGTGATGCCATTTTAAAATGCTGCCCGGCCCATGGAATTCCGATAATGGTGATTCCAAGCAGGATTCCAAAAAAAACATGGGTCAACATTATCCAGATTCCGCCAATGAACAGCCAGATTATATTCATAATGGTTGAAAGACAGCCAGGTGCGTAATCCATGTATTCAATTTTTTGTCCGAATGGCCACAAAGCCAGGATACCCAGTTTAAAACACTGAAGTCCGAATGGAATTCCAAGAATGGTTATGCACAGCAAAAGTCCGGAAACCATGTATTCGACAAAAATTACAAAACCACCAAAAATCAGCCAGAGAATATTTCCAAGGAATTTCATAGTTTTTATTTTATTAGTAAGAATCAGTTCTGAAAATTACATAAAAAAATCACTCAATAAGATTCAGTTTCTTCCTATTAACTTTTACCTTAGTTTAAAATTTCAAAACAAGAAGAATGAATATCAATCCTGATAATTACAAATGGGGACTTTTCTATTTTAACAGGAGTGATTCCCGTATTTTTGTACCTAAAATGATTAGCAGAACCGGATGGACATTAAATTTTGCCCGTCCTGAGTCATATATCATAATTGCTGCTTTTTTTGTTATAATGTACATTATTTCAAATGTTTTGGAAAAAAAGTAATTGAGACTTTATTTAAACAAAAAATGATTTTTCAAAAAGAAATAACACTTCCCGGTTTTCGCAGAGGTTACCATTTAATTACAAGGCTAATTGAAGAGAATTTGCCCGAACTTCCAGCTGCAGGATTGCTGCACATACTTGTAAAACACACCTCTGCAGGAATTACAATTAACGAAAATGCCGACCCAACCGTCCGCACCGATTTTGAAGCTTTTATGAATAAAATGATTCCCGAAAACGACCCGGTTTATTTACACAACGACGAGGGATCAGACGATATGCCTGCACACCTGAAATCGTCGGTGATTGGCGCAGAAGTTACGATTCCAATTACCCGCCACCGCTTAAACCTGGGAACCTGGCAGGGCATTTATTTTTGCGAATTCCGCAATTATGGCGGGACAAGAAGATTGGTTCTGACTGTTTTTAGTTGATAAAAAAATAGTTAGTGGTTGACTCACCCTCTTCTCCCTCTCTGCGCGCAGAGAGGGACGATTTGTCGCCAGACAAATCAGGGTGAGTAAAAATAAGCAGCGCTGTAAAATATTCATGATCTATTGTTTAATTTTGTTTAGTTAGCGATAGCAGACTTCGACTTGGCTCAGTCGAACAGTTGCCCTGCGCAAAGTCGGTGGGTGAATCCAAATTATACCAACAAATATTAGATATTATGCTTAATGATATTGAATCCAATTTGAATCCACCAATAATTTTCACCTGTTTTTAAACAACCCCAAACTTGTATTTACCTGAGATTTGATATGTTTTCCTAATTTGAGTAAGCCTTATTTTGCAGATAAAATTTAAAATAACTTTCATGCAACGAAATTTATTTCTCGGGGTTGAAGCAATCGGTCAGGCTGCAATTGATGCGGGTATTTCAGGTGTTTATGCATACCCCGGAACACCATCGACTGAAATCACAGAATACATTCAGGAAAACAAAACTGCAAAGGAACGCAATATTCACCGGTTGTGGTCGGCCAATGAAAAAACGGCCATGGAATCCGCACTGGGTATGAGTTACGCCGGAAAGCGAACACTGATTTGCATGAAACATGTTGGGTTAAACGTGGCTGCCGATGTATATATGAATGCCGCTGTTACCGGAATCAACGGAGGTTTTGTGTTAGTGGTGGCTGACGATCCCTCGCAACACTCGTCGCAAAACGAGCAGGATTCGCGGTTCTACGGGAAGTTTGCCATGACACCGGTTTTTGAACCCTCGAACCAGCAGGAAGCGTATGATATGACTTATGAAGCGTTTGATTTCTCCGAAAAAACGCAACTTCCGGTGATGGTTCGCATTACAACCCGTTTGGCACACTCGCGTTCGGGGGTTATTCAGAAAAAGCTGCTCGAAGAAAAATATTTGAAGCTTCGCACAAACCCAATGCAGTTTATGCTGTTACCGGCTTACGGAAGAAAATACTACCAGAATCTGCTCGATAAACAACCTTTGCTTCAGAAGTTTTCAAACGAATCACAGTTCAATGCTTTTTTCCATGGAACCGACAGAAGTCTCGGCATTGTTTGCTGTGGCATCGCTTACAATTACCTGATGGAAAACTACCCCAACGGCGATTGTCCATACCCGGTGGTAAAAATTTCGCAGTATCCGGTTCCCGATATGTGGCTTCGAAAACTGGAAAAGGAGTGCGATGAACTGATGGTGATGGAAGAAGGATATCCGCTGGTGGAAGAGTTGCTTGCCGACTTTTTTGAACGGGGCAAAAAGGTTTTTGGCCGCTTAACTGGTGCGCTTCCCCGAAAGGGAGAATTAAATCCGGACCATGTGCTGAAAGCTTTGGGAAAAGAAATCCCGGAAAGTTTAAATGTGCCCGAAAATCTGGTTGGGCGTCCTCCTTCGCTGTGCGCGGGTTGCGGCCACCAGGACACTTACCTGGCTTTAAACGAAGTGATTCAGGAATATGGTGAAGGCCGGGTTTTTTCTGATATTGGCTGCTATACACTGGGTGCACTTCCTCCTTACAATACTATTAACACCTGCGTTGATATGGGTGCTTCAATTACCATGGCAAAAGGCGCTGCTGATGCCGGACTGGAACCTGTTTTTGCGGTAATCGGAGATTCTACTTTTACACACTCTGGAATGACCGGGCTGCTCGATTGCGTTTACGAAAAAACAAACATCAATATTCTGATTGTTGACAATGAAGCTGTTGCAATGACCGGTGGACAGGATTCGTCGGCAAAAGGACGGATTGAACACATTTGCGAAGGAATTGGCGTTGAACCGAAACACATCAGGTTGTTTGTGCCCTTGAAGAAAAATCATGACGAAATTGTACAAATCATAAAGGAAGAGATTGAATTTGAAGGTGTTTCGGTGATAATAGGACGACGTGAATGTATTCAGCGAATCAGCCGGGTGAAAAAAATGAAAAAGGGGCAAAATGGTGAAAACTGATGCTGCCCGCCCGGATGACTCGGTCGGACGGGGATGCTGGATACCGGATTCTGGATACTTGATGCTGGATTCTGGATACTTGATGCCTGATGATTAAAGCCATATACTAAATACTCACTACTAAATACTCAAATCTGAATGAAAACTGATATTATACTTGCAGGAGTCGGTGGACAGGGAATTCTTTCCATCGCGGCAATTCTGGGTGCGGCTGCACTCAACGAAAACCTATACCTGAAACAGGCTGAAACCCACGGCATGAGTCAGAGGGGTGGGGAAGTGGTGTCGCATTTGCGCATATCAGATTCACCCATTTATTCCGATTTAATACCATTTGGAAAAGCAGAACTTATTCTTTCAGTCGAACCGCTCGAATCGCTGCGGTATTTACCATATCTCAAACACAATGGTTGCCTGGTTACCAACACTACCGAATTCCGCAATATTCCCAATTACCCTAAACTTGCCGATACTTTTGCCGAACTCAACACAAAACTAAAAGTTGTGCAGATTGACGCCGATAAAATAGCGCACGAAACCGGAAATGTAAAAGCTTCGAACATGGTGATTTTAGGCGCTGCCTCGCCGTTTATCCACATCGATAAAGAAATTATTTTAAAAGCCATTGAAACTGTTTTTTCCCCGAAAGGTGCAGCGGTTGTTGAATCGAACAGGTTGGCATTTTTGACAGGGCGAAAATATGCCGAAAACTTTTAAGGTCAAATTAATATTCGTATTAATAGTTTTTTGAATCTAACTTTCATCCACCAACCTCCAATTTTTAAGGTTTCAATAGTTGATTTCCTGAAATGATATTTTTTTTTACTCTCTTTTATTAAAAATCTTCCTTAAAATTGAAAATTCTTCGATTTGTACTTATATTTGTACGTTAATATGTACAAAATAAAGCAAAATTATGTTGACAACAACAATTTCCGATTTTCGAAAAGATATTAAACTATATCTCGACAGGGTAACTGAAAACTTTGAAACCTTGATAATAAACAGGGGAAAGGACAGCGGTGTGGTTATTATATCGTTGGACGAATATAATTCGCTCATTGCGACCTATCACGAATTGTCGTCAAAGACAAATGAGAAAAGATTGGATTCAGCCATTGAGAAGCTTAATAAGGGAGCATCATTTCAGAAAGATCTTATTGAACGATGAGATACACTTTTGTCGATGAATCGTGGGAGGATTATTTATATTGGCAAAAGACAGATAAAAAAATGCTTTATAAAATAAATGATCTGCTTAAAGATATTTCACGTACTCCTTTTTCGGGCCTGGGAAAACCAGAACCCTTGAAGTACAAATACAAAGGTTTCTGGTCCCGCAGAATTGATGGCGAACACAGGCTAATCTACAAAGTGAAGGAAGATGAAATTTTAATTGCAAAATGCAGATTTCATTATGATTAAAATTCTGATTCTTTTTTCAACCCTCAAAACTTTTTTTTGAGTTTACATTGCTGGATATCTGAAAAGCTACTTATTTTTGAGCCTTGAAAAAAGGCTAAAAACCAAAACAAAATTAGAACCGGGTCGATTGTAAAACCAAAAATTATGATTTCACCACTGTTTAGTCCTTTGCTGTTACCCTTTATCATCGCTATTTTTTTCGCTATGAACATGGGTGGAAGCGGCACCGGTCCAGCTTTTTCCGCAGCGTACGGCGCCAATGTAATCCGCCGGAGTTTAATTCCCGGTTTATTCGGAATCATGGTTTTTTTAGGTGCAATTTTAGCAGGGAAAGGTACTGCATCTACCATCGGAAAAGAGTTGCTTTCACCCGAAATGATGACGCGAAATGTGGTTTCCATTATTCTTTTTTCAGTTTCAATGTCGTTGCTGGTAGCCAATTTATTTGGCATTCCGCAGTCAACCAGCCAATCTACCGTATTATCGGTAACGGCAGTAGCGCTTTATTTCGATAAACTCAATGCCGACAAGCTGGTGTTCGAAATTATTCCAGCCTGGTTTATCTTACCCGTCATTTCGTTTATTGTCAGTTACCTGATTGGAAAATACATTTACCGGCCCATGCGCAGGAGGGGACTGACTTTACACCGCGCACAAAACGCCAATATGATGCCGGTTTGGAATGGATTGCTGATTGCGATGTCGCTGTATGTGGCTTTTTCAATCGGGTCGAACAATGTGGCCAATGCATCAGGACCAATTGCCTCAATGACGGCCAACCAGTTAAATATTTCGGTGGATGAAAACTTTATTCTGATAATGATTTTATCAACGCTGATTGTTGCTCCCAATTTCGGGATTGGCAGCTCCATATTTGGGCATAAAATTCTGCAAAACACGGGCAAGGAAATTGTGTTGTTTGGCAAGTTTGAAGCTGTTATTATCGCATTTGTATCAGCCAGTTTACTGCTTTTTGCGTCGCTTTCGAAAGGAATTCCCACATCGCTGGTGCAGTTGAATGTGGCTGACATTATTGGTATTGGAGTGGCAAAACTTGGGGCAAAACATATATTCAGGAAAACCCAGGTAAGGCAATTTTTTCTGATGTGGCTGATTTCCCCGGCAATCGCATTTTCTTTATCGCTGCTGCTGATATTTCTTGCCAGTAAGTATGGATTTTTGTAACATGTTTTGTCTCATCAGTTTCAATTTTTCTTATAATTCATCTATTGAACTTTTTTTTGGTGAAATTGTATTAATGCCATAATTTGGTTGAATAATACAATAAGTATAGTTACACATGCTGATTTCGGTTTTAATTATAGTTGCAGGATTTGTTTTGCTGATAAAAGGGGCTGACTTACTGGTAACCGGAGCTTCCGCGCTGGCAAAAAAATACAATGTTCCCGATTTGGTCATCGGGTTAACCATTGTTTCATTTGGCACTTCGGCACCCGAGTTGGTTGTAAATTCAGTTGCTTCATTTCAGCAACATTCCGATATTGTTTACGGTAATATTCTGGGCAGTAATATTGTCAATCTTTTTTTGATTTTGGGAATTGTTGGTCTTGTAAATCCAATTCTGGTCCATACAAATACAGTTTGGAAAGAAATTCCGGTTTCGTTGCTGGCAGTTGTGGTTTTGTATTTTCTGTCAAACGGAATTTTGTTGGACCACAGTAATTTACTCACACGCGTTGATGGGTTTATTCTTTTGGCCTTTTTCGGCGCCTTTTTGTTTTACATCTATCTGCAAATGAAAGCCGACCGAAATGACCCGGAATCACTTTCGATAAAAAATCTGACGGGTTGGAAAATCAGTCTGCTGATTGTTGGTGGTTTGTCAGGGTTAATTTTTGGAGGTAAATTTGTGGTTGACAATGCTATAAAAATTGCAACTCAAATGGGTGTCAGCGAAAAGATTATCGGTTTAACGATAATTGCCATTGGAACCTCGCTGCCCGAATTAATGACATCGGTTGTTGCTGCAATCAAGAAAAACAGTGATATTGCTCTTGGAAATATAATTGGCTCGAATATTTTCAATATTTTCCTTATCCTTTCGGTTAGTTCAATCATCAATCCGGTGCAGTTCAATCCTTCTTTTAACCTCGAATTATACATCCTTGGCGGTGGAACATTAGTTTTGTTTATTGCTATGTTTACAGGAGGAAAGAAAAAACTCGATCGCTGGGAAGCATTAATTTTACTAGGCTTTTATATTCTGTACACAACATATTTGGTATTGCCGGAAATGTGAAATAGAGCTCGACAACTTATATTAAATCCATTTGTTTTTTGTTTTTATGATCTGCCATTCCGATTGTAAAATGCTGTAAAAGATGGTATCTCTCCTTCGGTTGTTTGTCATTAAAGTATGACTTCTTAAAATTCCTTCTTCAGTCATATTCATTCGTGTCAAAGCATTTCTGGCCGGAATGTTCAGAACGTCAGTTTTGCATTCAACCCGCACAAAATCAAGTTCTTCAAAACAGTATTGAAACATTAAAAATTTTACTTCGTCATTCATACCTTTTCCCCAATAACTTTTTCCCAGCCAGGTCCACCCGATTTCAATGCGTTTATCGCGGTACGAAATATTTCCAAAACTGGTAGAACCCATTATTTTCCCGGATTTTTTACTGATGATGGTAAACGGAAGCCGGGTTTTATTTTCTTTCTGAAAGAGTGCGTCATTCACCCAGTTTTCAAGTTCAACCCTGTCCGACAAATCATTTGTGAAATAAATCCACATGGTTTTGTCGGTAGTTAATTCTGTAAAGCCTGAAACATCTTCGATGGTGGTTGGCCTGAGCAAAATAGTAGCAGTTTGTAGTGTTAAATCAAAATCAATCATATATTAAAAGCTTCATTAATAAACATGCCAAGATTATTAAATATTTTCGGAGTTATTTTATTTTTGTTTTTATCTTGAATTTTTAATTGAGTTTCTTTTATATTTTTGATTAAAATTTGCAGAGATGAAAATAGAGGTTGATCGACTTGATTTGGAAGAGCTTAAAGAATTAGGGGTGGAATCGTGGCCGGTTTGGGAACATGATACAGAAAAAATTGAGTGGTATTATGATAAAACGGAACGTTGTTACATCGTTGCCGGAGAGGCTACAATAGTTTCAGAATTTGAAACAATAACAATTAAACCAGGTGATTTGGTTACTTTTCCAGCCGGGTTGGAATGTATTTGGGATATCGATATCGCGGTTAGAAAACATTATATACTAGAATAATTTTTATACATAAAATTATATTATCAAAAATTCCATCTCTCAAAAAGGTGGAATTTTTGATTTTTTGTTAGGAATACCAACCGATCTTTTAGATTCGGTTCTATTAAGGACATTGAATCAGAAGGAAATGGGTTTTTTCTTTACTTCGGAATACCTAAATTTCAACCATAAAAATAAAGAAGATGAAAAAGATGCCAGCCGCAATTTTGATTGTTTTAACAGCTTTTCAATTGTTTTCGCAGGAGCCGGCAGACAAGGAAAACAAGATCCAGTGGTTTGAAGATGCTAAACTAGGCATTTTTATTCATTGGGGAATTTATTCTGTAAACGGAATCGACGAAAGTTGGTCGTTTTACAACGGTTACATTTCGCACGATGATTATATGAATCAGCTAAAAGGATTCAATGCAAAGAATTATAATTCCGCTGAATGGGCAAAACTCATTAAGGGAAGCGGCGCTAAATATGCAGTTTTAACATCAAAACATCATGATGGAGTTGCGCTTTGGGATACAAAATGCAACGATTTGAATGTGGTAAAACAATCGCCTGCAAAACAGGATCTGGTTAAACCTTTTGTAAACGAATTGCGAAAAAACGATGTAAAAGTAGGTTTGTATTTCTCATTGCTCGACTGGAGCCATCCCGATTATCCAAACAAAACAAGAATCGAAAAGCGATACGAAACCGACTCTGTTAAATGGAAACGGTTTGTCGATTTTAATTTTTGCCAGTTGCAGGAGTTGTCGCAGCAATTCAATCCCGATTTGTATTGGTTCGATGGTGATTGGGAGCAATCTGCCGAAAACTGGAAAGCCCGGGAACTGAGTGAGATGCTTCGCAGCCGGAATAAAAATGTAATACTTAACAGCCGTATTCAGGGTTACGGCGATTATGCAACGCCCGAACAAGGTTTGCCAATTACCCGTCCCGACAGCCGTTACTGGGAATTGTGCATGACCATGAACGATAGCTGGGGATTTCAACACAACGATAAAAACTACAAAACACCAAACCAGGTCATTAACATTTTGGTCGATTGTATTGGTAAAGGCGGAAACCTTTTACTCGATATCGGGCCAAAAGCCGATGGAACAATTCCTGACGAACAGGTAAATATTTTAAAAGAACTGGGACGGTGGACCAATAAACATTCTGAAGCCATTTACGGAACCAGGGCAGGAATTCCGGCAGATCATTTTTTCGGTCCAACTGCATTAAATAAATCAGGCGATATATTATATCTGTATCTTCCGTACAAACCCAATGGACAAATCATGCTGAAAGGAATTAAGAATAAAATCAACCGCATCTGGGTGGTTGGAAATGGTACAAAACTTAACTGGGATATAAAAATGAAACAATACTGGAGCGCTGTTCCGGGCATTGTTTATATCAATGTTCCTGAAAAAGTACTCGACGAACAGATGACTGTTATTGCTGTTTTGCTCGATGGTAAAGTTGACCTGTACCGCGAAAAAGGACAGGTTTTGGAAAGCAACTGAAGCATCTATAGCAACTAAAACAATCTAACATAATTTAAAAAAACTTAATTAAATAATTGAAAAATTCGTTAAATTGTATGGAAATAAATTGACATCAATTTCTATATGAATATTCGAATTAACGTTGGTTTTATTGTTTGTTTTATATTTTTTGGAGGATGTGTTATTCAGCAAAGAAATTACGAGACCGAAGTACTTGTAATTGGAGGAACAACCGGAGGAATTTCTGCTGGCATTCAGTCAGCAAGGCTAAATACTGCAACATTAATCGTTGAGGAAACTCCCTGGTTAGGCGGAATGATAACCGCCCAGGGAGTATGTGCTTTCGATGGAAATCATAATTTACATTCAGGAATCTGGAACGAGTTCCGTAATAATCTGCGAATACATTATGGAGGAGCAAAAGCGCTCGAAACAGGTTGGGTAAGCAATACCCAGTTTAAACCACATATTGGCGACAGTATATTTAAAGCAATGGCTGCTGCTGAGAATCAATTAAAAGTTATTTACGGATATCTTGTTTCGGAAATTCTAAAGGAGGGGAACAAAGTAACAGGAGCCATATTTACCAACAGTAAAAATGAAAAATTAACGGTATCAGCTAAAATTGTAATCGATGCTACCGATTTGGGTGATGGATTGGCACTGGCTGTTGCTGACTACGATTTGGGAATGGAATCGCGCACTGAAACAGGTGAGCAAAATGCCCCCGATATGGCAAACGATATCGTTCAGGATTTAACATGGGTAGCGATACATAAAGAT
The DNA here is from genome assembly GCA_041737765.1 of Draconibacterium sp. Classification (GTDB taxonomy): domain Bacteria; phylum Bacteroidota; class Bacteroidia; order Bacteroidales; family Prolixibacteraceae; genus Draconibacterium. The sequence continues at coordinate 43,449 of JBGSRA010000113.1, read as the reverse complement.
TATGGTGCGGGAACCGGTAAAACTATTGCCAAACCAAATGATTATCATCCTGAAAAATTTAATGGATCGTGTTCGATGACAGTTGATTCGATTTTAATTGATTGCGAAAAATGGTGAATTACGCCAGACTGCCAAACAATAAATTTATGATAAACTGGCCAAGGAAGGGAAACGACATTTACCTCAATGTGGTTGAATTGGATTATGATAAGAGAAATGATGAACTGGCAAAAGCAAAGAAAAACAACGTTGGAGTTTGTATATTATATTCAAAACGATTTGGGATACAAAAATTTAGGTCTTGCTGATGATGAATTTCCAACTACAGATCTTCTGGCATTTGCTCCGTACCATCGCGAAGGACGCCGTTTAAAAGGAATTCAGCGGTTAACAGTAAATCATATTCTTAACAAATACAGGGATGAACCGTTATATCGAACCGGAATTTCAGTTGGCGATTATCCGGTGGATCATCATCACGATTGTAATCCTGATGCACCTGAAATTAAATTTCCGGCAATTTTTTCCTTTAATATTCCAATGGGAAGTTTAATCCCTGAAACAATTGATGGTTTGGTTATTGCAGACAAAGCCATTTCTGTATCGAACATAATGAATGGTGCAACCCGGCTTCAGCCTTGCGTATTGTTAACAGGTCAGGCTGCAGGAGTTATTGCTGCGTTAAGTGTTTTGGAAAATACAAACCCGCGTAACCTCAATATCAGGAAGGTACAGCAAACATTGCTCGATTCGGGAGCGTATTTAATGCCACTTTATGACGTTCAACCTGAAGATAAAGCTTTCCATGCAATTCAGAGGGCAACGGTTTCCGGAATTTTAAAAGTAAAAGGAGAGCCTTATAAATGGGCAAACCGAACATGGTTTTACGCTGATTCAACGTTGACTGTTGCCGAATTTACGGAAGGATTAAATGCATTCAGCAAAAATATTGAGGTTGTGGAGGATAATTCGTACTTAACAATTCAAAAAACTAGTGAACTTATTTCGGTAGTTGTTGGTTATATGGTTAATAATAAATTGGAAGAAGTTTTGAAAAATTTCACAGGGAAGGAATTTTTATCTAACAGGTTCATTCAAAAAAGGGAACTTGCTGTATTAGTAGATCCGCTTTTACAGCCTTTCGAAACCAAAGAAATTGGTTTCGATGGAAACTATTCAGACTCACAAACTCAAATAAACTAAAATAAGTAAGCTGACTCGTATGATGAAATTGTTGAAATATCGATTTATTCAAAACACAGATGACTTGTTAAGATTTGACATTTTAACTGGTTCAGTTAACTGATGAAAAATAGTAGGAGTTGAAGTTGGCAGCTTGAACAAATGCCCGTTTTAAAAAGAGATAAAAGGAAAGTTTATCTTATTATACATTTGATTTAATTGAATTTTGGAAAACACTTGAATGATAATTGGATTTTACATAACTTGTACATAAATAAGTTTATAGTCACAATAAATAATTAAATATCACTTAAAATCTAAAATTTTAAAATCTATGGAAAAATGAAAAATGAAATTCTAAATCTTCTAGGAAAAGATGTATTGTTAAAACACTCGTTTACCTTAATTTTTAAAAACTAATTATTAACTCTGTTAAAACTATTATTATGAAGAGAAAAAGATTTTATCTTATTCTGGTTTTACTGTTAGCTTCGTTTACAAGCGTAATTGCACAAACGACGGTAAGTGGAACCGTTAATGATGCCAGTGGAAGCAGTATTCCCGGAGTATCAATTGTTGAGAAAGGAACTACCAATGGAACTACAAGCGATATGAATGGAAAGTATAGCTTGAAAGTGGGTGCCAGTGCTGTTTTGCAGTTTTCGTTTGTTGGAATGACAGCAATTGAAGAAGCAGTTAGTGGCCGTACTACTATTGATGTTGTTATGTCGTCGAGTGCCATCGGTCTTGACGAGGTAGTTATTACTGCCCTTGGTATTCAGCGCGATAAAAAAACGCTGACTTATGCTTCGCAGCAGGTTGAAGGTGAAGAATTGATGAAAGCGAGGGGCACCAATTTCATGGAAAACCTGAGTGGTAAAACTGCCGGTCTTGAAATCGAAAAAAGTGCTTCCGGAGCAGGTGGTTCTACACGGGTTATTATGAGGGGTTTCAAATCGTTGGGAGGTTCCAGCGAGCCACTTTATGTAATTGATGGTATTCCCGTAATGAACATCAAACGCGGACAGCCCGGAATGTGGGGTGGAGCCGATAATGGTGACGGTTTATCGCAATTGAATCCCGACGATATTGAAAGTATCAACGTTTTGAAAGGATTAAATGCCTCAATTCTTTATGGTAGCCAGGGCGCCAACGGAGTTGTTTTGGTTACAACCAAAAAGGGTATGGCCGGTAAAACAATGGTAACCTTAAATTCAACGACAACCTTTGAAAATGTGATGGTTTGGCCCGAATTGCAGTTTGATTACGGTGCAGTGAACGGTGCGAAAGAGAGTTGGTCAACTACCAAGGGAGGTACCAAATACTCTGAAGATATGATGAAAGATTTTTTCCAGACCGGAACTAATTTGATTAACGGTGTTACTGTAAGCGGTGGAAATAACATTACTACGGCCTATTTCTCATACAACAACACAACTGCAAACGGTATCATTCCGAATAACAAATACGGAAAGAACAATGTATCATTCAAACAGTCAACCAAACTTTTGGACGATAAACTGGAATTGGGTTCGAATGTTATACTTGCTTCGGAGTTGATAGAAAACCGTAATGTTGCCGGTTATTATCTTAATCCTTTAACTGGTCTGTACAATTTCCCGCGCGAAAGAGATTTTATGGATTACAAAAACAACTACAAGATTTTTGATAAAACAAGAAACATGGACCTTCAAAACGTTTATGTTGTTGACCATCATTTGAGCAATCCTTACTGGCTGGTAAATATGGAGCCAAAGGAAGAGAAAATTCAAAGAATGATTGCCAATGCATCAGCCGACTACAGTATTACCGACCAATTGGCTCTTGTGGTAAGGGGAACTTATGATTATGTTGATTATAAAATGACAGAAAAGCATGCTGCAGGTTCAAACGTTACCAATGTATCGCAAAACGGATCATATATTTTTGGCGACAGAACTGATACCAAAGCTTATGCAGATGCATTGTTAAAATACGACAATACATTTGGCAAGTTAAATGTAACAGGATTTGTGGGTGGAAGTTACACAAAGAACAAATGGAGTGGAAAAGGTGCAGGCAACGGAACGAATAACCTGCTTTATCCAAATGTATTTTCAACCCAGAATTATCCAACCAACATTGTGGTTAGTGAATATGGCGGCGAAACAATTATGCAATCGCTTTATGCAAGTGTAAGTTTAGGTTGGAATGATATGTTTTATCTCGATTTTTCTGGACGTAACGACTGGTCTTCAACCCTTATCGGTACCGACGATGGCGCTTCCTATTTTTATCCTTCGGTAGGTGGAGTTGTGCTGCTTAGTAATATATTTACATTACCCGAATTTATTTCATTCCTGAAATTAAGAGGTTCGTATGCACAGTCAGCAAAAGAGGTGCCCTGGGCTTCAATACTTTCACCTAACTCGATAACAGGTGCACTTGGTGGTATCACCAAGTCAACCAGAGAACCATGGACAGACCTAAAACCTGAGTTAATATCAAGTACAGAGTTTGGCGCTGAATTTAAATTGTATAAAGGACGGGTAGGTTTTGATTTTACCTACTATAATAACAATAGTACCAACCAGTTCCTGAATGTTGAATTAGCTCCTGAAGAAAAAGGGCGTTATCAAACCAGGAATATTAACGTTGGTGAAATTGTAAATAAAGGTATTGAGATGACACTGGATTTTATTCCTGTTCAAAACAATACGGTTACATGGAAAACAGCATTTAACTTCCATAAAAACAACAACGAAATTGTTTCATTGGATCCTAATAATCCTAAACGTGTAATTGGGATGGGCTCTTCTGAAGGATATGAAACATTCCTGAGAGAAGGTGGTTCTTATGGCGATTTGTATGGTTTGAAGTTCAGAAGAAATGATGCCGGACAGATAATGATTGATGAAAAGACCGGTCGTCCGATGAAGACAGCAGTAAAATATGATGCGAACGATTGGACTGTTGGATACCTTGGAAATCTTGAACCGGATTGGAACCTGGGTTGGAACAACAATGTTCAGGTTGACCGCTTTAATATCGGCCTGCTTATTTCAGGAAAATTTGGAGGGGAAGTTGTCAGCCAGACTGAAGCAATGCTCGACGGATGGGGCGTAAGCAAAAGAACCGGCGATGCAAGGGATCTCGGATATGTTGAAATCAACGGTATTAAAGGAACTACACCTGTTACACAGATAAGCGCTTTTGATTATTATGCTGAAGGTGGCGGTACCGGCGGTAGAAACGGAATTATTGAACCTTATGTTTACGACAGAACAAATATCAGGGTAAGCCAGTTTTCAGTTGCATACGATTTAAAAGTAGAGAAGCTTGTTAGTGCTGTTACCCTTTCGCTTGTTGGACAAAATTTGTTTATTTTATACAAGAAAGCGCCTTACGATCCGGAGTTGGCAATGAGTACAAACAATAGCTCGCAGGGTCTCGATAACTTCAATCTGCCTGCTACCAGGACTTACGGTTTTAATATTAAAGTAACATTCTAAAATTGAAGAACTATGAAAAAGATATTTTTCGCATTATTACTTACTCTCGGATTTATGGCTTGTACCGATAATTTCGAAGAGGCAAACAGAAATCACTACCTAATTTCAGACGAGGAACTGGAGCAGGACTTCAACCTTTTGGGGTCTCCTTTTCAGGGGTTTTTAACCAATTTGTTTGCAGGCCAGGTTGAGGAAGACCTTTGTCACGATAACTGGACACGTATGCTGGGTACTCCAACTCCTTTTGTTGGAGGTGTAAATAACACCACTTATTACATCAGATGGAATTCATATTGGGGGGTGTTTTATAACAATATAATGTCACCGTCACTTCAGGTTATGAAACAAGCCGATGAAGGAGGATATCCGGTATTCTCGGCATGGGCAAAACTAATGCAGGTAATGGGTGCTTCAAAAGTTACAGTTAATCAGGGACCAATCATATATTCCAACTATGGTGTTACCGGCAAAGCCAATATTTACGACAAGGAATCTGATTTGTACATAAAATTGTTTGCTGATTTGGATGCCATTCAGGCTGTATTTGTTGCCAATAAAGATTACAAAGGTTTAACAAAGTTTGATGCAAGTTACGCCGGAAATATTGCCAAATGGAGTAAACTGGTAAATTCCATGCGTTTACGCCTGGCCATCAGAATCTCAAAGGTTAATCCGGCTCTTGCAAAAACTCAGGGAGAAAAAGCAATGAGCGATCCTGCCGGATTAATTTTGGTAAACGGTGATAATTTTAATGTTTCGCTCTATGGTAATAAATTACCAATGAATGTGATATGTTTTGAATGGGGTGATACCCGCATGGGATCAGCAATGGAATCATTTGGGGTTGGAATGAAAGATAACAGGATTGCCAGTTATTTTGCCCCGGTAGCAGATGCTTCTTTGGTTACCGATCATCCTACCTGGCCTTACAAAGGAATTCACAGCGGAGCATGGCTTGATGCAAAAGACCAAAGGCTTCCTTATTCGACTGTTAACGAATCGTTTAAATCAGTTACATCAAGAAGGTTTTTTACCGCTTCAGAAGTTCATCATCTGAAAGCCGAGGCTGCTCTTAGAGGTTGGGCTGGTGCCGGCGATGCAAAAACCAACTACGAAACTGGCGTAAGATTATCGTTTGCCGATTGGGGTGCAGGTGGTGTTGATGCTTATCTGGCAGATGCAACAAGCAAACCTATTAATTATGTAGATCCAAAAGAACCAAAGAACAATTTTACCTCACGCTCTGACATAACCGTAGCATGGGACGAAGCCGACAGCAACGAACGTAAACTGGAAAAGATTATTACCCAAAAATGGTTTAATAACTTTACCAATTCGCTCGAAGCATGGACTGACCATCGCAGGACTGGATATCCGAAACTGCCGTACAATACCAAAAACGATAGCGGTGCCGACTGGGGTGTAATTGCAGCCGATGATTTTATTAAAAGATTACCTTTTGTACAAGCTGAACGCAATAATAACAAAGATGGAGTTGCCGATGCAACTACCAAACTTGGCGGACCAGACTTAATCGGCACCCGTTTGTGGTGGGATACCGGTAATCCAAATAATTTTTAGTCTGAATATTCTTTAGAATACGAAGGCCGCCCGGCAGTGTGGCGGCCTTCTTTTTTTATTTCTCTCTTTGAACAGAGTAAAAAAACAATTAATTTCAGAAAATATATAAACCAATCTTAACCAGGTAAAAAATGAACCATATTCAAAAAAGTAAGGCTTTCAGCTTGATTACCGGAATTATTCTTTTGTCGGTATCTTCAGTTTGTGCTCAAACCATAATCGATTTTAAGATTCAACAATCAGGTAATAAAAGCGAAATTGGGATTGTTAATCAATCCCAGTTTAATGGTTACACCAACCACTGGCAAAACAGTTACACTCAAATATACCGGAGTGGTAATTTGTTCAAAATGGCTGTTCCCGATGTTCAGTCAACAATTTTACAAAGCAAAATAAATATTGCTGAAGACCTTGGAATACCTGGTTTGTTAGTTCAGGAGGGTTTCATTTCAAAACTTTTGGCAACCAAATTTCAGAAATTGCAAAATCCAACTTTGCAACAGTTGGAAGATAAAATAAAGTCAGATAATGTGCTGATTACAACAACTACGGAATCGGAAGTTGGAAAAAAAATGGAAGAACTTTCTGTTCCTGTTTTTGAATGGACAGCCAATTTAAGAAGTTACCAGTTTAACGACCCCGGACTTGAAATGATAAAAGCATTTTACCTGGTGAATGGCGAACGCAGTTTGTTTGTTATTTCTTCAAATTCGCCGGTACAAACAGAAAAATTAGTCAACCTGATTGACCAAACACGTGAAATGCTGGCACAATACCGCCTCGAAAAAGGCTGGTTTGGAGCTGCCACTTTGCTTAAAAGTGTTACCTGTTCACCCGGACATCCAATCGAAGTAATTGGAAAAGGAATGAACGAAGGAAATTCTTGGTTCATTTTTGATGGTTACATGGATTTTCTGGCTAAAAAAGAAATTGAAAACTGGGTAAGCGAAGTTAATTTACCCATTGTTGCCGACGCTGGTTTTTCGCCCATTTATGGTTGCAGCAATTACGAAGGATTGCAGGTTCAGGACATGGAAACCAATCAGGCCTGGATTGATTATGCTCACAAAAAGGGAGGTTATGCTTTTCGTCCCGTTTACGACCCGCCAAGCGATGCTTTTGAATTCGATGGTTACATTGCAAACGAGGGAAACAAAGAACAAATTGATAATGAAGATGTACCATTTATCAATAAAACCGGCTTTTTGCTGGAGAATGCAATTCCTTCGATGGTTTTATTTGTTGAAAAAGAAAAACCATTGACAAATGAAACAATCTGGGATGCAATTATGAACCGCAGAAACGTGGCGGTAATTGATGAAGCAAAAATGATGGGGCCTGCAAAATTCAGAAACTCCCTCGGTTTGCTTTATCTCGATAATGATTTTCTTACCGGTTATTTTGGCGACAATCTGGACATTGAAGCAAAAACAGAAGGTTACAACCTGGTTTTAACCATCAAAAACTATTCTCCCTCAAACATTTCGGGTACTGTTGAAATTGTTGTTCCACCCGGTGTAATAACAAGAGGAAATGAACCTGCACAAATTTCACTTTCGGCAAACGAAACAAAAGAGCTTATCATTCAACTCATTCCTTCAGAAAAAGCTATGGGAAAGGCAAATCCGGTAGCAGTTCATTTTAAGGGTGACGAAGGTTTGTCAAAAAGTACGGTTGCATTGCTCGATTTGCCACCGGCAATTTCTGTTCATCAGTTACTTTACGGCAATGCTCCAAAAGTTGCATATCCGGTTACCATCCATAATTTTTCAAATCAAACCTCAGTTCCGGTTATTATTGAAGTATTTAATAACGATAATCTTCAAAAACCAGTTTTTCAGCAAACAAAAACGGTTGAAGTACAAACTTCTACTTTTCAGCAAATTCATTTCGATTTGGATTTAAAACCGGGAAGTTATACGGTTGAAGTTAAAGCGCTGGAAAGTTTGGTTAAAACCCAGTTGGGAGTGGGCGAAACAAAAGGCAAAAACTATTTGTACGAGGTGGATTTAAACAGCGATGGGATTAATGAATACCGCATGGAAAACGATTCAGTCCAGGTTACTTTGCTTCGGACCGGTGCCCGTGTAATCGAGTACATTGTAAAAAGCAAAAAAGATAATGTACTGTTTAAAGCATGGCCCGAAAAAACGTATAACGATAAAAAACCGTTCAGAAACCGAGGTTATTATCCGTATGGAGGATTTGAAGATTTTCTGGGTCAGGCAAGCATGGAAACCCATAAGATTTACGATGCAAAAATCCTGAAAAAAGAAGGTGATTGTGTTAGTGTTGAAATGGTGGCCGATTATTACGGAAACCAGATAAAGAAAACTTTTACATTATATGGAAACTCGCCTCTGCTTGAAGTGAGGTTTGAACTGGTTTTCAAAAATCCGGAAGCAAATGTTTTAGGGCCGCAACCAATTCTTGAATTGGGCAAAACACACGGAACGGAAGATGTTTTCACTGTTCCTGCAATGGAAGGTTTAAAAGAATTTCGCATGAAGCCTGAAAAATACTATGGTCAGGCAATTGATGCAAAAGAAGGTTGGAATGCGGGTTACGATACAATGGAAAACATTTCGTTTGTGGGCGCTTTTCCGGTGGCACAACCTAACTTTCTTCACATGTGGATGAATCACCCCGATAATGCCGAAGCACCACATTATTATGTCGAGTTTCAGCCATGGACTCCGATTGTTCAGAAAACTACCATGTATTTTACTTATTACCTGTGGGGTAGTGGTGATACATGGCAAAATGGAGTCGAAGAACTCAGAAAAAGGAATTTAATTTCGGTACGTTAAACAGAAATAGGTTTATAAATTAGGTGAATCAAGGGTTATATACATGCAATGAACAGTCTTATTTTCTGCAATTTTGTTGAAAAATCCTGCCTTACAGGCAGTTTGGTTCCTTATGTTGCAACCACAGGTTACAAACCTGTGGTTATGAAAATAAGTCCTTTCAGGACAAGTTGAGAAATGACTTGAAAAGTCTCCCGATGTACATCGGGATTCATAACCGCACGGTCATCGACCTGCGGAAAAAAATAAAAAAAATAAACTGCCTGAAAGGCAGAACTTGTTAAAGAATGAAAAAAACGGTTCTTCCCTTGATTCGCATAAATTGTGAATATTTAAAAAAATAAACAAATAAAATATAACACTATGAAAATCAGAACACTAATCGGAGCTGCAATTTTTATTGTTACCCTTTTTGCTTTTTTTGATACAACGGCAAAAGAAATCCAGAAGCAGCTTAATATTACCAAAATCGAAATGGGAGTACCCGAACCTGCTATCCCATTTTATCATTTTATTGCCGAAATTGATTTGTCTGATCCTTCAATTATTGAAGTTCAGGCCGAAGTAAACGGGAAAATACTTCGCGCGACCGATTTACATCGGATTAAAGATGAAAAGGAAATGGACCGTCCTCCGATTTCGCACCGTCCGCCATCGGGATATGGTTTATCGCAGGATGCAACCTTATATAAAAACCTGCATGTGGTTGGCTGGGTAAAATGGGAACCCGGTAAAGATTACACGATTAAAATTTCGGTTCGCATAAAAAAGAATATAAAAGCTTCGGACAGCGATGTTTGGCTTACAAAAACCGAAACAATAAAAGCGCCCGCAAATATAGCTGTATTCGACCCGGCATGGAAAAATTTCAAATCGGTTGTGGTAACCGAAACTGCCGGAATTGAAAGAAAAGCAGAACCTGTCGAAGTTTTACTTGCATTTTATCCCGATGAGGCATTCGATTTAAAACGTGAAATCAGGGTGGTAGAAGTTGATCCTGAAACGCATGTTTTAACTGAAGTACCAAGTCAGGTGTACGATTTGCAAAAATATTTAGTGGAAGATAACCTCGATCCCGACGTAAATGGGAAACCCACCCGCGATGTACCAATCTGGTTGCCTACTGTAAGCGCGAGGGTAGCTTTTATGGCAGACGTACCGGCAAACAAAAGCAAGGTTTACCTGGTGTTTTACAACAACGATAAAGCATTGGTAAAAGTGTACAACAGCAGCTTGAAAGTTCAGGGCGAAATGCCGGGTATAAATGTTGATAACGGAAAAATTTCGATTGTCCTGCATCCAAATTCTGGCCATTTCGACCAGTTAACATTGAAAGAAAAACCTGAATTTCCACTGTTTCACCGAATGGAAACCAACGGAGCAATTCACTGGAACCCTGAAATTTACTCCCCGCCAAAACCATGGACACATACAGCCGACTGGAATCCGCCACAAAATATAAATTTGATTTCGGGTCCGGTAACTGCTGTTACTGAATTATGGGGAAGTTTACGCGATATTCCTGAAGTTGACGCTTCAGTACGATACCAGTTCTATCCCGATGTTCCCTATTTTACCAGTTCAACCAGTTTGCGGATAAACGAAACCATGAATTGTATTGCCCTGAGAAATGGAGAAATTGTTTTTAAACGTGAACTTATGACACACGCCGCCTGGTTCGATGTAATCCGCAATAAGGTAATTACTTACGATGTTACAGATATGCCCGACCTTACCGATTTAAAAATGGAAGCTGATGTTCCGTGGATAACTTTTTATAATGAAAAGGAGAAAATCGGTTTTGCAGGAATTCAGTTGGATTATTCAAACAGCGGGCTCGAATCACGCGAGCGGCTTTTAAATCCGTTTATTTATATTACCGGCGGACCATGGATTTACTGGGCAAGGGCGTTGTCGCTGACATTTCTTTCGTCGAATATGCAGCAAATGGTGCCAGCCCTGAAAGGGAATTATTTTGCTGAAAAATGGGCTTACCTGGTTTATGAAACTAAAGATGGCTCAATTCCATATGAACCCGTTCTGGAATGGAGTAAGCGACTGTTGAATCCTTTGCGTGTTCATCTGGTTGAAGAAGTGGATGACCGGGTTTCAAAAACGGTTCATGAACTTTTTATTGATAAAGGGAAAAGTGGTTGGGAAGAGCGCGAAACGGGAAAACATTAACCGATTGATTTCAATTTTAACCGGAAATTAATTGTAATTGGATGAAAAGAAAGGATTTTATCGGAATAATGTCTGCTTCGGGTGGATTTTTGGCCGGAATACCCTTACTTGCGCTGACTAATGGAACTAATTCAATACAAACTGTCAAACAGGGCCAGGGTCAACGTGAATATTTTACCGATCTGGTTGTTAGTGGCGGAGGATTAGGCGGGGTAGCCGCAGCTTTGGCAGCATTGCGAAGCGGATTGCGGGTTATATTGACAGAAGAAACCGATTGGATTGGAGGTCAGATTACGCAGCAGGGTGTCCCACCCGACGAGCATCAATGGATAGAAACCCACGGAGCAACCCAAATGTACAGAGATTTCCGTAACCTCGTAAGGCAGTATTATAAAAGGAACTACCCACTTACCGGTCAAGCCATGCAAAATCCCCTTCTTAATCCGGGCGATGGTGCAGTTTCGCGGCTTTGCCACGAACCCAGGATTGCTTTGGCTGTACTTTATGAGATGCTGGCGCCTCATTTGAGTACTGGTAAACTTCAGATATTTCTTAACTACCGGATAACATCAGCCGATGTAAATAACGACAAGGTTTTGGCGGTGAAAGCTGAAAACAGCTTCGGAGATGCGGACCTGATACTATCGGCTCCATATTTTATTGACGCCACCGAGTTGGGCGATCTGCTTCCGCTTACAGGAACAGAGTTTGTTACCGGAACCGAGTCGCGGACTGAAACCAGGGAACTTCATGCTCCTGATATCGCAAAACCCGATAATCACCAGGCATTTACTGTTTGTTTTGCCATGGATTATGTTCCCGGTGAAGATCACACAATTGAAAAACCGCGCGATTATGACTTGTGGAAAAATCATGTCCCGGATTTAACACCGCCCTGGCCTGGAAAACTACTGGATCTTACTTATACCCATCCATCTACACTGCAACCCAGGCAGCTTGGGTTCAGTCCCACCGGATTAGAAGACCCGTCAAAGTTCAATCTATGGAACTATCGCCGGATAATTAATAAAAATAATTTTCTCGAAGGAACTTACCCCGGAGATATCACTATTGTAAACTGGCCACAGAATGACTACATGTCAGGCAACCTTTTTGGGGAAAATGAAACCGAATTTCAAAAGCATTTTGACGGAGGAAAACAATTGAGCTTATCGCTTTTATATTGGTTGCAAACTGAAGTTCCCCGTTACGACAAAGGATATGGCTGGCCCGGTTTGCGTTTACGCCCCGACATAATGGGTACCATTGATGGTATGGCAATGTATCCGTACGTTCGTGAATCAAGACGGATAAAGGCTGTATTTACCGTTTTGGAAGAACACGTCGGTAAAGAAAACAGGGCCCGGATAACGGGAAAAGAAGAAAACAAATCACAGGATTTCTATGATAGTGTTGGCATTGGTTATTATCATATCGATCTGCATCCTTCATCGGGAGGTGATAATTATATAGATTTTGCCTCACTTCCGTTTCAGATTCCATTAGGTGCACTTATTCCGCAGCGTATCACAAATCTTATTCCGGCCAATAAAAATATTGGAACAACCCATATTACCAATGGCTGTTATCGTTTGCATCCTGTTGAATGGAATATTGGCGAATCGGCCGGTAATCTAATCGTGTTTGCTTTGAGTAAGAATATTTCGCCGTCAGGGGTTCGTGAAAATCCAATTCTACTGAACGAATTTCAGAAAATGATCAGGAGAAAGGGAATTGATATTCACTGGCCGGAATGAACTTTTTAGAAATTCTGTTTTTTAATAAATAACCAAAATGCAAAAATCACGACGTGAATTTTTTAAAAAGGCCTCTGTTTCAGGTTTGGCCGCAATAGTAGTTCCATTTGCAGGAAATGCAAATCCGGAAATTCAACACGGAAATTTTTCAGTAATTGAAGATAAACTGATAGTTCCCAAAGCGCAGGGATTAAAAATAACCGGCACTTTTCTCGATGAAATTTCGCATGATATCCCGCACCAGAACTGGGGAGAAAAGGAGTGGGATCAGGATTTTGCCTACATGAAAGCCATTGGAATTGATACTGTTATCATGATTCGTTCAGGTTACCGGAAGTTTATTACCTATCCTTCTGCGTATTTACTGAAACAGGGCTGTTACATGCCCTCGGTTGATTTGCTCGACATGTTTCTTCGTCTGGCTGAAAAGCATAAATTGAAGTTTTATTTTGGTTTGTACGATTCAGGAAAATACTGGGATACCGGCGATTTAAGCTATGAAATTGAATCGAATAAATATGTAATCGACGAAGTCTGGAAAAACTACGGGGCAAAGTATAAAAGTTTTCAGGGTTGGTACATCAGCGGCGAAATCAGCCGCAAAACAAAAGGGGCAATTGGCGCCTTTCATGCCATGGGAAAACAATGTAAAGATGTTTCAGGTGGTTTGCCAACATTTATCTCTCCATGGATTGACGGAAAAAAAGCAGTTGAGGCTGCCGGCAGCGATTTAACAAAGGCAAATGCAGTTTCGGTTCAGGAACACGAACGCGAATGGAGCGAAATTTTCGCTGGAATTCATGAAGTTGTTGATGCTGTTGCGTTTCAGGACGGGCACATCGATTACGACGAACTGGATGCTTTTTTCGAAGTTAATAAAAAAATGGCCGATAAATATGGAATGAAATGCTGGACCAATGCCGAAACTTTCGATCGCGACATGCCCATAAAATTCCTGCCCATAAAATTCGACAAACTCCGCATGAAACTCGAAGCTGCAGCCCGCGCTGGTTACGACAAGGGAATTACTTTTGAGTTTCCTCATTTTATGAGTCCACAGTCTTCCTATTTGCAGGCCGGGCATCTTTACAACAGGTACAAAGCATATTTTAACATCAAATAAATCCCTTTATGAAATTTAAAAATCAGGGCGAAAATCTGGTATATGTAATATTTCTGGCGTCGGTTGCAGCTTTGGGCGGTTTTTTGTTTGGTTATGATACAGCCGTAATTTCCGGTACAATTGGCACTGTTTCATCACAATTTGGTTTAAATGATGCCGGTACAGGCTGGTATGTTGGTTCTGCACTTGTTGGTTCAATTGCGGGCGTTGCAATTGCAGGTAAGTTAAGCGATTATTTCGGACGAAAAATTGTTCTTATTCTTTCGGCAGTGTTGTTCTCTGTTTCAGCAATTGGTTGTATGGTTTCAGGTTCAATATCCGAATTGGTTATTTACCGTATTGTCGGTGGGGTTGGAATTGGTGTTGCTTCGGTTATTTCGCCGCTTTACATTTCCGAAATATCGGTGGCACGTTACAGGGGAACTTTGGTAACTCTCTATCAGTTGGCAATTACAATTGGTTTTGTGGGAGCATATCTTGTAAATTATGGTATTAATGCATATGGGGTTGGATTAGATGAAACGATTGAAAACACGGGTTTATGGTCGAAAGTGATGGTTACTGAAAACTGGCGCGGAATGCTTGGTTCTGAAACTGTTCCGGCACTTTTATTTTTTATTGCACTTTTTTTTATTCCCGAAAGTCCACGCTGGCTTGTACTAAAGTCGAAAGAGGGAACTGCCCAAAAAACTTTTGGAAAGATTTACGGTATTGCAGAAGCTAAAAACCAGGTGAACGATTTAAAAAATCTGATCCAATCCGAAAAGGAGTCCAACTGGCGGATTCTTTTTCAACCTGGTTTCAAAGTGGCCTTGTTTATTGGGGTTAGCCTCGCTATTTTGGGTCAGTTTATGGGAGTAAATGCTGTACTCTATTATGGTCCATCTATTTTCCAACAAACCGGACTATCAGAAGGCGATTCGCTTTTATACCAGGTAATTATCGGGTTTGTCAATTTTGGTTCCACGGTTCTGGCAATGATTGTTATTGATAAAATTGGTCGTAAAAAACTGGTTTATTATGGTGTTTCCGGAATGTTGATAACGCTTATTCTTATTGGTTCCTATTTTGTAATAAATAAAACGGCAAATGTGGTTCCACCCATAACATTGCTTATTCTTATTATTCTGTACATTTTTTTCTGTGCTATTTCCATTTGTGTGGTAATCTGGGTTTTGCTTTCCGAAATGTATCCGGCCAAAGTTCGTGGATTGGCCATGTCGGCAGCAGGATTTTCGCTGTGGATTGGTACGTATCTAATTGGGCAACTTACTCCGTGGCTAATGACCACTTTATCGGCTGCAGGGGTGTTTTGGTTATTTGCAGTAATGTGCCTGCCATATTTATACATTGTATGGAAACTGGTTCCGGAAACAACAGGTAAATCGCTCGAAGACATTGAACGGATGTGGTTGAAAAAATGACTTTTACTTTTCAGGTTCCAAGTTCAGTTACAAATTCAACAATTTCCTTTCTTTTTCTTGGCTGAAGTTCGCGCATTTTTAAATCTTCCGGAAGTTGATCTGCATCTCCCTGAAATCCGACCGCAATCATGGTAACAGGTTCAAAATTTTCAGTTTCAAGTTGAAGGTATTTCATCGCCTTTTCCTTATCGAAACCTCCCATTTGATGCACTTGTAAACCCATTTCGGCTGCCTGAATTGCAATGGAAACATTGGCTGCCCCTGTATCGTGCAACGCTTTTCCGTTGGGCAGGTTTTTATAATCCAAATTCTTTTTCATCACCGAAATGATAAGAACCTGTGCTTCTTTTGCCCAACCATGATTATCCCCTGTTAAAATTCCGACTAAATCAGAAAACACTTTTTGGTTATCGCGATGTACATAATAGTAACTCCATGGTTGCTCATTCCTCGATGAAGGCGCCCAGCGGGCTGCTTCAAAAAGCAAATCAATCATTTCTTTAGTTACTTTCTTATCAGAGAATGCACGGGGACTCCAGCGGTTTTGTATGGCTTTGTTTAATTGCATAATTGAATATTCAAATTGTAATAAAAAAGCCGGAACAAAAGTCCGGCTTTTATTTTAATAGTTAAAAGTAGTTTTTAACAGGAAGGTTTTTTCCCTTCAGCTTTTTCATGGAACCAGCTAAGCGGGAATGATGACGGTCTTTCGATAGGCAGGTTGTAAACCCTGTCGAAAACCAATGAAGCCATAACACCCAGTGCACGCGACACTCCAAAAAGTACAGTGTAGAAATTGTACTCTGTAATTCCGTAATGATTTAGCAAAGCACCACTGATGGCATCGACATTTGGCCATGGATTTTTAATTTTACCAGTTGCTTCCAGAATTGGTGGAGCGACACGGTATATCGCATTCACAGTATTTATCAGTTTATCGTGTGCGATATATTTTTCTGCAAACTTCTGCTGAACTGTAAAGCGTGGATCAGTAATGCGCAATACAGCATGGCCGTAACCGGGTACCACGCGTCCCTGTAACAGTGTTTTTTCAATATAATCTGCAATTTGCTTATCCGATGGTTCATCGGTACCAATCTGCTCATTCATTTCATAAATCCAGTCCATAACTTCCTGGTTGGCAAATCCGTGAAGCGGACCAGCCAAACCAACCATTCCGGCTGCAAAAGAATAATAGGCATTACTCAATGCAGAACCAACAAGATGCGTGGCATGTGCTGAAACGTTTCCACCTTCGTGATCGGCATGAATTACCATGTACAAACGAAGTAACCTTTTTACTTCAATTGATTCGAAACCCATCATATGTGCCAGGTTGCCTGCCCAGTCGAGTGTTGGATTTGGTTCGATATGGTCGCCGTTGTGGTAAATTCTGCGGTAAATATAGGCGGCAATACGCGGAAGACGTGCAATCAAGGTCATTACATCTTCATACATAAAGTCCCAGTAGAATTTCTTGTTAACACCCGCGCGATATGCTTTCTGAAATACTGAATCATACGCCATCGATAAAATGGCACAACTAAACTGGGTCATTGGGCGACTGTTTTTTGGCAGTGCATCAATTACATCAAAAACGTGTTGAGGCACATGTGCACGGGTAGCCCAATCTTTCGAAATATTGATTACATCTTCCTTTTCAGGAATTTCACCAATCATCATCAGATAAAACAAACCTTCAGGAAGTGGTTCTCCTTCTTCATGCATTTTCGGAAGTTTTTGCTGTAGTTCCTGAATAGAATATCCACGGAACCGGATTCCCTCGTTGGCATCGAGTTTCGACGTTTCTGTCAGCAATGCGGGTATTCCTTTCATTCCCGACAGTACCTGGTCGATTGTTACCTGTCCAAGAACCACATCACCGTAATCTTTTCTGATTCGTTGGAATTCGCCTGAACATTTAATGGCTTTTTCGTAAAACCTGTTTTTAATATATTCCATGTGTATAGTTTATTTATTAGTGCATATTTTTTATAATCTCATCGGCAAATTCTGTTGTCGAAAGCAAGGTAGCTCCTTCCATTTGTGCAAATAAATCGGAGGTTACCCGGCGTTTAGAGAAGGTGTGTTCCATTGCATCATAAACGTGTTCAGCTGCGGCATCCCAACCCATGTATTCAAGCATCATTACACCGGACAGTAATAGTGAACTTGGATTAGCCTTTCCTGTTCCGGCAATATTCGGAGCGGTTCCATGTGTTGCTTCAAAAATGGCATAACCATTTTTATAGTTAATGTTTGCCCCCGGCGAAATTCCAATACCACCAACCATTGCAGCCAACTGATCGGAAATATAATCGCCGTTTAAATTCATGGTGGCAATTACTGAATGATCAAACGGATGTAGCAATGACTCCTGTAAAAATGCATCAGTAATTACATCTTTTATAATCACTTTACCTTCTTTTTTTGCATCGTTTAATGCTTTTTCAGCATCCATCAATCCCTTTTCGGCCTTAATTTTTTCGAACTGTCTCCAGGTAAAAGTCTGACCTCCAAATTCACTTTCAGCCAAATTGTACCCCCAGTTTTTAAAAGCACCCTCGGTAAATTTCATGATATTTCCTTTGTGTACAAGGGTTACAGAGGGTAGTTCACGTTTAATCGCGTATTGATAGGCAGCCCTGATTAATCGTTCAGAACCTTCTTTTGAAATGGGTTTTATGCCAAAAGAAGAACTTTCGGGAAAGCGAATTTTGCTGACTCCCATCTCGTTTATCAGAAAATCCCTGAATTTTTTAGTGTTTTCTTCACCTGCCATGTATTCAATTCCGGCGTAAATATCTTCGGTATTTTCCCTGAAAATGTGCATGTCAACCAGCGAAGGATATCTGACAGGAGATGGAACTCCTTTAAACCAACGTATTGGGCGAAGACAAACAAACAAATCGAGGGTTTGCCGCAGTTCAACATTCAAAGACCTAATTCCTTCTCCAACCGGAGTTGACAGCGGTCCTTTTATTCCGATTAAATATTCTTTAAATGCCTCAAGAGTTTCTTCGGGTAAATTCGAACCGGTTTCCCTCATTGCTTTTTCGCCGGCAAGAACTTCTTTCCAGGTAATTTTTTTGGCTGAACCGTATGCTTTTACAACAGCCGCGTCAATTACTTTCTGCGACGGCGCGGTTATGTCTTTCCCAATTCCATCGCCCTCGATAAACGGGATAACAGGATAATCAGGAACCACAACCTGACCGTTTTTTATATGAGTTTTATTTGTCATTTGTCTATTTCTGTCTCAGCCAAAATAATTAATTTTTATTCAATTTACTAATTTAATTTTAGCCTGAGATTTTCGTTCAAAGCTTCAAGAAATCCTTCTGTAGTAAGATAGTGTTCCGGTTTTAAATTTTTATCATAAACAATCAGCGCCAAATCCTTGGTCATTTTACCACTTTCAACGGTTTCAACACAAACTTTTTCAAGTGTTTCTGCAAAATCAATCAGTTTCTGATTGCCGTCTAATTTACCTCTGAAAGCCAGTCCACGGGTCCATGCAAATATCGATGCAATTGGATTTGTTGAAGTTGGCCTGCCTTTCTGGTGTTCGCGGTAGTGGCGTGTAACAGTTCCGTGTGCAGCTTCTGCTTCCATGGTTTTTCCATCGGGAGTAACCAAAACAGATGTCATTAACCCAAGCGAACCAAATCCCTGCGCTACAGTATCACTTTGCACATCGCCATCGTAATTTTTGCAGGCCCAAACATAACCGCCTTCCCATTTCATGCAGGCTGCAACCATATCGTCGATTAACCTGTGTTCGTAGGTAATTCCCAGTTCTTCGAACTTTGCCTTGTAATTTGTTTCAAATATTTTCTGAAAAATATCTTTAAAACGACCATCATATTTTTTCAGGATTGTGTTTTTTGTTGACAGGTACAAAGGCCATTTTTTTACAATTGCCTGTTGCATGCATGAGTGTGCAAAACCTTCGATCGATTCATCGGTGTTGTACATCGCCATTGCCAGTCCGTTGCCTTCGAAATCAAAAACTTCGTGCGAAATGGGTTCGCTTCCATCTTCTGGCGTAAATGTGATGGTTAATTTACCTCTTCCTTTGGTAAGAAAATCGGTGGCACGATACTGGTCACCAAATGCATGACGGCCAATGCATATTGGTTTAGTCCAGCCGGGAACCAAACGTGGTACATTATTGCAAATAATCGGTTCACGGAAAACTGTGCCTCCTAAAATATTGCGAATGGTGCCGTTTGGTGATTTCCACATTTTTTTCAAACCGAATTCTTCAACACGCGCTTCATCGGGAGTAATTGTGGCGCATTTAACGCCAACACCATATTTTTGAATGGCATGTGCCGAATCAATGGTTACCTGATCGTTTGTGGCATCGCGGTTTTCCATTCCCAAATCGTAGTATTTTAAATCGATATCGAGATAAGGAAGAATCAGTTTTTCTTTGATAAAACTCCAGATTACCCGGGTCATCTCATCGCCGTCGAGCTCCACAACAGGATTTAGTACTTTAATTTTTTGCATGAAATAGTATTTTTTGTTAGTTTTTACAATCAGTTTCCATTTGCGGCGCATGGTAAGTTCAGCTCTTTTAAGAACATTACCGGATGCGCCTTTTTTTCGCTTGTTTGCAGTTTTCCCCCGGTTAAAACCGGGGGTTCATTTTAAGTTTTCCGGCGCATGGATTTGTCTGTTTTTTAATCTGCCTCACCAGATGCGCTTTTTTTTCGTTTTTATGCATTGTTCCCCCGGTTAAAACCGGGGGTTATTCAAATTAAATCCTTTTAGGATTGTTGCAAGGAACTTTAAACTTTAAACTTTAAACTTTAAACTATGAACTTTTAGTTGTTCTGCAGTCTTATTAAATTCAGCGCCGAACCTGCCCTGAACCATCCGATTTGCTGATCGTTGTACGTGTGGTTCAGCGCAATCATGTCTTTTGTACCATCGGCATGAACCAATTCAACAGTCAGTGGTTTTCCGGGAGCAAATTCCACCAAATCAATAAAATTGAAAGTATCGTCTTCATGTATCAGGTCGTAATCTTCCTCATTTATAAAGGTCAAACCAAGCATTCCCTGTTTTTTGAGGTTGGTTTCGTGAATGCGGGCAAACGATTTTACAATTACAGCCCTCACTCCCAAATGACGTGGTTCCATTGCAGCATGTTCGCGCGATGAACCTTCTCCGTAATTCTGGTCGCCAACCACCACAGATGCAATTCCAAATGCTTTGTAATTTCGTTGAACTGCAGGCACAGTATCGTATTCACCTGTTAACTGATTCTTCACTTTGTTGGTTTCATTGTTGAAAGCATTTACCGCGCCAATCAGCATGTTATTCGAAATATTATCGAGGTGACCGCGGAAACGCAACCATGGACCAGCCATCGAAATGTGGTCGGTGGTACATTTTCCCAATGCTTTAATAAGCAGTTTTGCACCGCTTATATTCCGGCCATCCCATGAATCAAAAGGCGACAACAATTGCAGCCTGCCCGAATCGGGAGCCACAGAAACCTGAACTTTGGATCCGTCGGTAGCGGGAGCTTGGTAACCGGCATCTTCTACCTCAAATCCCTTTGATGGCAATTCATCGCCAATTGGGGGGGATAATTTTATTTGTACCCCGTTTTTATTCGTCAGTGAATCGGTAATCGGATTAAAATCCAATCGTCCGGCAATTGCCAGCGCGGTTACTATTTCGGGCGATGTTACAAAAGCATGGGTATTTGGATTTCCATCGGCACGTTTCGAAAAGTTACGGTTAAAAGAATGTACGATGGTGTTTTTTTCTCCTTTACTGGCTCCTTCACGAGCCCACTGACCAATACACGGACCGCAGGCGTTGGCAAATACTTTACCGCCCATTTTTTCGAAAGTGGCAATAAATCCATCGCGCTCAATGGTATAACGCACCAGTTCCGAACCCGGTGTGATTGTAAATTCAGAATTGGTTGTGAGATCATATTCAACAGCCTGCTGCGCGATTGATGCAGCACGTGAAATATCTTCGTATGATGAGTTGGTGCAGCTTCCAATCAATCCGACAGAAACTTCCAGTGGCCAGCCGTTTTCTTTGGCAACCTTGCCAATCAGGGAAATAGGTGTTGCGCGGTCGGGTGTAAATGGCCCGTTGATGTGAGGTTCCAGTTTCGATAAATCAATTTCAATCACCTGGTCGTAATAAATATCAGGGTTTTCGTAAACCTCAGCATCGGCATCCAGGTAATCTTTCACGGTGTTGGCATATTTGGCAACTTCTTCGCGGCCAGTGGCAGCGAGGTAGCGTTCCATGCTTTCGTCGTAGGCAAAAATACTTGTGGTGGCACCAACTTCAGCGCCCATGTTACAAATGGTACCTTTTCCGGTGGCTGAAAGCGATTTTGCACCTTCACCAAAATATTCGATTATGGCACCTGTTCCTCCTTTTACGGTAAGAATTCCCGCAACTTTTAAAATCACATCTTTTGGGGCCGACCAACCGTTCAGTTTGCCAGTGAGTTTTACCCCGATTAATTTTGGCATTTTCAGTTCCCATGCCATTCCGGCCATAACATCAACGGCATCAGCGCCGCCAACACCAATGGCAACCATTCCCAAACCCCCTGCATTTACAGTGTGCGAGTCGGTTCCAATCATCATTCCACCCGGGAAAGCATAATTTTCCAAAACAACCTGGTGAATAATACCTGCGCCGGGTTTCCAGAATCCGATTCCATATTTGTTCGAAACCGATTCAAGAAAATCATAAACCTCTTTGTTGGCGGTTTGCGCCACACCCAAATCGGTTTTTCCGTCAACCTGCGCCTGAATCAAATGGTCGCAATGAACGGTGGAAGGAACCGCAGTGGTTTTTTTACCCGAATTCATAAACTGAAGCAGTGCCATTTGTGCTGTTGCATCCTGCATGGCTACCCGGTCGGGTGCAAAATCAACATAAGCTTTTCCACGCAGAAAAACTTCAATTGCCTTTGAATCAAAAAGGTGGGCATACAGTATTTTCTCGGCGTAAGTTAACGGCCGGTTGAGTTTCTTTCTGGCATTTTCAACCTTTTCAGGCAACTCTGCATATACTTTTTTAATGAGTTCTAAATCAAACATGTGTTATCTGTTTTAATAAATTGATTATTCCCGGTTTGTCGCAAAAATTAACAATAAAACTGATTAAATGTTGAATCAGCATTAAAGATTTTTGGTTTTAAAGGCGATAAATATATAGATTATTGAATATGATAAAAAATTAAAGAACGTTAAATTAAAAAAGAATTGATGCTGGATGCTGGCCCAGATAGCTATCGGGGCTGGATGCTTGATTCTGGATATAGGTTTCTTTATTCTGGAAACTGGCTCTTTGCTCTCCGCCCCCCGCCCCCTGCCAGATGCTTTCTTCATTTGTCACCCTTTTCTTTCAAGGGGAACGAGTCACGGGGAAATTGGATTAAAATATTATACCTATTCGCATTAACCGCGAAGGAGGGAGTTTTTACAACCCTTTGTTCAATGAATATTCCCCATTGCTTATTTCTACGCAAAGAGCACTATCAAAATCAGAATCTATTTCTATTTTTACAGAAACTAAAACAATATGAATATGAAAAATTGGTTTGTCATTTTATGTATTGTATCTGCACTTGCCATTTCGGGTAAAACAGATGCCCAGGACCTGATTGCAAAAGATGCCAAAATTGAACAGGCCGGTTCGGGATATTCCTTTACCGAAGGACCGGCAGTGGCACCCGACGGCAAAGTATATTTTACCGACCAGCCCAACGACCGCATTTATGTGTGGGACGAAAAGGCCGGAGTTTCGCTGTGGCTCGAAGGTACAGGACGCTCCAACGGTTTGTATTTTAACAGCCGTGGACGATTGGTTACCTGCGCCGACGAAAAAAATCAGATCGCCTATTTCGACGAGAATAAAAAGCTGGTTCCCATGCATGAAGGTTTCAACGGGAAACATTTAAATGCCCCCAACGATTTGTGGATAACGCCCAAAGCCGGTCTCTATTTTACCGATCCGTATTATCACCGTTCGTGGTGGCCCGAGGGTCACACAGAAATTCAGGATGTGCGCGGGGTCTATTATTTAAGTCAGGACGGGGAAATAAAAAGGGTAATTGACGACTTTAAAACACCCAACGGAGTTATTGGCACGCCCGACGGAAAAACATTATACGTTGCCGATATTGAGGCTAACGAAACCTGGAAATATGATATTCAACCCGATGGAACGCTTAAGAATAAAACCTTTTTTGCACCCAAAGGCAGCGATGGAATGACCATTGATAGTGAAGGAAACGTTTACCTTACATCGGGCAAAGTTTGGGTTTACAATCAGAAAGGTGAATTAATTGAGGAAATTGAATTTTCTGAAAGCCCTGCGAATGTTTGCTATGGAGGTAAAAAACGCAACATTCTGTTTGTGACTGCACGCAAAGGTGTTTACACACTGAAAATGAATGTAAAAGGGGTACAGTAAAGTTCACAGTTCAGAGTTCAGAGTTCAAAGTTCAAAGTTCAGTGTAAGGGAGTCATCAATTGGTAAGTTCAATCATTTTATTTGCAATGTCTTCAAGATTAAGAATGTAGTCGGGAGCAGATTTTTTTATTCCCGACTGCGGCATTGCCCTGGCATGGGCAGTTTCGGGATTCTCTACAATGGTTGTTCCGCCAAAGGTTTTTATGGTTTTTAAACCTTCAGCGCCGTCACTGTTTGCCCCGGTTAATAAAATCCCCAAAAGTTCATTTTTAAAAGTCCATGCAGCGGTTTCGAAAAGTACATCGATTGAAGGCCGCGAGAAGTTAACTTTTGATGCGGTGGTAAGGCTTAACGAAAATTCGTCTTCAACCTGCAAATGATAATTTGGGGGCGCAAAATATATGGTGTTTTTCTTTAATGTTTCTTTCTCCTCCGCCTCCTTAATATTTAAAAATGTACTCTGGTTAAGTATTGAAATAAAGGTGTTTATGTTGTTGTTCCCGATATGAAGTACAATAATAACCGGTGTTCTGAATTCTCGGGGGAGTGCGTTGATGATAAATTTTATTGCATCCAAACCTCCGAATGAAGCTCCTATTACAATAGCTTTAATCATTTTGGATTTGGACTTTTTTATAAATCCTGTTCTTTTTATCTACTATTTCAAAGTTATTTTCATAATCGGAAAACCGGAGGCTTTCTTTTGTGCCAAGACATAAAATACCTCTTTTCGTCAGGCTGTTGGCAAACAATCCAAGTACGCGGTTTTGCAGTGTTTTATCGAAGTAAATCAAAACATTTCTACAAAATACAAGGTGAACTTCTGCAAAAACGCCATCGGTAACAAGGTTGTGATCGGCAAATACTATATTTTTTGAAAGCGATTTATCAAAAAGAACAGAACCGTATTTTGAAGTATAATAATCGGATAACTGGGCTTTTCCGCCCGATTCGACGTAGTTTCGGGAATTAAGATCCATCTCTTTTTTGCTGTAAATTCCCTGTTTTGCAAGTTCCAAAACCCGTTTATTAAAATCGGTGGCATAAATTTGTGTTTTATGCAGAATATTTTCCTCTTTCAGCATAATTGCCAGCGAATAAACTTCCTCTCCGGTTGAACATCCTGCGTGCCATATTTTAATGTGGGCGTAGGTTGAAAGTTCGGGAATAATCTTTTTTCTGAATTTCAAATAGAATTCAGGATCCCGAAACATTTCGGTAACATTTATAGAAAGGTCCTGCATGAAAACCGTATAAAATTCCTTGTCCCAGAGAATTTTGTTCTGCATTTCGGTAATGGTATTCAATTCGCTTAAAACCAAACGATTGATTATGCGTCGTTTTAAGTGCGTTTTACTGTAATTACTGAAATCGTAACCATATTTTAAATATACTGCCTGTAACAGCAATTTAATTTCAATGTCCTGAATGTCGGTGTTTTCCTGGTTATAAATGGACATAAAATCTTAACTTATTATGCGTTTAATGCCTTTCTGATTTTATTCTTAATATCAGTATCCTTAAACGGTTTACTGATAAAATCATTCATTCCTGCCTCAAAACAAATGTTCATGTCTGATGTAAAAGTGTTGGCAGTTACTGCAAGAATATAGACCGGATTAGTTATCAAATTTTCGGCTTCGTATTTCCTGATAAGTTTTGTGCATTCAATGCCGTCCAGTTCAGGCATTTGCATATCCATTAAAATAATTTCGTAATTATTGTTTTTATGCATTTCAAATGCTACTACTCCATTTTGAGCTATATCGCAATTTACGCCCAATTTCTGGAGCATCATTACAGTGACTTTCTGATTAATTAGATTATCCTCGGCATAAAGAATTTTTAGGTTGAGCGGTATATCAATTTCTTCGGTTAACATTTGTTCTGTGACGTTTTCATCGGTTTTGTCAGAAATCAAATAAGTTAAAATCACCCAAAATTCCGACCCTTTGTTAATCTTACTGCTAACACCAATTTCTCCTCCCATTAACGATACAAGATTACTTGAAATGGAAAGCCCCAAACCAGTTCCACCATATTTTCGGGTTGTGGAACTATCGATCTGAGAAAATTCCTTGAACAACTTTTCCTTTCCCTTATCACTGATACCAATTCCGGTGTCGATGACTTTAAACATTAATTTTACCTTGCCTGCATCTCTTTCAATTTCGGAAACAGTTATAGTTACACTTCCTTTTTCGGTGAATTTAAGGGCGTTGTTAACAAGGTTGGTTAATATCTGGGTTAACCGGAAAGGATCACCGACCAATGAGTCAGGAATATTTTTATCAATTTCAAAAAGCAGGTCAAGTTCTTTCCTTTTTGCAAAATTACTTTGAAGATTAATTATCAGATTTACTGTTTTAGACAAAGAGAATTCAATATTTTCCAATTTAACCTGACCCGATTCAATTTTTGAAAAGTCGAGTATATCGTTGATGATATTTAATAAATTCTCGCCAGAGGATACAATTATACCTGCAAATTCCCTTTGTTTTTCGCTCAGTTCCGTCTCTTCAAGAATTTTCGATATACCAATAATTCCATTTAACGGGGTCCTGATTTCGTGCGACATATTTGCCAGAAACATTGCTTTTGCCCTGGTTGCTTCTTCTGCATTTAATTTTTGAATTACGAGTTCTTTATTTACTTTTTCAAGATGATGGAGCAGACTGTTTAATTTCTTTTTCTGATAGTGTAAATCGAGGAAAATCTTAACCTTCCCTGTTAATATTTCAGGTATTATTGGTTTCGATATAAAATCTACAGCCCCGGTTTCGATTCCTTTAATAATGTGAAAATCGCTTTGATGTATTGCCGAAACAAAAATTACAGGAAGATATTTTGTTTTCTCCCTTTTACGCATTAACGATAAAGTTTCGTAGCCATCCATTCCCGGCATCTGTACGTCGAGTATTGCCATTGCAAAATCTTCATTCATCGTTTTTCGTAAAGCCTCGGCTCCGGATGTTGCCTTTACAATTTCCACACAAAAATCACTTAACAGCATTTCGAGACTGATAAGATTTTCAATCAAATCATCTACAATTAATATTTTTGTTCTTTCCATGATTTATTTAAACAACCATATTTTTAGTAATTCAAATAACTTCTCAATATCCAAAGGTTTCGAAATATAATCGTTGGCGCCACTGTCAATAGCTTTCTGATAATCTTCTTTCATCGCCTTTGCAGTGAGTGTAATAATAGGGATATTTTTTATTTCCGGAATATTTCTGATAATTTTCATCGCATTGTACCCATCCATAACCGGCATCATTATATCCATCAGAATCAGATCTATGTCGTTGTTGTTTTTTAATATTTCGATGGCAACTTCACCATTTTCGGCTTCCAGAATTTCAATCTCTTTTTCTTCGAGTATTTGGGCAAGTGCATAAATATTTCTGATGTCATCGTCAACCAGCAATATTTTTTTTCCTTTAAATCCGGAATTTGATGATGAATTATGCGTAACAGTTGCAGAGGTTTCGGGATGTTTATTCTTGATTTGATGAAGAAAAAGCGAAACTTCATCCATTAATCTCTCGTCGGATTTAATTCCTTTAATAACAATTGAGTCGGAATACCTGTTAAGTTCGCGTATTTCTGTTTTGGTTAATTCCCTGGCAGTATGAATAATGATATAAGGAATGGGTATTTTATTTGAGTTTAATTTTTCCAGCAGTTCCCTGCCCGAAAAATCGGGGAGACCCAAATCGAGGATTACACAGTCGAACCTTTTTGTAGTAATCATTTCATAGGCTTGCTTTCCTGTTTTTGCTTCGTGAATAATGATGTTTTTATTTTTAAAAAGCAGGTGCAGGGTATGCCGGGTAGCAGGATCGTCTTCCACAATCAGTACCTGGTCGAATTCATTAATTAACCGGCTTTCAATATTGTTTAAAACCGCATTGTTTTCGTTTGATGATGGTGTGATTAATTCCTCGATATGGTTTATAGTGTTTTCCTCAACCCTGCTAACATGATGTATCGGGATTTTGCTGGTATTCTTGTTTGTAATTAACTTTTCGTATTCATTTGGAGTGTTTAATTCTGCAGCGATTATTATTGCTTTTGGCGCATATTTTTCAGCCAGTATTATACCGTTGTTAATATTTTCAGCCACAACAGCATTGAAATTAATTTTGTGACATTGGTTTAACAATTCTGCTGCCTTTTTTTCATCGGGGTGAATAATTAACACCAATGTCCGGTTAACCACAGAATTCCTGTCGTCGGCAATAAATAGCGCAATTTCTGAAATTTCTACAATTGATGTTAAATCCGTTTCTTTTGCAGGATTCATTTCAGATTCCCTCTTTTCGGCTTTAATTAAACCTTTTTCTGGTGTATGGGTAATTCCTTCTCCCACCAGATTTTTATCGAGTGGCAGAAAAAGAGTAAAAACAGAACCCCTGTTTTCGGTACTTTCAACATGTATTTCACCACCCAAAACTCTGATTAATTCTTTCGAAATTGAAAGTCCAAGGCCGGTTCCGCCAAATTTTCTTGATATACTTCCGTCAGCTTGCTGAAACGCCTGGAAAATGGCTTCCAGCTTGTTTTGCGGAATTCCCACGCCTGTATCTGCAACCGAAATAAAGTAGGTATTGTTAATAGATAATTGCTGATTTGTGAATTTTGTTTCGTTTTGCGGAATACCAAAATTTATTTTTATCCCGCCTGAAAAGGTAAACTTAAAAGCATTTGAAAGAATGTTTTTAACGATTTGCAACAACCGTTGTCTGTCGGTATAAATTGTTTTGGGGAAATTTTCAGATTGCAATAATTCCATCGATAAACCTTTGGTTTCGGCAACCGGTTTAAAACCGTGGATGATTTCGGTCATTACCTCATCTACAGAAATATTGTTGAATTCAAAATTCATTTTTCCGGCCTCAATTTTTGAAAGATCAAGAATTTCATTGATTAGTTCGAGCAAATCTTTACCGCTTTTGTAAATTATGTGAGCCGATTTTACCTGTTCATCGGTTAAATTTCCATCCTTGTTGTTTTCAAGCAGTTTCGACAGAATCAGAAGACTGTTTAATGGCGTGCGCAACTCATGCGACATGTTGGCCAGAAATTCTGACTTGTATTTGCTGGCCAGTTCAAGTTCTTTTGCCTTATGTTCCAGTTCGTTTTGTGCCTTCTCCAGAAACTTGTTTTTTTCAGTTATATCCTTTTTTTGAAACTCCAGTTCGTTGGTTTTAAGTTCAAGTTCTTCGTTAATTACCCTCAGTTCTTCCTGTTGCATCTGGAGGCTTTTTTCACTTTTCAACAATATTTTTGTTTGCTCCGCCAATTCCTCATTGGCCACTCTTAATTCCTCTTCCTGCGATTTTAGCTCTTCGTTTGTACTTTGCAATTCTTCCTGCTGCAAATTGAGTTCATTGTTTAATGCAGTAAGTTCATTTTGTTTATCCTGTAATTTCTCGTTCTGTAATTTTATTTCTACTTCGAGTTGTTTAATTTTTGTGACATTTTTGGAAATACCAAAAGTGCCAATACACTTACCGGTTTCGTCAAACATTGGTAATTTGGTAACCGAAGTCCACAATTTATCCAGGTTTTCATCGATACCTTCGCGCACGTCGTCGATAAAACCTATTTTATCAATGATAATTTTTTGCTCCTCCTCGTAAAATTTTCTGGCATTTTCCTTTGTATGAAAATCGAAATCAGATTTTCCAATAATTTCTTCTGCTTTATTTGCTTCGAATAAACTCACCATCGACTCACTGATTCGAAGGAATTTACTGTTTAAATCCTTAAAATACACATAATCGGGAATGGTTTTCAACATTGAATCGAGCAGCGCTTTTTCCTGAATCAGCCGTTGTTGTATGATTTCATATTCTGCCAGATTTTTACTGAGTTCTTCTTCCCTTGCCTGAAGTATTTCAGATTGCAGAAGGGTTTTTTCAAGTAGTTCCTTGTTTCTGTACCTGACAACGGCAGCATTTAAATTCACCGATATTTTTTCGGGTATGAATTGTAAAAACTCAATTTTCCACTCAGTCAATTCACTTACTGATGCAAACTCAATAACTGCCTGAATGTGGTTGTCGAACCGCAAAGGGAACAGGTAAATTTGTTCTGGAATTATTTCTCCCGAAGCACTAAAAACCCGATGGTACTTATTTTTTGTATTTATAATTTGCAGCGAATCCTGAAGTGCTGTAGCTCCAACCAAACCTTCACCAATTTGCACTATTGGTTGCACATCATTTACAATCAACCCGATTGAACCTGTAAGTTCGAGGTGTTTCAATACTTCATCATAAACGTAAACAGCCCCAACTTCGAAACCCAGAAAATTACTTAAATAGGTAATTATTTTTTTCGATAAATCCCGAACAGTCGAATTTCCCCGCATTTGGTCATCCAATCCGTTTATTCCCTTCTGAATCCAATTTTCCTTCTCGGTTTTTATTCTAATATGGTCCAGCTTTTCGGCCATTTTGTTCAATGAAACTGTTAATTCATCCTCTTCCGACTTTGGTTCAAGTTTTGCACTGTAATCGCCTTTTGCAACTTTTTTTGAATACGAAATTATATCCTGAAGTCCAACCTGAATTTTTAAAAATGCACTGGATAATTCACCAATTTCGTTTTTCGAATCGATGTTTACCGAAGATTTGAGATTGCCAACAGCAATTTTTTTAAAATTGTCGGCCAGTTTATTTATTGGTTCTGAAATAGAATGAGAAATTCTTGTTGAAATAAATGTAACAATTGCCCCTAAAACAATTACCAGAAATAATATAAGAAGGAAAAGCAGTTTCATAACATACTTTTCAAGTTCAAATAATTTTTTGGCAAAGGAATGACTTAAATTTTGAATACTGGCAAATTTTGCTTGATTATCAGAAAGTTGAGGTTTTGTAATATTTCCTGAATTCGAATCAATTGATTGAAGTACTTCATCAAGCAAAATAGAAACTTCTTTTGGAATTGTGGTAACTTCGATAAGCATTTCCGGGTTAATCCGGGCAAATAATTTTATTTGATTGCCCATCAGTTCAATTTTTGATATATCAAAGTCAACACCTTCCTTGTAAATGTTGTACAGATATGGTAACCACTCTTTTTTTGGCATTTCATTTAAAACGCTGTCGATTTTGCCAAAATTGTATGCAATTTTATTTGCATTTTTTAATCTTGCAACGCTTAGCTTCAATTGGTTAGTGTCACCTGTTAGTTCATAATTATATAATTCTTCGATGCCTGACCCAAGATTTTCAATAAAAACCCTGTGTTCGTTTGTCATTATAGTTATCGTTTGACTCGATTTAAATAAGACATTGACAACAGAACCAAGTATTATGATACTTAGCAGGAAAATACCTGTTAATATTATAAGTTTCGTTCGAACTTTTAAATTGAAAAAGATATTCATTCTCTTAATGGTTAGGTTTTAGGAACTTGTAACGCGAAAATTAAAAAAAATTAGCGTTTTATCATCAATGTTGATTAAAATATGCAGTTTCACTGCAAAGAAG
The DNA here is from genome assembly GCA_041737765.1 of Draconibacterium sp. Lineage (GTDB taxonomy): Bacteria > Bacteroidota > Bacteroidia > Bacteroidales > Prolixibacteraceae > Draconibacterium. Next base: position 11,911 of record JBGSRA010000113.1, on the reverse strand, counting down.
TTGAAGTTTAAAAGTTTAAAAACACAAATTCTATAATTTTTTCTACATTTAGAACTGAAATCTTAACCAATTAGTTATGAAACGAAGATCATTTATTCAAAAATCGTCAATAGTAACAGCAGGCTTAATAACTGCTTTCAATGTGCCCGCTTTTGCACAAAACCAGAAACTTAAAATTGGTTTAATTGGAGCTGGCTGGTACGGTATGGTGATTACCACCGCAGCTTTAAAATCGGGTAGTGTGGAAGTGATTGCGGTTTGCGACGTGGATTCGGAACATCTGAAGACAAGTATCGATGAACTTGAAAAACTGCAGGGAAGTCGTCCGGCTGGGTTTAAGGAATACAAGGAATTGCTTGAAACGAAAGGGCTTCAGGCGGTAATGATAGGAACTCCGCCACACTGGCATGCATTGCAGTTTATTGCGGCCTGCGAAAAGGGACTGGATATTTATTGCGAAAAACCACTGGCTTACGACATTGAAGAAGGAAAAGCAATGATAGCTGCTGCAAAAAAAGCAGGAAACATTGTTCAGATTGGTTTCCAGCGCAGGCAAAGCAACGCTTTTAAAAAAGCAAAAGAATTAATACAGACAGGCACACTTGGCAAGGTTCACGAAATTGGTGCACAAATACATTACAATCCTGTTCTTTCCGATACAACAATTCAAAATCCTCCTGCTTCACTCGACTGGGAAACCTGGTGCGGACCGGCTCCAAAACTCGAATATTGTCCGAATATCGGGCACAAAGCCTGGCGACTGGAAAAGGAATATGGCAATGGCCATTTTGTTGACTGGGGAATTCATCACATCGATATTATTCGTAAAATAATGGATTTCGGAATGCCAACCTCTTTTAACACCAGTGGCGGCCTCGTTACTTTAGATGGAAAAATCACCACACCCGATACGCTTCGGGCAGTTTTGAATTTCGAACAATGCCCTGTAATCTGGCAGCACCGGCTTTGGGGAACGGGTGATTTAAATACCCAGTTCAATAATGGAATTTTCTTTTATGGCGAAAAAGCTACATTGTTAGCATCAGATAATAAACTGATTCTGATGCCCGCAGGAAGAAACCAGAAGCAGGATGTAATGGACATTCCAACAGAAATGATGCAGGAAAATCATGTGGCAGATTTTATCAATGCAGTAAAAGCAAAAAATAAAGGTTTGCTGAGTTGCACAGTTGAAGATGCCTTTCAGTCAACCGCCACAGTGCAGTTGGGAATGATTTCGTATTACACCGGAACCGAAGTTAAATGGGATGCACAGAAACAGGCAGTAATTGATAATAAAAAAGCAGCGGAATTGCTGTCAAGACAGTATCGCGGAAGTTATAAACGGCCAAAAGTGTAGCACAATTCTTAACTAATATTTTGCAATTGAATATTTAGAATTTGTATCTATTGTGTTCTTTGTGTTTATGTGGTTAGAAAAATATTAGTGATTTTGTCAGCATTTATATTGATTTTCAGCCAAAACAACCGAAATAAATTTTGGATAGTTTTTTGCAGCATTTTGGTTTTGTTTTATTTTTTGAATGAATTGGAACACAATGACAGATACAGAACTCAAAATAATGTACAGTGAAGTTTGCCACAATCTGGCCGACCGAAAACTGAAACCGGCATTCGATCTGCTTGAAAAAATGATTGGTGAAAACGGACTGGAAATTTTCAGGGACGAGTGGCGAAATCTGGAGCAGACCTATCATTTCATGCTTCAATATACATTGGAGGGGATACATGACCCTGAACGGCAGAAAATTTACCGGAAACTGATTATTTCGGTTTACGAACTGGCTGATAAAATAAATGAATCAGCCCGGCTGAAAAAATCTTCGTCGGTGGAATACGAGCGTAAACGGACGATGCTGAACTTTTCGAAACCTGACCTAGGAAATCTGTTACACGAAATTGAAGATTTTTATGTGCAGCAGGAATTGATTTCTTTTGTAAACAATGCCGACATTAAAAGTGAAACCAAAACAGAGGATGCAAAAAATCATCAGCAGAAAATGGTGGGAATTTTCAATCATTTTTGGTTGCAGGATGAACTTACTGATGATGAAACCGGATTTTTGCAACAATTTTTTGCCAGTGAATCCATTCATGATGCGTACAAATCTTTTATGGTTTCTGCCATTGTTTTGAGTCTTCAAAGGTATTTCGACGAAAAAAAGTTTTCACTCCTGTTTGATATTTACAACCTGCAAAACGTTGAACTTACACAACGTGCTTTGGTGGGATTATTAGTCAACTTTTACCGGTACGATTCGCGAATACCATTTTATCCGGCAATCAACGGTCGTTTACAGATACTGAACGAGGATCCCGGATTTAAACAAAATCTGGAACGGGTTATAATTCAGTTGATCAGAAGCAGGGAAACCGAGAAAATTCAGAAAAAAATAAGGGATGAAATCATTCCTGAAATGATAAAAATTAGTCCGAACCTGAAAGATAAAATCAACCTCGAAGGCTTAATGGGTGAAGGTTTGGGTGACGATAAAAATCCGGAATGGCAGGAAATATTTAAAGATTCTCCCGGTTTAATGGATAAAATGGAAGAATTTTCGGAATTGCAAATGGAAGGTGCCGATGTTTTTATGGGCTCATTTTCGATGTTAAAAATGTATCCGTTTTTTAGCGAATTTACCAACTGGTTTATTCCGTTTTTTGTCAGTAATCCACAAATTACACATTTGGTCGATAGTACCGACGAAACTTACCGCTGGTTTATCGATGCTCTCAATTCCGCCCCAATTTTGTGCAATTCCGATAAATATTCGTTTTGTTTCAGTTTGCAGAACCTGCCAAAAGAAAACCGTGAGTTTATGGCACAAGGAATGAATGCCGAAATGAACCAGTTTAATGAAATACAAAAGGATGAGGAACTGACAAACCCAGGCAGAAAATCGGGATTTGTTTCAAACCAGTATATTCAGGATTTGTACAGGTTTTACAAACTACACCCTCGCAGAAACGACTTCGATGATGTTTTTAAATGGCGGTTTGATTTTCACAACAAAACTGCGCTTGGCAATATTTTGAAGGAAGATGGCAAACTGATGAGAAACATTGGTGAGTTCTATTTCAATAAAAACTATTTTGATGAAGCGGCTGAAATTTTTGAGATATTGCTTGCTATAGAAAAAGATGGCGAACTGTACCAGAAAACAGGTTATTGTTATCAGAAATCGGGCGACTTTGAAAAGGCGCTTGAAGCTTATCAAAAAGCAGAATTATTTGGGTTAAATAAGCTTTGGAATTTCAAAAAAATCGCACTTTGCTACCGGAATTTAAAGCAGCCGCAAAAAGCGCTCGAATATTACCTGGAAGTTGAAAAACTGAACGACAAGGATTTAAATACCGAGTTAAACATTGGCCATTGTTACCTGGAATTGGAACAGTTTGAAGAAGCACTAAAATTTTACTTTAAAGTGGAATACCTGGCTCCGGGCAATAAAAAAGTCTGGCGCCCAATTGGTTGGTGCTCTTTTGTAACAGGTAAAAAAGAACAGGCTGCAAATTATTTTCAGCAACTGATTGACGATGAACCGGGCAAACACGATTTTATGAATATGGGCCATGTGCAGTGGAGCCTGGGAAACCGCAAGGCTGCGCTTGAATATTATAAAAAATCGATTTCGGTTAACAACTTCACAGAGAAAGAGTTTTTTGAGGTATTTAACGAAGATTTGCACCATCTCATCAATCAGGGTGTTGAAAAAGAAGACGTTCCGATTATGCTCGATCAACTCAGGTATTTTGTGGAAGAGTAAGATAATCAAAGGATTTTGCACCGTGGCTTCAGCCCGGTGATTTAAAATATTCAAAACCATTTTGGCTTTAGCATTTAATTCAACAAATTAATTAACTCCAACAACTATCTTTGGCAAAAAAATTACAGGAATGATCCGCTTTTCAGAAAACTACTCTTTAAAACAACATAATACATTTGGAGTTGATGCCCGTGCAAAATATTTTTTCGAATTCACCGAACTCGAAGATTTAATGGTTTTTCTGAACGCCAACGATAGTTTGAAAGAAGAAAAACTGATTGTAATTGGCGAAGGTAGCAACATCCTGTTTTTGAATGATTTCGATGGATTGGTCATTCATCCGAATATTCCCGGAATTCAAATTGTAAAGGAAGACCGGCAAAACATCTGGGTTGAGGTAGGAGCCGGTGAAGTTTGGGACGAATTTGTTCAGTATGCGGTAGATTACCAGTTGGGTGGAATAGAAAATCTCTCGCTGATTCCGGGATCAGTTGGTGCAGCTCCGGTTCAGAATATTGGCGCTTACGGACAGGAAGTTGGCAACGTGGTTGAAAAAGTGAAAGGGTTCGACTTAAATACCCGTTTACCCCGGGAGTTTTCGGCAGACCAGTGCGAATTTGGTTACCGGAGCAGTATATTTAAAAACGTTCTCAAAAACAGTTTTATCATTAACTCAGTTGTATTCCGGCTCGAAAAATTTCCTGAATTTATTCTCAGTTACGGGCAGGTGGAAGAAAAGGCAAAGGCAAATGGAGAAGTAAATCTAGCTTCAATCAGGCAAGCTGTTATCGAAATACGGCAATCGAAATTACCCGATACAAAGGAACTTGGAAACGCTGGCAGCTTTTTTAAAAATCCGGAAGTGGATTCTGAAATTGCAGAAAAATTGAAACTTCAATTTGAAAATATTCCGGTTTACCCGGCAAACAATGGAAAATCAAAACTCGCAGCAGGCTGGCTTATCGAAAAAGCCGGATGGAAAGGAATTCGCGAGGGGGAAGTTGGTGTTCACGAAAAGCAGGCGCTCGTTTTGGTAAATTACGGTTTGGCAACCGGGCAACAAATTTTTGATTTCTCAACAAAAATAAAACAATCAGTTTTTGAAAAATTTGGTGTTGATTTGGAACGAGAGGTGAATTGTGTTTTGTAAAAATGCACGGTACAGATTTTTTGTGTAGAGATGCACGGCCGTGCATCTCTACACAAAAAATCGTTACACAAAAAATCGTTACACCAGAAATTGAAATAAATCCTGTTTTTTGTTCAGGTATTCGTAGATAAAACCGTTTTCTTCCATGCGTTGAATCAACCCGTTAAAATCATCCTTTTTTTGCACTTCAACTCCAATAACAGCCGGACCTTTTTCGCGGTTGGTTTTTTTCGAATACTGAAAATGAGTAATATCGTCGGTTGGGCCAAGCACCACGTCAACAAAAGTGCGCAAAGCACCGGCACGCTGTGGAAACCTCACAATAAAGTAGTGTTTTAATCCTTCGTATAACAACGACCTTTCTTTTATTTCTTCGGTGCGGGTAATGTCGTTGTTACTGCCGCTAACAACGCAAACCACATTTTTCCCCTTTATTTCATCGCGGTAAAAATCAAGCGCGGCTATCGATAAAGCCCCTGCTGGTTCCAAAACAATGGCATCCTGGTTGTAGAGTTCCAGAATTTTAGTACAGATTCGTCCTTCAGGAACAGTAATAATATGGTCAACCACCTGTTTGCAAATTTCGAAAGTATATTCGCCAACTTTCTGAACAGCAGCGCCATCAACAAATTTGTCGATATTTTGTAATTCTACAACCTGTCCGGCTTCCAGCGATTTCAGCATCGATGGTGCACCTTCAGGCTCAACACCAATGATTTTGGTTTGCGGGCTCACCTGTTTAAAATAGGCTCCCATTCCGGCTGCCAGTCCTCCGCCACCAATCGGAATAAATAGAAAATCGATATGTTCTTTTGTAGCCTGTAATATTTCCAGTGCAACGGTTGCCTGTCCTTCAATTATTTGTGGATCATCAAACGGATGGATAAAAGCCATGCCCGTTTTTTTGGAATCCTGCACTGCCGAATTTTGAGCATCGTCGAAAGTGTCGCCTGATAAAACTATCTCAACGAACTCTTTCCCAAACATTTTTACCTGTTTTATTTTTTGCTGCGGAGTGGTGGTAGGCATGTAAATTTTGCCTTTTATTCCAAGTTTCTGGCATGAGTAAGCAACTCCCTGTGCGTGGTTTCCGGCACTGGCACAAACCACACCGTGCTTTAATTCATCGGCAGTAAGATGTACGATTTTGTTGTACGCTCCCCGTAGTTTGTATGAACGAACTACTTGTAAATCTTCGCGTTTCAGCAATATATTTGCGTCGAATTCAGCCGAAAGATTGATGTTTTTTTGAAGAGGCGTTTGAGTAATAACGTCATTCAGGTTAATTTTTGCTGTGGTAATATCCTGTAAGTGGGGGAAATATTTTTGTTTGATACTCATTTTTCTGTTTGTAAATGTTCTTCGGGAAGTAAACTAAGATGTTCGGCTGGAATTTCAACCGATACAACACTGCTGATCTGATTAAAGCGGATAATAAATTTGTTTTTTCCCCATGCTTTAACAAGTTCACCCCGCAGTCCTATCATGGGGCCGTCAATCACTTCCACTTTTTTACCCGGAGCAAAACTCTCGTTGGTTACGTTTACTTCAAAATCATATTGTTTCAGCATTTGCTTCAGCGCATCGATCTGATAGTCGGGAATAACGGCTGCTTTACCTTCGAAACGAACATAACATACTACGTTATTGGATTGCAGTACCGCATCATATTCCTTCCGCGAAATATGTACAAAGCAGTAACCCGTCATTAATGGCATTTCAATCCATTTTTTGCGGTCCTTCCATTGACGTAATTTTTTTTGCAATGGAAGAAAGCTTTCTATGTTTTTTAATGTGAGTTCAAGCTGTACTTTTTTTTCAGCACGTGAACGGGTGTAAACAACATGCCACTGTTTTTGCAAAGTTATTTTTTCAGCTACCATTGTTAATTAACGAGCTAGACGTATTATTTTAGTTTGCAAAGCTATTCTTTTTCAAATGATTTTAAGTACCTTGTTTCGAACAGGATTTTTATATTTTTACATTTCTTAATAAGGAAGGATTTTTATGAAAATATTTTGGGAAAAATATTCAGTTTACATGTTTACCATCCTTGTGATTTTTACTTACAATTCATGCAAGACCGATGAATTTAAATTCGACGAAATTACAATAAAGGAGGATTGGGGAATAAATCTGGTTTTGCCGCTGTTTACGGGAAAAGACAAGAATGCTAATGTGCTGGAATTCAGAGATTTTATTCACGACTGGAAAACACCTGTCCCTGATTTGCCTGGAACTAAGACTGTGCTTGATTACATGAATTCTCCTGATATAACTATTCCAACGAGTTTAATTTTTGATCCATCGACAATAATTGACAGCTTTCATTTTGATGTACAGGGTATTTACAAATTGTCTGACATTACGATGCAGTTTACTGTTATCAATAGTTGTCCGTTTCCTTTACACCTGCAGCTTCAGTTTTTCAACAAGAGAAATACCGGAAACCTCGGCCCACCAGTTTTACCACCTGCTTTTGATGGTGCCAATTTTGGTCAAACTCCTGTAAAGCCTTTAACTACAGTATATTCGGTGAAGTTGGATTCGCTTCAAATCGAAAGCATTAACAATGGTAACAGGGTTAAATTCAGTTCATGGTTTGATGAAACAGATTTTATTAATCAAAATGATACCATTAACGCGCATTACCCGATAGAAGTGTTAATTGTGGTAATTGGTAAGTTTCAACCCAGACAATGAAGATAAACTTCCATAAAAGTATTAAGTTAATTGGTTTTCTTCTTTTTTTGAGCTTACTGCCCGGTGGAAAGTGTTTTGCACAAATTACAGGCTCTCTGTTTATGCTTCCCAATAATTTTTATTCACAAATGTATAATCCGGCATATATGCGTACTGATAAGGCAATTGAATTATCAGTTGCAGGACTGGCGGGATTTTCATTTATTAACCAGGGAAGTTTTAAAATTTCGGATTTGATAACCACACCCAACGGAAGTCCTGTAATTGATATAGACAATTTCTACAACAGCATCATTGAAAATAACTTTTTCAGGCAGGATGCTGCAGTTCCGATGGCCTTTGTGAGTATCCCACATAAAAGCGGAGTGTACAGTTTCTATTATAAAGAAAATGTTAATTCACTCTTGAAGTTTAAAAAAGATTTAATCGAGTTTCTGGTAAACGGAAATATTGAACCTGAATACAAAAATTTTAACAGCAATGCACTTAAAATATTAACAAACGGTTATCGCGAATTTGCTTTTGGTTATGCCCGAAAGGTAAACAGAAAACTAGATGCCGGTGTACATGCCAAACTGCTTTTTGGTGCTGCCCTACTGGATGCTGATGAATGGAATTACGGAATTGAAACTGCACCTGATGCAAGTCTTATCAATTTTTTATCGAATGGATACGGTCACTTTATGCTGCCAATTACTTTTAAGTTGCGAAACGATAGCACAATTCAAAGTGCAGATGCTGATAAAGCTTTTTCGAAATATATGAAAGCGTACCAAAATAAAGGTTTAGCAATTGATTTAGGCATCAATTACCGTTTAAACAAGAGAAGCAGTTTTTCCGCAGCGGTAAGAGATTTGGGTGCGATATGGTATAGCAACAATGCGAATGTAATGAAGCAAAATGATAAATTCGGCTATGTTGGATTCGATTTGATCAATGCAGTTCGTTGGCCAGAGGAAGCTGGATATACAAATCCCAATGTATTGATTGACTTTTTAAAGGATAGTGTTCGGAATGTATGGCAACCGGTTGTATATGAATCAGATTTTGTATTAGGCATGGCTGCCAAAACAGTTTTACATTATCAATATACTTTTTCAGATCAATTGAAATTCGGAATTACAGATCAATCCGCATTTCAGAAGAACAATTTTCAGAATATTCTAACCATTAGTGCTTTGCAAAGCTGGCCTAATCTTTCTGTATTCGAAAATATTAATTTGCATGGAGTAAACGATGTTTCAATCGGAGGTGGAGTTCAGTACGAAGGAGATTTTTTTCAGGCATTTTTGGCAACTGATAATCTGATTGCATTTTACCATCCGGCAAATAATAAAACCTTTTCGCTTACGGCAGGTATTTGTATTTTACTTAACCACGATAAGTGGGTTGATCCGGAAAAAAGCAGTAAAGGCATGAAAAAAAGAAGGGGAAAAATATCTCCTGAATTGCCATACTATAAACACCTTCGTGAATTAAAAAACTGATTAATATTTGTAGTAATTCTTATTTAATTTTCATTTCAGCAATCGGTATAATTCTCTGAATTATTATCTTAAACCCCAAATTAAAATATCTGATTATGGCAGTACTAAAGTTCAACGAAGTTCCGGCAATTAAAGTAAAAGAAGGACTGGAACGCAAAATCATACGCACTGATGAATTAATGACAGTAATTATTGATTTCAGCAATGGCCCCTGGGAAGTGCCCGATCCACCGCATTCGCATCCACACCAGCAAACATCCTATGTTGCGGAAGGCGAAATTATATTTTACTGCGAAGGTGAACCCGACCAGCATTTAAAAGCAGGTGATATGTATGCTATTCCATCGGGATTAAAGCACACTGTAAAATTAATAACCAAAAACGTTCGTTTAATCGACAGTTTCTACCCTGTAAGGGAAGATTTTTTGTAGTTGGATTCTTGATACTGGATTCTTGATACTAGATTTTAGGATGCTGGATGGAAGAATTGAGATTGATAGTGATTGGTTGAGATAGATGGTGACTGTTAGTTAATAATTGCTGGGGAAGAATTTCGGATTAAATTGAAAGACTGACAAACTGCTTTCACTCAATTACACATTCACTCAATAACTCGATAACCCATTCACCCATTCCCGCATTCCCGCATTCTCTCATTCCCGCATTAAAAAGTATAAACCATAGTCAAACCATTTTGCCGGTTACTTCGCCAGGGGAAAATATCGAAATTCTTAATGTGCTCATTATCCCATTTGTAAAGGTGAGTCAGATAAACAAGTTCGGTCGAAAGCATACCAAAACCTGCACCTGCTACAACATCAGAAATCCAGTGTGCATTTTTAGCAACCCGCATTATTCCTACCGTTGTGGCGCACGAGTACGCGCCAATGCTGTACCAAATGCTTCTGTCGCCATATTCTTTGTGCATAAAATGTGCGAGGGCAAAAGCAGTTGAAGTGTGGCCCGACGGAAATGAATGTGGTTCTCCGTTTGGGCGGTCAGAATCAACCCATTTTTTCAACGACGACACCATCAAATCGTTGAGCAAAAGACTTTTTACAACAATTGCCGTGCGGTTCCCAAAATTGTTTTTCCCTTTTACACCAAAGGCATTTAAGGCATAAACAGCAACTCCGGGAGCATATTGAATATAGTCGTCAATCGACCCGGAATAGCCGAAATTTGTCTGCACCCAATCCTGAAAATTCTCTTTTGCATCGGTTGAAAAATGAAGTGCTGTTCCGGTGGCAATCAAAAGAGTAGGGGCGATAAAAGGTTTGATTCCCAGCTTTTTATCCTTGTACCTGAAATTAAGCTTGTGGATTGAATCGTTGTGGAAAGCCTCCCCCCAACCCCCTCCCGAAGAGGGGGAGTAAGATACATCCCGACAAGTATTGAATTCAACATGATGGAATTCAGGTCGTTCAGATGGTTCTATCATTTTGAAGGAATCGTTTGTTGTAAATGATCCTGCAAATGAAATTTGCCCTGTTATAAGAACAATTAAAAATATGAGTATAGTCTTGAATTTCATCGGGGTTAAAAATAAAACTTTAAGCTGAATCTGCATCTGAATTTTGTATGGATATTTTGTTTTAAATGGTTGAATAAAACCTACGTAATGAAAGTTGCACGGTTCTTTTCATTGAGTTAATTTTGCCCACGAATAAAATGAATTAAAGTGAATTCCAAATCAGAACAAATCCCGGTTTACAGCCTTCACAATTTTAGTTCACAGGAGCGGGTTAGCCAGCAGTTCCAGGTGGAAGTGTTTGATGCTAACCGTCATTTCAGCGTGAAATACCCGCACAGACACGATTTTTTCGAAGTGTTGTATCTATCGAAAGGTTCGGGTTTTCATGTTATCGATGGCAACAAATATGAAATAAAACCGCCGTCTGTGTTTTTTATGTCACCAGGACAAGCGCACAAAATCGAGTTCTCCGGCGATATTGAAGGATACATTTATATTTTCACTCCGGAGTTTTACCTTATCAATCAAACCAATCCAAACCGGCTCATCGAATTTCCCTTCTTTTTTACCATTCGGCAGGAAAACCGTCCACTGATACTGGAATCGAAACAGGATGTGGAGTTTCTCGAAACCCTTTTTAGAAAAGGAATTGATGAAATTGAAAAAGGTGAAAAATTTTCGGTTGATTTGCTGCGGTCTGTGCTCGATTTAATACTTACCTCTTGTTCGGTTTTGTATAAATCCGATGAAAACATGCTGTCAAAAGGCCGCGGTAATATCGTGGTGAAAAGGTTTCTTCAGTTGGTGGAGGAAAATTACCATAAAAACCTGCCCGTTAACGAATATGCCGGAATGCTGGCCATTACCCCCAATCATTTAACCCAAACCGTTACCCTGCTCACCGGTAAAACCACTTCGCAAATCATAAAGACGAAACAGGTGCTCGAAATCAAAAGGCTGCTCGTACATACCAACCTTTCGGTTACCGAAATTGCAGGCCGTTTGAATTTCCCCGATCAGTCGTATTTCACCAAGTTTTTTAAACGCGAAACCGGAAATACCCCTTTTCAGTACCGTTTTAAGGCTTTAAAATGATTTGGGCAACGATTTTGGATTCCATCTGTATCTCCACAGTTGGGATCTGATGGAATCCCTAACTTTTAACATACTAAGTACATGACAAAAATTTAAAAATTCCTATATCATCTTGGAACAAAGCGTTTAATAGCACTGAAGCTATATAAGTTAATCCATGTTTGAACAAACTTTTGGCTTTTTTCCCATGCTTTTTGACCTTGATTGGTTTAAT
>JBGSRA010000074.1:0-6094 GCA_041737765.1 Draconibacterium sp. | reverse complement strand
TCCACAGATGGGGCATATAAAACCATTTCCCCATTTCAATTCACTCAAATAGACATAACAGGAATCCTCGTCAGGGAAACGCTCCTGGAACTCAAAAATAGTCAGGCTTTTGAATTTGTTCTCCATTGCTAATAATTTTTTTCTGAATTTAGTCATTTATAAGGTATTTACAAAGAGCCTAATTCAATTATTTTATTTATTCAAATATATATTTTTCCAGTCAGTTTTCATGTCCGCCACCGTCCAACCCTTTGCAACAGCTTCATCAATACCTTTATCCAACCTGCCGATATGGGAATTCCGATCATAGGCCCATTCGCGAACTGAATCGGTATGGTGGATATAAACACACAATGATTTCAAATTGTTCGAAGCGGTATATTGCAGCATTTGCAGATCGCCGTCAGAATTTCCAAAAGCTGCTACCGGTTTTTTTCCAATGTATTGGTGAATACCAACCGGTTTTCCTTCTTTATCATCAATAAAATTTATTTCCGGTAGTTTTATTAAAACTGGATTTCCATCTTTTATTTCAAATTTAACCTTTCCTGAACTGCCAATCACCTGCTCTGCCGGAATTCCATAAACTTCTTCAGTCCATGGCCGCATAAAATCAACACCCCCACCTGATACAATCCATGTTTTAAAGCCGTTGGCACGCAGGTAATCAAGCACTTCAAGCATTGGCTGATAAACCATTTCATTATATAATTTGCTGGTTTTGGGGTGTTTGGCAGTAGTAATCCAATCCTTTACTATTTGCGAGAATTCATCAGTTGTCATTCCGGCGTGGGTTGTCATAATCAGCTCCATCAAACCTTTTTCTCCAAACGAAAGTACAGTGTGTATATCATCGGCAAGTACAGCCTGAATCAGCTTGTTTTTTTCCCATTCAGGATGCGCGGGAGCCAATGCTTTTACCCTGTCGATGGCAAATTGCAACTGAAAATAATAAGGTTGTTCTGCCCAGAGTGTTCCATCGTTGTCAAATACCGCAATGCGGTCGGCGGGCTTTATATAATCCGGATTAGATTCGCTTGATACCGCTTCCACAAAACTGATTATTGATTGTTTTGCGGAGCCTTCATTCCACGAAGGAAGCGGGTCAGTTTTTACGATTTCCGCCTTTTCATTTTTTTGTTTCTGAACAGGTTGACAACCAATTAAAAAGACAGCAAAAGCAAAATTATAAATGTAATGTGTTTTCATATTGATTTTTTAAAAATACTTTATGTTATTTTGGAAAAAGAAAAATAACCACGGCCCGCCAACCCCAATCAGCTTTTCCAACATCAGGCGCAGCGAGATTTAACCTTGGCCCGATAACGAATTGTGTTTTTTGCTTGCCAAGGCTTGTAACAGCACTGAGGTTAGGGTTTAACCATAAGGTTGTTGAACCTGATTTCCAGTTTTGTGTCCACTCCAGGTTTGCGCCAGCCCCTGCACCTGTTTTCCAGTTAAAAACCACAAAAGGTTGAAAAAACATCTGACTAACATCCTGTCGCTCTTCACTGCCCGCAACACTCCATATTTGGTTAATTAATCCGCCAATTGTCCATCCATTAACCTGCTTTAATGCAACAGCTGTTGGTCCAATACCGAACTTTTCAGTGGTAAGGTAGTTGTTTGTTCCGGTGGGTATCAATAAAACCGGCCCCACCCCCCAGGTAAGTTTTTCAGCATTAATCGGCGAGAAGAAAGCCGAAACCAACACATCGCCAAAACCGTTTTGCTTTTCACCTTCGCCTGTCACATTGTATTGAGTTACAATAGGTAAAATCATCCGGGTAATCAAATTCACATTTTTACTGATGCCGATTGGTATAACTGGCTGAAAGTTCAGTGTGTTTCGGGTTCCATCCCAGTCGCCAATGCCATAATCTGTGTTGTTCTGAAAGGGCACTGAAATAAGGTTGGCAATCGGATTAGCCAGCTTTTTTGCGAGTTCAGCTGCCTCATCCTGCGCTTGAACAATTATAGAAACAACCAGGAAAAGCATAAGAAAAATAAATTTTTTCATTAAATGTTAAAATTTAAACATTCGGATTTTGTTTCACTTATAAAAGATGATTGCCCTGCCAAATGACAGAGCAATCATACTTTATGTCTTTATAACTAATGTCCTCCTGTACCACTGTTCGTCATCGATTCTATTCTTTTTTGAACTTTCGACAAACTCCAGTCTCCAGCTGTTTGACTCGGTGGATAATCCTTAAAAGTTGAAAGAAAATTAAATGCATATCCTTGGATAGATACCAAAATATAAGCCCGGTCAATATACCAGTCATAGTAAGTATTGGAACCTTCCAGCGCTTTTTCAAATGGGTCACGACGCAGATTTATCAAATATGGTGCGCGCAATTCAACAAAAGGTTCAAGCCAGATTTGTAGTTGCTTCGCCCTGTTTTCCAAAAACATGGTTTTCCAGTCGCCATAACGCAAGGCGGCAATTTCACCACCATCGTTTACATAAATAAAACCGTTACGTGGTGAATCTTTTACTTTTCCGGAAACATAATCCAATTGATTAACTCCGTCAACATGATTTTTATAGTACCGGCCATTTATTGTTGTTCCCTGCATTAATCTCTCCTTTACATCAGTATCACCTGCAATTGCGGCAAAAGTAGGCAACCAGTCTTCATGCGAAACAATCCCATTAAGAGTTGTACCGGCTGGAAAATGACCCGGCCATTTTACAAAAGCCGGCACACGGTAAGCACCTTCCCAACTGGAGTTCTTTTCTCCATGAAATGGAGTTGTTCCTGCATCGGGCCAGGTGTTGTAGTGTGGACCGTTGTCGGTTGAATACATTACAACAGTATTGTCTGTAATTTTTAGTTCATCAAGCAATGCCAGTAATTCGCCAACGTGCATATCGTGTTCAACCATTCCATCTCCGTATTCATCCTGACCGGAGATTCCAATATGTTCTTCCTTCACATGTGTGCGGAAGTGCATGCGTGTTCCGTTCCACCAGCAAAAAAATGGTTCACCGGATTTAACTTGCCTTCTGATAAAATCTTTGGCAGCGGCAACAGTCTCATCGTCAATGGTTTCCATGCGTTTTTTGGTAAGCGGCCCCAGGTTTTCGATGGTTTGTCCACCTTTTCCATCAGCTTTGGTTTTCAGAATACCACGAGGTTTGAAGGTTTCATAAAAGGTTTTTCCGCTTGCCAAAACCAGGTCTGTCGGGTAATCCCTGTTTTCAGGTTCTTCTTCGGCATTCAGGTGATAAAGGCTTCCCATAAATTCGTCGAATCCGTGCATTGTTGGCAGGTGTTCATCGCGGTCGCCCTGGTGATTTTTACCAAACTGACCAGTGCTATAGCCCTGTGCCTTCAATACGGTGGCCATGGTCACGTCGGTTTTCTGCCAGCCTTCTTTGGCACCGGGCATTCCTACTTTTGTCATTCCCGAACGAACAGGAACCGAACCACTGATAAAAGCAGCGCGGCCAGCCGTACAACTTTGTTGTGCATAATAATCGGTAAATGAAACTCCCTCGCTTGCAATGCGGTCGATGTTGGGTGTGCGGTACCCCAACATTCCGCGGTTGTTGTGGCTGATATTCCAGGTACCAATGTCGTCACCCCAGATTACCAGGATGTTTGGCTTTTTGTTTTGTGCATTCACAAAAGCGGTTATTGCCATAAGCACAATCACTACCGTGCTTATCAAACTGAACTTACTTTTTTTCATCATAATTTAAATTTTAGTGTTGTAATTAATTATTTCATTATAATATCAATTAAAGCTTCTCCATCAACGGGTTTACGCAAATAGGCTTTTACGCCCAATTTCATGCACAGATTCCGGCTTTGCAGTTCATCATGAGCGGTAACAACAATTACCGGCACATCATTTTTTTTGTTTCTTAAAATTTGAAGAAATTCACATCCTGAAGTTCCCGGAAGATTTAAATCGAGAATGATTGTGTCTTTTACTTTTGGCTCAACCGATGAAGAAAATAAATCAGCGTTTTCGAATGATTTGTAATCCATTCCTGCTGATTTGAGAAAAAGTTCGAACCCCCTACGTACCGATTTATCGTCATCAATTAAATACACCATTGTTGGTTGCTTTGTAGAAAATTTTCCTTGATATGGAAACAAAGTTACACTCATCGAAAATACAAGTAAATAGTACTTTGGTGTTATATCGGGAAATGATGATATTTTACTACCGCATCAGTTTTACCCCAGCCCTTTCTGCAATCCTGATGATTTCGTGAACAGATTTTACCCCGAGTTTATCGCAAATGTTGCGGCGGTGAATTTTAACAGTTTGTTCCGCAATATTGAGTTTGGCGGCTATCTGCTTGTTTAGCAATCCGGTGGGCAAAAAATTTATAATTTCCAGTTCGCGCGGTGTAAGCATTTTGATAAGATTTTGTGCTTCGGTTTTTTCAATCATCTGAGTGTGTTTCTCTCCCGATAGCTGAATGGCTTCAGAAATGGCATGTAAAATATCTTCATCGCCAAATGGTTTTTCAAGAAAATTAACTGCACCCTTTTTTACTGCATTCACACTCATCTGAATATTTCCTTTTCCGGTAATAAATATGATGGGCAAATCTGAACCGGTTTTTATCAACTCTTCCTGCAATTCGAGACCGCTTTTCCCACTCATGTTAACATCCAGAATAATACATCCAACTCCATCAAATTTTTCAGTTTCAAGGAATTCCTCCGCACTTTCATAAGTTTCAACCTGATAACCCGACGACTGTAAAAAAAGCGACAGTGAACGCCTGACTGATTTATCGTCGTCGATAATAAAAATGTTTTCTCTATTTTGCATCGTTTACAATTTGAAGGCTGAAAGAAAATTCAGCGCCGCCGTTCAAAACATTGCCGGCCCAAATTTTCCCGTTGTGTTTTTCTATAATCGAACGGCTCACTGCCAGACCTATTCCAAATCCCTTTTCACGCGTTGTTACAAAGGGTTTAAAAACTTTCTCTTTGATACTTTCATCAATTCCCGGCCCTTCATCTCTGACGGACACCGTTACAACATTATTCTTAACACGCTGAAAGATGTTAAGATTCTTGTTAGTCTCATCATTCTTTTCCATTGCAATAGCACCGTTGAACAAAAAATTCAGCAAAACCTGCTGTAACTGGATTTTATCACCAAAAATAAACACCGGATTTTTTTCAAGATTGAGCCCGATTTCGATGTTATTCCGTTTGGCTTCGGCATTAAAAATCAGTAGAGTATCCTGAATGAGTGTGTTCAGGTTAAGTTTCTCGGGTTCACGCGTTTCAAGTTTCATCAGGTTTTTTACGCTGCTGATTAAGTTTCCGGCGCGTTTATCGTCTTCAACAATATTTTCAAAAATTTCTTCGGTTTGTTTTTCATCCAGTTTCCCCGATTTAAGAAACCGCAACCCGGCCTGAGCGCTGTAAAGTATTGATGTAAGCGGCTGGCTCAATTCGTGCGAAAGCGAGGCTGTCAATTCCACCATCCGCATTAAACGGTCCTCTCGTGTGAGCTGGCTGTATATTTTTTCAGTTTCAATTTTTTGCTTCATCACGTCTTTCTGCCTTTTGTTCAGTCTGATTAAATACAAGATTAACAAGGTTTGGGAAATCAGGAAAAAAATCAGGAAGCCGATTTGCCATCTGTATAATTCAAAAAAATTAATTTCCCCACCATAAAACCTGCTGTTTTTGGGAATAACTTTTGAATTCAACAGGTCCCACTTTTTTAGTTGATCCCAATTGTAAACATATTGGTAAAAGTTGGAATCGTCAACTTTAATTTTTCTCAAATCAGCGCCTTCAATAATTTCCTTTGCAATGCGGCCGGCCTCTTCGCCAACATTAAAAAGCGCCAGAACATTGCCGCCAACACCGCCCCTGCTCAACACAAAACTGTCGAAAACCGGGAAAAGCGGCGCTTTGCAAACATCTGCAATCAGTGTCAACGCTTCGGGCGTGTTGTAAACAGGAATTTTGGAATCGGAAAGGTACGATGGAACAAAAACAATACTTTTGGCCGGAACTTTAGTAGCTACAAGCAAAGTAGAATCAAAAGATATGTCATTAAAATAATGGAACCGGTGAGTGGGTGAAAATAAAGGTTCTGC
>JBGSRA010000048.1:0-102549 GCA_041737765.1 Draconibacterium sp. | reverse complement strand
AGAAATGTACTTCGTACAAAAGTAATTTCAGGAATGATTGACAGTGTCCCGGTGATTCCACAAACTGTAATCGACAGCAAAGAACACCGTGAACTGGTTTACGAAAGCGGGCTGAAAAGTCTTGTGCTACTGAAAAACAGCAATAATATTTTGCCGCTCGACAAAGAAAAACTGAAATCGGTTGCAGTAATTGGTCCAAATGCAGCAGTGCTTCCGCTCGACGGAAACAGCAGTTCGAAAGTGCTCCCCTCCTACCGGATTCCGGTTGAAAAAGCTTTTCGTGCTGTTTTAGGCGATGAACGTGTAAAATATGCCAAAGGCTGCAACATTAACGACACCGATAAAAAACAATTTGCAGCGGCCATTGAAGCTGCAAAACTTGCTGAATATGTGGTTTTTGTTGCCGGACTGGACAGCACTGTGGAAGGAGAAGGCTGGTTTCTCGACAAGGAAGCCGATGAAAAAGGCGGCGGTGCAGTTGCCCGTCCCGACCGGCCATCGCAAACCGTTTTACTGCCCGGAATGCAAACCGAGTTAATCAATGAAATCGCAAAGGTAAATCCCAATATCATTTTGGTGGTGATTTCAGGTGGAACATGCAGCGTTACTCCGGTTATCAACAATGTAAAAGGGTTACTTTATGCATTTTATCCGGGACAGGAAGGCGGTCGTGCCATTGCCGACATGCTGTTCGGAAACTACAATCCTTCCGGTAAATTACCCGCAACAATTCCAAAAGACGACAGTCAAATCATTCCGATTAGTCCCGATTTCAGGAACATGGTGAGCCGGGGAGTTGGCTACCGCTGGTTCGATTCGCAAAATCTGACTCCTGAATTTGCCTTTGGATTTGGATTGAGTTATACCACTTTTGAATACAGCAATATCAGGATTAACAATGCAAATGCAAAAGTTGGCGATTTTATTGAAGTTTCCTTCGACCTGAAAAACACTGGAAAATTGTTTGGTGAAGAAGTGGCTCAACTTTATCTATCAACAGGCAAAATTATTCCTGAACTTGAGATGCCGGTAAAACAATTGCGTGCATTCGAAAAAACCGGGCTGAATCCGGAAGAATCCAAAACCATCACTTTTGTGCTTTCACCCGAAGAATTTTATATCTACAATGAAACAACCAAATCGTATCAGGTTCCTGAAGGCGAATTTATTGTCCAGGTTGGTGGTTCGTCGGATAATCTGCCACTTAAAACTGGATTTTCTTTGAGCAAAGCAGAAGGAAAACCTGACCTTTCAGTAAGAAATATCCGCACCATGCCGGCCTTTCCAAAAGAAGGTGATGAAGTTATTTTTATGGCTTCCATCATCAATAATGGAACCGCAGCCACAAACCTGGGTGATGATCACCTTATCCGTTTTTATGTTGATGGGAAAGAAATTGCTCAGTATTATTCAAAATCAACTTCCATCCCTGTTGGTAGTATGGAGTTGGCCTGCGCCGAGGGATTGAAAGGAATCAACTGGAAAGGGGCAAACGGAAATTTCAAAATTACGGCCAAAATTGAAGTCGTAGAAAGCAAAGATTTAAATTCGCAAAACAACACTTGCGAAGCCGAACTGCAAATTCCAAACGGAAAAGCAATTCCGGTGGAAATTGCGAGGATATTAAAATAGTAAATAGCATCTAAATAACACTGATTTATTCTAATTTTACTATGCCTACTTAATGCTTGAAGAATTAAGGTAAAACAGTTCAGTAACCTATCCTTAATAACAATATGATACGATTTAGCAATTATAAATATTTCTGGATGAAATGGATAATTCCAGTTATAATCCTAATTATTCTTAATCTGCCCGCACTTCCCCAGGAATGGATATGGCAAAATCCATTACCTCAAGGCAATCGTTTGAAATCGGTTTTTTCTATCAATAGCGATACTGTGTTCGCCGCCGGAGGTGGAGGAACCATTATCAAAACAACTGACGGTGGAAGCAGCTGGAAAATAATGAACAGCGAAACTAACGCCAACTTAACAGCAATCGATTTTGCAAATCCGGTCACCGCTTATTGTGTTGGAACCAACGGGACGATTCTAAAAACCACTGATGAGGGAGAAAATTGGGTTACACAACAGAGTGGAACAAATCGTATTTTCTATGGGGTGTGCACTTTAAACAGTGACACATGTTATGTGGTTGGCAGTTCAGGTATCATCTCAAAAACAACTGACGGTGGAAAAAACTGGTCTAATCAACAAACTACTTTAGGAGAATCATTGTATGCAGTAACGTTTGCGAACGACTCTACGGGCTATGCAGTTGGCAACAAGGGAACTATTTTGAGAACGACTGACAGTGGTACCAGTTGGAAACTTCTGGAAAGTGGAACGACTAACCTGTTGCGTTCAATTTTTGCCATTGATGCTGATACAATTTACGCGGTTGGTGATTATGGGACCATTTTAAAAACGACCAATGGAGGAAACTCCTGGGAAAATGATTCAATTAAAATTAGTATACTTTTTTCAATCAGCTTTATCAATGCAAAGAATGGCGTTGCTGTTGGTAAATCAGGAAAAATCATAAAAACGACAGACTATGGAGCAAGCTGGAATACGGTTGAAACAGGATACAACAATTTGGAGTCAGTCAGCTTCTCTGATGAAAACGTAGGTTATACTGTTGGATATGACGGCCTAATTTTAAAAACAACAGATGCTGGAACAACCTGGACAAAACTTTCGACCGGATTAAACAACAGACTCTATTCGGTATATTTCGCTGATGAGCAAAACGGTTTTGCAGTTGGATCAGGTTCTTCATTTCTGAAAACAACAAATGGTGGAACGAGCTGGACCATTCAAACATACAAATCAAATCTTGGAACTAATTATTTTTCAGTATTCTTTACAGATACTTTTGTAGGCTATATTGTTGGTGAATATGGAACAATCCTTAAATCAACAGATGGAGGAATTAATTGGAAAGCTCTGACAAGCAATACATTTGTGCGACTGAAAAGTATTTTTTTCATCGATAACGCAACCGGATATGTTGTTGGAGAAGAGGGTACAATAATGAAAACCACCGATGGCGGTGCACATTGGAAGATTCAGAAAAGTGACAACAAGCATGGATTCAATTCAGTCTTCTTTATAGACGCAAACAATGGATTTGTTGTTGGGGACAGCGGAGGAATCGTAAAAACAACTAATGGAGGAACAAATTGGGAAATACAAAAAAGCGGAACCACAAGTACCTTAAATTCGGTTTATTTCACAGATGTTAAAAAAGGCTATGCTGTTGGTTTTGGGTCTGAGATACTCAAAACAATCGATGGCGGGATGAATTGGGTAGCAAGTTACGTTAGAGATATTGACTGGTTTTTTTCAGTCTGCTTTAGTGATAGCCTCATTGGTTATGCAACAGGCAGTTCAGGAGCTATTTTAAAAACAACTGATGGTGGTATCAATTGGATTGCTCACAAGAGCGGTACTTCCAATCATTTAAATTCAATATTTTTAACCAAACAGAACAATGTTTTTGCTGTTGGAGATGCTGGCACCATTCTGAAACTGGCAAATAAAATT
Organism: Draconibacterium sp.; assembly: GCA_041737765.1. Lineage (GTDB taxonomy): Bacteria > Bacteroidota > Bacteroidia > Bacteroidales > Prolixibacteraceae > Draconibacterium. Next base: position 98,998 of record JBGSRA010000048.1, on the reverse strand, counting down.
ATAAATCCGGCAGTTGAAATTTCCAAAAATGCAATTAAAATTTTTCCTAATCCGACTGACCAAATATTGAATCTAAATGGTGTGGAAGAAGGTTGTGAAGTGATTATTTATGATGTGAAAGGGAAAAAAGTACTAAACCAACTTTTGTTTTCAAATCAAATAAATATTAGCCATTTAAATAGTGGTATTTATATCATTAAAGTTATTTGTGAAAGCGGAATTACGAGTCAGAAACTGTTGAAACAATAAGTTCACTTTGTAGCATTCTCGTAAGAAGTTAACCAAGTAACGGGTTACAAGAATTTAAACCGCAAAATAATACTTGCGAATCAGAACTTCTGATTCCATATGGGAAAGTTGTTCCAGTGAAAATGAGAGGATATTAAAAGAATAAAATAAAAATCAAAACATACCAGATGGTTAAAAAATAAGGTTGTGTTCTTTTTACTTATACTTTTCTACTAAGGTTTATTTCCAAGATAGGTTCTAAACAGTCAATTAACTGACTAATTGAAATTTAACTTTTTTTGATGAAGTAAAACTTTATTTCATTTTCCAACCTTAGTAGCAAAATGACATCTAAATGAATTTAAACCTTATTAAACTGAATACCAATATAAATGAAACTTTAACTGAACTAAAATAATGTACAGATGAAAATCAAATTTCCGATATTTTTTGCATCCTTTCTAGTTATCTGTGGAATCCTTCCTGCACAAACCACCCGAAACCCAATTTACAAAGACCCGGCTGCTCCAATTGAGTCGCGTATAAAAGATTTGTTGGGTAGAATGACGCTGGAAGAAAAATGCAGACAAATCGATATTTGGCATCCGAAAATGGACGTCAGCAATCCGGAGATACTGAGCAAAGCAATTGCAACATTGGGCGACACTGTGAAAAATGGAATCGGATTTCTGCAATTTCAGGTTCGCATGAATCAGGATGAATATACCGCCCGTTTCAATGCGGTTCAGAAATATTTGATGGAACAAACCCGGCTGGGAATACCGGCCATTTCGAATGGTGAAGGCTGCCACGGTTTTGTAGGCAACGAAGATAAATCAACGGTTTTTCCAGCTCCCCCGTTATTGGGAAGTACCTGGAATCCTCAGCTGATTGAAAGTGTTTACAGCGCTGTGGCGAAAGAAATGCGCAGTTATGGAATCACCCACGCCGCAACCCCGGTAATCGATTTATTGCGCGACCCGAGATTTGGCCGGTCGGACGAGTTTTTGGGTGAAGACCCATATCATATTGCAGAAATGGGAGTCGGAGCAATTCTAGGATTGCAGGGCCGTTCTCCAATGATAGACGAAAATCACCTGATTGCCTGCGCAAAACATTTTTCTGGTCACGGTCAACCTGAAGGTGGCACCAACCTGGCACCCAGTAATTTATCGGAGCGGGTACTTCGCGAAATTCATTTTTATCCGTTTGAAATGGCGGTAAAAAAAGCGAATGTGCGAACGGTGATGGCTTCCTACAACGAAATCGATGGCGTTCCAAATCATGCCAACAGTTGGCTGCTCAACGATGTTTTGCGCGGCGAATGGGGTTTTACAGGTTACGTAATTTCTGATTACGATGCCGTGAACCGGATGATAACCCGTCAGCACGCAGCACTCAATCAGGCCGAGGCAGCAAAAATGGCCATCAATGGCGGTATGGACTTTGAATGTCCTAGTAGCTGGAAAGACTACTGTTTCAGCCAATTGCCCGAGTTGATTCGAACAGGTGAAGTAAAGGAATCAGTGCTCGATTCGGCTATCGCCCGTGTTTTGCGGAATAAATTCATGATGGGATTGTTTGAGCAACCTTACATAAAAACAGTCAGCGAAAACGAAAAGCTGGAAATGCAAAAAAAGCACCGGCAAATTGCGCTCAAAGCTGCTGAAGAAGGAATGATTCTGCTGAAAAACGACGGCACACTCCCATTTAACGAAAATAAAATCAAACGTTTGGCAGTAATTGGCCCCAATGCCGACGAAGTTCATTATGGCAATTATTCAAACGACATTTCTCCCGGAATCAGCATTTTGGAAGGATTGACAAATTATGGAAACGGAAAATTTGAAGTGGTTTATTCCGAAGGATTCAAAATTTATGAAAATGACACCACCATAAAAGCGCCTGAAAAAACATTGGAAGCTGAAAATCTCAGGATTCAAAAGGCAGTTGAACTGGCAAAAACCTGCGATGCTGTTTTGCTGGTAATGGGTGGCAACGAGCTAACCTGCCGCGAAGAGTGGAAAGACCACACCGGCGATGTTTACGATTTGGATTTATTGGGTCGGCAGGAGGATTTGGCCAAAGCTATTTTTGCATTGGGAAAACAAACAACGGTGCTGTTAATCAACGGGCGGCCACATTCTGTAAACTACTTGGCAGAAAATGCACCGGCCATGCTCGAAGGCTGGTATTTGGGTCAGGAACAGGGAACTGCGGTTGCCAATGTCGTTTTCGGGAAAGTGAACCCGGGCGGAAAACTGGCGGTAACTTTTCCGCGTCACGTGGGTCAGTTGCCGGTTTATTACAACCGGAAACCATACGTCCACGAAAGTCCGTATATCGACGGGGAATATTCACCGCTTTATCCCTTTGGATTTGGATTGAGTTACACCACTTTCAAATATGCTAATTTGAAATTGAACACGAAAAAAATAATCGCATCCGAATCAGTTGAAGTCACCATTGACGTTACCAATACCGGAGAAATGGACGGCGACGAAATTATTCAGCTTTATATTCGCGACAGGGTAAGTGCAGTGACACGGCCTGTTCAGGAACTGAAGGATTTTGACCGGATTCAACTCAAAAAAGGCGAAACAAAAACGGTCTCTTTCCTGATAACTGCCGACAAATTGCAGTATTATGGTATTGACATGAAACGAATTGTTGAGCCGGGTGAATTTGAAGTTCAGGTGGGACGAAATTCAGCGGATTATCTGAAAGAAAGTTTTGAAGTAATTAAACAATAAAAATTAAAAAATGAAGAATCGCTTAAATCAACTTGCCCTTATTTGCACTGCAATATTTATTGCATTTGCGGCACAAACCAATGCACAAAAAAACTACAAGGGAAAAGCCTGGAACGGCAAAATTCAGCAAATTCCCGGGAAAATTCAATGCGAGTTTTACGATACAGGTGGTGAAGGTGTTGCCTACCATGATACCGACTCAGTGAATAACGGCAGTGGGAGGTTAAATCCGGCAAACGGAACTTTCCTCAACGAATTCAGGATGAATGAAGGAGTTGATATTTCGTACACTAAGTTCCAGGACCCTGCCATCGACAACAGTGCATTTAACCTTGTGGAACCTGAAAAAGACCAGCATTATGCAGGCTGGACTGAGCCCGGCGAATGGATAAACTACACCGTCAAAGTAAATAAAACCGGAGATTATTCGATTGGAATAATGTACACAGCCAGCGGCGATGGCGGAATTGCGCTTGATTTGGACGGAAAGCCACTGACTTCGGAATTAAAAATACCTTCAACCCGAAACGACAAGGAACCGGTTGACTGGCGGCAATGGCACCACTGGAACCGCATCGATTCATTAACAACTGTGAAACTGAAAAAAGGGACTCATGTAATCACATTAAAAACTATGTCGCACGGAAATATGAATTACGATTATCTGGATTTTAAACTTGTTGAATAAAATTCTGCCTCACTCATCAAAATAAAATAAGGTCAGACTCAAAATTCTTTTTTCTATACGGTTTTAAATCCATAGAACTTACACTATTTTTAGACCTTTAATTTGATAACTCAGAAATTTATGTCACGCATCCTTGTAATCGACGACGAACGCAGTATCCGCAACACTTTGAAAGAAATTCTTGAATACGAAAAATATTCGGTTGACCTTGCCGAAGATGGAATTAAAGGGCTCGAAAAAGTAAAAGGCAGTGTGTTCGACATGATACTTTGCGATATTAAAATGCCCGGAATGGATGGGATTGAAGTACTTGAACAATTGGTAAATCTTGCTCCCGACACACCTGTGGTTATGATTTCGGGGCACGGAAATATCGATACAGCTGTTGAATCAATCAAGAAAGGGGCGTTTGATTACATTGAAAAACCGCTCGACCTGAACCGCTTGTTGATAACCATTCGGAATGCAATGGACAAATCAAATCTTGTAAGCGAAACAAAAATCCTTAAAAAGAAGGTCAACAAAAAATTTGAGATAGTAGGCGAATCGCCGGCGCTGAAAGCTGTGGTTGAAATGGCCGACCGGGTTGCCAAAACCGATGCGCGTGTTTTGATAACAGGCGCAAACGGTACTGGGAAAGAACTGGTTGCACGCCGGATTCACGACCAGAGTAACCGATCAGCGGGCCCGTTTGTTGAGGTAAACTGCGCCGCAATCCCTTCTGAATTAATCGAAAGCGAATTGTTTGGTCACGAAAAAGGGTCGTTTACTTCGGCAGTAAAACAACACCTTGGCAAATTTGAACAAGCCAACGGTGGCACGTTGTTTCTCGATGAAATTGGCGATATGAGTCTTTCGGCGCAGGCAAAAGTTCTGCGCGTATTGCAGGAAAGCATCATCAGCCGGGTTGGCGGCGATAAACACATTAAGGTGGATGTTCGTGTTGTTGCAGCTACCAACAAAAATCTCTCGGCTGAAATAGCAGAAAATAATTTCAGGGAAGATTTATACCACCGGCTGAGTGTAATTCTCATTCATGTGCCTTCGTTGAATGAAAGAAAAGAAGACATTCCACTGCTTGCCAACCATTTTATTCAGCTTATCTGCGACGAATATGGAATGTCAAAAAAGACCATTTCAGAAAATGCCATTTCGGAATTACAAAAAATTAACTGGACAGGCAATATCCGCGAGTTTCGAAATGTAATAGAACGACTGATTATTTTATGTGAGCAGGAAATTACAGAAGAAGATGTATTGAAATTTGCAGCGCCTTTGAAATAAGTTCAGGATATCATACTAATTCGACTTTTTTTAACTCTCCCCAAAACAACTTCCGTTTTTGGTTGTTCAATACACTGAAACTATTTCAAAAAAGAAATAAATCAAAAAAACAGGTCTCTGTATTCGGAAGTTAATTTGTCATGGTGTATTATTAATATTTTCCGCAGGAAAATACTTCTTCCGTTTACAGGGGCTTTTTTATGTCTTTAGTTTTCTATCCTTTAGCAGAAGGAATTCTATATTTTATACCTATTCTGAAACTGACACTGTTAATTTTAGAAGTTTTCGGAACATCGTCTCGTATAATAGGTTTATCAATATAATCAGAATGATATATGTTCAACCTTGAGAATATGGAGAGATTGTCAAAAAATATTCTTTTTAATTCCATGTCAATAAAAGCGCCAATTCCAAATTTGTTTTTCCTTTTTTCAGTTTCACTCTCGTTGTAAAAATAGATGATTTCATTCCTTTCCTTATCCAACCCGATGAATGTAACTACGTTATCCTGCTGATAATAATTTAACCCTGAATCAGCGCCAACCGAGAATTCCAGGCAATCAGAAGTAAATAATTTCTGAGCTGCACCAATATTCACACTCGATGTTGAAAAACTGCCATTTACAGATACTATTCTATAAAATTCACTGGTTGTGTAATCAAAACTTGTAAACGAATTATTCCCCTTTTTGGCAGTTTTCAACTCCACAAAAACGAATTGCTTTTTAAAATGATGGGCATAAGCAAAACTTATTCCAAGTGTGTTTTTGAAAAAGTTTGCATCGCTTGTGGTGTAAGTTCCGGCCAGCTCAAATGACTGTGCTAAACAATTTTTTTTTGAAATGAAAAATAATGAGAATATTAGAGCCAAACTTATGGTAATCTTCATTGCTATAACTTTTTTTTTGTTAACCTTAACTTTCAGAATTCAAAGAATTCAATTATAGAAATTTCTAAAATTTCACTTTGAGCAGGTAGAAGATTGCATTCAGCAGAATATACAGGAAAATTACAAGCGCAATTCCGTAAACATTGAATATTATTAAAAGTAAAACCGACAAACCCAGGAAAAGGTAACGGTACCAGTTTTCGGCAAACCGCAGCGATTTGGGTTTCATCGAAAACATGGGCATGGTTAAAACCATCATCCCTGACATAAAAATACCCAGGAAAACCAGGTTTTTTGTGGTATAAACCAGTGGCAGAAATTCGGCATATTTTGGAGATTGAAGCATTAATCCCATTGCTGCCCAAAACAATCCGTTGGCTGGAATTGGTAATCCACGAAAAAAGTTTTCGTCTGAAGTATTTGTGTTAAAACGTGCCAGTCTAATTGCTCCAAACACAGGCAACAGAAATGCGGAGAAAAGAATTAGCCATTCGAACCACTTTCCGCTGATTTCCTGAATAGGGTCGTTTTTACCAAACAGCGAAAACTCGAGTAAAGTAAAAAGGATGGCTCCGGGAGCCACACCAAAAGAAACAACATCGGCCAGCGAATCGAGTTCCTTTCCAATTTCAGAGTATGCTTTTAAAGCACGGGCAGCAAAGCCATCTAAAAAATCGAAAATTGCAGCAGCACAAATAAAAATAGCCGCCCACACCAAATGTCCGTCGATGGCAAAAATTACCGCTACCGAACCTGAAACCAGGTTGAGAGAGGTAATAAAATTGGGTATCTGACCGATTATTTTTTTCAATTTATTTTAAATTGTGGCGATAACTGTTTTACCTCCAACAGGTACATCTCCATTTTTAACTGTTACTTTAGCATCGAGAGGTAAAAATACATCGACCCTTGAACCAAACCTGATAAATCCATACTCGGCTCCCTGTTCGATTTTATCGCCTGGCTTTTTATAGTTGCAAATCCGGCGGGCAACACTTCCGGCAATTTGCCTGGCCAAAACTTCGGTGCCGCTTTTTGTTTTAAAAACCGTGGTACACCTTTCGTTCAGGTGCGACGATTTCTCGACAAACGCGGGGTAAAATGCTCCTTTGTGATGTTTTATAAAAGTTATCTCTCCGCCAATTGGTGCGCGGTTTTGGTGCACATTTAGCGGCGACATAAAAATCGAAACCTGAATTCTTTTGTCTTTAAAATATTCATTTTCGAACACTTCCATCACTTCAACTATTTTCCCATCGGCAGGGGCAAGAACATGATTTTCGTTTCTATCAATTTCCCGGTTGGGAATTCTGAAAAAATAAACCACAAGTCCGGCTAAAACAAGCGAGGCCGTCATCAGCAAATAAAATATCAGGTAATCCTGTAAAAAAATATAGATGATTACATCCAAAACGGCTATCGTAAAAAATGCGATGGGAATTATTTTTTTCCCTTCTTTATGAATCTTCATCGTTTAAATATTTCCAAATAAATATATCCAGACAAAAATTACCGGTACGGCAAAAAGTACCGTGTCGAACCGGTCGAGCATTCCACCGTGGCCGGGTAAAATACTTCCCGAGTCTTTTACGCCGGCTTCGCGTTTCAGTTTCGATTCGAAGAAATCGCCTGACGTGCCAAAACTTATAATCAGTAATGAAATGACAATCCAGTCGATCATGCCGAGTTCAAGAAAAAATTTAGAGATTACAACACTCGTAATAACGGCAAAAACGGCTCCCCCAATTAATCCTTCCCACGATTTTTTGGGCGAAATGCGCTGGCATATTTTATGTTTACCCAGCCACGAACCAAAAACATACGCCATAGAATCGTACATCCAGATGATGATAAAAATACCGATCAAAATCCATGGATAAAATTCTGGTTCGGCATCATTTGCAGGGAAAAGAATAAAGCTTAACAAACTAAACGGAAGGGCGATATAAATAATCCCGGCAATCGTAATCATGCTGTTTTTAAAGCCGTTTTTCCGTTTATCAAACAAATCGGGTAGCAATGTGACAAGCGGAATCAGAATCGATAAAAAGATGTATTTCTGTGGTATAACATGGTTGGCGGCAAAAAAGAAAATAATGAAGAGCAGAAATCCGCTGATTAAACCGATTTTGGTTGAAGGTTCGTACCCGATATTTTCACTGATTTTATAAAACTCCCAAAGGGTAAGCAGTAAAAAAACAGTAAAAACAATTGCAAAAACATACTGATTAATAATTATACCAGCCAACATAACAGCTGCGAACACAATTCCGGTAATGCTTCTTTTAACGAGTCCTTTCAATTTATCAGGTTTTTTTTAAATCAATCCTGTCCTGTTTTATTAATTCTGCAAATGTAAAAAATAAATGGAAGCCGGAAAGAGAAAGTTTTTATGAAAAATATCGGAAAGCCCCCTTCCCGTTCCCCCGTTGGGGGAAAGCTTGGAAGAATATTGCACTGATAACGGTATAAAAATTTAAGCCGAAGAATGGGAATTGTATTAGGTCAAAACATCACAAAAGTAAAGACCTCTAAATTTTTGTTTCGACAATTCTTGGGCTACATTTAAACTTACTATATCCAAGGCATGTTTTCGATTTCTGCTGCCAAATTCATATTCCGACCTATAAAAGGAATTTTCTTCAACCATAAAACTATCCTCTACAAACGAAGGAACGGCTCCTATAACTTCATCATGTCTGTTACATATTCCGCAATACCTAGTAAATTGAACATTTCTTTTCTCATAGTTAAGTTTAATTATTTTGTCAATGTTGAAAGTAAAAAAATCAGGGTTAAGACTTAGGCTAAGAAAATTTATGTTCTTATATCCGCGATGCAAACAAAAATCCCTAAACGGTTTAGATACTATTACATAACCATCCCATGTGCATGATACATCATATTTACTTTTTACAAGCTTAAAGTTGTCATTAACTTTATGAGTAGTTGTAAAACCACATTGGGGGCATATATCAGGATAATTTTGGTGCATAACCGATTTATTATCTGCGCCGTATATAATTTTTGCTACTACGAAGTCCATCTGCTGGCGCCGATTTGTAATCGGCGCCCCAGTCAACTGACTGGACGGAATTATAAAACTTGTTTTTTGGCTCATTGGGCAATTTTGAAAGTAAATCAAAGATAAGTAAATCAATCTTTAAATCATTTGGAAAAAATACAATTCCAAGTCTTCTTTTTGCAGCTTTATTTGTCAACCAAAGACTGAGGTACGTATTACAACTCCGCGCCAGCAACATCTCCTCGTTTGCAACGAGTGTTGCATTATCTTTATAAAATTTAGACTATTCAAGGTTTTCTTTTTCGATTCCAGCCTGTTTAAGTATGGTTAAGAAAGTACCTTTTTTCAAATCCCTTCCTGAATGGAACGGGACAATTACTGTTTTATTTGAGATTGGATTAAAATATAGCTGGTGTGATCCTTTGGAACGTTTGTAGATAAATCCATTGCTTTCCAAAATCCTGATAAGGTGTTTCGGGTTTAGGTTCATCCCTACATAACGTTTAATGAGTATTCCAGCGTTTTGCTGTCGTCAGGAATTGTTTCTCCCCGTTCCTTTAACTCTTCAAGATACAGTTGAATGGCTTCTTTTGCCATATCAATGGCTTCATCCACATTTTCGCCATATGTTACACAACCCGGCAAAGCAGGAACAGTAACGGTAAAACCGCCTTCTTCTTCCTTGTGCAGATGTATTTTATAAGTGTACATTTTTTATTTGCAATTTAATTCAAAAAACCAATTCAACCTTGTAAATATCTCAATTTTTAAGGTTAATTACCTGCAATTATGCTTCAAGCCAAAAATACCCTCAACTCCCGCGGCCCGTGAGCACCCAGAACGAGTGTTTTTTCGATGTCGGCAGTGCGGCTTGGGCCGGTAATCAGTGCAATTTGTGATGGATAACCAGATTTGTATTTTTCACGGACTCCGGCATAGGCTTTTTCGAGATAACCGACCAACTGGTTTTTATGCGCGATTACAATATGCAAAGGTGGATAAACAAACATTTGCCGCCCTCCTTTTTGCGCCGAACCTACCATCACCGAACCGGTATGTGCTATCAGAAATTCGCAGGCGGTAATTCCAACCTCAACATTTTTAGGTAATTCAGCGCTTTGCTGAAATGGTATTCCGAAAGCATTTAACTGGTTGCTGATCTCATCTTCGTTGCAAAAAATATTCTCCTTTTGCACTGAAGAAAGAAACTCCTTCAACCCTGAAAAAAGCTCTTCTTCTGATTCATACAAATGAACAAACCCATTTATCTTTTCCAGATTTTCCTTGAAAGCCAGTTCCAGGGGCAAATCGATAGAATGATAAATGGTTTGTTCTAAATCCGGTTCTTCGGGTACTGAATGAACAGCACTTTTCAGTTTATTCAGTATTTCTTCCCTGGCCGGATTCATAATTTTTATTTTACAGGTTTAATTTCCGGAGTTATATCCAACGTTTCATCCCAGGAACCTCTGTTTTCAGTATCACTTTTTACAGGTTCTGATGTCCCGTTTTCAGGTATTACATGTTTCTTGTCCCATGGGCGTTTACCAAAAATCGTTTCCAAATCTTCACTGAAAATAACTTCGCGTTCCAGCAGCAGATCGGCCAGTTTTTCATGTCCCGGTTTATTTTTCCTTAACACTTCAAGTGCACGCACATACTGACTGTCGATAAGAACTTTTACCTCTTCATCAATAATCTGGGCAGTTTTTTCGCTGTATGGTTTTGTAAACGAAAAATCAGACTGGCCGGTTGAATCGTAATAACTTACATTCCCAACTTTTTCGCTCATTCCAAAAATACTTACCATCGCGTACGCCTGCTTGGTTATTTTTTCGAGGTCGTTTTGAGCTCCCGACGATATTTTGTTGAAAGTAAGTTGTTCTGCAGCTCTTCCTCCCAACGCCGAACACATCTCGTCCAGCAATTGGTCTTTTGTAGTTATCGAACGTTCCTCGGGCAGGTACCATGCAGCGCCTAGCGCTTTTCCACGCGGAACAATGGTGACTTTTACCAGCGGGTGGGCATGTTCGAGCAGCCAGCTAATGGTAGCGTGACCCGCTTCGTGATAGGCTATGGTTTTTTTCTCGTCAATCGAGATAATTTTATTTTTCTTTTCCAATCCGCCTACAATTCTGTCAACGGCATCAAGAAAATCCTGTTTGTCAACCGATTCGTGATTTTTACGGGCGGCAATCAGTGCTGCTTCATTACAAACATTTGCAATATCGGCGCCAGAGAAACCAGGTGTTTGTTTGGCCAGAAAATCTACTTTCAATTCCTCGCTAAGTTTTAACGGCCGCAGGTGTACATTGAAAATCTCGGCTCTTTCGTTTAAGTCGGGCAGTTCAACATGAATTTGCCTGTCGAAACGGCCGGCACGCATTAACGCGCGGTCGAGAATATCGGCACGGTTGGTGGCTGCCAGAATGATAACACCCGTGTTTGTATCGAAACCATCCATCTCTGTTAGCAACTGGTTGAGTGTATTTTCTCGTTCATCGTTCGACCCCATGTTGGGATTTCTCCCCCTGGCCCGGCCAATGGCATCAATTTCGTCGATAAACACAATACACGGTGCTTTTTCCTTGGCTTGTTTAAATAAATCGCGAACCCGCGATGCACCAACACCCACAAACATTTCAACAAAATCGGAACCCGACATTGAGAAAAACGGTACATCGGCTTCGCCGGCAACCGCTTTTGCAAGTAAGGTTTTACCTGTTCCGGGAGGGCCAACAAGCAATGCACCTTTTGGAATTTTACCTCCCAGTTTTGTAAATTTTGTTGGATTTTTCAGGAATTCCACAATTTCAACCACTTCCTGTTTTGCTTCGGTAAGTCCGGCCACATCTTTAAAAGTGGTAGAAACTTTCTGGTCTTTATCAAATATTTTTGCCTGCGATTTTCCAACACTAAAAATACCACCAGCACCGCCACCACCGCCGCGGCTCATTCGTCTGAATATCCACCACCAAAGCAGAATTATTAATGCAAATGGTCCAATTGTCCAAAGAATTTCACCTGCCCAGTTTCGTTCTTCCTTGTATTCAAGCGAAATCTCTTCACTTCCAGTTGGTTGAGCTTCTTTCAGGTTATTTTCGAATGTTTCTACCGAACCAATATTGAATGTAAAATGTGGTCCGGTTTCAGCGGGTTTCGCAAAATTTGCATCAAATTGTGTTTTATACTTTTCGAGCCGGTCTTTTTTAATATAAACAGTGGCCATTTTATCGTTTACAACCACAATTCGTTCAATATCCTGGCTGACAAGCATTGTCGAACGAACTTCGTTCCATGTGGTTTTAACAGGTCCGCGACTCGTACTCAAATAAAACTGAACTACAATAAAAACAATGGCAATAACACCATAAATCCAATATGCATTGAATTTAGGTCCCTTTCCATCATTTTTTCTGTTCGGATTAAATTGATTAAAAGGATTATTCTGGTTTTTGTTATCCTTATTTTCGTTGTTATCTGTCATGATGTATATTTAATTTTCTTCTTTTATTTTTGTTGTTTTGGCATCAGCCCATAGCCCTTCCAAATTGTAAAAGTCTCTTGCTTCTTTCTGAAATACATGAACCATAATATCGCCATAATCGAGTAAAATCCATATTGAATTTCTGTAACCATCCTTGTGCCAGGCATCAACTCCGGTAAATTCCCTTACAGTTTCTTCAACCGAAAGAGCAATTGAATTGGTTTGTGTTGAGGAAGTTCCGTGGCATATTACAAAATAACCACATTCAGTATGGTTTATTGTATTTAAATCAACTATGGTTATTTCTTTTCCCTTTATTCTTTGTATTCCTTCCAGAACTCCCTCGAGTATTTTATTCGTTGCTCCTTTTATAACTGTCATATAAATTTTATTCCCTGCAAAGATAATCTTTTTGCTTTAGTCTTATTTTGTGTATTTTGCGAATTATTACAACTTCTGTTTCAATTGCAAACTTGTAAAACAACAAAACCATTTTCTGTAAGAATAGTTTAATTGTATCAATCATTTAAATGATTTTAACAAACAAAAATATTATCCGATTAAAAGAGGTTGAATCTACCAACAACTATGCCAACCAACTGGTTTTGTCGAAAGCGGCAGAGCACGGTACTGTCGTTTTGGCACAACACCAGGAAAAAGGCAGGGGACAGCAGGGAAACAGTTGGGAAAGTGAACCCGGTAAAAATCTACTGGCAAGTTTTATTTTGTTTCCAGAGTTTTTACCGGCAGCCAAACAATTTCAACTTTCAAAAATAGTAAGCCTGGCTTTGGTTGATTTTTTGGAAACCGAAACAAAACAGGTTTCAATAAAATGGCCAAACGATATTTACATTCAAGATAAAAAAATTGCGGGGATTTTGATTGAAAATTCGGTAATGGGCAGTCATCTTTCATCGGCAATAGTTGGGATTGGATTAAATCTGAACCAGGAAAAATTTGTTTCCGACGCACCCAACCCAGTTTCTTTAAAGCAAATTACAGGAAAAGATTATGACATTGATGAGGCTATATTAAAAATTTCAGATCATCTGAACAAATGGTACAATGCATTGGAGTTTGGCAGTTTTAAAGACATTGATACTGTTTATTTAAAACATCTTTTCAGGAATAATGAATGGGCAGATTTCGCTAAAGACGGCAAGCAATTCGAAGCAAGAATAACAGGAATTGGCGAATATGGTCAGTTAGTGCTGGAAGAAAGAAACGGTGTTTTTTCATCGCACATGTTTAAAGAAATTGAGTTTGTATTCTGAAAACTGTTTGCTAGTTCTGGGTTCCCGATACTGGTTTCCGGATGTTGAAAACTACCTGATAATCATAAATTACAATAGAATGCTGGATTCTTGTTTCTTTATTGTTGTTCTTCCCCTTCACCCTTTGGGGGAAGGCCGGGATGGGGGCTTTCCTACTGATAAGGCAGTGTAGAAAGTGTATCAGCCAGTTTATCAATACCTTCTTCCAGCTTATTTCCCGCCATCATTTTAATGATCATGCTCATTTCGATGTGAAGTGTCAAGCGCATTTTGGTCTGAAAATTATCAACCGGCATTAATTGAATCCAAAAAGTAAAACTTACCGGCAGCCCGCCCGAACTTTCAACTTTAATTGATTTAAAAGGTTCGCGGTCAACAATCCGAATTTCGGCCAAACCGATTCCGGTAATATTAAAATTGCACGAATCCTGGTCGGAAGAAAAATCAGTTATTTTAATCTGAGGTATTTTTTCGGTTATTTTCTCAATTAAGCCCGAGTTTAAATACGCCGAAAGGTTTTGAAAATTTGAAAGGTAATTGAAAACCACCTGTTCGTTGTGGTTTACCAGTTTTGTACTGCTTGTGTATTTTGACAATGGCATTTTCCCTTTTTTGTTTTATTTTATTTGATAAAGTTTTAGACCCTTTATAAATTTAAAATGTTTCACATTCAAAGTAAACAACTCTAAATCATTAACAATTGCAGTTGATGCGATGAACGCATCAGGAATACCAAGTTTATGACTTAATGAATATTCAAGCAACAGATTGTAAAATACCTTACTGATTTTTTCGTCAATCAGTTTTAGATCCAAACTTTTAATATCTTTCTCGATTTGTTTAAGTTCGCTTTTATTAAGTGCACCAAAGAAAAGTTCTCCTGCCGTGATTACACTTATAGCAATATTCTCCTCACCAATTTTTTTTAATTCAGAAATAATCTGCTCATTATTCCTGTACAATTCAATAATTATATCTGTATCGCAAATTATCATTCCCCCCTTCTCCATGCAGATTCCCTCAAACCTAGTTCACTCGTTTTGCGTTTTTCCCAAAGTCCAGCTGAATTGAATATTGAATGTTCTGAAGCTATTTTTCCCTTTTTCTTTTCAATTTCAACAAAATCAAATTGTGAAAGCAATTTTTTAAGAAAAACTACTTTCTTTTTATCCTTTACCTTCAGAATCATTTCTTCCATAACGCTATTTTTTATTTTATTTCCCCCAGTTTGATGGATCTTCGCGCCATTTCATTAATGTTTCAATCTGATCGGTTGTAACTTCGCCGATTTGAACGGCTGTGTCGATTAAAATCTGATAACGGCTCAAAGTTGTAAGTTCGATATTTGCCTTTTTGAAATTGTCGATGGCATGTTGAAAACTGTACGTAAAAATGGCCACCATTCCAATTACTTCACCACCAAAATTAATAACCGCTTCGGCTGCATTCAGACTGCTTATTCCGGTTGACACCAAATCTTCAATAATAACCACTTTCTGATTTGGATTCAAATCGCCTTCGATCAGGTTTTCCAAACCATGTCCTTTTGGTTTCGAACGGATGTAAATAAACGGCAATCCCAAAACCTCGGCTACCAAAGCACCAATTGCAATTGCACCGGTTGCAACTCCGGCAATTACCTCGGCCTGAGGATATTTTTCCTTTACAACATCAACAAACCTGTCGCGAATGTAAGTGCGCGTTTTTGGGTACGAGAGGATTTTTCGGTTATCGCAGTAAATGGGCGATTTCCAGCCTGAAGCCCAGGTAAATGGATTGGTTGGCTGAATTTTTATAGTATTTATTTCAAGTAATTTTTTTGTTACTTCTATTTCAACAGATTTCATATAAATTGTGCAATTTTAATTCAAAAAACAAATGTATGAAGTTTTTTTAAATGACAGGAAGATCGTAATTACCCGAAAGGGGAATATCTCATTTGTTAAAGAAGCGGTAATAACAGAGAACTTAAATTCGGTAAATGAGGTAATAAACTGGTTCCTTAAATTTACCAATTCCACAACAAAGACAGCGATCTTAATTCATCCTTCACCTGAAAATTTCTGGAAAAATATGTTTTTACCAGTTTTTACTTCCATCCCGGCTGCAGGAGGTGTAGTTATCAGAAACAATAAGTTGCTTTTTATTTACCGAAATGAAAAATGGGATTTACCAAAAGGGAAAATCGACAACAGTGAATCACCGGAAGCAGCAGCAGTGCGGGAAGTAGCAGAAGAGTGCGGAATTGAAGGGCATAGAATTACGAAAAAATTACCTTCTACTTTTCATATTTATCAATCTCCCTGGAAAGAAAACTACGAACAATGGATTTTAAAAGAAACCCCCTGGCTCGAAATGATTTATGAGGGAAATGAGAACGGAACTCCCGAAACCGGCGAAAACATTACCGAAATACGTTGGTTTGCAAAAGATGATTTGGATGAAGTTTTGTCAAACACCTACGAAAGCCTGAAACCGGTGATTTCGATTTATAAACTCTCTAAATAACTCATTCCCATTCGCAACTCGCTGTAACTTACCTCGTCACCAAAAAATGTTTTTGCCTCACCAAAACCTTTATTTTCAACCGATTTGAAATATGCAACTATCTTATTTAGTTTTTCTTCGTTTAAAAATTGCTTTACATCCAATTCACCCATTCCTACATAATGTGCCAAATGACTTTCGATAGTGGTTTGCGCGAATCCCCTTTCCTTTGAAATTTCAGCTATCGTTTTACCCGATTTGTACAGTTCGAAACTAACTTTTTTAGTGTCGGGCTTTGGCTCCTTTTTCTTTTTTGACGTAATATTCTTCAACGGAATCTCGCCCTTATCAATGTTGTTTTCGTCGCAGTAATGCTGAATCATTTGAAGGATATCTGCCCCAAACTGTTCAATTTTTTTAGCTCCCATTCCGTTGATCATTTGTAACGAAAATGAATCGGTTGGCAGGTAATTTACCAATTCTATCAATGCTTTTTGCGAGAAAACCATGTACACTGGAATTCCGAGTTCATTGGCTTTTTCAAATCGCCACGAACGTAAAAGCGAATACAAAAGTGGATGCGGAATATTTTCGGGGCTTACAATTTCTTTTGCCTTTGTTTTTTTAACCGATGGATTCTCATTTTCAAATAAAGCTTTTGCACGCGCATCGAGTAACTTTTTAACATCGAATCCATTTTTACAAACTTCAAAACCCGCCAGTTTTGTTTCTGCATCTTCCAAAAGTCGAGACGCCGAATTATTGATTTATTTGCGAAGTGTTTTATTATCAACATCCAAATCGGTCTTTGCCAATCCTTCGATTACAATATTTTTTACTTTTTCAGAAAAATAAACTGAGGCTTTTGAAATCCTTTCCTGTAAACGTGTGTTTTGCTCAATTTCAGGATTAACGGCCAAAAGCTGCTCAATCTGATTCTGAAATTTCTCTGCCACCTCAACCAGTTCCAAGGTAAAATCGCGCTCCATTTTTATACAATGTTCAATCAAAACTCCCGGTAAAACGGAGCTGTTTTCATTCATCAGTTTGTTTAACGAACCTAAAAGGTATGAACTGAGGTTAAACTTAAAAAGCTCAGTAAGTAACTCTTTCTGATATTCAAGTTTTGCATTTAACAGCTCGTTTTCTCCGGGTTGATTATTTTCTACCTGCTGAATAAAACCACTGACTGTTGCATCGTTAATAATACTCCGATGAGAAATCGGGGTAGTCAAAACCATGCCTTCCAGCGTTTTACACCGGCTGAGCGCAACATAAACCTGACCGTGCGCAAAAGACGCTTCCGCATCGATAATTGCCCGTTCAAAAGTTAATCCCTGACTTTTATGAATGGTAATCGCCCAGGCCAGTTTTAACGGGATCTGACTGAACGAACCTTCAACTTCCTCCTTAATTTCAGCAGTACTTTCATCAATAGAATATTTCATGTTCTCCCATTGAAGCGGTGTTACAGCAATTTCCTTCTCTTCACCCGGACAAAGAACAAATACCGTATCATCATCAATATCTGTTATCTTTCCTATTTTACCGTTGTAAAACATTTTTTCGGGCGAAGGATCGTTTTTTACAAACATTACCTGAGCACCCACTTTCAGTTTCAATTCAAAATCAGTGGGATATGAATAATCAGGAAATTTACCTTCGATTTTAGCTGCAAAAACCTGCACTTTTAAAGGAATTGCCCTCAGTTTTGCTTCGTTAATTCTGTCAGCCTGTACATTATGAGTACAAAGTGTGATGTATCCTTCATCATCGGCTGGATTAAAACCTGGTAAAAAGCGCTGATTAAGAACATCTGCGGCATCCTTATCAAGTTTATTGTCGCGTACTTTATTGAGAATTGCAATAAAACGGTCGTCCTGCTGGCGAAAAACATGGTTAAGTTCAATACTTACAACCGAAGTTTGCTTTAAAACTTTACTGCTGAAAAAGTACACTGTTTCGTATTCGCGTTTCAGCAGGTTCCACTCTTCGTTTTTAACCACTGGCGCCAGTTGCTGTAAATCGCCAATCATTAAAACCTGTGCACCGCCAAATGGTTTTCGTCCGTTTTTAAATCGTCGCATCACCCGATCCACCGCATCCAGAATATCAGCGCGAACCATGCTTATTTCGTCGATTACAAGCAAATCGAGACTGCGGATGATGCTTATTTTTTCCCTGTTAAACCGCATTTGCCTGACCTGTTCGTTTTCGATGCCAATTTGCGGCGCAAACGAAAGCTGAAAAAACGAATGGATTGTAACTCCACCCGCATTAATTGCGGCCACTCCGGTTGGTGCAACAACAATCATCCGCTTGGGAGATTTCTCTTTTAAACTTTTTAGAAAAGTAGTTTTTCCGGTTCCGGCTTTACCCGTTAAAAATATGTTTTGCCCTGTGTATTGGACAAAATTGTAAGCGAGTTCGAGTTGCTTGTTGGTTTGCATCTTGTTAGGTTTAAGCGATTAATTTAATGTGATTTAACTGTACATTTTGCTGAATCAGTTTTTTTTCATTGAGGGTGTATCCTTTTATTAGATAATCTTTGAGAATTCTGTTTGCCCTAATCCTGAATTGTGTTCCTCTTTTTGAATTTACCCGGTATCCAACTGAAATAATTGCATCCAGATTGTAACATTTTATAACTCTTGAAACATTTCGTTTCCCTTCCATTTGAACTACCGAGAATTCCTCGGTAGTTCAAATTTCTTCCAGTTCTTCTGTTCTATAAATGTTTTTTAAATGAAGGCCGATCGTATCCGAATCTTTTTCAAACAACTGTGACATCTGTTTTTGAGTAAGCCAAACAGTATCATTCGCCAGACTTACCTTAATATCAGTTTTCCCATCCTCTGTTTTAAATATTTCGATAGCAGAATTATTCATCGCTTAAATTTGCTTAAAAATATTAAAAATGGAAACAACTGCCTAATCAGTAATTCGAATTGAAGAACCTATGAATAAGTTTTCAGGAAATCATCTCCTCAATTAATTTTAATTCGATATCGGGATGGGTTATTTCGAATTTAGCCTGCTGATAAAAATGATTCCGCTTTTTTAAAGTTTCGTCGATAAAAGCAATTAATTCTTCCCTCGATTTTCCTTTAATCAAAGGGCGTTCGGTTTTCGATTTAAGCAGTCGGTCGGCAAGAATTGCTGGATCGATGTTCATGTAAATGGTTTTGCCGGAGTTATTCATCAGGTCGATATTATTGAAAAAACAGGGAGCACCGCCACCGGTTGCAATTACGATATCACTGAATTCAGAAAGTTCTTCAAGTGCTTTTCTTTCCTTTTTCCTGAATTCTGCTTCGCCTTCTTCAGCAAAAATCAGGGGAATTGTTTTATGGTTGCGCATTTCGATGTAATGATCCATATCTACAAACTGCAAATTCAGGTGTTCAGAAAGTCTGCGCCCCAGCGTTGATTTGCCGCATCCCATGTATCCTATCAGGTAAATTCTCATAAAAAAACAGTTTAATGTTTAAAGTTCAATGTTTAAAGTTGTGAATCATTAAACTTTAAACCTTCAACTTTCAACTCAAAAAAGTGACATTTGTGTTGGGTCCGGAGCATCTTTTTTAGGCCTTTTTATTTCAAACGGAATGTCATCAAAACTCAATTTTTCCTTGGGCTCCTTTGGTTCTGTGGGTTCAATTGTTTCCAATTCCTCCAATTCTTCCGGTTCCACAATTCCGTCGGGTTCAGGTTTATCGTGCTCGTCCTTTACTACCGGTTCTATTTCCTTAATGTTTCCAACTTCGTAATTCGACAAACGTTTACCTTTTGCTTTCCACGATTTCACACCAATAAACTCCGCCACTTCGATGATTTCATTTTCCCGATCTGAGTATTTTCCACTAAACTCAAGTTCAAGCCGGGGATAACGAACCCATGTTACACTCAATAATTTATTGTCAGGATTATCGCCTATAAAACGGAAAAGTTTACCCTCAGAATCTTCAATTTCGAATCGTTTTACATAGTAAAATTGTTGCTCGGCATCGAAATAAACCACCGACAATATTTTACCACTGTCGAATTTTTCTATCGTTAAAACATCGGGTTCGAAATGGTTGCTTAAATCGAAATTATAAAGCTGATAATCTCCTCTTTTGTACAACACCAGAATTTTATCTTCACCCGAAAACTCACCCAGGTATTTGCCCCGATTATCAGCATTCAGGCGCAGAACATCCTCATCGAACCAAATTTTCCGGCCTCCCAGCGTGGAATGTCCTTTTTCCTTCAGGTTGATTTTATGAACTTCGAATTTTGTAAGCAGATTGCCCATCGACTGACGTCCTTTAATCGCCAGTTCACCCATATCAACCTCGAAAATAAGCTTTTTGATACGTGGTTTTGGTTTCAATACAATTTTTAAAACTTCGGCTTCACCGTTTGGATTTGCAGAGAAATACACCACGCGCGAACCTTTGGTTTCCATGGTTAAATTGTATTCTTTATCGCGGGTAACGCCGGTTACAGCAAATCGTTTCATGTAATAAAAACCCGATTCGCCATCTTTATAAACCACATTATAAACAGTGCGATTGTCGCCCTTTTTGAAAATTTCAACGTGGAGCGGGTTCTTATCGATGAAAGCCTTATCAGCAACTTTCGAAATAAAATAAGTACCGTCCCGACGGAACACAATAATATCGTCGATATCGGAACAGTCGCAGATGTATTCTGCTTTTTTAAGTCCGGTTCCAACAAACCCTTCTTTCCTGTCGAGGTATAGTTTTTCATTGCGAACTACTACTTTCGAGGCCACAATATTTTCGAAACTGCGTATTTCGGTTTTGCGTTCTTTCCCTTTTCCGTATTTGGTTTTAAGATGCACGAACCATTTTATGGTAAAAGGAACGATATTTTGGATGTCGTTTTCAATTTCGGCAATTTCATCTTCAATAGCTTTTAAATGTTCGTCTGCCTTGTCCTTATTGAATTTCAGTATCCGCGCCATTTTAATTTCCATCAGCTTCAGGATATCGTCGCGGGTAACTTCGCGTTTGAGTTTTGGTTTCCAGGGTTCCAGCCGTATATCGATGTGCGCAATTGCCTGGTCCATATTTTCCGAATCTTCAAATTTCTTGTCTTTGTAGATCCTTTCTTCAATAAATATTTTTTCGAGTGATGAATAATGCCATTCCTCTTCCAACTCGGATTTCCTGATTTCGAGTTCCAACTTTAAAAGCAGAAGTGTACTATCGGTCGATCGTTTTAAAATTTCCTTCACCCCAATAAAAATGGGTTTATCGTTTTCAATAATCACCGAGTTTGGCGACATTGAAACCTCGCAATCGGTAAAAGCAAACAACGCATCGATGGTTTTATCTGAAGAAACTCCAGGGGCAAGATGTATTTGAATCTCAACGTTTCCTGCAGTGTTATCGTCGATTTTTTTAATTTTGATTTTGCCCTTTTCGTTGGCTTTTATAATCGATTCAATGATGGAAGAAGTGGTTCTTCCGAACGGAACTTCGGTAATAACCAGTGTTTTGTTATCTCGCTTTTCAATTTTAGCACGCACTTTTACTGTTCCTCCGCGCAAACCATCATTGTATTTACTAAAATCGGCCATTCCACCGGTTGGGAAATCGGGAAACAACTCAAAATCTTTACCTTTCAAATATGCAATTGACGCATCTATCAGTTCAATAAAATTATGAGGGAAAAGTTTTGAAGCCAAACCAACTGCAATTCCATCGACACCCTGTGCGAGTAGGAGTGGAAATTTTACAGGAAGGGTAACCGGTTCTCTTTTACGGCCATCATATGAAATTTTCCAAACTGTGGTTTTGGGATTAAAAAGCACTTCGAGGGCAAATTTCGATAACCGTGCTTCAATATATCTTGGTGCAGCTGCTCCATCGCCGGTCAGTAAGTTCCCCCAGTTTCCCTGGGTATCAATTAACAGTTCTTTTTGCCCCAACTGAACAAGTGCATCGCCGATGGAAGCGTCGCCATGCGGGTGGTACTGCATGGTTTGCCCGATAATGTTGGCCACTTTGTTGTAGCGGCCATCGTCCATTTCGCGCATTGCGTGCATGATGCGCCGCTGCACCGGTTTTAATCCGTCGTTAATGTATGGTACCGCGCGTTCCAGTATTACATACGAAGCATAATCGAGAAACCAGTTGCGGTACATACCCGATAAATAGACAATTTCGTCGATTACTTCCTCTTCCTGTTCCTGAGGTTCTTCCGGCAGTTCTTCGTGGTTGATATATTCTTCTGACATTTTCGGTTTTACACTGTCATAATTTATTTTTGGTACTTTAATTCACCCGGATTTCTTCTTGAATCCCAAATGCGAAGTACAACTATCTCATTTTCTGTAATTTCGTAAATCAACAAATAATCCAAAACAATTTTAATTCTAACATTTGGTTTATCTGTAAGTTTGCCAATGAATGGATATTTACTAATAATATCCAGGGATTCTCTAATGATCCTATTAAGCTTCCTGCTGAAAGTATTTGATTTATTTCGGTTTACCCAGTATGTAAATATTTGATTTCTATCTTTTTGTGCCTGATAAACCCAAACTATTCGCCTAACCATTCATCAATTTCTTTATTTGCTTCATTATTAGTCAGAAATTCTCCTTTTAAATATTGTGCCTGTGCCTGTTCAACTGCGTTCTTTTGTTCCTCAGAAAGAAAATAGATACTTGTTTCATCATCCTCAATACCAGCTAACCTTGACATTTCCTCAAGTAACATGCTATTTTCAAGCGTATTTATTTTCCTGATTAATCTCTTTTTCAATTCAATTGATGTCATAATAACTTCATTTTTTAAAATATACGAATTAACTAAAATGTTGTTTTTTATGCAACCTCATCTTTTTCGACATATAAATTCTCGATAATAAAATCCTGCCGGTCAGGTGTATTTTTTCCCATGAAGAATTCAAGCATCTGAGCAATGGATTCATGCTTTTTCATCATCACCTGATCGAGCCTGATATCAGCACCAATAAAGTTTTTGAATTCATCGGGGGATATCTCACCAAGCCCTTTAAACCGGGTAATCTCAGGTTTTCCTTTCAGTTTGTTAATGGCTATTTGTTTTTCTGCTTCACTATAACAATAAAATGTTTTTTGCTTGTTTCGCACCCTGAACAAAGGCGTTTGCAAAATATATACATGTCCTTTTCGAATCAATTCTGGAAAAAACTGCAGAAAAAAAGTAATGAGCAACAACCTGATGTGCATACCGTCAACATCGGCATCGGTTGCTATAATTACCTTGTTGTAGCGCAAATCATCAATACTGTCTTCAATATTGAGGGCTGCCTGTAACAGGTTGAATTCTTCGTTCTCGTAAACTACTTTTTTTGTTAATCCGTATGTATTTAAAGGTTTTCCCCTTAAACTGAAAACAGCCTGTGTATTCACATCGCGCGATTTGGTAATCGATCCACTGGCCGAATCTCCTTCAGTTATAAAAAGGCTCGATTCCTCGAACCGGGGATTTTTGATATCATCGAAATGAACACGGCAGTCGCGTAATTTTTTATTGTGCAGGTTCGATTTTTTTGCACGGTCTTTGGCCAGTTTTTTAATTCCTGAAATGGCTTTTCTTTCGCGTTCCGATTCCTGTATCCGACGAAGTAGAACAGAAGAAGTATCGGGATTTTTATGCAGAAAATTGTCGAGTTCCTTTTGCATGAAGTTGGCCACATGCGCCCTCACCGAAGGTCCGTCAGGGCCAATATCTTTCGAGCCAAGTTTGGTTTTTGTCTGCGACTCGAAAACAGGCTCCTCAACTTTTATACTTACAGCGGCAACAATCGATGCGCGAATATCGGACGGATCGAAATCCTTTTTATAAAAATCGCGGATGGTTTTTACCAAAACTTCGCGAAATGCCTGCAGGTGGGTTCCTCCCTGCGAAGTATGCTGACCGTTTACAAACGAATAATAATCTTCTCCATACTGGTTTCCATGTGTGATGGCTACTTCAATATCTTCGCCCCTGAGATGAATGATAGGATAAATGGGATTGTGATCCATGTTTTCCTCCAACAAATCGCGTAAACCATTTTTCGAAAAATACTTTTCTCCGTTATATTCGATTACCAGGCCTGAATTCAGAAATGTGTAGTTCTTAATCATATTCACCACAAAATCGCTCATGTAGTGATATTTTTTAAACACAGTCACGTCGGGCTCAAATTCAACCGCTGTACCATTGGGTTCTTCCAATCCGGTAAAATCCTCCTCTCCTGTTTTTATTCCTTTGCTGAAATGAATCACTTTACCCACTCCATCGCGAACGGATTTAATCATAAAATCCGACGAAAGTGCATTAACCGCTTTAATACCAACCCCGTTTAATCCTACCGATTTTTTAAAAACCTTTGAATCGTACTTGGCTCCGGTATTCATTTTGCTGGCCACGTCTTCGAGTTTACCCAATGGAATTCCACGTCCAAAATCGCGTACTTTAACTCTTTCCTGGTCGATTTCGACGGTTATTTTTTTGCCAAACCCCATCATGAATTCATCGACAGAGTTATCCAAAGATTCCTTCAAAAGAACATAAATACCATCATCCGAGGCAGTGCCGTCACCAAGTTTCCCGATGTACATACCCGGGCGTTTCCTGATGTGTTCCTGCCAATCTAACGTTCTTATTGTTCCTTCATCGTAATTCGGAGTCATATTCCCTTCAATTTGCCGCAAATATAACTAAACAATAGTGGATTTGGCAGTTTGTTACAAACCAATAACTAACAAAATACGGTTGAAAAAGGGGAGGGATTTTGTTGTCGTGGTTGTCTATGGTTGTCATAGTTTTTATTGTTGTCATGGTTGTCGTGGTTTTAGGGTTTTCGTTGATTTCGTTCCATTCCTGTAACATGATAATCAGAAAACATTGACAACTTGACAACAAAGATAACCCGACAACAACGACAACCTCTTCCTAAATAATCCCCATTTTTTTCATCAGGAATGTGGCATTCATGGTTTTGGTAACACCGTCAGATAATTTGTAGTCGAAAACGAGTTCATCATTTTCAATCCTGATTTCGAAGCATTTGTTAAAAACCTGTCCCGGATAATTGTTTTCCATTTCGCTGAGCTTTAAATCGTGCGTTGCAACCAGCGAAACTGCCTTTAATTCAATTAGTTTACGAATTAATTCTCTCGAACCGTTCAACTTGTCAACCGAGTTGGTTCCTTTCAGCATTTCGTCGAGAATTACAAAAATACGCTCCCCTTTTTGTAATAAATCCAACACTCCTTTTATTCGTTTCAACTCAGCAAAAAAGTACGATTCATCCTTTAAAAGCGAATCGGTTGTTCGCATGTTGGTATAAATTCCGATGGGGGTATAAACCATCTTTTCAGCACAAACCGGAGCGCCGGTTCCGGCAAGAATAAGATTAACTCCAACCGATCGTAAAAAGGTACTTTTACCCGCCATGTTTGCCCCGGTAACAATCATTACTTTCGACCAGCCATTGATTTCGAAATCGTTGCAAACACGTTTGTTTTCGTGCAAAAGTGGGTGTCCTAGTTTGATTGCCTGAAAAATAAAATCCCCATCCTGAATTTCAGGATAAACAAACCCGGAGTGATTATTGGAGAAATTGGCCAAACTGATGATTGCATCGGTTTCAGAAATTACATCAAGCCAGTCGGCCAGTTTTTTATGATGGAGATTGTGCCAGCTCCACAATTTGTAAACACATCGAATATCCCATAGAAAAACACTGTTCAGAAAAAAGCCAACCAGAATATTTTGTCTGTATTCAAATTGCTCAACCAAACTTTTTAATTGCTGAAAGATTTTACCTGCAGATTCAGGTTGCTTAACTTTCTCCTGCATCCTGTTCAACAAAACCGATTTGAAATTGTGGTTTTCTATTAACTGAAGCAGTTGCATGTATTTTGAAAGTAAATCGGACTTTCGACCAAAAAACCTAAAATACCGCGAAATTGTTTTCCAGAAAAAATACAATAAAACCCATTGACAGAAAACCAACATCCAGACAAACAAGTTGGTAACTCCCAGTGCAGCCGGAACAATTGAAACTAATGTTAGCAGCGGTATTACAAATAAAAGCCATTTAACAGATCCTGAATTTTTCAGCTCTAAATCCATGTTTGCCCACGATAGAATTTCATCGTGCATTTCTGCAGTTTCTTCAAACATTTGTCCGTTGGCCAAAAAATGCAACCGCCATTCGGGAAGTTGCGAAAGTTCATAAACAGCTTCCTGTCTTAGCAAAATTTCTTTTTTCTGAATATCAGGTTTTATAAGCCATCCTGCGAGTTTTTGCTTTCCACCAATTGTTGAGGTGCGGTTGATAAACTGAAAAAGTGATCCATCGCCAAACAAATCCAAATCGTACGAAAAAAAATGGTCGGTATTTAAAAATTCTGCTCCGTTTTTAAAATGCAAAAACTGATGATTGATTGCCAGAAGTTCGTTGTCGGTTATTTTTTTCAGAACGGCATTGTACTTTTTAATTTTTTCGAGTTGAATATTTTTTTTCACCAGAAAGAAAAAAAGAACAATTGCAGAAAGTGAAAAAATCAATGTTATCCAGCTTTTCAACCCAAAAATGAAAAGAGGTGCAAAGATGAAAAGAAATGCAAAAAACCGGTACCACGCAAATCGTTTTAACTTTTTTGTGGCCGATTGAAGTTGAATCGAATATTCACCTGATTTTTGACTGTAAAAAGTGTCGATAGTCGGATTCATACTATAGATAATCGTAATGATGAAGAATTGAAGAAACTATAAAAACGGTTGTCATCAATACAAGAAACACAAGATAAATTATTAACGACTGGCTATTTTCAAGTTTGGTCATGGAAATTTTTGGTTGGCGTTTATTAAAATATCTGTTTTCAAAAACCACAAGTAATTTATAACACCCAACTCCAATTATATAACCTAAAATTGCCCCGCCCAAAATGTCGAGCGGATAATGCACACCCGAATAAATGCGCGAGTAAGAAAATAACAATGCCCAAAATAATAGCAGAACAGAATATCGCCGATTTTTAAAAAGGCCCGATGTAAAAATAAAAATTGCAAAACCGTTGGCTGCATGCGAAGAAACAAACCCGTAAAGGCTACCTTTTCGCAATACATTGTGAACCAGTGACCCGATAACCGGATCGTGTACCGGTCGAAATCTCTGAATATTATCTTTTAGTAACACCGACATCTGATCACTTACAAGAATGGCCAACGTGAGCAAAATAATAATTGGCAGCGCTTTACTGCGGTAATTTTTTACAATAAAAAAAAGGATGATGGCAAAAAACGGAATCCAGGTTTCCTTACGGGTAACCATTAACATGATGGTATCCCAAAAAGGATTGTGGAGACTATTCAAAGACAGAAAAAGTTCCTTGTCGATCTCCAGTATATTTTGCAGCCATTCCATTTAACTGTTCAAAATTTCCCAGATTTTATCTTTTAACTGCTGCAGGTTAAAACCGGTAATCGATGAAAAAAACATGTGCGGAATCCCTTTAAGTTCGGCACTGATTTCCTTCATTAACTCGGCATCGAGCATATCGGCTTTGCTAATTGTCAGAAACCTTTGTTTGTCGAGTAATTCGGGATTGTATTTTTCTAGTTCGTCGAGTAGTATTTTATATTCTTTCAGATAATTTTTACTGTCGGCGGGAACCATAAAAAGTAACATTGAGTTTCTTTCGATGTGGCGTAGAAAACGCAAACCCAATCCTTTTCCAAGATGTGCACCTTCTATAATTCCGGGGATATCAGCCATTACAAACGAACGTTTTTCGCGGTGGCCAACAATTCCAAGATTTGGTACCAGGGTAGTAAAATGGTATTCCGCAATTTTTGGTTTTGCCGCCGAAACCACCGAAAGTAAAGTTGATTTTCCGGAACTTGGAAAACCTACCAACCCAACATCGGCAAGTACTTTTAATTCAAGAATTTTCCATCCTTCTTCGCCTTCTTCTCCCGGCTGTGCAAATCGCGGAGTCTGGAAAGTAGCCGATTTAAAATGATCGTTTCCCAGTCCACCCCTGCCACCTTTCATCAAAATCTTACTTTCACCTTCTTTTGTAATTTCGAAAAGCACCTCGCCTGTTTCACCATCTTTTACAATGGTTCCCAGCGGCACATCAATAATTACATCTTCACCATCGGCACCTGAACTTCGTTGTTTACCCCCCGATTCACCGATTCCGGCTGAAATATGTTTTTGAAATTTAAGATGCAGCAATGTCCACATTTGCTGGTTGCCATTGAGGATAATATGTCCCCCGCGACCGCCGTCTCCGCCATCGGGACCACCCTGCGCAACAAATTTTTCACGTCGTAAATGTGCTGAACCGGGGCCACCGTTGCCAGATTTACAAAAAATCTTTACATAGTCAACAAAATTCGTTTCAGCCATTTTTCTCTTTCTATTAAGCTGTCATTTACTCCAAAAGGAGAAATCTTTTCATTTAATTGAGATTTCTCCTTGTGCCTTGCCTAAATGACAATCGTGTTATAATTTTGCTATTACCGCTTTCAACCTGCCGGCAATATCTTCAATACTTCCCATTCCGTTTATTCCGAAATGTTTGCCTTGTGGTTTGTAATATTCGATCAATGGCAAAGTTTTCTGGTTATAAACGTTTATTCGATTTTCGATTACCGACTGGTCCTGATCGTCAGGGCGGCCAGAGCTTTTACCGCGAATCATCAACCGTTCAATCAATTCCTGCTTCTCAACTTCAAGACTTAACATTCCCGAAATTGGTGTGCCGTTTTGGTTTAGCAGATTGTCCAAAGCTTTTGCCTGATCTACCGTACGGGGAAATCCATCGAAAATAAAACCCTTTGTTTCTTTGTTATTTTCGAGTTTACTTTTAATCATTCCTATAACAACTGCATCGGGAACCAGTTCACCCTTTTCCATGAAACTTTTAGCTTCAAGTCCAAGTTGGGTACCTGCACTAATTTCGTTACGCAGCAAATCGCCGGTTGAAAGATGGTCCAATCCAAACGATTCAATCAGGAATTCTGCCTGAGTTCCTTTCCCTGCTCCGGGAGGTCCGAATAAAACGAGATTTAACATTTGCATTTTATTTTAGTCGTTTAATACAGTATAAATATTTATCAGATTGCGGCCATGTCCGTTGTAATCCAGTCCGTAGCCAACAATAAAATTATTCGGAATTTCGAGCCCTACATAATCCAGTTGCACATCTTTCTGCAAAGCATCGGGTTTTAAAAGTAAGGTTGCAATTTTTATTTCCTTTGGATTTAGTTTTTTCAACTGTTCCAGTATGTTTTCAATGGTAATACCCGTATCCACAATATCCTCTAATATTACCACTGTCCGACCAGCAATATTTTCGTTCAACCCAATCAGGTGTTTTACTTCGCCTGTGGTTTTATCGCCATGATAAGAGGTCAGTTTTACAAACGATATTTGAGTTTCAATTAAATCAATTCTTTTAAAAAGCTCGGCAGCAAACATAAACGAACCATTCAGAATACAGACAAACAAAGGATTTTTATCCTTAAAATCGTCATTCATTTTTTCTGCCATTTTTTCAACTACTCCTTTTATTTTTTCATAAGGAATATATAATTCAAATGTTTTATCGTGGATTTTTACCTGCTTCATTTCGAAAAATTGATTTTTGAATGTTCTTAAATTGCTGTAATTTCGTCAATCGAAAAATATCGGCACAAATTAACGAAACTATTCGGTTAACTAAAAATTTAAAATACAAAACATGACACCAAAAGTAAGCATTATAATGGGCAGTACTTCCGATTTGGGAGTGATGGAAAAAGCGGCGAAACTGTTTGAAGAGTTTGAAATTCCGTTCGAAATGAATGCACTTTCGGCGCACAGAACTCCCGACGAGGTTGAAGTTTTTGCCAAGGGAGCAAAAGAACGCGGGATAAAAGTGATAATTGCGGGTGCAGGAATGGCTGCGCATTTGCCCGGAGTAATTGCGGCAATGACTCCGCTCCCTGTAATCGGCGTCCCAATCAATGCCAGCCTTTCGGGATTCGATTCAATTCTGGCCATTCTGCAAATGCCTCCCGGAATTCCGGTTGCAACTGTTGCTGTTGACGGCGCATTGAACGCAGCAATTCTTGCTGTGCAAATGATGGCTACTGGTGACGAATTACTGATGCAGAAATTAATTGAATACAAACAAAACCTGAAAAAGAAGATTGTACAGGCTAATAAAGATCTTTCTGAATTGAGGTACAATTTTAAAACGAATTGATTTTCAATAAAAATAATTCTGTATTTTAGGAGAGGTGTATTTTAAAAAGTACACCTCTTTTATTTTTATATGAAAAAGCCCTTACTAGCCGGACTTATAATTTCGCTTTTGATACTGAAACTTAACGCTGCCGAAAACTACCTGGCCGGAGCGCGTGCATTGGCGCTCTCAAATGCTTTTGTTTCAGTTTCCGATACCTGGAGTACATTTCACAATCAGGCCGGATTAGCTGGAATTGAAAGTTTTTCTGCCGGTGTTTTTTACGAATCAAGGTTCATGATCGATGAGCTTTCGCATGTAGCAGGTTCGCTGGCTATCCCGGTGAAAGCAGGTACTTTCGGATTTAGTTTTTCGCAATTTGGCAAAGGCACTTACAAAGAACATAAACTTGGACTTGCATTTTCCAAAAAACTGACACAAAAACTGAGTGCAGCCGTTCAACTCGATTATTTTTCGGAAAAGTTTCCAGAAAACGAAAGTGCCACCGGGTTTGTAACCTTTGAAGCAGGTGTTGTTTATGCAGCAACAAAGGAACTTTTTTTGGGAGCACATGTTTTTAATCCAATTCAAAATGGTTTTAACACTCCGGAGGGAGAACAAAAAATGCCAGCTACATTCAGATTTGGCGGACATTACCAGTTCCCCAAAATGGTGTTGCTGATTTTTGAAGCTGAGAAAAATACCGAAAATCCATTCCTCTTCAAATCGGGTCTCGAATTTTCTCCCGTTAAAAATCTGGCGCTACGTTTTGGCGTTTCAGGAAAACCGGTCAGTTATACCACCGGAATTGGTTATCAAACCGGCAAAATAACCACCGATATTGGTTTTAGCTACCACGGAAATCTGGGATTAACACCTTCCGTTTCAATCCAAATTAATTTGTAATGAGCCGGATTGCACATATAATATGGATTGCGTTTTTTATTGCAATTTCTGTTATTTCAAATGCACAGGAAACCGATAAAAACAGAATAATTGAATCGATTATTGAATCGCAAATTGATAAAATTGACGAACAAACCGATGTGGCCTTAATTATTGAAGACCTCGAAGGATTTGTTGAAAACCCCATAAACATTAATGCAACAACAGCAACTCAACTTTCGCGGTTGTATGTTTTAAACGATGTGCAGATAAACAAACTGTTGGAATATCTTACAAGTTACGGCCCGGCTTATTCAATTTACGAGTTGAAAACAATTGATAGTTTCACTCCTGATTTACTTCAAAAAATTGAACCTTTTATCTGGTTTGGCCCGCGGGACGAGGTTAATAAAAACAGCGATTTGTTTAAATACGGCAAAAATCAATTGTTGCTTCGAACACTTGGAACAGTGCAGGAAGCAGTCGGTTATATTCCAAATGAAGATGGAAAAACACCATACGAAGGAAACCAGTACCGATATTATATACGATACAGATATGAAGCCCGCGATAGATTTTCGGCAGGAATAACTACTGAAAAAGATCCCGGGGAATCGTTCTTTACGGGTTCAAACAAACAGGGATTCGATTTTTACTCAGCACACGTTTCAATGAACATCAATTCAACATTTGAATATATTTCGGTTGGCGATTTTTTGGTACGCGCCGGACAGGGACTGGTATTGTGGCAGGGTTACACATCAGGAAAATCGGAAAATGTACTTGGAATTTCGAAAACCAACCAGGGAATCCGCCCATCGACAGCTGTTGATGAAAACCTGTTTTTCAGAGGAGCTGCCACAACACTTAATTTTGGTAAAGTAAAACTGAGTATTTTTTATTCGCAAAAAAACGATGACGGAAATATTGAAGGAACCGATTCGACCGGACAATTTATTACCAGTCTGCAAACTTCGGGTTACCACCGCACAACCAGCGAAACTGCCGATAAAAATGCAGTGAGGAATACCAATTACGGTGGCCTTTTTTCGTGGAATTTCAGCAACTTGAAAATCGGTGCCACTTTTGTTCGTCAGCAGTTAAACCTTCCACTGATTCCGGCCAGTCAGTTATATAACCAGTTTCGGTTTAGCGGAACCGAAAACCTGACTGGTGGAATTGATTACACCTTCAACAAAGGAAAATACCAGTTTTTTGGTGAGGCTGCAATTTCAAAATCGAAAGGGAAAGCATTTGTGCAGGGAGCTGTAATCAACCTGAACGACCAACTGAGTTTCTCAGCGTTGTTTCGTCATTTCGATAAAAACTACCAGTCGCTTTGGGCAAATACATTTGCCGAAGGCAGCAATATCAACAACGAATCGGGGATGTATTTCGGAACAAAAGTATTGCCTGTTAAATTCGTTACGCTTTCAGCTTATTCAGATTTTTACCGTTCGCAATGGATAAATTATTCCACCGCTGCACCTTCAACCGGTTGGGACGTTCTGGCTCAGGCAAACTTTGTTATTTCCAAAAAAACTGAGTTTTATATCCGTTTCAAAAACGAAGAAAAGGAGGTGAAATTTATTCTGGATGAAAGGTATGTAAACCTGCCTGAACAAACCCAAAAACTCAGGTTTCACTTTTCTTATCAGATCAAAGAAAACCTAATTCTGAAAACCCGTTTCGAACACGCTCATTACAAAGGACTTGAAAAAGAAAACGGAATGATGATTTTTCAGGATATTCAGTTTAAACCTTTAAAAATTCCAATGAATATTTCAGCGCGGATAGCCTGGTTTAACACCGACAGCTACAATTCGCGGATTTATGCATACGAAAACGATTTGCTTTACACATTTTCAATCCCAGCTTATTATGGTAACGGATTTCGAACTTACGTGAACCTGAATTACAAAGTCACAAAAAATATAGATTGCTGGTTTAAAATAGCAAACACCTCCTGGAACGACCGTGAAATAATAAGTTCGGGCTACAACGAAATTCAGGGGAACAATAAAACAGAGTTAAAAATCCAATTGAGGTTGAAAATGTAATTTTGAATTTATTACTTTGCCGAGTTTTTAAAAACAACGAAATGTCAGATTTAACGCATCTTGATTTTGAAGATATCCGTCCTTACACAGATAAAGAGATAAAATCGAAAATTGCTTTAATGGTGAAAGACCCTGTTTTCGACGAGGTTCTTTTACACGTTTTTAAATTCAGGCCGGTTGTTGAAATGGTTAAACTTCAACTTCGGATGATTCGGACTGTGAAGCAGTTGCAGGGAACTTTTATTTACGATCTGCTTCGGAATGTAATCAACAAATCATCGAAAGGACTAACCTGTTCGGGAATCGAAAACCTGGATAAAAAGAAACCTTATCTTTTTATTTCGAATCACCGTGATATTGTACTTGATGCAGCACTGCTAAATTACCTTATTTTCGAAAAAGGCATGAATACAACGCTGGTTGCCATTGGAAATAACCTTTTGCTGTACAATTGGATTGAACATGCCGTTAAACTCAACCGGGCATTTGTTATAAAACGAAATCTACCTCCGCGCGAAATTCACGAAGCTTCGTTAAAAGTTTCGCACTTTATCCGCAAATCGATTATTGATGACAAACTTTCGGTTTGGATTGCCCAGCGCGAAGGCCGAACCAAGGACGGTTTTGATAAAACCCAGGTTGCAGTGGTAAAAATGCTGAACATGAGCAACTCAAAAAATATTTCGGAAGGATACAGGGAATTAAACATTGTGCCGGTTGCCATTTCGTACGAAATTGAACCCTGCGGACTGGCCAAAATAAGGGAGTTGATTAAAAAGGAACATTACGGCCAGATGAAAACCAGCAAGGACGATTTGAAAAGTATGTCGATGGGAATGTTTAACCCAAAAGGAAGAATGCGTTTTTCGTTTGGTAAACCAATAGAAATTGACCTGGAAGAAACAAATTTGAAGTCGAAGGAAATGCAAAACAAAATAGCCCAGGAAATTGCAGAAAAAATTGACCATCAGATTTATGCCAATTACAAACTTTGGCCAAACAATTATATTGCCTACGATTTGCTGATGCAGGAGCACCGCTTTAAAAGCAAATATACACATTGGGAAGAAAGAAAATTTAAAATTATGGTTGAGCAAGCCATGGTAAATATTGATTTCCCCATAACAGATATTCAGGAAAGATTTTTGAAATTATATGCTAATCCTGTCATCAACAAACTAAATGCAACCAGCACCAAATGAAATCCATAATCTGGGATTGGAATGGTACATTGCTCAACGATATCGAACATTGTGTCAAATCAATAAATAAACTCCTTAAAAACAGAAACCTCGCTGAAATAACCACCGAAACTTACCGCGAAGTATTTTCATTTCCTGTAAAAGACTATTACAAAGCTGTTGGTTTCGATTTCGAAAAGGAAGATTTTTCAATTCCTGCTCACCAGTTTATCGATTTGTATAATACAGGTTTTGATAGTTGTACTCTCCAAACATCGGCAATTGAAGCGCTGACTTTTTTCAGGGATAAAGGAGTCAAACAGTTTGTTCTTTCGGCAATGGAACACCAAATGCTCGAAAAAACACTAAAAATGAAAGGAATAATCCATTTTTTTGAAGATATTGCCGGATTACACGATCATTTTGCTGTTTCGAAAATTGAACTGGGAAAACAACTTATTGCTGACAATAATATTGACACTGAAAATGTATGGCTGATTGGTGATACACTTCATGATTTTGAAGTTGCAACAGAGCTCGGAATAAAGTGTATTTTAATTGCCGACGGCCATCAATCAACTGATAGACTGATGCAAACCGGTGGAATTGTAATTGGTGATTTAAGCCAATTGATCTCTAAAAAATATCCCTCTTTTTAATGTCTTTGATAAATAACTGCAGATTTATTTTCCCGCGATAATCATTTTCGGCAATCGAATAACAAATGTCGAAAGGAGAACCCGAAGTTATTAATTCGAACGCATGTTTTTGATTAAATGCAATTCCGGCAAAAATCCCTGAATTTACATCCGGTTCAACCAGGTCGAGTTTCAGGTGTTCCTGGTTTTTACCCACCAACCGGCTCGTTCCGGCATCGTACACATCTTCGGTAATAAAAACCGGCGACATATTGTGTGGACCGAAAGGTGCAAATTGCTTTAAAATGCGGTAAAAACGAGGAGTGATTTCGCTGAGTGTAATTTTTGCATCAATCTCAATGGTTTGGGTTTGCTGCATATTGGTAATCTGCTTGGTAACAATTTCTTCGAACCGTTGTCTGAAAGCAGGAATATTCTCAATTTTCAATGTTAATCCGGCAGCATACATGTGTCCACCGTATGATTCGAGCAAATCGCTGCATTTACCAATGGCTTCGTACAAATCGAAATCGCGCACCGACCGGGCCGATCCGGTTGCAAGTCCGTTCGATTCGGTTAAAATTATCGATGGCCTGTAATATTGTTCTGTAACCCTCGAAGCAACAATTCCAACAACGCCTTTGTGCCAGTCGCGGTTATACAGAACTGTGCTGTTCATAAATTTCAATTCTTCGTTTCGATCAATCATATCCAGCGCCTCCTGCGTAATATCGCGGTCGAGCGTTTTTCTGATTTCGTTGTACGAGTCGATTTCTTCGCCAATCAAATCCGATTTTTCGTTGTCATCAGAGACTAGTATCTGAACAGACTTTTTACCATGTTCAATTCTACCCGAGGCATTTAAACGTGGCCCAATTTTAAAAACAATATCGCTGATGGTAATTTCTGTATCAGCGATTCCAGCCAGATTAATAATGGTTTGCAGTCCGATTCCCGGATTTGTATTCAGCTTCTTTAACCCGTAATAAGCCATCACCCGGTTTTCGCCAATGATTGGTACAATGTCCGATGCAATACTAACAACGAGCAGATCGAGCATATCATAAATCTCTTCCTGTTCAATGTTGTTTTTCTGACAATAAGCCTGCAATAATTTAAAGCCTACACCGCATCCCGACAGTTCTTTATTCGGGTAATTACAGTCGGGCCGTTTTGGATCGAGAACGGCAACTGCCGGTGGAATTTCATTGTCAGGATTATGATGATCGCAAATGATAAAATCGAGGCCCCGTTCCTTTGCATCGGCTATTTTTTCAACCGCTTTTATTCCACAATCAAGCGCAATAACCAGTGTAAAACCATTGTCTATGGCATAGTTAATACTTTGGGGCGAAATTCCGTAACCTTCGCTGTATCTGTCGGGAATATAATATTCAATTAGCTCGATACGCGATTTCAGGAACGAATACATCATGGCAACCGAAGTTGTTCCGTCAACATCGTAATCGCCATAAACAATTACTTTTTCCTTGTTGGCGATTGCCTGTTCAACACGGGATACGGCCTTATCCATGTCTTTCATCAGAAACGGATTGAGCAAATCGCTTAATCTGGGGCGAAAAAACGCCTTGGCATCATTGAAAGTGCGAATTCCCCTCTGAACCAGCAAACGTGCAATAACCATGTTTACATTTAGTGCTGCTGAAAGGTGTTTCACCTCATTCAAATCGCCCTGCTTTTTTAAATTCCAGATTTTATCCATACAAAATTTGTGATTTGTCAATTGACAACCGACAAAGATACAAAATGACAGATGATATATAAATCGGATTTGTTCTTTGCGTTAAATATTTTTCCAGAACTGATTACTAATGAATTACAGCCAAAAGCTATCTCACTACTTTTGTTATCTTTGCGAAAATTTTAAAAATCATGAGTATTGTTGAATTAAGCGAACAGGAAATAATCAGGAGAAATTCGTTACAAAAATTACGCGAACTGGGTATAGACCCATATCCTGCTGCCGAGTATAAAATAAATGCAACTTCAACCGAAATAAAAGAAAATTTCAGCGCAGATAGAAAGAATTACCAGGATGTAGTTCTGGCCGGAAGAATCATGAGTTTCCGTATTTTGGGAAAAGCCTCTTTTGCCGAGTTGCAGGACCACACCGGGCGGATTCAGATTTACGTAAACCGCGATGAAATCTGCCCCGGCGAAGACAAAACCCTGTACAACGATGTATTTAAAAAACTGCTCGATATCGGTGATATTATTGGGGTAAAAGGATTTGTTTTTATTACCCAAACCGGCGAAATTTCGGTTCATGTTAAGGAGTTTTCCATACTGAATAAATCGCTTCATCCGCTGCCAATTGTAAAGGAAAAAGAGGGCAAAACCTACGATGCATTTACCGATCCCGAACAGCGCTACCGCCAGCGCTATGTAGATTTAATTGTAAATCCACAGGTGAAGGATGTATTTATGAAACGCACGAAGATTGTAAATACAATGCGCCAGATGTTTAACGAATATGGTTATTTTGAGGTGGAAACGCCTATTTTACAGCCAATTCCCGGAGGTGCAACTGCGCGGCCGTTTATTACACACCATAACTCGCTTAATATTCCGCTTTACCTGCGAATTGCAAATGAACTGTATTTAAAACGTCTGATTGTTGGTGGTTTCGAAGGGGTTTACGAATTTGGTAAAGACTTCCGCAACGAAGGAATGGACCGCACCCACAACCCTGAATTTACCGTGATGGAAATTTATGTAGCCTACAAAGACTACAAATGGATGATGGGTTTTACAGAGGAAATCTGCGAACGTGTGGCGCTGGCTTTGCATGGAACCACAAAAGTGCAGGTTGGCGAAAATACCATCGATTTTAAAACGCCATTCCCGCGGGTAACCATGACACAGGCAATAAAAGAACACACCGGTTACGATATTTCGGGGAAAACTGAAAAGGAACTTTTCGAAATCTGCGATAAACTGGGCATTGAAACTACCCCAAGTATGGGAAAAGGAAAACTGATTGATGAGATTTTTGGTGAGAAATGTGAACATCATTACATTCAGCCCACTTTTATCATCGATTACCCAAAAGAAATGTCGCCACTTACCAAAAAACACCGCGACAACCCGGAACTGACCGAACGTTTTGAGTTGATGGTGAATGGGAAAGAACTTGCC
This sequence comes from Draconibacterium sp., assembly GCA_041737765.1. GTDB lineage: Bacteria > Bacteroidota > Bacteroidia > Bacteroidales > Prolixibacteraceae > Draconibacterium. Next base: position 60,724 of record JBGSRA010000048.1, on the reverse strand, counting down.
AACGCTTATTCTGAACTGAATGACCCGATTGATCAGCGTGAACGCTTCGAAGATCAACTGAAACTTTCGGAAAAAGGCGACGACGAAGCCATGTTTATCGACCAGGATTTTCTGCGGGCACTCGAATACGGAATGCCACCAACATCGGGCATGGGAATTGGTATCGACCGACTAACGATGTTTATGACCAACAGCGCATCAATACAGGATGTGCTTTTCTTCCCGCAAATGAAACCCGAAAAGAAAGCAGTGGAACTTACAGAAGAAGAAAAAGCGGTGATGAATTTACTGAAAGAAAAATCACCGGTTTCGCTGGCTGAAATCAAGGAAAAATCAGGATTGAGCAATAAAAAATGGGATATTTCGATAAAAAAACTGACCAGTAATAAACTTGCAACCGTTACAAAAACGGGGGATGATTTGGTGGTGGAGTTGGTGTAAGAATGACCGAAGACCGAAGTCGAAAGACCGAAGTTGAAGAAAATAAAGAGTTTTGAGATATTGAGCCTTTTGTTGAGAAACATGGGGCTTTTTTATTGGTGAAAACTTAGTTTTGGAATTGCTTGCTCTAATTATTGAAATTGAGATTAATCCAGTTGTTATAAACATTAGTGTAATGAGGACTAGTATTTTGTAAATTTGTAAAAAACAAATAGATGAAACCAAACGATTTAATGAAGAAGGTTCACTTTAGAAATTGGAAATAACTATTAATTTGAAATGGATTTTAATCTTTTATATAAATTCTTAAAAGAATATTCGAAGAATAAGTCGATTAAATCCTATGATTTAATAAAAGAGGTCATTTATAATTATCATTTTCCATTCCCAACTTTTACAATTCCAATCGGTAAGATTTTATATAGAGGGAGGATTCATAAGCCAAATGAAATTTATTTTGAAGATTTTCATGAATTTACACACATAAAAAATATTGAAAATATTCAATACTTTGGCAGAGCAAATGAACCAAGACAGAGCATCTTCTATTGTAGTGACAATCAAGCTACAGCTTATTTTGAAGTGTCAAAAATATCAAGACAAAATTTCAGACCAATGTTTGAAAATACTACAATGGGTGTTTGGATTGTTCAGAAGGATTTAAGAGTAGGAGTAATTCCTATTAATTCAGAGATTAAAGATTTAAATGTTACAGCAAAAAATCTTTACAATAAATATGATTCGTTAATTAAGGATTTTTCACTCAAGGGAATAGAAATACCAGTTACATTATTAGATTTTATCTCGAACGAATTTATTCAGGATGCAAGAAATATAGAATCAAACTATGTTTTAAGTTGTGCTTTTGCAAATTATATGTATGACGTCAAGGGTTACGATTCGTTTTTAAAGAGAAACATAGAATTGGATGGAATTTTTTATTCAAGTGTTCAGTTTAAAGATGAAGGGATGAATTTAGCACTTAAACCTGAAGTTGTTGAAAACCATGAAATCAAACTAATCAATGCTTTTAAAAAAACTGCCTTGAAGGTAGATGAAAATACTTATAGCGATATAAAACTAATAACAGCTCAAATTAAAAATGAAGGAATTGTTTGGGATTAATTAAATTTATCTAATCTATATACAGTATGAAAATTCAAAAACTTAATATTATTCTTTTAGTATTGCTGTCGCTTTTTACATCCTTGTTTACAAAATCTCAGGATGTAAAACCAATCCGGCTCGCAGTTGCAGGAATAACTCATGGGCATATTTCCTTTATTCTGAATCGCCCGGATAAAGGAGATTTTGAACTGATTGGAGTTTTTGATACGAACGCTGAACGAACTCAGCAACTGGCAGAAAAATATAAATTTTCTAACAATTTGATTTATCATGATCTGGAACAAATGCTGGATAAAGTTAAACCCGAAGCCGTTGTTGCCTTTGGTTCAATTTACGATCATCTTGCAGTTGTTGAAGCTTGTGCACCGCGCGGTATTCATGTAATGGTTGAAAAACCGCTTGCCGTAAATATGAAACATGCAAAACGAATGGCAGAACTAGCTGAAAAGTACCATATTTTCCTGCTTACCGATTACGAAACATCGTGGTACCCGACTACTCATAAATCAATCAGAATGGTTCAGCAGGACAATTTTGTGGGGAATTTAAGAAAAGTAGTTTTTCATCACGGTCATGAAGGGCCAAAAGAAATTGGTTGTGAACAGGTTTTTTTGGATTGGCTAACCGATCCGGTTTTAAATGGAGGTGGAGCGATTGTCGATTTTGGTTGTTATGGCGCAAACCTTATGACATGTTTGAACAATGGCGAAAGAGCAGTTTCAGTAACAGCGGTTACCCGACAGTTTAAACCCGAAATTTATCCTAAAGTTGATGATGAAGCTACAATCATCGTTTCTTATCCCGAATCTCAATGCATTATCCAAGCTTCGTGGAACTGGCCTTTCGGAAGAAAAGACATGGAAATATATGGAGAAACCGGCTACATTTTGGCTGAAAACAGAACAGATATGAAAATCAGAGGTAAAGAAATGACTTCTGAAAAACAGGAGAAAATTACTTCAAACGATATTGCGGTTTATGAAGACCCGTTTGTCTATTTTGCAGATGTAATTCACCAAAAAATTACAATGCCTGAATACGGACTTTATGCTATGAAAAACAATATTGAAGTTGTAAGGATTCTTGATGCTGCCCGGGAATCAGCTAAAACAGGAAAAACAGTAACTCTAAAATATTAGTTCTGTTCCCGTTTTCTATTTTATTCCGTAATGACTCTCAAGTATTTTACCGAAGATTTTCCCTGGCAGAATTTTCTTTAAAATTATTGCCAGTTTTTGCTCGAACGAGGCAATTATGTACCGCTGTTTTGGATTTTTGTTTTCAACAATCTTCACCATCTTTTTTGCCAGAATTTCAGGAGCCCAACCTTTTGCTTCGTCAATCTCAATTATTGAAAGTGTTTTATCAAATTGTGTTTTGTAGGGATCATCTGTTGATTTGGCAAGAAACCCCCGACGGTTGGCGCTGTTATTCGTGTGAAAATCGCCCGGATTAACAACTACAACATTAATATTGAATTGTTTTACTTCCATCCTGAGTGCTTCACTGAAACCTTCGATTGCAAATTTTCCTGCTGAATAATACCCCTGAAAAGGAAGTCCCATCAATCCGCCAATTGAGCCCAAATTGATGATTGTACCACTTCGCTGTTTTCTCATCACAGGCAGAACTTCGCGGGTGATATGCACCAAACCCATGAAATTGGTATCCATCTGCATTTTAACAAATTCCATGGGTAAAGTTTCAATCGATCCACCGGTATGCATACCGGCATTATTTATCAGCACATCAATTCTACCTTCGTTCTGAATTACAGTTTTGACTGTATTTTGAATGGATTCCGGGTTCAGGAGATCCATTTCAAGCACATTAACAGTTGGTTCAGCTTCAGTTATTTTACGAACTGTACCGTAAACAATGTAACCGCTTTTAGCAAGTGCAGATGCAGTGTGTTTTCCAAAACCCGATGAAATACCAGTGATTAGAATTACTTTCTTCATGTAAATATTATCGGTAAAAATTACATCGAATCCGAAAAAACTTTTCCTGGATCCAATACTCCCAGCTTCCTGGCAGCCTTTGTAATTTTTTCAATCGAAATATCCACCTGTTCTTTTGTATGGGTAGCCATCAACGAATACCTGATAAGTGAATCTTCTTTTGGAACTGCCGGAGAAACAACCGGATTAACAAAAACTCCGTTTTCGAGAAGAATCTGCGTAATGGTAAGCGCTTTTATATCATCGCCAATAAACAGGGGAATAATTGGTGATTCCGATCTTCCGGTATTAAAACCCATCGATTTAAATCCTTCCAGTGCATAATTTGTAATCTCCCAAAGATGTTTTATTCTTTCGGGTTCGTTTTTCATAATATCAATAGCTGCCAAAACTGTCGCCACAGATGGTGGAGTCATACTTGCGCTGAATATCAGCGAACGCGAATTATGCTTTATAAAATTGATTATTTCTTTGTCGGCTGCAATAAATCCTCCCAGTGAAGCAAAAGATTTTGAGAAAGTTCCCATTATCAGGTCAACTTTATCGGTTAATCCAAAATGAGAAGCTGTACCTGAACCGTTTTTACCAATTACGCCAATCGCATGAGCATCATCAACCATAATGGTTGCATTATATTTTTCAGCCAGTCTGACAATCTCGGGCAGTTTAACAATATCACCTTCCATCGAAAATATTCCATCCACAACAATCAGTTTTATAGAATCGCTGTGACAATATTTCAGCTTTTTCTCCAGCGAATCCATATCGTTGTGTGCATACTTTAACACTTTTGAAAACGAAAGCCGGCTACCTTCAATTAATGAAGCATGATCAAGTTCATCCAAAATAACAAAGTCATTTCTGCCGGTTAATACCGATACAACTCCAAGATTAACCTGAAAACCTGTACTGTAACAAAGTGCCTGTTCTTTTCCAACAAGCCTTGCCAATTTTTCTTCAAGTTCAAGATGAATGTCGAGTGTTCCGTTTAGAAACCTCGAACCAGCGCAACCAGTTCCATATTTATCGATGGCTTTTTTTGCAGCTTCCTTTATCAGGGGATGGTTTGTAAGCCCCAGATAACTGTTTGAACCAAACATCAAAACCTTTTTACCATTCATAATAACTTCGGTATCCTGATCTGATTCAATTGCCCTGAAATAGGGATAAATTCCAGCTTGCATTACTTTTTGGGGGGCATCATAATTCGATAACTTATCCTGTAAATTTCCCAATTTAATTATGATTAAGTTTATTATTAAAAGGTGGCAAAGATAATGAAAATGGTTTATTATGAATAATTTGAAATTATTATAAAAGTGTTTTATCGTATTTTTCTGTTAATTCAACTTTCCTTACTGATTGAGAATATATTACGATTTTATTTTGCCAACGAAATTGTAATTGAATGGGGAAAGAAATAGATTTTAAATTTCAAACTTCCGGCCTTCCTTAAATCTGCTCCCAACCCTTACGATAGGTATGTCGAATCCATTCTTCTGCCATTTCCAGGGCTGGCATAGTTTCGTATTCTTTTTTGAATTTTGGATCGCCGTTTACAATTGCAAATTCGTCTTTTGCCAGTACTTTTATTTTATCGGTTGGTGAAATATTGGTAAAATGCATATTTACCCCATCCCATAACAGCTTTCGTTGCAAACTTTGCAGACGAACAGCCAAAACTCCCATTACTACCATTTCGTTGAGCGGACCGGCATAATTAAAATTTGACGATGCTTCGAGACGTGCATTTTTATCTTCTTTGCAAGCTCTTATCCAATCCTGTTCGTGGCCACCTTCCATGGCATTTGTAATTCTTCTTATCGATTTTTGAGGCTGCCTGAAATTTGCCATTTCACCTGTTGGCAATAATGTTGGATTCTGTCCATAAGTTCCACACATTATCTTTCCTTTCGAACCGTAGAAAATACAACCTCCATCCACATCTCCCATTTGTTCTCCATATGCCAATTCCTCCGGACGCGGTGGCATCAACCCTCCATCATACCAACTTACAGTCACTGGTGGCATTGCAACTTTTGGCAAATTATCGCGTTGCGGAAATTCGTACCTGACAAACTCAGCATTTGGTGGCGAGTCGTTATTAAATGGTGTAGAACTTGCTTCAACCGTTGTTGGATATTCGAGCATCAGTGCTTTAAAAACCGGATCGATAATGTGGCAGCCCATATCTCCAAGGGCACCGGTCCCAAAGTCCCACCAGCCGCGCCAGTTCCAGGGGTGATAAGTTGGGTGGTATTCGCGAGATTTAGCCGTACCAATAAACAGATCCCAATTCAATGTTTTAGGTATTCTTTTACTGTTTTCCGGAGTTGAAAGGCCCTGCGGCCAAATCGGCCGGTTGGTCCAGGTATCAACATGTGTGACTTCGCCAATGGTTCCTGCCCAAATCCATTCGCAAATCAATCTAATGCCCTCGTCAGAATTTCCCTGGTTCCCCATTTGAGTGGCAACATTGTATCTCATGGCAGTTTCGCGTAAAATTCGCGATTCGTAAACCGAATGTGTTAATGGTTTCTGAACGAAAGCATGCATTCCCAAACGCATTGCCAAAACTGCAGGCAAGGCATGTGAATGATCAGGCGTAGCAATCATTACCGCATCAATATCTTTTTGTTTGTCGAACATTTCGCGGTAATCCATGTATTTTTTAGCCAGCGGCCAGCGTTTGAATGCATTTTTCTCAGCATATTCCCAGTCCACATCACACAGGGCAACAATATTTTCAGTTTCCATATTCCGTAGATTGGTAAAACCTTTTCCACCTACACCAATTCCGGCAATATTTAATTTATCGCTGGGAGGTTTATACCCGAAACCTGCAATCACTTTCGATGGAAGAATTGTTATTCCTGCTGCTGCAGTTGCAGTTGTTCCTAAAAATTTTCTGCGTGATACCATGTTTATTATGCCCGTTATTAAAGGAAAAATAATTCGGCGCAAATTAGAAAAAATATCAGGTTTTACTTGTGGTTTAAGTATTTTTAATAAAAAAGAGAAAAGTATTGACTAGAGGAGTTTTCTTCCCTAATAGCTAGCGGAGACTGGCTTCTGGCGACTGGCACCATGCTGATGATTGTCAAATTGAAGGAGAATTTCCAAATAAAAAATCTATCGCTTTTTTCACTCAATCAAAATATTTCATAACCGCGGTATCATTCGTAATTATTTCCAGAAATTTTGTTTTAACCTGGGCAATAATAATCCTATCGAACGGGTCTTGATGATGAAATGGTAAAGTTTGTAATGTTTCGAGGTCATTTATATCGTATTCAAGTATTTCAAATCCTTTTTGTTTCAAAAAATCAAACAATTCAGAGAGAGATACATTCAAGTTTAATTTACCTATACTTTGCTTAATTGCAATCTCCCATAAGCTTGCATTACTTACAAACACAAGATTATTGTTGCTTTCTATTTTATCTCGGGTGTCAGCTTTAATTCTTATATCTCCTGCAATATACCACAGTAGTATATGGGTATCTATCAAATAGTTCATTGCTGATATTCATTAAAACTATCCAGAGGTTCGTTAAAATCATCGGCAATAAAAGAAATCAGATGTTTACCTGATCCATAAATTCGTGTTTTCCTTGATCTGGGATGTGTCAATTCATTTTTTAAAGATATAATCCTTTCGATTGCAGCACTATCATTAAGCTTTGCTATCCAATCTATTAGTTCTACTTTTAAACTATCAACATTCATAATCTCTATTGTTTTTGAAATAGCAAATTTAGTTGATATTTATGAAGGTTTTAGCCTTTACAAAAAAAACATGAAAGGAATCAAATTAGTTCAAGTGAACATTGTCATTCCTTTGACCCAATACAATAAATGTGCTGTTCTCCCCGCAAATATATTCTGCCGTTACTAATGGCTGGCGATGCATTCATTTTTTCGCCTATTGAGTTTTTCGCAATTACTTCGAATGATGCACCTGGTTTTATCACAGTAATAGTTCCTTCGTCGTTGGGCATGTAAACCAATCCATTTGCCAATACCGGAGAGGAATATTGTTTGCCCAGGTTTTCAGTCCAGACAGTATTTCCGGTCGCCACTTCTATACAATATACCTGTCCGTTGGTCATTGTTGAAAAAAGATAATCGTCGGTACAAACCGGAGATGGGACATAATAAGCGCCTTTTGTAGTTTGCCATAAAACATGACTGGTTGTTACGTCACCCTGTCCGTCGGGTTTAATGGCAAGTAAATGCCGCTGCGGCCAGGCACTGCTTACCAGCACCAATCCATTCTTTTCGTTATAAACCGGACTGGAGCAAAAGTCTTCCGACGGGCCATTTACATACCAGTACCGCGAACCGTCAGCCGGATTATAAGAAGCGATTTCCTTATTACCACAAAAAATCATCTGTTTCTTGCCGGCCATTTCCCTGAAAATGGGAGTACTGAAACTGTGAGCCGGATTGTTATGCGGGACCTTCCATAATATTTTTCCATCGGCCTGATTTAAGGCGGCAACAAATGCTTCGCCTTTACTGTCGCCATTGATGATTACTTTACCTTCAAAAAGTACCGGAGAACAACTGTAACCATGCGGACTCGAAAATTTCCCCGGCCGCTTTATCCAAATTTGTGTCCCGGCAAAATCATAAGCAGCCACAATAACATCATCGCCATCCAACACCGAAACAAATACAAATTTACCGTCAGTTGCCGGTGTGCCCGATGCAAAACTGTTGTCGTTGTGTTTATCTTCAAGGGCCGATTTGATGACCGTTTTCTGCCAGATTAATTCGCCGTTTAACGTATTGTAACAAAGCAAAACTTTTTCATGCGATTCAGCCAGTGCAGTTAGTGTAAAAAGTTTATCCTCCCAAATAATTGGCGAAGAATGCCCGGTTCCGGGAACAACACTTTTCCAGACTACATTTTTATTTGAATCCCATTCAACAGGCAGATTGGTTTCAGAACTTGTTCCATCTCCATTTGGACCTCGCCAGGATGGCCAGTTTTGTGCCTGAGTTACAATGGTCAGATTTAATAACAGAACTAAAAGAAATAATCTAAGCAATTTAAAATTTGTCATTTGTTACAATTTAAGTCTTAAACGGTATTTGGTTACCGAAAATTAGAAAAAATATTGGCATTGCGCATTCTTTAAGTATTTTGAATAAATAATCTGAGTTATTTTCAGAAATAAGAAAAATAAGGAAAAAACAATAAGGAATCAGTAAGTGGAAAGTATTTTGGCCAATTCTTCCCCTTCTGATTTCTTATTCGTTATTCGATATTTTAGATTTCTTAAAAAAAACCGAATCTGAGAGTCAAACTGGTTAAAAAAAAGGGTGCTCATTGCTGAACACCCCATTTTCTTCAATATTATAGTTTAATTAAGCTGGCATATCTGGCAAACTCCAGGGAGCGCGGTATGTATGTTTAATTAATTCGGCAGCAAATTGTTTTGCAGGAACAGGATCAGTCCAGGTTTTTGCAAATGTTGGGTGACCATCGTGAATTTCAAAACCGTCTTTGATAACTGTTCTTATTTGTTCACTGTCAGTAAGGTTTGTAAACTGCATGTTTGGACCATCCCAATCCAAAACTTTGTTGAGCGACTGTAAACGAACGCCCAAAACACCCATCACAACCATTTCGTTAAACGGTCCGGCTTCGCTGAAGTTGGAAGCTGTTTCAACACGGTTTTCGGGACTTTCCTTACAAGCACGTACCCAGTCCATTTCGTGGCCGCCACCGGTAGCTTTTTCAATTCTTCTTCTGAATTTCGGAGCTTCCGGTACTCTGCCTGAAAGTAACCATGGATTAACACCATAACAACCACAAACCAAAGTATCTTTTGTTCCGTGGAAAAGTACACCACCACCACTATCGTTCGGGTTTTTGCCATCAGGCCAGTTATCCGGAAGCATTGGTTTAATACCACCGTCATACCAGAACACATCGACCTGTGGAAGCGCAGCGCCTTTTTTCGCTCCTTTCCAGGCACGTTTTGGTGCACGGGCAGGGAAAGTTAATTTAACCGATTGTGAAACCGGTGCGCAGTCTTGCAATAACAAACTTGAATTTCCCTGTGCATGAATTGGGTAGCCCAATTCGAGACCAACAAAAACAGGGTGCAAAATATGACAAGCCATGTCGCCAAGGGCGCCTGTACCATAATCCCACCAGCCACGCCAGTTCCACGGATGATACAAAGCGTTGTAAGGACGCATTCTTGCAGGACCAGTAAATAAATCCCAATCCAATGTTTCAGGAACCCAGTCGCCACGTTCGGGAGTATTTAAACCCTGCGGCCAGATAGGGCGGTCGGTGAAAGCTTCAACTTTGGTTACTTCACCAATTTCACCATTTACCAGCCATTCGGTAGTAAGGTTAACACCTTCGCCCGATGAACCCTGGTTACCCATTTGGGTTGCAACTTTGTGTTTTGCAGCCAGTTTGGTGAGCAAACGCGATTCGTAAACCGTGTGTGTTAATGGTTTTTGCACGTAAACATGTTTTCCCATTGTCATGGCAGTAGCGGCAACAATGGCATGGGTATGGTCGGCAGTGGCAACAACTACTGCATCGAAATCTTTACCCATTTCATCGTACATTTTACGCCAGTCTTTGTATTTTTTGGCTTTCGGGAAACGATCGAAAACACCATTTCCTGCGGTGTATTTCCAGTCAACATCGCATAACCCGATGATGTTTTCTGATTCAAGGTTTTTAAGATTGGCAAACCCCATTCCACCAACACCTACACCTACAATGTTGAGTTTATCACTGGGCGCTTTGTGACCTAATCCTGCCACTACATTGCTGGGCAGAATGGTAATTCCTGCAGCTACTGCCGCCGAAGTTCCAAGAAATGAGCGTCTTGAAACGGTACTTTTAGAATTGTTTTCCATAATTATTAAAAGTTTTAATTGGATAGGTATCTATCTGTTTTGTTATTTATTCAAAAAAAACAGCTAAATATAGTGATATAAAAAGAACAGTCAAATAATTGTTTGCAGATTTAATTCAAGCCCGAATTCAGGTTTTAAAAACGAAACCACTTCATTTTAACCAAAGCGACAACCGAGACTGTTCAATTCCAGAGAATTACTTCATCAAAAATAGCTTTTGTCTATTCGGCTTCAAAAAAATCAATTTGATTGTAGTTATTATGAAACATATATTTGTGCTGAAATTTTAATTCATTCTAAATAATATTAATCATTTAAATAAATAAACTATGTTAACAGTAGGAGATAAGTTTCCAAAATTTAAAAAAGCGGCAATTTTAGCCGATAAGCAGTTTGGTGAAGTAAGTTCAGAAGATCATAAAAAAGCAGGCAAATGGATGGTAATGTTCTGGTATCCAAAAGATTTTACTTTTATCTGCCCAACAGAGATTATTGAATTCAATAAAAACCACAGCAAATTCACCGCGCTAAATACCGAATTATACGGGGCATCAACCGATACTGAGGAAGTACATCTGGCATGGAGAGCAAATGATCCAAAACTGGCCAATCTTACCTTCCCTTTAATTTCTGATACTTCGAAAAAGTTAAGCAAAAAATTAGGTATCTTACAACCTGGAAAAGTAGCATACCGGGCCACATTTATTGTTGACCCTGAAGGAGAAATTCAGTGGGTAAATGTAAATAACGACGGAACGGGAAGGAATGTAACTGAGGTGTTAAGAGCTTTGGAAGCTACACAAAATCCCGGACTTACCGGATGTAACTGGGAACCCGGACAGGCTACCATTCAAATAAATTAAAAATACAATATCATGACAGTAAGAAAAGTAAAATCGGTTTGGAACGGAACCCTGAAAGAGGGAAAGGGAAATATGAGTTTTACGGGTTACAGCGGCCCGTTTACATTTGCCACCCGTTTCGAAAATGCACCGGGAACAAATCCTGAAGAATTGGTTGGCGCTGCTCAATCGGGTTGTTATTCGATGTTTTTGTCGGCACTCATTAGTGGCGAAGGTTTAAACCCTGAAAGCATTGAAACAGAAGCAGCTGTAACATTGGGAACAGTTGACGGTGGTCCGGCAATTACCAACATTAAACTTTCGACAGTTGTAAAATGTGAAGGTCTTTCGCAGGAAAAATTTAAGGAACTAGCAGAAGCAGCCAAAGTAAAATGCCCGATCTCAAGGCTTTATGCCGGAGGAACTGCAACCATTGAACTGGATGCACAGTTGGTGTAATTTTGAAGAGGGAAAAAGATAATAAAAAAGGAGCTGCGAGGCTCCTTTTTTTATGGTGTTTTGTTGTTGAAAGGCCGAATAGGTCGTTTCAGTATATTATAAGAACGTCAATCCTATCTTTTTATTTATCATTTAGAATTCCCCGGACAAGGTACCAAATTGTGTTCAGAGCTCGTCCCCCATTGATTTTATCATGTATTGGAATTGAATATTTGCCATTCAAAGGGGGATTCAGGGGGATTGGGAACAATTTCATTTTGTATTTTGAAATAATTCCTGATTTCTTATTCATCTGAATTTTCTGAGATATCTGGTATTTCCCAATCCCCCTTTGGTTCCCCCTTTAATATCAAATTAATTCTTTCAATTCAAGTTTTACAATTAAAGGGGGACGCGCTTCGACGTAACTTTTCAAACAATTGTAGATCAACTAACCGTAACTTCGGTAAAATGAAAGCTTAAAACAATAGACCTGGTTATTTTTCTTCCTGAATTAAAGGTTCCATTTTTAAATTAGGTTACCCAAAGTCAAGTTTTTTTCGAATCCAAACAGCCAGAAGTTATCTATTTGTATTTCTTTTCCAGCGGATTTACAGATTCTATCCGTTTCTCTTTGATGAAATACTTAACCGTAGAATCGGGAACGAATACCGGCATATTAAAATAATTACGTCCTCCTCCTGCAACTGGCATCCTTAATTCAGGTTTCTGACGATTTGCGAAAAAATCATTTTTACCTTGATTGTGTTGCGTGAACGAATCGTTAGGCAATTTTTGAAAAGGCAGTGTTTTAATTGCTGAGGTGTCGGTTTTGAATGTGGGAGAAATCACAAAATATTCAGCAGAATCCGTTATAACTTCGGTGTTGAATTTCTTTTGCTGAAAGGTTTTATCTGTTTTCGATTCCTGGGCTGATGTAATTATTACTGCTCCCAGAATCATGATTATTAAAACAATTGCCTTCATTTTATTACATTTTTAGCATTTTCTGAACATCTTCCTTTCTGCGGCGCGAAATCGGAACTTTATCACCATTCGAAAGTTGAAGGATTCCGCCATCTGTTTTTTCATACGCAACAACCTGTTTCAGGTTTACCAAATGTGTTTTGTGAACCCTGAAAAATGAATATTCCTGCAGTAAATCTTCAAATTCAACCAACGTTTTTGCCACCAGCAAATGTTTGTTTCCCTCGAAATATATGTGCGAATAATTTCCTTCGCCCTGGCAACGGATAATTTTATGTACTTCAATAAATTCGATGCGATCGCCGGTGGGCAGGCCAATGCGCGGATTTTGCGGCTGACTGATGTTGTAAACCAGTTGTTTCATCCGCTGGTTTTCCTGTTTTTGATGGATGCGTTCCGCCACTTTACTTACCGCAATTTGCAAATCGTTCAAGTTGATGGGTTTCAGAATGTAATCGGCGGCAGAAAAACGGATGGCTTTGATGGCGTAGTTGTCGTAAGCCGTAACAAAAATTACTTCAAAACGAAAATCCTTGAACCGCTCCAACAGTTGAAAACCATTAGCTTTGGGCATTTCAATATCGAGGAAAACAAGGTCGGGATTGTGTTTCTGAATCATCAAAACAGCAGCATCCACCGAATCTGCTTCACCCACTAATTCAACTTCGGGGCAGTATTGCCGCAGAATTCCGGCGAGATTTTCGCGGCCATGTTTTTCGTCGTCAACAATGATGGATTTTATTTTCATACTTCAATCAATTCTTAAATAATTGCCAATTTTTATTTCTCCCGCCCAAATGGCTTTGTTTTAACTTTAAATAGAAATGAATCAGAACCTATTTTGCTTTCAAAAAATCAATTAATCTTTTAGGATTCTGTCGGTTATCCCAAAAAGCGGTTATATAAATTATTGAATCAATTATTCTGTAGAAAACACTGAAATGCCCAAGTGAAATTACTCTGGTATTTTTGTGTTCTGTTGGTTTTCCAATATTTGGATGTGTTTTGAGGTTTTCAATTCTTTGTTTTAAGCTTGAATTTAGTTTTTTAGAGTACAAATTACTTTTGTTTCTCTCATTCCAGTAATGAAAAATGAAATTCCGCTGTTGCAGTGCCGTTGCAGTCCAAACAATTTTCAATACATCCATTGAGAGTCCTGTTTATCCAGTTCGGCTTCAGAGACAACATTTCCGGAGGCAATGTCTGCATCACTCATCATTAACATTTCCAATTGTTCCGGGTAAAGTTTTACAATTTCTTCTTTCTGCGTTGTAATAAAGATTTTTTCAATTGCTTCCAGAAATTTTTCATTTTGAGCAGCGAGAATTTTGTCGATAAGTCTGTTTTTTATACTGTCTAAAGTTGTCATAACTTTTTCTTTTTCTTTACAGTAAAGATAGGATTATTTTCTTTTTTATGGAACCATAAATTCCGGGAATCTATGCGCTAAGCGGCTCGAGACTGCTAAGTGCAAGTACCGGTTAACCAGCCGGATTTGTTTATTTGCTCTTCAGTTTCTCCAAAACAAGTGGTGTAATATTTTCACTGGTTGGTGCCACATAAGCAACTGCTCCGCTACCTAAATCAAGAATATAGGTAAAACTGCTTTTAACAGAGATATCACTAATCAACGAATTAATCTGGTCATAAACCGGTTTTAAAAGTTCCATATTTCGTTTTTGCAATTGTTGCTGGGCGGTTTGGTTGTATTCCTGAATTTTTTGAGCCATCTCTATCAACTCCTTCTCTTTCGAATTTCTTACAAAATCAGTATAGCCAGCTTTTTCCTTTTCAAAAACTCCAAGTTTGTTTTCATGCTCTGTCAGCATTTCATTATAAAGATTTTCCATTTCTTTAGTTTCTGTTTCCAGAACCTTTCTGATGCTGTCGGTGGAAGGATGTTTCTGCACAATTTCCTGAATATTTACATGACCAATTTTAAGGGTGGACTGAGCTTGTAGCAACTGAATTGAAAATACAGAGATTAAAAATGCGGCAGTAAGTTTAAAGTTCATAATAATTGATTTTTAGTTGTTTGCCGTAAAAGTGACACAAATTATTGGAGCACGAATTTAACAGAAGTTAAAAAACAAAAGTCAATATGTTAACTATTTCAAACTAAGTTCAGTTTTGCTTAATTACTGTTAAAGCTGGATTTGATTCTTTTATCTTTTATTCTATTGAACGGGTGACGGCAAGTCACCTGCTCAAAATGCAAGACGATTTAATTTTCCTCCGGAATAAAAATCTCCACCCGTGTACCGGTTTTGTCGCCGGTTAAATCGGTGATTTCGAGCCGGTATTTTTCGCCCTGTCTTTCCTGAAGAATTTCCAGCCGTTCCTGTATCAGTTTCGAACCTTTACCATTTTTGACTTTCGAAATTGCTGCCGCAGCTTCGCGGCCAATTCCGTTGTCTTCGATGCTGATAACTATTCCTTTATCTTCGCCTCCGCCTTCACCTTTGCCTCTGCCTTCACCTTTGCCTCCGCCTCCGCCTTTCTTTACTACTTCAATCTTCAACTTCCTGTTTTCCGGTTTATTTTGTAGCCCGTGAATTACCGCATTTTCGGCAAAAGGCTGTAACAACATCGACGGCACCATTGTGTTGTTGATATCAATTCCCTGTTCAACCGAAATGGAAAAATCAAAATCGAAACGCAGTTTTTCGAGTTTGAGGTACTGTTCTGTCATTTCAAGTTCCTCGGCCAGCGAAACCTCTTCTTTTTCGGAGTTTTGCAACACTTTCCGGATGAGTCCGGCAAAATCGGCCAAATACAAATGGGCCTCGCGGCCCTTGTTTTGCTGAACCAGGTTTTGCACCGAGTTCAGACTGTTAAAAAGAAAATGGGGGTTCATCTGGCTCCGAATAGCCGTCAGCTCCAGCTCGCGCAAACGCCGCTGTTGCTGCTCGCGACTGAACCGCTGCCGAACCCGCCATTTCCATATTGCGAAAACTACTAATGCAATAAGAATCAATATTCCTAAAGCCAGTATTATTAATTTTAACTGCGATTTATTCAGTTCCTTTTTTTCAGGCATCAGACTGTCCTTAGCCAACCGAATTGCTTTTTTTTCATTTTCTGCACTGCCAATGTATTCACCGTTTTTATTGAAAACCATGTGGACTTGCTCTGCCTGAAAAATATCGCGAAATGTTTCTTTGTCGTTGATAAATAAAAGATGTGTAATGGTTGGATTAGCTAATTTTGTGTATTCTTCCCACTGTTTGAAATTGCTGCCTTCAACCACAATCACATAATTGAGTTCAGGAATCCCCTTTGCCGCTTCTTCATACGCGTAACGTTCGCCGATCCAGTTTTCAGTATAATAAATAATGGTTGGTTTTCCATTCAGAAAATCCTTGTATGAAACCCTTTTGTTATTGATGTCAACCAAATCAAGTTCGGGCACAAATTTGTCGGTTTCCAGTTTTTTATATTGAGAAACAATTTGGATTGCTTTTTCGGTTACTTCAACGTCATTGCATTTACTGATTATCAGGTCAAGGTTTTTCAATACAAAATCGTTCAAATAATCGGTACTGGTTTTAGTTGTTGTCAACTGTGATTTTTGTTCCAGAATTTGGGTTAATGTGTTGCCAATTTCCCGGTATAGTGGCGAACCTGTTAAAATCATCCGGGCAAACTGCAATTCCATTTCGGGCTCAGGGCTGCTTGACCACCTCCCTGGCCCCGTGTAATACCAGAAATTAATTCTGTTCGTCCGGGTGAACTGGTATTTAAAATATTTGTGAATACTTTTACGCGAATGTAAACCGTAGTTGTTATAAACCTGGTGAATATCAATCTTATCGATTCTTTCCAGTTCTTTCAATTCGGTTGAATTTAAAGCTTCAAATCCCCTGTTTACACTACTAATCCAACCAACATCAAAAATTCCATTGTAAAAATAAGAATGAACTTCATTAAAAATGAAATTATAAGCTCTCTCTGATAGAGTTGGCTTGTATTTCAGGCATATATCTCTGGAGTTCGCCAAAGCTTCCAAAAGTGAACCTAATTTGGTTTCCTGCACCATTTTGCCATTTACGAATGCAACGCCTGCATAAATCTCGTCATCAAAAAGTAACTGACTTCTACCCGTGAACATTCTTGTATATTCATCGGGTTTGATTTTCTCCCGCAACTCCTGTAATAGTTTTGCTTCAACTGTTCGGTTTCCTGAAACTGTTGTTTGCCATGGAAAAACTATCCCTTTTGATTCAAAATGAATGGTATCCCCCGGTTCGGTATAAAAAACATACGTCGCCGGAGGATTATGTTTATTGTTGTTTTCATTTTCGACATAAACAAAACCAGCGTGTGAATAATCCAGACTGGTTGTAAATGAGCCATTTTCGTCAAGTAAAACAGTTTTTGTTTTCAGGATAACATCAAAAGGGTCGTCGAGAATACGAATGTGAACTTTGTTACTGAGCGGCTTTTCAATTTTACCGTAAACAAGCAGTTTGTTTTCAGGAATTTTTTGGGAATACATCAACCTGAAATCTGTTTCGTTTACTTCCCAAACATAATTATTATGTACCCGTTCAATTCTGGACCTTATTGAATCAAACCGAATAGTAGAATAATTGGTGACAACACCGTTTTCAAGGTTAATCCAGTATTTTTTATGCTTTTTACCGGGAATGATTTTATCGAAATCCACATCGCCAAAATTCAGAAACTCCCCTTTTCGTTCACGTACAATAAATTGTTCGTCAATTCCGGTGTTGGTTAATGTTTGGTCCGCTTTCAGTTCAGCATTGTTAAACCAGGTTAAAAAAGCAATCAAATCAGTTTGCACAAAAAACTTCTTCTGGTTTATTTCATTGATGTATCTAGAAATAACCTCGCTGCTGAATTGCTGTTCGTTTAACCGGGAATGAAAATCTTCAAGCAACTCAACCCTGTTTGTCAGCTTTATTTCATTGGTTTTCAGGTTTATCGAAATCTTAAGTTTTGGCCTGCACAAAAGGTATTCAATAAAATTTTGGCCGTCGGGATATTCAGTCTCTCCTTCATTCAAATTAGGGAAAAAATAGTCGGTAAAGCTTAAAATTCCACTGCCGGTGCGACTTTCATTCCTACTTTTTAAATATTGAAGCGTGAGTTGTATTTCTTCTCCCGGAATAACCTTCTCAACAGTTATCCTGATTTCCTTTGTTTTTACCGATCTAAAATCCTTGCTGTCATCTTCCTTTACAGCATAAATTTTGTCTGTTTTTTCGAAGATATATTCATGGCCTTCCTCCATTTTCAGTTTGATAACCTGCTCCTGTGAAAAGGAACTTAAAACTGAAAAAACAAAAAGAAGTGTAAAAAATACCGAAATCGTTTTCATTGTTGTTGAAATTGGTTTACCCAAAGTTGGCAGTTTAAAACCAATTAAAAAAGAGCCATTTATTAAACGGTAGGTTTGACTTATTAAACGGTAGGTTTCGCCCTGTTTTCCTTGAGTAATTTCCTTGTAAAGCTCCAGTTTTGTTCCGGGCTCGTCCCCCTTTGATTTATATCGCATATTGGTATTGAATATTTGCTATTCAAAGGGGGATTCAGGGGGATTCGGTACACAAAATCATTTGTCAACTTATTTCAAGAAAAGTCATCTCAATCCCCCTTTTGTTCCCCCTTTAATATCAAATTAATTCTTTCAATTCATGTTTTGCAATTAAAGGGGGACGCGCTTCGAAGTTACATTCGCGGTTCGAACCGCTACGCGCTTGATTTACTGCAGAACAAACTGAATTCTGAAACACACCATTTCGCCCAATAATTCCGGTACTTGAAATGGTGAAAGCTGTTCGATGACTCTTTTTGATTCTTTTACCAGCAAAGCCAGATCATTACTTTTTTCTGAAGTCACAGCTTTTTCACTTTTCAGAGCAGTAACCACAACTTCATCGATATTGATAAATTTTCCGTCAGGTCTTTTGTCGGTTATCCGGCTGATTGTTCCGTCTTTTGCAATAAAAGCCCAGATTTCAACAACTCCCTGCTGGTTGTTCTCTTGCGCTACAACAGGGTATTTGATATTTTGGGCAATAGATTTCCGAAGAGATAAATAAGTTTCTTTTTTTAGCTCGTCATTTTTCAGCGTTATTTCAATCACCCCGTTTTTGCCTTTTTCGCCGTATTTTTCAATGGCCATTTCATTTTTTAAAACATTCATCGATTCTATGGTTTCGGGGTCGATATTATTTAAAGTTTGCCCGACATTATTCATGGATTGCCCGGATTCTTTGCCGTTGACAAGAATTAGGGGTTGGACTTTTCCGGTTGCCAAACCGAATGGGGCGGGATTGCCCAATAAAGCTGCATTGTTTCCATAACCAGTAACCGCAATATTACCCGATTTGTTATTTTGACCGTATTTCTTTGTTGTTATCAAAATAACCCCATTTTTCCCTTTTTCACCATAAAGAGCAGTGGCCGATTTATCTTTCAGAACCGAGATAGACTCAATACTATCGTGTGAAATCTCATTCAGAATGGTTGAGGTTGCTTCCACACCATCAATAAAATAAATTGGTTGCCCGGTTAGTCCACCGGTAGCTCTAATGGTTAAACCGTTTTGCGACGATGTGGTAATTGTTACATTTTCGCTGCCTTTTTGCATGGTTCCATTCAAACCACCTGAAATGGTATAACCTCCGTTTTGCGATTGCTGGCTTTTGGTGCTTCCGTAGCCAACTACTTCGATTTCATTGGGTTTGGCGTTTACATCAGTTTTCAGTTTTACATTAATTTCTCCTTTATCGCCGACTTTGATTTCCTGTATTTCGTAACCTTTCATTGCAAAAATCAGAGTCTCCATCTCGCTTTCAGACCTGATTTCGTAATTGCCTTTGATATCAGTAATTGTTCCGATGGTGTTCCCTTTCATAATTACCGAAGCCCCAACAAGCGGTTCGCCTTTTTCGTTGGTTACCTGTCCTTTTATAGCTTCCTTTTGCAAATAGTTAGTTTTTGTTTCGAATATCATTGCCCCGTTTTTGCCCCGTTCACCAAAACGTTCCACTGCTTCTTTCGGAGGTAAAATCTGGCTGGTTTTAAAATCAGACTCGTCAAAAATTACTTTCTCAATCACCTCTTTTCCGTTCAGAAATATTAACGGTGCACCCTCTCCATAATCCTGTAATTCAAAAAGTCCATCGTGATAAAGCTGAGACATAAATTCTTTGTTATTCATTTTTAAGGAATCATTTTTTAGTTGATTCGATTCCAATTGATTTTCCCTTTGAATAACTTCGGTTTTCACTTCGTGGTTCGACAAACCCATGACCAAAACGGCCAGCAGCGGGAGAACTACCAATTGTTTTACAAATGCATACTTGTTTTCTGTTTTCTTTTTCATCATGACTATACGGTTTTTTAGTTGACTTCCGTTTAAAGCGGTTAAAAATGGCGCAATCCCTTGTTTGTCGGCCAGCGTTACCATGGCAAGTTGGTAGGTTTTTGGATTGTAATGTTTGGCAATTTCGTTGTCGGTAAGGTATTCGAGGTTGTTTTTCACGGCGTCTTTCAGCAACCAGGCAAACGGGTTAAACCATTGCAACAGGAACATGATTTCGGTAAAAAGAATGTCAAAAGTGTGTTTTTCGCGAACATGAATGTTTTCGTGGCTGACAATCATTTCCAAATCGGGGTGCGAAAGTGTTTTTTCGGAAACCACAATTTTGCTGAAAAACGAAAACGGGTGTACATCTTTTTGGGTGATATTCACCAGGTTGTTGAAAATTCTCCGAATACGGCTTTTTTGAATGATTTTGATGGCTTTGAAATGGCCCAGCAAAAGGTGAAACAGGAATCCGGCAGTTCCGAGCAGGTACAATCCAAATAAATAATGGTACCATTCAAATACAAATGCGGGTTGCACAATTTCTCCGGAAGCAGGCGCCAGATAAGCGAAACTGTTTGTATCGAAATTTACAGGTTCGATATATTTAACTGTGGTAAAAGTAATCAGCGGAATTACAAAACTCAGCGCCAACGAAACAGGCAAGTAAATACGGTTAAACGTAAAATGTTTCTGGTTTTGAAAAAGCAGCAGAAAAGCGATGTAAAAAGCGCCGGCAGCAATTGCAGCCTTCGCGATATAAATGAGGTAAGTTTCCATTATTCCTGTTCTTTAATCAGTTTTATAAGCTCTTCCAACTCGGCGGGCGACAAACCTTTTTCCTTTACAAAAAAGGCAACCGCGCTTTTGTACGAGTTGTCGAAATAATCGCTAACCACTTGTTTCATAAAGGTTTTCCGGTACTCCTCCTTTGTCATCAGCGGATAATATTCGTAGGTATTTCCGTATTGCGTGAACCCGATAATTCCTTTGTCCTGCAGCAAGCGCACCAGCGACGAAACTGTGTTGTAATGCGGTTTTGGGTCGTCGTATTCTTCAACAATATCTTTTACAAAAGCTTTTTCGAGTTTCCAGAGGATTTTCATTACCTCTTCTTCTTTGCGCGTTAGTTTTTTCATTTTAATAGATAGTATCAAGATTTAAAGACACAAGTATCAAGACTAAAAATTTCTTAGACAACAAACATACAACTGATTTTTCAGTTCCGCAACTGTTTTTTCAGTTTATTAACTGTTTTTTCAGTTTATATTTTTTTTCTGATGACGCAACCTTTTAATTTTACATATCATCTTAACTTTAGTTCAAATTATAAATCAGCAAAATGGCGTATTTCAGATTTTTAATCGTTTTTGCAATAGCACTCTTTTTGTTTGGCAACTGCAAAAAAGAAGAGTTTGCTGAAGAAAACGATGGAATGTGGATTCCACAACTCAGCGGTCAACGCATGGAAGATTCTGTTTTATTGGATTGGTATAAACCCCGGGGTTATCTTATGAATATAATTCCCCCTCATTTTGTAAATCCTGATTTTGCCGACATTTATTTTTCACAGTCGATGGAATCAGGTTTTAAAAAGATTAAAACTGTAAAAGGAGAAATTACTTCGACAGCAATTGAGAATTTAAGTAATGGAATCGCACATTATTTTTATGTTGTTCTGCGAAAGAAAGGTTTTGATAACCTGGAGTCAGGAAAGATTATGATAATACCTTCCGATGAAGAAATAATCAACCATATTTATGAAGATAAAAGAAACACTCTGGGTTTGGGTGCGGTAAAAAACGGAATTTCAGAAATTGCTTTTACCAACTGGAATTTTAAATGGACGGACGCGGGCAAAGATTTTATAGAAGCAGCAGTTCTTATTTACACGAATTCAGAAAAAAAAATAACAGTTATTGATACTTTTAGTTATTCGCCGGTTTGGTCGCCCGATGGTAATTCGCTGATTTATGTAACCGATAAAAATGAAATTGCCGTTGAAGGACACCGACCGTCGCATTTAGTTGTTTATCAATTATTGGAAAACAGGTTTCATCATTTTCCGGATGGAAACAACGAAATAAGGTATCCCGACTGGAAAGATGCAGGCGAATCGGTTGTGTATGTTAAAAATCCGGGGACTTCAGGCTCTGAATTATGGGAAATGAAATTGGAATCGGTTACAAAAACCCGACTTGTCCCAAACAACCCGTTTTCGGATAATACGCTTTTGAATCCTGACAAACCTGATGTTTCACCCGACAATAAGTATATATTTTTTGACGCTGCCCGCAGTACCGATCATGGAGGTCCGTTATCTATCTGGAAGTATTCGTTTCATACAAAAACACAGGAGTTGGTTTTTCAGACAGAATGGAGTGATTCGAATCCTTCAGTTTCACCGTCCGGAGAAAAGCTCGCTTTCGTAAGTAACCGGTCGGGAGAAGAAAATATCTGGATTTATGATTTGAAAAATAAAATATTCAGCCAGATTACAGGTACAAAACAATTTTATATCCGCAAAGGTTTGGGCAGAATTACATGGGTTGATGATAATACAATTGCTTTTGCAGGATCAGTTGATGAATGGGAAGGTATTTTAACCGTTTCTATCAGATAATTGAATGTTTTTAAACAAAAAATGCCACCCAAAAGAGCAGCATTTTAATTGTTTTCATGGTATATTATTTTCTTTACATTTCTCCACCCATATCCATATTTCCGTTGCCACCGCCTGATTCGCCGCCGCGTTCGTTGGATTTGAAATTGTTGATTTTGTAACTCAAAGTGAGCATTACAACACGCGGTTCACGTTTCCATTCAAACCAGTTTTTAAATTCATCGGTAACCGATTGGCGCTCAAATTTGGCGGTTCCAAACGGATCCTGCACGGTGAGTGTTGCAGTCAGTTTTTTCTTTAGTAAATCCTGTTTTAATGCCATAGTTGTAAAAAATGAAGCTTTTGAATCACCCTGTGCCGAAACCGACGGACCCCGATAAAATCCCTGTATTTGCATTCTCGAATTATCAGAGAACTTAATAGTTGTATTCATTCTTCCGCTCCAGTTTGTACTTTCCCTGTCGTATGATTCACCGTCAACTTTCCCTTTAATTCTGTAATTAAATCCTGAAATACTGGCATTTACTGTAAGCCATTTTGTAAATTCAACATTTCCCATCAATTCCAAACCGGTTGAATAGTCTTTCCCTAAGTTTTCCGTTCTTAAATATAGAATTCCATCGTCGCCCAATGATTCGATGCGTTCGATTTTATTCTTTGTAATCCGGTTAAAAGCTTCGAGTGACAAATAAGAACGACCGAATTTCAGCATGTATCCCAAATCGTATGAATCTGTATATTCCGGTTCAAGCTCCGGATTTCCTTCGCGAATTGTGTAACGGTTGAAATAGGTTGGCACGACGTTAAGATCCCAACCACCCGGACGATTGATGCGTCGGCTGTAACTTGCCATAATTTCATTTTTTTCGCCAATATCATACGATAAATGCAAGGTTGGAAACAGATCGTACAGTTTTAACGCAGCAACAGAATCGTTTGCCGACGATTTAATTTTACGGTCGGTCAGTTCTCCCCGAAGTCCGCCCATAAACTCCAAACCACCCAGTTTATTTGAGTAGGTTGCATAAACGGCATGAATATCGTTTCTAAAATCGATTGCACTTGAAAAGTAATCGCTTGTAATCCATGTTCCGCTTACCGGATCGTATTCCTCAAACGAAGTACTTTCCTTTTCTCTTTCTACCCTACTTTGAAATCCTGCCTCGAGTTTACTTACATCGCTGATTGGCAGTGTATAATCGACTTTTATTCTAAGATCCTTTTCATCTTCTTCTTC
Source organism: Draconibacterium sp. (assembly GCA_041737765.1). Taxonomy (GTDB): domain Bacteria; phylum Bacteroidota; class Bacteroidia; order Bacteroidales; family Prolixibacteraceae; genus Draconibacterium. Next base: position 36,831 of record JBGSRA010000048.1, on the reverse strand, counting down.
AGAAGTTTTTACCTGTGCCAGATATGTTCCCGTGGGATTGTAGTTTTCATCGGTCAGCATTTCATTTTCGTCATCGCCATCGATCCCGGTTTCGCCTGAATAAAAAATATTGGCATCAATTTTATGACCCTCGGTTTTAAACTTATGCTGAAGGTTTAGGGTTCCGCTGTAAAAATCGTTCTCCCTGAATGATATTTCATCGTTAACCGAATAAATATCTGTGGTTTGCGGAATTGAGTACTCGTGAATAAGCTCTTTCCCTGAGCGATTGTTTTTTGATTTTCCTACTTCTCCAGAAAGGGTAAAAGTTGTTTTGTCGGACAGATAAAAATCGAATCCACCTTTAAAATTCTGGCCGCCACGAATAAAATCCCTGTCGCCATCGATTGTTAGAAATTTGGTTATGTCGCCCAAATATGTTTCGCGGGATGAATTCATACTTCCGTAGTTTGTTTCATCGCGCCAGTCGGCACCCAGAAAATAATTAAACTTTTCAGTGCGGTAGTTCAGTAAAAAATCGCCGCGGTATTTATCGCCGGTTCCAATGGTTCCGTTTATTATTCCACTGAGCCCGTTCATAGAATTCTTTTTTGTAATGAGGTTAATAATTCCGGCGCTTCCATCGGGTTCGTATTTTGCAGATGGATTTGTGATAATTTCGATATTCTCCAAAGCCGAAGCCGGAATCTGACGAAGTGCATCACTTCCGGTAAGCACACTTGGCCGGCCATCGATTAAAACCGTAAAACTACCTGAACCACGTAAAGTTACATTTCCTTCAATGTCAACCTGAACCGAGGGCGTGTTTTCCAGAACATTGGCTGCTGAACCACCGGCGGCACTGTAAACCTGGCTTACATTTACCACTTTTTTATCCAGTTTATATTCTACCGCTGCTTTATCTGCCACCACGTTCACACTCTCCAATGCTACTGCCGAGGGGCTGAGTTTGATCTTTCCTGAGTTAAACGAAGGATTTTCCTTGTCAAGAATAATTTCGTCAACCTTCAACTTTTCAAAACCAATAAATTGAGCTTCGAGGTAATACTCACCCATTTGCATGCCTTTTATTTCGAACTCTCCTTTTTCATTTGTAATTCCACCGGTTACAAGTGATGAATCCGTTACATTGTAAATGGCAACATTGGCATATTCCATTGCATTACCCGTTGATTCCTCTATGATTTCTCCCTTGATTGTGCCGGGTTTATCGTCGTCAGAAAAAGTATCGTACTCTTCTGTTAAACTCCCAAATGTTTCCAAATTAAGTAATATCGATAATGATAAAAGTAAATTCCGCATTTCTGTAATCTTTTTGTTTTCCTTATAAATTAATTGTTTTCACATATTAAGACTTATTTATCTTTTATAGGTTTAATTTAAAAATGTTAATAACTTGTTAAAAGGAGGTGCTTTTGAAAAGTGTTAATTGCTACTTCGCTTTGACAGACGGAATTGTCAATCAAAAATGCCACTCTGAATGATGACAAAAATCTATTAGAGTAATTTCCTAAGTATACGTTTTAAATTTATCCAGCACTATTCAATCCTCGCTTTTGGTAAGGATTAACAATCAAATTTAAAATTCTACTTTTTTTCTGGTCAATTGGTCTTTTCTGTTTCATTTGTGAAAATCATCAGTTAGATTTGTTGGAAACAAATGAAACTTTAAACTTTAAGTTATGAACGAACAACAACAATTTCAACAACCACAAACTCCCCCACCCAACTATTTGGTTTTTGCAATACTTACAACTATTTTTTGTTGCCAGATTCTGGGAATTGTTTCCATAGTTTTTGCGGCACAAGTAAATTCAAGGTGGAATTCAGGCGACGTTCAAGGTGCACTCGATGCAAGTAAAAATGCGAAACTTTGGGCCTGGATTGCATTTGGCAGTGGGTTTATAATTGCAATCGTAACTGTTATTTTAGGTATGCTTGGCGTACTTGCCGGAATTTTTGGAGGTATGAATTTTTAGCGAATGAAGAAAATATTAAACATTGGACTGCTTATCGCATTTATTGGGTTGGCAGTCCTTTTTTTTATTTTAGACCCCGCTAAACACAATATTTTTCCCCGTTGTATTTTTAATTCCATTACCGGATATTACTGTCCGGGATGTGGCTCACAGCGAGCCATTCACAGTTTGCTGCATATGGATATTGCTGGTGTTGTGAGTTACAATTTCCTTTTTATTCCGGCATTTTTGTTGATTATTTACCACTATCTGCACCCCATTTTAAACCAATTCTTTAGCTGGAAACTTCCTAATATTTTCTACTTTAAAAGTACACCCTGGTTAATTTTTGGATTTGTAATTGCTTTCTGGATTCTGCGGAACTTGCCTTTTTACCCGTTTTCGGTGCTGGCGCCCGGTTAAAAACGAGGAAAATCAATCAGAAATTTGGCTTTTTACTTTTGCGAGAATATCTAAATAACCGCGGATTAGAATTATTTTTTCACGACAAAAAACTTTAAAATGTACTTCGCGGTGCTTATTATTCAATGTATTTTGAATAACTGATTGTATTTTTTATTTTTGCAGACCTTTAAAAGGAAAATGGTCTCATAGTTCAACGGATAGAATAGCGGTTTCCTAAACCGTAGATCTGGGTTCGATTCCCGGTGGGACTACATTTTTTCTCAATTTTCAGTTTTCTCAACTGCTGAAATTAACCCCGATCAATCGGAATTCGTATTATAACTTACAAATATTTTTTAATAAATACCCAAGTCCCTTTTCAGCTTCAATAAAGAATTTTTCATCTGATGGAAGAAATTTCCCATTTTCATCGGTTGCCCGGAACGAAACAGCAGCTTCGATTACTTTCAGAATTTTATCGAATGGTTTACTTAGTGATTTGGCCACATGAATTGGTCCGGCCAGACGGTCGTCGGGACTTAATTTCCGATACAAATCGCATCCGACCCTGAAAATGGTATCGCCCAAAGCTTTGTTTTGAAATCTTTCCAGCAAATCGTCGATGTGCGCTTCAAGTTGAGAAAAGGTGAATTCGCCAGGATAAAGCGCCATAAGTATTTCGGCTGATTGCAACATAGTTTCCCTGTTTGCCTGATATATTTCTCTATCCGACAGCGCTTCATAAATAAATACCAATTGTGAATTTTTCTGAAAACCAAGATAGGCTGCTGTTGCATGACCGAGGTTGTGGATAAACAATTTCCGATCGACCCACGCTTTAATATTCTCTTTTGGTGCCAAAAATTCAACTTCAGGAATCGGATTTTTAAACCCGTTATTTGCAACAATCAACGAATTATAGGATTCTGCAAAAATTTGTAACGAATCTTCCAACATGTCTTTACTCGACATGATGGGAACCATTTTACCAATACTTGTTTCAACCAAACCCAACAAGTCATTAATCGGATAATCAACTGGTAATAACCGGGTAAGTTCAGTTTGAATATATTTGTCGGCATTGCGCAAGTTCTCGGCAATAATTATATCAAGCGGCCAGTTGCCGTGTTTTTTTTTGCGTAACAACAGCGCCTGTGAAATCAGCGGCAGGGCGGCGGGCATTCCCTGTTGTCCGACTGACAAAGCTGCTAAAGTAGCATCTGCCAATTCTGCAACAACTTCTTCTGTATTACTCAGATGAATTCCACGAACATTCTTAACGGGTATAACTTCGTCTCCTTTGTTACTTTTAATTACTACATTATATTGTCGGTGTATGTTTAGCAAATCAATTAACTGTGGGTTAATATCAACAAAAACCACTTCGAAACGTGATCTACTGAATACCTGACCGATAAATGAGCGGCCAATCTTTCCCGCACCAAAAAGAACAATTTTATTTCCAACCATTTGCTTTACTAAAATTTATATTCCCGTTTCAGCCAAATAATCAACAAAATAGGGTTGAATTTTCTCAATTTTCTGACCTGGTGACTCTTCGTAGAATGTACCTCCATAGTAAAAACAGGCAAAGCCACCCGAAGCAACTCCTAAAGCGATTGCCTGAGGTAAACTGATAGCTATATTTTCATCAGTAATTATCTGTTTGGCAATAGATGAAATAACGCCACCCACAAAATTATCGCCACATCCGGTGGTATCCCCTGCCATTTCAGGATTTTGCCTAAGTTCTTTAACCACCATCCCTGATACCGGAAGGCTGGAACGACTGATATTTCCAAAGAGTGAATTATTCGAGAAATAGTGAATTGCATTTGGCCCATGCGTAATGATTACAGCTCCCACTCCGGTTGATTCAAAAAAATCGAGTGCGGCGTTTACATCAGTTTTTCCACTCAACCGAAGTCCTTCTTCCATGTCGGTTATCAAAAGGTCGATGGATTTGTAGGTATCAACAGATTTACCTAACGACCATGGCTTAGCAGGGTTTAGTTTCTCGCTTAAGAAATCGTAAACTGTATTGACTATGGTTATTGCATTATTCGCTTTGGCTTTCAGCAAAAGTTCGCCCAACGCTGAATGGATACCAGGAACTAAAGCTGTTCCGCCAAATACGACCATGTCACTTTCAAAGAATGAAGCATCTAAATCGGAAGGCAATAATTCCCATGCTGCTCCAATGTTATTGATAAAAATTCTTTCGCCATTCCCATTGTCGAAACCGGGGTCCGACAAAACATCGGTAAAAGGGGTGTTAAAAGTTCCTGTTTTAAATTTACCCACTTCCAGGGGTGTTCCGGCCAATTTGTTTTCAATAAAAGTACCACCTTCGTCGTTTCCCTTACAGGCAAAAAAACTGACTTCGGCTGGCGCCCCATGCAACATTTGAGCCGCATGAATCAGCGACACAATTGACGGACCTCCGATATTCAAAGCTACCGGGTTTTTACCTCCTGTAATTGTGTGTCTAACTTTCGAATATGTTTCTCCTGAGAATTTCTCAAATTCCTCTATGAAAACAAGTTTTCCCGGGGCTAATCCTCCGTCTCCGGGAGTTTTTGACAGGTATTTTTTGAATCCGGCTGCACTGAAATCAACTGGCTTGTAAAGATAATCAACAAGTGTACAACCTGTTCCGGAAATTTTGAATTGCTTTTTCGGGGCCATAATTAAAGAAATTTACCATAATCTGATGCCAGTAAATGGATTGGACTCTCATCTTCTTCGATTACAGGGAATCTGCCAACCGGCTCATAAAACCGATTATCATTCGCATCATCATTCACCATGCTCACTTCACCAACCAATATTTTTCCATTACCCTCTTCGCCATAAAAGCGGTGATACATACCCTGTTCAAGACAAATGCTTTCTCCCGGGAATAAAACTACTTTCCCTCCAGCCTCAACAGTTCGTTTTATCCCGTCGGTTTTAAAATGAACTTGTGTTGAATCAAGTTCACCATTTTTAGTTGAGTTATACAGTTCAATTACAAGGGTTCCACCTCCACGGTTGATAATGTCCTCCATTTTCGCCCAATGAAAGTGCATCGGGGTTTCCTGATTTTCCTCCACAATCATAATTTTCTCGGCATATGTTTTTTTATCTGTATTGAATTTTCCGTTGCGGATGGTAAATAAAAACAATCCTCTTTTTAGAAAATCGCCTGACCCAAAATCAGTTATATCCCAGCCCAGCATATTTTCAACAACCTCCTCTGCCCCTGCCTGATTCTTTTTCCAGTCTTCAACACTCCAAAACGCCCAAGGCGGTAACATAAATTGCTTTTCGGCCAGAAATGACTTTGCATTTATCAAAATCCGGTTGATCTCACTTCGTTTCATTGTAATTAGTTTAATATTATCATAATAAAAAGCTAATATATTTATTTAAGTTTGATAATATTCTCAATACTCTTAAAATCAATGTTTCATCCAGTCAACACTCTTGTAGTTGTTTTCTCAGAAATTTCCAGTTTTGGTTACCGTTCCTTTTTCATCCGTTCCATTTCAGCGAAACCCGATTAATCAGGTTCCTCCTGAAATTGAATGTGTAAAAATCATCTTCATACAAAGTAGCTGACTTCAGGTATATTGATAATCCTGCGCGAATAAATCTTCAGGAAAGAAAATGCAAAAATGTCCAGATAGAAATTCAGGAAAGTAAAAAACGTTCTCATCTTGAAGTGTGTCAAAATTAAGATTGATACTTATTCCTCAAAAATATATTTTATAACAAATTTGCCATAGAAAGTTTATGTTAATAATTACAATATTCCCCTAAAGTAGAACGCATATTCTATCTTTGAAAATTGAAAGCATAAAACCCTTCTCTTTGTTAATATTAGTATTTGCCTGTGTAATCATAAACTTTCAAAACAGCCTTGTAAACTTCAAGCAAAAAGCTCGTCATTTCTCCGGTTGAACTACAAAGGTATTGATTATCAATCAATCAACACTTTTCTACTATTTATGCGGTGATTCACAATCAAAATTAATTTGGGTTATTTCCCAACATAAACAAGGTATTTTCGAGTTTTTCCCACAACACCTAAAGTCTGCCAACGCAATTTCTTATTCAATTTATTATCTCAAAGCTGTCGCTTTCCGATTTAATCAAGATTTACGACACCAATCTATTCAACATACCAATATAAGTTTGTTTGTATTCGAATAATCCAAATGCAGAACAATCCATCGCTTTTCCCGTTTAAAATAGCAGCATAAAAGCCGCAGTTGAAATGTCGAAATTCAAGGTTGAAATACAAATTACAGTTCTTGCCATAATTATCGGGATTGTTGTGGCTACTATTGGTTATTTTTCATACCAAAGTCTTTCGAAAATTGTAAATTACATTCAACAGGTAACCTATCCCGATAACAAAATCTTTGTAATTAAAGAAATAGAATCCGATTTGAACGCGCTCGAAAACACTGTAAGGCTTTATGCTTTAACAAATAATTATGATGTACTTGAAGTTTTCTATAATCACGAGGACGAAATTTCCAAAAACCTGAAAGTTCTTTCCGGCTTTAAGGTTGATAACAAATACGATTTAATGTTGATTGATTCCATTTCGGGATTGTCTCAGGAAAAACTTGACCTTTGGAATGAAATACTAAATATCCACCTCTCAAAAAAGGGAATCTTCCCAGCATTTTCAAAACTATATTCCAATCTGGATGAAATAAAAACGGATTCAGTTACCGTGGATACCCAAAATGATGGACTTGAACAAATAATTCCTGAAAGTGCGAAATCCAGTGCTGATACAACAACATTGGGAACATCAATTGAACGGAAAACAGTTAAAAGGAAGATACAAAAACTTGAATGGGAGATTTATAGAAACAGTAAAAAGAAGAATGTACTTGAAACGCAGTTGATTGAAAAAAACGTTGCTATCAGCAAAAATATTAAGTTATTGATCAGCGATGCTGAAACAAGGGCTGAAAATGCTCTTTTACAAAAAACCTTCGAAGCCGACCGTTTAGCCGAAGTTACCTACAAAAGACTTGCCCAGTTTGTAGTTTCTGCTGTTGCACTATTGTTTGTGGCACTTTTTGTACTGTTCAATTACCTTAGAAAAGCAAGAGCTGTGCAGCGGGCATTGACCAGCGCACGGGAAAGAGCAGAAACTCTTGCTCACGCAAAAGAACAATTTGCGGCTAATGTCAGCCATGAATTGCGGACTCCGGTAAACGCAATTTATGGTTTAACTGAACAGGTACTTCAGAAAAAACTTGACAGGAATATTGCTGAAATGATGATAATCATTTTCAAATCAGCCGCTCACCTGAAAAGTATTATTAACGATACACTTGATTTCTCCAAAATCCAATCGGGAAAATTGATCACTGAATCAGAAATTTTTTCCCCTTATATTGTTATCGACGAAGTGTACCAACTTTTTAAATACGAGGCGACAGAAAAAGGTATTGCGCTTAATTTAGACTGGATTTGTGAAAATCGCCCTATTTTGATTGGCGATCCGCTTCGTTTAAAACAGATAATGATAAATCTCACAGGTAATGCAATTAAATTTACAAAAGAGGGGGAAGTAATAATAAAAGTTAAGTGTTCAGAAACCGGAAACCATGATGTTGAACTTCAAATACAAGTAATTGATACAGGAATTGGGATTGATGAGAAAAAAATAAACGTTGTATTTGATGAATATGTTCAAATTGAGGATCGGACTGGAAAAAAATACCACGGCACGGGTCTTGGCCTGACAATAGTAAAAAAGCTTGTTGAACTACAGGGTGGTAAAATAAAACTTGAAAGTATTCAGGGATTTGGCACAAATGTTACTGTTAACCTGGTATATCCGAAAGGAGAACTCTTGAAACCTGAACAGAAAATAAACGGATTTTCTGAGATATCAGAATCGTTTAAGCAACTTTCGGTGTTGATAGCCGATGATGAAGAATATAACCGGTTCTTATTAAAAAATATTCTACAAAAATGGAACATAAAGTTCAAAGAAGTAATAAATGGCAAAGACGCTGTTAATGCCACTTGCAACGAACATTTTGACATTGTTTTAATGGATATTAATATGCCTGAAATGAATGGTATTGAAGCCACTAAAGAAATTTTGCGATGCGATCCAGACATAAATATTATTGCAGTTACTGCTGTAATTGAACAGTTAGATCAAAAGGCATGTTTTAACGCTGGAATGAAAGGATTTTTATTTAAACCATTTTCTGAAAAAGACCTCTTTGAAGCCATCAATTCACTGACAGAAAAGAAAACTAATGGCGGCCTGGCAACCAATCAAAAACAACCCGTTGATATTTCTGAACTCCACCGCCTTGCCGGCAACGATGAAAAATTCCTTACTGAAATGATTCAGCTTTTTATAAAATCAATGGAAAAGGGAATTTCAGGAATTGAAGATGACATTAAAAATGGAAATAAAAGCGGAATTTCAGAAAACGCTCACAAAATGGCTGCGCCTGTTAAACATATCGGAGCCAGTCATTTATATGAAAATATTAAACTTCTTGAGAAACAATCAAAGCAACCTGTTGAAATTAAAACGATTGAACTTGTTTTTCAGGAAATAAAAACGGAGATCGAAGAAATAAATAAAATATTGAATTTGCATTTAAATGATTTGAGAACATAAGAATTTCTATTATGATAAATGTTTATAAATTCTTATCTTTCAAATTCCAAAAAAGGTTTTTAGGGAAGTTTAAGAAATATGTTAATTATGAACGACAAACCATTTAAAATATTTGTTGTTGAAGACGATGAATGGTACAACAGGTTACTTGTGCATAATCTTTCACTGAATCCAGACTACGAAATCGAATCTTTTACAAACGGGAAAGATTGCCTGAGCAATCTGGACAAAAATCCCGACGTAATAACACTCGATTATCAGCTTCCTGATATGCAGGGCCTCGAAGTATTAAAAAGAGTTAAAGCCGAAAATGACGAAATCCAGGTAATTTTAATTTCAGAGCAAGACGAAATTGATGTAGTTGTTGAACTCCTGAAATACGGTGCTTATGACTACATAGTTAAGTCAAAGGATATTAGGGAACGGCTTTTAAATACAATACAAAACATACGCAATGGAGCCAGTTTAAAAAAGGAAATTGTATCGCTGCGTACAGAGGTACAAAAGAAATACAGTTACCAAAATACAATAGTTGGAAACAGCAAAGCCACAAAAAATATTTTCGGATTGATTGAAAAAGCTACCCGAACCAATATTTCAGTTTCAATAACCGGCGAAACAGGCACAGGAAAAGAACTTGTTGCAAAAGCTATCCACTACAATTCAACCCGGGCAACAAAACCTTTTGTGGCTGTAAATATGGCGGCAATTCCCAAAGAATTAAGCGAAAGTGAACTTTTCGGACACGAAAAAGGTGCTTTTACAGGTGCCAGCTCCCGACGAATCGGCAAATTTGAGGAGGCACATGGCGGAACACTCTTTCTGGACGAAATAACTGAAATGGATATTTCGATACAAGCCAAGTTATTAAGGGCATTGCAGGAAAAAGAGATAGTAAGGGTGGGTAGTAATAAACCCGTTAAAACTGATTGCAGAATAATTGTTGCCACAAATCAAAACCTGCAGGATTCAGTTTTGAAAGGTTCTTTCAGGCAGGATTTATATTATCGTTTATATGGTTTTCCCATTGAATTACCGCCGCTTCGCGAAAGAGGAAATGATATTGTTCTTTTGTCAAAACATTTTATCAGGGAGTTTTGCAATGAAAATAACCTCATTCAAAAAATACTTTCAACTTCGGCAGTTGAAAAACTGATTGCTTATTCGTTCCCGGGCAATATCCGCGAATTAAAATCGGTAATTGAGCTGGCAATTACTTTGTCTGACAACGATGAAATTTCCAGTGAAGATATTTTGCTTGGGAGTACTGCCCTTATCGAAGAAACTATTGATAAAGAATTGAGTCTGAGGGAATACAACATTAGGGTTGTGAAAAGATATCTCGATAAATATGATGGCAATATTAAGCTTGTAGCCGAAAAATTAGACATTGGAGTTGCCACCATTTATCGCATGTTGAAAGAAGAAAACATGGATTAAACACGATTTATTAATTGCCCATTTCCAATTTTCATTACAACGAAAATATTTCCTAAACTTTCCCATTTTTCATCTCCCCGTAAATTACCAATTTGATAATATCCAATCAAACTGATAATAATTTATAAATCCCAATAATATCAAACAACTGTAATACAGGAAATTAAACCTAAATGTCTGATTGGTCTTTAATTTGGACTACCATCGTGTATTAAACAAAAATTGAAACAATTTAAAATAGGAGGAAAAGTTATGGAAACAGACAGGAAAACAATTTTAGGCGGTATTGCAGCGATGTTGTTGATATTGGTTGTTGTAATTGCAGGAATCATTATTCTCAATAAAACTTCGCAAATTGACGTTTTGAGCCAGCAAAATGCAACGCTCAACAAAACTATTGTGTTACGTGATTCTCTGGTGAACGATATGACAGGTACATTCGAACAAATTGAAGAAAACCTGACTTTTGTGCGCAACAAAAGGGATCAGATGGTTTTAAAACCACAGGAGGGACAGGAAAACCAAAAGGAAATGTTGGTTGCCGATATAAAACTGATGAATGAAATGCTTGATGAAAGCAGCAAAAAAATTGATGAACTTGATAAGAAATTAAAAAATTCAGGTTTTGAAATCAAATCATTCAGAAACAAGATTGCCCAACTTAACAAAAGCATCGAAGAACAAAACAACAGCATTGAACAATTTAGAGCTGAGATTGAAAAACGTGATTATAAAATCAATGAATTGGATACTCAACTTGCCAGCCTTCAAACTGATATTATTGAAAAAGAAGACAGCCTGTTATCGAAATCACGTGTAATTGAGGACAAAGCGCAAATTATAGTAGAAAAAGAAAATGAAATAAACAAAGCATTTGTTGCAGTTGGAACGCATGATCAGCTTATCAAGAATGGAGTTCTGTCTCAAAAAGGTGGATTTTTGGGAATTGGCAAAAATTTGTCGATTAACGATAATCTGAATCAAAAATACTTTACCCAACTTGATATCAGGAATACAAACCAATTCCCGATTAACTCAAAGAAGGTAAAACTTATTTCGGATCACCCGGCAAATTCCTACACTCTGGTTGAAGAAAACGATAAAATTGCTTACCTCGAAATAGAAAATCCACAGGAATTCTGGAAGCTCACTAAATATGTAATTGTTGAAACAAAATAAGCAATGATATCAAATTCCTTATAAACAATTAAACAATGAAATAAAGCAGTATGGATTTCAAACAGTTCAAGTTATCTTGAATGTCAAGCTGTTTAGTTTTCTAAGAGGCTGTTCGAAATTTTTCGGCAGCCTCAGTTTTTTTGTAGAATTAATGCTTAAACATCGCCTCGTAATGTTCGCTTGAATCAAAAATGCCACCCCCTGTTTTAAAAAATTCACTATTTAATTCATAAACACCATTTTTTGCCTGAACCCAGGCTCCGTCATTGCGCGGATGATAACTCATCATCTTATTCCAGTTTTTATAGTTTTGATGTCCATTACTTTCCAATAAACCAAGACTTCCCATTCCCGGGAATGGTTTTAGCCGGGCGGCTATATTTTTATTCCATTCCATCAAAATAGGATTTACTGTGAGGTCGGCACAAAAACAAGGCACATTGCGGTCGTGTGCAGCCTGTGCAATTTTCATTGTCATGCTTAGTGTTTTAGCGATGGCTTTTAAAGCAATGGCGCCGTAACCCATTTGAATCCGTTTGATTGCATCCTCATCAGTGTGTGCACTTTCATCGGCAGCTAAACGAACAGGAATATCCGTAACATCAATTTCAAGTTCCTCGGGGAATGGTTCCTCAATAATGGCGATTTGCTCAAAAGCCCCTATTTTTTTGGCGTGGTCAATAAGTTTTAACAAGGTTTCCTTTTTCTCGTACCGTCCGTTTGCATCAAAATAATACGGCAGTTTTCCGTCTTTGGTGTGCCGTGTGCGTACTTTTCCAATAGCTTCGTGAATTGCAGATAAACGGGCTTTGTCCTTTTCAAGCATCTCTTCCTGTGTTCCCGGCTGACCAATTTTAATTTTCATAAAGAAATATCCCTCATCAACTGCAGCTTTTATTTCACTGATTGGAATATTGTAGGCCATTAACGGAATTGCAGCAGCTTCTGCGTGGCGATAGGAAAGTGCTGGCTGATATGCCATTGGAATCATTTCATCAAAATTTTTATAGCCGTTTTCTTTGGCGTAAAGCAACCAAACTGCATTGTCCAAACCAACCAAAGCATTTAAAGCAAATGTTTTTCGAAGGTGCGGATTGGAAGTAATCTTCTTTCCATATTCATAAACTTCGGGCAAAATATGCTCAAGCAAATCAATTGGAGAAGTAAAACTTTGGCCTTTTACAATTTGAAGTGCGCGTTCTGTAATCGCATACATTATTGCATTTCCGCCACTTTCAGAATGGCTGTCAAAAACCTGCGCATCCGACCAAAGTACACTTTGTGTGCATAATCCAATATCATGCATGTCAGAACCACTTTCAAGATAACTCATGGTTTGCCAGATTTCGGTCATGTAACCACCCTTAAAACCAAAAGGACGAATTAAAGGCTCGCGCTCAAAATTTGAACTGACGCCTGTAATTGTAATTTTTTTTGCTGAATCATCAAACCCAAATGCTTTTGCCGAATGCAGACCTGCGATGGAAGCAACCCCGGCTACTCCTGTTGTTCTTAAAAATTCTCTTCGTGTAAATGAATTAATCATTATGGTTCGATTTGATTTTTTGATAAACTTTTCCGAAGCCAGTCCAGGTCGGTTTTCATCATGCTGTAAATTTTTTCGGGTTCCATTGTAATTTCCTTTTTGCCATTTTCAGCGCCACCCAAATCGTACTCAAAATGCATACTGATTGGCGCTTCAATATTAAGCGTAGCATATTCTTTCAAAAATTCATCGAACTTTACCATTCCTTCGCCCAGCATTACATTCTCGTGTTTCCATTCACCTTTTTCGTTTTTTCCCCACACAAAATCCTTTATGCAAATGGTGCGAATCCAGGGTTCAACCCTTTTCATCCCAAGCAACCAGGAGTAACCTCCTTCAGTGGTGGCATGGCGAATATCGTATTGAACGCCAAGATATTTCGGATCGACATCTTTCAACAAATCATACAAATCCCAAACCGGTGCACCAACATGTAATCCTGAATGATTTTGATAACCTCCGTGAATTCCAAGCTTTTCATTGAGCTGGGCTAATTTTTCAAACTGCGGTTTATAAATATCGAGATTTTGCTGAATGGATTTTGAAAAATCATAGCCAAGCCATCCCATCCTATAATATTTTATTCCTAAACCGGCTGCAATTTTAAGCGTTTCAACAGATTGTTTATTATCGGCATCAACAATAGCAGTAACCATCATCGGAATACCAACACCTGCTTTTTCCATCGTTTTTACTGCTTTGGGCAGTTCCGATTTAGTATTTTCGGGTTCAATCTGCCCGCCTGGCCTGAGTGTGATATCAGCCCCGTCGAATCCAAGCCGGGCAAGCACTTCAGCAATTTGGTCGAAGTTTAAAAACTGAAGGCATTTTGTAAAAGCACAAATTGGGCGTTTTACAGATTCTGCTGAAAAAACCGAACCTGCAAATCCAGTTCCGGCCAAACTAATTCCGGCTGCCGATAAGCCGGTGGTTTTGATAAAATTACGTCGTTCCATGTGAGTAAAAAGTTTAAAGTATAAAGTTCCGGGTTCAAAGCTCTGGGTTCCAGGTTCAAAATATATAAAGTATCCTGCAACCAGTATCCAGAATCAAGTATCAATTATCCAGCCTACAACTTCCAGGGTTTGCGGTACTCGTAGTGAAGCATTTTGTTTGCTGCTTCGCTGTTTGTAAACTGTTCTTTTTCAGGATCCCATTGCAATATTGTTTGTGTAGCCAGAGCAATATTTGCCAGGTGGGCAAAACTTGTTGAGCGATGACCATCTTCGAGGCTACACAAAGGTACTTCCCGCGATTTTATACAATCAAGGAAGTTTCTGATAAGAGTGCCGGTAGATGAAGAACTGCTTCCATCACTAAGAAATTCATCTTTTAAGTTAAATTCCTCCGGTTCAATCATTGGGCTCCAGTTTTGAAACTGGCCTTTTTTAGCCGGAATAATCCTGTACCCATCCTGACCTGCAAAAACAGTTCCTTTTGTTCCGCGGATTTCAAGCTCACCATAAGGTAAAATTTCGCCACTGCTTGCTTCAAAAATATTAAACGTAATCATTTTCTTCGAAGCAAATTCATAGATAACCTGCATCGTATCAGGGATATCACCGTCATGGTCGAGTACATATTTCCCGCCGTGCGCCGAAATGGCAACTGGCGCTGTTTCCCCCATCATCCAGCGGATTGCATCCATATAATGTACACCCCAGTTTCCCATTTGAGAAGAGTAATCGCTCCACCACCTGAACATATACGGAGCAATGTTATACTGATACGGGCGAACAGCACGCGGCCCGAGCCACATATCCCAGTTAAGATCTTTTGGCGGTTGTTCAGGTTTTAATTTTCCAATCCCGTTTGGTGCCATATTGCTTACCCTTGCTGCCCAGGCAGTAGTAACCTGCCCAATTTTTCCTGCCTGAATTTCTTTGGCAAGTTTATGATAAACTTCATTTCCACGGCGGTTTAGTCCAACAGCAACTACACGGCCACTGGCTTTCCATGCATTTACCATTGTTCTGCCTTCATGGATGGTTTGGGTCAGCGGTTTTTCTACATAAACATCTTTCCCTGCATTCACTGCTTCAACCATTTGAATAGCGTGCCAATGGTCGGGTGTTGCAATACAAACTGCATCAATATCTTTATCTTCCAAAAGTTTACGGAAATCTCTATATATTTTTGGTGATTTCGTGAATTTCTCACCCATCTTTGGGATTTGTCCATTTCTGTCAACCAGATAACGTTGATCAACTTTGCTTCGGTCACGCAATAAATATGGTTCATAAACATCACAAAGCGCAGCAATTTCAACATCGTCGTTTTTCATAAACAATTCAAGCAACTGCGAGCCTCTGTTCCCAATTCCGATAAATCCCATCCTTATTTTATCGTTTGCTCCCACAAAATTTCTACTTTTTATTGCCGATGAAAAAGCGTTAACCCCAACCGAAATACCAGCAGTTGCAAGTGTAGTTTTTGTGATAAAATCACGGCGATTTTGGTTTGGTTTATTTTCCATAATTCATGGTTTAAGTTATTCTGATATTTTTAAACCGTTTAAAATAGTAAATATTAATTTCTTTTGATTCAGGTTTGGTGAAAGAAAAAAATAGTCATGCGAAATTTGTTTTCTTTATTCTTTAAATTACATATCCTGAAATTTAAAGTAAAAAAATAAACTTGTTTTAAACTGTACAATCAGGCAAACTAAAAGAATTATAACTTGCAGGTTTCATTAAACAAAACTATAAAACCATGAAATATCTGTCTAAATTTTCAATATTTATTTTATTTCTATTTGCATCAACTTTAGTAAGTGCTGAAATTAAACTGCCCGTTTTAATGAATGACGGAGTAGTTTTGCAGCGTGATACGCCATTTAAAATTACGGGATGGGCTGCTCCCGGCGAAAAAATTACACTGACATTTAAAGGCAAAAAACACATTACCAAAACCGGAAACGATGGTATGTGGAGCATCGAACTCCCCCTTCAAGAAGCTGGCGGACCCTATGAAATGGTGTTTAAAGGGCGGAATGAAATAATAATCAGCAATATTCTTTTTGGCGATGTTTGGCTTTGTTCCGGCCAATCGAATATGGTTATTCCAATGGAAAGAGTAAAAGAAAAATATCCCGATGAAATCGCCTCGGCAAATTATTCTGAAATACGAAATTTCTTTATTCCAACTTCAACAAATTTAAACGGCGCACAGGAGAATTTGCCGCCGGGAACGTGGAAAGAAGCCAATCCGAAAGATGTGCTGACTTTTGGGGCTGTTGCTTATTTCTTTGCAAAAAAGGTTTATGAAAAATATAAAATCCCGATTGGCCTCATCAATGCAAGTGTTGGCGGAACTCCCATTGAAGCCTGGATAAGTGAGGAAGGATTTTATCAATTTCCGGAGATAATAAAAACCTTTGAGCAAAACAAAGATTCAGTTTACCTTGCCTCATTAAAAGGTTCATCGGAAACATTCAAACCAAAAAAACCACAGGACAAAGGAATGCTGGAAAATCCAAAATGGTACGATGAATCTTATGTTCCAAAAGGATGGAATAACATTAATATTCCGGGATTTTGGGAAGATCAGGGAGTAAAAGATTTAAACGGCGTGGTTTGGTATCGCAGGGAAATTGACGTTCCTGCATTGATGACAAATGTTCCTGCAAAGCTGATGATGGGACGGATTGTGGATGCCGATTTTGTGTATATCAACGGAAAACAGGTTGGAAACATAACTTATCAATACCCGCCACGGAGATACGAAATACCTGCAGGAATTTTAAAACCCGGGAAAAATACAGTTGTAATCCGTGTTCAAAACAACAGCGGAAAAGGCGGATTTGTACCTGATAAACCTTATTTTCTGACCGCCAATAACCAGAAAATTGACTTAAAGGGAACTTGGCAATATAAAGTTGGGGAGGTTTATAAACCATTTCAGGTAGAAGGAGGCACCGGATTTTCAGCCCAAAACCAGCCAACTGCTTTGTATAATGCGATGGTTGCGCCAATAACTCAGCAAAAGATAAAAGGAATTGTGTGGTATCAGGGTGAGTCAAACACAGGAAACCCGGAACCATATTCCGGGTATCTCTCTGCATTAATTAATGATTGGCGAAACAAATGGAACAACGAAAACTTACCGTTTTTATATGTCCAGTTGGCCAATTTTCAGGATGTGGATTATTTGCCTACCGAAAGCAAATGGGCTGAATTAAGATTTGCGCAACTTCAGGCTTTGTCGGTTCCAAACACCGCAATGACAGTTGCCATCGATTTGGGAGAGTGGAATGATATTCATCCGCTCAATAAAAAAGATGTTGGGGAAAGACTGGCGCTTGGCGCTTTTAAACTGGCGTACAATGAAAATATTGTTCATTCAGGACCCATTTACGATTCGTATAAAAAAACAGGCAACAAAATAGTTATAACTTTTAAAGAAGTTGGAAGTGGTTTGATTTCGAATGATGGGGAAGAATTGCGCCGTTTTGAAATTGCCGGAAGCGATGGAAAATTTGAATGGGCAAATGCCAGAATTGCAGGAAATACTATTGAAGTGTGGAATGATGAAATTGAAAATCCGGTAAAAGTGCGCTATGCCTGGTGCGATAATCCGCGCGATGCGAATCTGTACAATGTGGAAGGTTTACCGGCTTCACCATTCGAAACAAAAGAATAATCAAAATAAAATCAGATATGAAAAAATTGGTAGTTTTCTCACTCGCTCTAAACATTTCTCTCAGTTTAATTGCCCAGGAGCAAAATATTGACAGCAGTAAATACCTGCCTTTAGTAACTTTCACCGCTGAGCAGGATCATGAAAATATGAATCAGCAGCTGGGAATAAAAGTTTTGCGACCCGGTCCAAGTGGAAACGAATCAGCGCCAAATGCTGCAAATTATAATGAGTCGCTTGCCAATCCTTGTCCGCAGTTACCCGAAATTTTAACCAAAAAAAATGGCAAAAAAGTTACAACTCCAGACATGTGGTGGAATGTTCGTCGCCCTGAGATTGTGGAAGATATGGAAAGAGAAGTTTATGGCCGTCTTCCCGAAAATATTCCTGCCGTAAAATGGGAAGTTGAAATTACAGATTATGAATATGTGGGCTGGACACCGGTTGTTGCTAAAAAATTGGTTGGGCATGTTGATAACAGCAAATACCCGTTAATTAAAGTGAATATCGATATGATGCTTGTGGTTCCGCGCAATGTAAAAGGCCCGGTTCCGGTGCTGATGATGTTCGGACGCCCGTCGTTTCCTGCGCCTGCTCAACCTTCGGAGGAAGATATGAAGCTGATAAATAAAACATTTAAAAATACACTCATCAATGAAGATCCGCAATTAAAAGAAATATTTGAAAAGTATCCGGCCTATGACCCGTTAAAATGGGAAAATCCGTTTGCTGCCATGATGCAGCGTCAGGGTCAGGCACCTTCTTCCACCGAACAATTACTGGCAGCCGGCTGGGGATATGTAACCATCGACCCAAACAGTATTCAGGCTGATAACGGTGCAGGGATTACAAGAGGAATCATCGGACTGGTAAACCAGGGACAACCACGCAAACCCGATGACTGGGGCGCGCTTCGTGCATGGGCATGGGGTGCTGCACGCGGACTTGATTACCTTGAAACAGATACTTTGGTTGACTCAAAAAAAGTGGGTATCGAGGGCGTTTCGCGTTATGGAAAAGCTGCATTGGTAACACTTGCATTTGAACAACGTTTTGCAGTGGGTTTAATTGGTTCATCGGGGAAAGGTGGCGCAACGCTTCATCGCCGTGTTTTTGGGGAAGCTGTTGAAAGTCTTGCAGGTGGCGAATATTACTGGATGGCCGGAAACTATATAAAATATGGTGCCGAAGAATCTACTTTTGGCCGGAAAACCGGTTGCGATCTTCCCGTTGATTCGCACCAACTGATTGCGCTTTGTGCCCCAAGGTTAACATTTGTAAGCTATGGTATTCCTGAAAAAGGAGATGCCAAATGGCTCGACCAAAAAGGAAGTTATATGGCAACTGTTGCAGCCGGAAGTGCTTTCAAATTACTGGGCGCAAAAGATTTGGGCGTTTCAAATGATTATTTAACCGAAGAAATGCCACCCGTTTTATCAGGATTACTTGATGGAGAGTTAGCCTGGCGTCAGCACGATGGAGGACATACCGATGCTCCCAACTTTGAATATTTTATTCCCTGGGCAAGCAAGTTTTTGAAATATGAGAAAGCTCCGGTCAGGAGGTAATTAAAGGGTTGAATGAGGTTTAGATTTACCGTGAGACAAATGAAGGAATGAAAGAATGCAGGAATGAGTGAATGCATGAATAGAAAGCTACTTATAGTTTTTTATTGTGTGTACTTCGCATTACACAAAAAAATATCTGTAATTTGGCAGATGACACTTGCCGGCATGCAAAACCCACATCGGAACGGAACAAAACTCTTGTCCGCATGCAAACCCCTCATCGGAACGGAATAGAATTCTTGTCAGCATGCAAACCTCACATGGGAATGGAATAACACTCTTGTCAGCATGCAAATCCCACACGGGAACGGAACAATACTCTTGTCCACATGCAAACCTCACATGGGAAAGGAATAATACTCTCGCAGGCATGCAACCGCTACATGCGAATGGCATAATATACTTCTAAGTATGCAAAACGCACTTTAGAATGTATTCAAAATATATATAATACCGAGAAAATAAAGTGAAAAAAACCTTATCTCCAGCATTCTTAAAATTCAGTAGAAAAATTGAACATAGAAATTCAACCTTTTTACTTTGACTATAAATACCAATTTTAGATTTTCCTGTAACCTTTACTGGTACTTGTACAATTTCAAATACTGAATACCGGGTTCATCGGTGGTAATCCGTAGATGTCGTCCCTGGTGGCTTTGATCGCCGTTGAGTTTCCGCAATGGTTTCCATATTCCTTTTTCGAATGAACCTTCATCAATGGTTTCAATACCAACAATAGTTTTTTTGTTTACCGGTGGAAATGTCAGTACAATTCCTTCGCCGGCAACAAAATATTCGCCTTCGCCTGTACAAATTATCAAACCGCCTGTAATTGGCCAGGTTTCATCCTTTGCATTTGGCGACCAGCCAAGTGAGTAATCATGCTTTGCAACAATTGTATAACCACCCAAATGTATTGTGTCTGATTGATGCTGTTTGTCAAAAAGAAATCCTTTCATCGATTTTGATCCCTGGTGTTCAAGAATGAGTGGAGTTAATTGTTCCAGAATTTCATAACTTTTTGTAATGGGTTCTTCTACTTCTTCCTAAGTTGATTCGATAAAAAATGGGCTGAAACCCAATGCATCATGATTCCCAAAGGCATAAAAAGCTTTTGGGCCACATGCCGGTTCGTAACTTTCCATTCCGGCAAAACTTTCATAACGAACTTCAGGCAAAAACAGTTGATTGCCACCGCGGTCGTACAAAGCAACCCATTTTCTGAAATCGGCAAAATAAATATCGGGAGCAAGGATATCGATTGAGGGAGCTGCTGCTCTCCAAATGTCCATCAAATGCGGAAGGGGGCCTGCACTTGGGTATTCGCCCGGTAACTTGTTTGGCCTGTTCAACGCGGCATTTACATACATTGGTAAATTGTATTCTGCTTTCCCGGCAGCAGTTATTTCCTCTACATATTTCCCAAAATACCAGGCCATAAAAATTTCTTCGGAGGAAATGTTTTCACCAAAAACTTCTTTCCAGGTACCTTTTGTTTTTAAACCTTCTTTCTCCCAAACTGCAAGAAATTCAGGTATAAGATTCTCCTTGTTCTTTTTCAGATAAGCTGCAAGTTCATTGGGTATTTCTGATGAGAATGCTTTGTTTGCTTCAGGATGATTATCGCGTGCGGAAGGCAGCATCCCGATTTCATTTTCAACCTGAACCATTATTACAGTGTGATTTTCTCCATCAATTTTTTTGACGAATTTCATCAGTTCAGCAAAAGCTTTCCTATCGGCATCAACATTGGCTTTTACAAACGGCGATAAAATTTCAACAGGTTTATCGCTGTTATCCCGCGCCCTTGGGAAACGCTCAGAATCATTTTTCACCCATGCAGGGGCGTAGCACGACATGCTGTTTTTCCAGCTTCCAAACCAAAGAAAAACAAGTTTTATATCGCGTTCACGGGCGCCCAAAATCAAATCACTTACAACCGAAAAATCAAATTTTCCTTCCTGCGGTTCAATCAGCTCCCAGTAAACCGGGGCCAGAATTGTATTCAGATTCAGGGATTCAAGTGTTGGCCAGATTGAATTCATGTATTCAGTGTTTGAAGAACTTGAATTCCCCAATTCACCGCCCAAAATCAAAAATGGTTTTCCGTCAACGATCAATTGCGTAGCAGTTCCTTTCTTTTGCAAATACGGAATTTTTAAAGACTGCTGAGCATTTATATTCAGTACAAAAATGACAAGTAATGTAATTGAGATAAATTTGAAATGTTTAATCATTGCAGTTAGTTTTGATATATGCAAACATAATACTTCCGGATTAATCAATTCGCAAATAATTGTTTCTTCTTTATTTTTCAGGTTAAATACTGTCTTCTATTTCTAAATTTGTATTCTTTCAGCATTAATTTATGACAACGAAAGCAAGCTTATCGAAGGGACTGAATTTATGGTGCTGAACAACGGCAATCAGAAATATTATGAAAATTAATTCTCACTTAACTGCAACGTATTATGAAAATTCAAAGCAATCAAATCAACCGTCGCAACTGGTTAAAACAAGCTGGTACATCAATGGCAGGAACCCTGTTTTTCAATATGGTGACTGCTTATACAAAGAAAACCAATCCAACCATTTTGCTTGTTTCGGGCTGGCAGGATGTAAATATTGGCGACATTGCACATACTCCGGGACTACTGCACGTTCTGGAAACTTTTCTGCCAAATTCAAAAATTATTTTGTGGAAACGGAGCAACGGCGAAGAAGTAAGAAAGCTGCTCAACAAAAATTTTCCAAAGGTGAGTATTCTTTATGGTGGAGTAAATTCTGAAAAGGATGCCGAAAATCCTGAAATTTTGAAAGCATTCGAAGAAGCTGATCTGATGATTCACGGCTCGGGCCCACTGCTGGTTGGCGCTGATAACCTTGCCTGCTGGATGAAACATTCTCCCGAAAAACCATTTGGCGTTTTTGGAACCACGCTTCAGAATCCAAATGAATATCATACTTCGATTCTGAAAAAAGCCGCCTTTATTTTTACCCGTGAAACCATTTCGATTGAACACCTTAAAAAAGTTGGAATTGAAGGTACGCATGTCCAGTTTGCTCCCGATGCTACATTTTACACTAATATCCGCAACGATGAAAAGGGTTATAAATATTTAAAAGATAATGGACTGGATGACAAAAAATTTATATGTGCCATTCCCCGTCTTCGTTACACACCCTATCATCAGTTTAATCCAAACAAAAATGGGTGGAGTGATGAAAAAATAAAACAGGTTGAGGAGATCAACTCGAAATATAAGGAAGCTGATCATGCCAAAATGCGCGAAGCTATGATTACATGGGTGCGCGAAACAGGAAATAAAGTGTTGGTTTGCCCTGAAATGACATACCAAGTTGATATCATGGATGAATTACTCATCAATCCTCTGCCTGAAGACGTAAAACCATTTGTAACAAAACGGGGTTATTGGTTGCCAGACGAAGCCGCTTCAATTTATTCAAAAGCTCATTCTGTTATAAGTTTCGAATGCCATTCACCAATTATAGCTGCAGCCAACGGCACTCCATTTTTATATTTGCGCCAGCCTGAAGACACAATAAAAGGCCAAATGTATTATGATCTGAATTTTGATGACTGGATTTTTGAAATTGAAGAAACTAAAGGAGATCAAATTTCCAGTCGCCTGCGTGAAATATGGACAAGTTATCCAAAGGCAGGAGCAAAACTTAAAAAAAGTATGGATAATGTCAGCCAAATCTATTCAGATCGGGTAAAAATGATGAAAGTTTAAATTCTTTAAAACATACTTAATCTGTCATTGATAATATTTATCTGGTAAACAGAAATAAAGGTGAATCGGGCTTTGAAACTTATTTCGTTGTTTTATAAGGTGAAAGATTTATTTTTACATATCTAAAATTAAAAATACATGCTATCCGCATTCAACCATTTAAAATCCCAGCTCGAAGGCGACCTTTTCGTTGATAATGTTCAACGTGTTTTATATTCTACTGATGCCTCGCAGTACAAAGAAATGCCGCTTGCTGTAACCCGCCCGAAAACAAAGGAAGACATAAAAAAAATAATCGCTTTTGCACGCGAAAACGGAACTTCAATTATTCCGCGTGGCGCCGGTACTTCACTTGCCGGACAGGTAGTTGGACCGGGTATTGTGGTTGATATTTCGAGATACATGAACAAAATTCTTGAATTCAATCAGGAAGAAAAATATGTTATTGTTGAACCCGGAGTTGTTCTGGCTGAGTTAAATTTATTTCTTGTAAAACATAGTTTACAGTTTGGCCCCGAAACTTCAACTGCCAACCGTTGTGTAATTGGCGGAATGCTGGGAAACAATTCCTGCGGCCTGCATTCGTTGGTTTACGGTAGTGTTCGCGAACATATTCTGGAAGTTGACGCCATCCTTTCCGATGGTTCGGAAACTACTTTTAAACCGCTGACAAAAACTGAATTTCAGCAAAAATTAAATGGTAATCCAAATCAACTCGAAAAAGCCATTTACAGAAATATTAGCGAAACCCTTTCAAATTCCGAAAATCAAAAGGAGATTCGCGACCAATTCCCCAACCCAAAACTTACCCGCCGAAACATGGGTTATGCGATTGATGAGTTGTTGAATTCAGAAATATTTACTGAAAACGGGCCACAATTTAATTTTTGCAAACTGCTGGCCGGTTCAGAAGGTACGCTGGCTTTTTCGCACCGTATTAAATTGAATTTGATTCCACTTCCACCCAAATTTAAAGGATTGGTTTGCGCCCATTTTGTAACGTTGGAAGAATCGTTGCTCGGAAATTTGATTGCATTGAAACACAAACCAACTGCAATTGAATTGATGGATAATATTGTGATGGATGCCGCCAAACAAAACATTGAACAAAACAAAAACCGCTTTTTTGTAAAAGGCGAACCCGGGGCACTTTTAATGATTGAATTTTCATTCGAAACCGAAAAAGAACTGACAGAAAAAGCGGCTGCGCTTGAGAAAGATTTTCGTGATGCAGGTTTGGGCTATCATTTCCCGCTTGTTACAGGTGCCGACAACATAAAACGCGTTTGGGCGCTGCGCACTGCCGGACTTGGACTTTTATCAAATATTCCTGGCGACAGGAAAGGTGTTCCAGGCATTGAAGATACTGCGGTTCATCCCGAATTTTTGCCCGATTATGTTGCCGATATTAAAAAAGTACTTGCAAGCCTCGGTTTGAACAGTGTTTATTACGCACACATTGCCACCGGAGAAATCCATTTCCGTCCGCTCATTAATTTTAAAGACCCGGCTGACGTTCAGCTTTTTGACAAATTGATGAACGAAGTTGCTAAACTGGTAAAAAAATACCGTGGCTCAATGAGCGGCGAACACGGTGACGGGCGGGTACGTGGAAAATTCATCCCGTTTATGCTGGGCGAACACAACTATAAAATTCTAAAAGAACTTAAAAAAACATGGGACCCCAACAACATTTTCAATCCCGGGAAAATTGTGGATACACCGCCGATTACAGAAAGTTTGCGTGTAATTCCCGGAAAAATGACTCCGGAATTTAAAACAGATTTTGATTTTTCACGCTACCGTGGTTATTTCCGCAGCATTGAAAAATGCAATGGCTCGGGCGACTGTCGCAAAAGCGAATTGATTGGCGGTACAATGTGCCCGACATTTATGGCCACCCGCGACGAAGACAAATCAACCCGCGGCCGGGCCAATATTTTACGCGAATTTCTTTATTCAACTGAAAAGGAAAAACCTTTCGGACAGCAGGAAATTTACGATATTCTGGATTTGTGTATTTCTTGTAAAGCATGCAAAGCCGAATGCCCTTCGAATGTTGACATGGCAAAACTGAAAGCTGAATTCATGCAGCAATATTATGATATTCATGGTATTCCTTTGCGTTCTAAATTGATTGCCTATTTACCGCGATTAAACAGTCTTGCGGTTTTGGTCAGGCCGCTTTCAAATTTTGTAATGAATACTTCTGCGTTGAAAAAAGCAATTGGATTTTCCACAAAACGTACAGTTCCCAAACTCTCGAAAATAACTTTGAACCACTGGGTTAATAACGGAATTCCACTTCCTGAAAACGAATTGAAAGGGAAAGTTTATCTTTTTAACGACGAGTTTACAAACTACAACGAAAGTGATATTGGAATTAAAGCAATACTTCTTTTAACAAAATTGGGTTACGAGGTGAAAATTCCGGTGCACAAAGAAAGCGGACGCACATTTCTTTCAAAAGGATTGGTTCGGGCTTCCAAAAAAATTGCCACTGAAAATGTAAATCTTTTAAAAGATATAATCTCTGAAAAAACCCCATTGGTTGGGATCGAACCTTCTGCAATTCTTGCTTTCCGTGATGAATATCCTGATTTGGTTGACAAAGACTTGCAAACCGCGGCCACCGAACTGGGTAAAAATGCCCTTCTTTTTGAAGAATTTATAGCCGCGGAAATCGAAAAAGGGAATATTACTTCGGAACAATTTACTTCTGAAACAAAGGAAATTCTTTTGCACGGACACTGCCAACAAAAAGCTGTGGCGTCAACTGAGCCTTCAAAAAGGATGCTTTCGTTACCCAAAAATTACTCAGTAAAGGAAATTCCTTCAGGCTGTTGTGGAATGGCCGGTTCATTCGGATACGAAAAAGAACACTACGATTTGTCGATGAAAATTGGCGAAATGGTGCTATTTCCTGCAGTTCGCGCAGCAGAGGAGAAAATACTAATTTCGGCTCCCGGAACTTCGTGCCGCCACCACATAAAAGATGGAACCGGAAAACAAGCCAAACATCCGGTTGAAGTTTTGTATGAAGCAATATTGGGACACGGACTTTCCTAAGTCCGTGAAAAAACGAATGTAAAACACACAATAACGAACAGGGAATAAATTTAAACCTTTTACTCTTTTATATTGTTTAGTTTTCAATTAAATGTCAGCGTTATTTTCGTTGACAAAATTGAAATCAAACCAATATGAAACGAAGATCATTCCTGAAAAGCTCAGCCCTTTCAACAGCAGCCTTATTTATTACCAAAGATATGTTTAGCAAAAACAGTGAGAGTGTTTACGGTCATAATGAAATGACCTACACAATGAATGTAGAATGGGGGGCGCTCAATCCCGAACAAACCCCGGTAAACGATTGTCATGAAATGGTTCAGGATGCAAAAGGCCGGATACTTTTGCTGACAAACGAAACCAAAAACAACGTCATTATTTACAACAAGAGTGGGAAACTGATTGAAACCTGGGGCACTGAATTTCCGGGAGCACACGGGCTTACAATTCAAAATACCGGAAAGGAGGATTTTTTGTTTATTACCGATACAGTAAAACACCAGGTTTATAAAACCACAATCGACGGGAAAATTCTGTTTACAATTGATGCACCCGACGAAATTCCGGCCTACGAAAAAATGGAAGCCTTTGTACCAACGGAAACAGCAGTGCTGGAGAATGGGGAGTTTTATATTGCCGATGGTTATGGCGCTCAACATATTTTGCATTACGATGAAAAAGGTCAATTATTAAATTCGTTTGGCGGAAAAGGTGAGGGCGATGAATTTTTTGATAACGCTCACGGAATTTGCATCGATTACCGGAATTCAACACCAACTTTAATTATTACTGACAGGACACGGAATGCCTTTAAACGGTTTTCACTGGATGGTAAATTAATGGAAATCATACATTTGCCCGGCGCTTGTGTTTGCCGGCCGGTTATAAAAGGAGATTATTTATATGCCGCAGTTTTACGGTCACCGAGCTTGAGTAATGCTGATTCAGGCTTTGTTACAATTCTTAACAAAGAAAATAAAGTTGTCTCCAACCTCGGTGGCTCTGAACCCGTTTATAATAAAGGAAAGCTGAATCCACTTTTTCAAACCGGAAAAATATTCAGGAATCCGCATGACGTTTGTGTTGACGATGAAGGCAGCATTTACGTTGCGCAATGGGCTTCGGGGAAAGTGTATCCGTATAAATTCACGAAATTGTAGAATGTTTCCCCTCCTTTTCTTTCAAGGAGGGGAGTGCGAAGGGTTGTGAGTGGAAAGGGGTGGTTTAGTTGTTGAAAAACGAATAGATTTGTTTAAACACCGTAAAAATTAGGATGAAAAAACAATATTTTATATCCATTATTGTAATTCTGTTTGCCGGATTTGCGTTTGGCATTTTTTACCTGTCGAACCAAAACAAAAGTAACCGGCAAACTGAAATATCCTACAACCACGATATTCGGCCAATTCTTTCCGATAAATGTTTTCTTTGTCACGGGCCTGATGCAAATACCCGAAAAGTTGGATTACGGCTGGATTTACAGGAAGGTGCTTTTGCCGAATTAACCGTCAATAAAGGCCATTTTGCTATCGTATCGGGTTCGCCTGAAGAAAGTGAATTAATCAGAAGAATTGAATCAACCGACCCGGCTGTGTTGATGCCTTTGCCCGAAAGTAACCTGCCACAATTGACACCTGAAGAAATCGCCTTGTTCAAACAATGGATAAAAGAAGGCGCCAAATACGAAAAACACTGGGCATTTATCGCTCCCGTAAAATCCGAGGTTCCGGAAGTAAAAAATGATGATCTTGTAAAAAATGAAATAGACAATTTTATTCTTCGGAAAATAGAAAAACAGGGACTCAAACCTAATAAAGCCGCACCACGCGAAATATTGATTAAACGCGCTTTTGCCGATATTACGGGTTTGGCACCAACTTTACCGGAAATAGATAAATGGGCAAATTTATCGGATAAAAACTGGTACAACCTATTAATTGACACACTCTTGCAAAAACCAGCCCATGGCGAAAAAATGGCCATTTTGTGGATGGATTTGGCGCGTTACGCTGATTCCTACGGTTTTCAGGATGATAATATCCGCTCGCAGTGGCCCTGGCGCGATTGGGTTATCAACGCATTCAATACAAATATTTCTTATGATAAATTTTTAACCTACCAGATTGCAGGAGATTTATTGCCAAATGCCACAAAAGAAACCATTCTGGCAACAGCTTTTTTCCGAAATCACAAATACACAGAGGAAGGTGGGGTAATTGACGAAGAATACCGTGTTTCCTACAATATTGACAAAACAAACACTTTTGGCAAGGCAATAATGGGCGTTACCATTGAATGTGCGCAATGTCACGATCACAAATACGACCCGTTTTCGCAAAAGGATTATTACCAGTTGTATGCATTCTTTAACGAAAGCAAGGAAATTGGTTACGAAGGCGATGTCAGCCAGTCAACTCCGGCAAAAAATCCGAAGTTATTTATTACAGAAGAAGACAGGGAAAATTTGATGACTTATATAAATGCACCTGATACGAACCTTTTAGAGGTTTCGGTAATGGGCGACACTATAGTTAAAAAGCCCACCTATATTTTGAGCCGGGGTAGTTATGATGCACCAACAAATATTCAGGTAAAACCCACAGCCATTGAGGCAATTATGCCTTTCGACACGCTTGCTTTTCCACAAAACAGACTTGGTTTGGCAGAATGGACAATCGATAAAAATAACCCCCTGACTGCCCGTGTTTTTGTGAATTTTATCTGGCAGGAAATATTTGGGAAAGGACTTGTAAAATCCTCCACCGATTATGGTTTACAGGGAGATTTGCCCTCGCACCCCGAATTACTCGATTGGCTGGCGGTCGATTTTATGGAACATAACTGGGACGTGAAATATCTCATCAAAAAAATACTCACAAGCAACACTTATTGTCAATCGGGCAATGTAAGCAACAAACAGTTGGAAATTGATCCTGAAAACAAATATTATTCAAGGGCGCCGCGTATCAGGTTCAAAGCTGAGATTGTTCGCGACTGGGTTTTAAGCAGCAGTGGATTGCTGAATTCTGAAATTGGAGGCCCCAGCGTAAAACCTTACCAACCAAAAGGTGTTTGGGAAAGCACAACTTCCGGAAGGGGCGTACTGGCAAGTTATAAACAAGATCATGGCCCCGATTTGTACCGGCGCGGTTTATATACCATTTTTAAATTAACAGCACCTCCTCCGGTTTTGATGATTTTCGATGCAAGCAGCCGCGATCAGTGCGAAGGAAAACGAACCAGCACAAACACACCTTTACAGGCTTTATCAATGTTAAACGATCCCACAGTTTTGGAAGCCAGCCGGGTTTTAGCCGAAAATATTTCTCTTCAGCAAAATGACCTCGATGGAAAAATAGAACAGGCTTTTAAAGCTATTCTTGTGCGTAAACCATCAAAATTTGAAAAAACAAAATTGGTGGAATACTGCATAAAACAACAGGAATTCTTCACTGAAAATCCCGACTTATTGAAATCGACTTTGGAAGTTGGGGAATTCGAACACCCAAAAGAGGAAGTGAACAAATTGGAAGCCGGGGCTTTGATGAAAACTATTTTAGTGATTTATAATTTGGAAGAAGCGATAACAAGAACATAATATCTGAATATGAAAAGATTGAAGCGAATTCTATTCGAAGCCTATTTTCAATAACCCCCAACCCCCTGAAGGGGGCTAATGCATCTTGTAAAAGGGGTTACTTTCTTGCAGCGAAAAGTCCCCTTTAGGGGATTTAGGGGTAGATAGACAAATGCGATAATTTTATTTTTTATACATTGAAGCAATAGCAAAAAAGAGATGAAAGAATTTCAGGAGCATATGTTAAATCAAAACCGGCGCAAATTTTTAACGCGGTTGAGTTTGGGTGTTGGTGGTCTGGCACTGGGATCGCTGATGATTCCCGGTTTGTTTGAACGTAAACAGGAAGAGGAACTTTTCACGACCATACTCCCCCACTTTGCTCCTAAAGCAAAACGTGTAATTTATCTTTTTCAAAACGGAGCTCCATCACAACTGGAATTGTTTGACTATAAACCACTACTTCAGAAAATGCAGGGTGAAGAGTTGCCCGATAGCATCCGAATGGGACAACGGCTCACGGGAATGACTTCAAATCAGGCCAAATTTCCGCTGGCCGGAAGCAAATTTAGTTTTGCCCAATATGGTAATAACGGCTCCTGGTTTAGCGAATTATTACCTAACATGGCAAGTATGAGCGACGATTTTTGTATGGTTCGCTCAATGTACACGGAAGCTATAAATCATGATCCTGCACTCACTTTTTTCCAGACAGGAGCACAGGTTGGTAACCGGCCAAGCATGGGTTCATGGCTGAGTTATGGTTTGGGAAGCGAAAATAAAAACCTGCCTGCTTTTTGTGTTTTGCTTAGCAAGGGAAAAGGAAACGGACAAGGCGTTTATTCAAAATTGTGGAGCAACGGATTTTTGGATTCCATTCATCAGGGTGTTCAGTTTAGCAGTGGTGAAGAACCTGTAAAATACCTTACCGATCCTGAGTTTATAAACCGAACAGACCGCAGGGCAATGTTGGATGAAATTTCGGCATTAAACAACGAATCGTACAAAAATATTGGCGACCCCGAAATTGTAACAAAAATTCAGCAATACGAACTGGCCTACCGAATGCAGATGGCGGTTCCCGAAATTACTTCTTTACAAAATGAACCTGAATCAATCATAAAAATGTACGGCGCCGATTGTTTGGTCCCCGGAACTTATGCTGCCAACTGTTTGCTTG
This sequence comes from Draconibacterium sp., assembly GCA_041737765.1. Lineage (GTDB taxonomy): Bacteria > Bacteroidota > Bacteroidia > Bacteroidales > Prolixibacteraceae > Draconibacterium. Next base: position 5,855 of record JBGSRA010000048.1, on the reverse strand, counting down.
CCCGCAAACTTTCTGAAAACGGAGTGCGGTTTGTGCAACTTTATCACCAGGGTTGGGACACACATGGGAATCTTCCTAAAGAAATTGCAGGTCAGTGCAAAGACGTTGACCAATCATCAGCCGCATTAATCAAAGACCTCAAACAGCGCGGATTACTCGACGAAACCCTTGTAATTTGGGGCGGCGAATTTGGCCGGACAAATTATTGCCAGGGAAAACTGACAATCGATGATTATGGCCGGGACCACCATCCACGCTGCTTTACCATTTTAATGGCGGGAGGTGGAGTTAAACCCGGAATTTTTGGTGAAACAGATGATTTTGGATACAACATTACTAAACTGCCCGTTCATGTTCACGATTTTCAGGCAACGGTTATGCATTTAATGGGAATTGACCACGAAAAGTTTACCTTTAAAAATCAGGGACGTCGTTACCGGTTAACCGATGTCAGCGGTAAAGTGGTACATGATTTAATTGCGTAAAAAAGATTGGTGAAGATTGATTAGAGATTGATAAGATTGAATTAGAATTAAAAAGGGATTGAATGCTGTAAGTAGATAAATATGAGTTGGAAAAAGGTTTCTGAAATACTCGATTTGAGTTTGTGGATAATCAATCCTTTGCTTATTGTACTTGCCATTTTCGATCATAAAATTCAACCCGATTTGTTTTTTCAATGGTTAGGCAAATTTCATCCGCTGGCATTGCATTTTCCTATCGTATTTGGATTTCTGATTTCAATTTATTTCCTCTTTTTTCAGCATAAAAGAATCCCAATTGAAACCGAGAAATTACTGTTGTCTGTAAATGCGCTACTGGCCAGTGTTGTTGCGGCATTTGGAATATTATTGTCGTTGCAGAATGCCTATGAAGCAGAATTGATTTTTTGGCATAAATGGGGCGGTGTTGTGGTCGCAATTTTAAGCTGGTCGTTTATTTATATGCTGAATTTAAATAACAACTTAAAAAAGTTGTTTGGGGTTTTGTTTTTGGTTGTTTTAATTGGTTCAACACACAAAGGTGCGCAATTAACACACGGAGTAAATGCCCTGAGTTTTCCGAAATCTGCTGACACTGAAAATCAAATAACAACTGACAGCACAACAACAATTTATCAGTCAGGCATTGCACCAATATTAGCCCAAAAATGTATCAGTTGCCATGGGGATGATAAAACAAAAGGCGGTTTGCAGCTCAACAGTCCCGAAAGAATTTCGCTGGGAGGTGAAAGCGGAGATTTATTTGAAGATGATATTCTCCTGAAAGTCATTGATTTACCACTTGAGCATGAAAGTCACATGCCACCTGAAGGTAAGTTGCAACTTACTGATGATGAGAAAAATATTCTCAGGTTGTGGGTAAATTCGGGTGGAAATTTTGAACTTCGCTTAAATGAACTGGCAGCAAATGACAGCTTATTCCTTCTTGTAAATAAATACAGGTACGCAGTAAATCAAAAAGCAGCGCTTAATTTTGACCTGCCTGATTTGGATGAATTTAATTCAAATTACAGCTCGGTGAATTACCTGTTCAATGGGTCGGAAGAAGTGGAAGTCAACTTTTTTCAGGGTGCAAACTACAACCGCGAAAATTTGAAAAAACTGGAGAAAATTAAAACAAGTATTGTAAACCTGAATATGCAGGGAATGCCGCTTGTTAAGGAAGACCTTGATATTATTATGCAGTTCAGCAACTTACAAAAGTTAAACCTGAATTCTACCAAACTTGAAATTGGTTCTCTCGGGGTTTTGAAATCGCTGTCAAAACTTGAAACAATTTCAATTTCGGGGATTGACCTTACTGACAAGGATTTGGATGAATTTTTGAATGGAGCGAAGTTTTCATCGGTTCATGTGTGGTCGCAAAAGGCTGATAAAAAACAGCTTGAAAATGTAATTGCAAAATATCCGGATATAAATATTGTTGTTGGCGATAATCTGGAAGATAAAATTATGAAAATCAGCAATCCTACAATTGGCCAGGATTCATCTATTTTTTCAAATCAATTAACTGTAAAATTAAAACACCTGTTAAAGGGTGTCGAAATTAAATACACAACCGATGGTAGCGAACCCGACAGTTTAAAAAGCAGTGAATACAATACTCCGATCTTACTTTCAGAAAACACGATATTGAAAATCAAAGCATTCAAACCGGGCTGGATCAGCAGCGACGTGGTTCAACGCACATTTTACAAATCCGGAATTCAACCCGATACAATTTATCTGGTTACCGATCCTCATCCGAAATATAAAAATGAAGGTGCCAAAACGCTTGTCAACTTTCAGTTAGGCGAAGGAAATACGTCAAATGGCGAATGGCTGGCTTACAGGGATTACGACATGGAATTTGTTGTCGGTTTCAAACAGTCAAAACCTTTGAAATCAGTATATTTAAATGCCCTGATTGATATTGGTGCTTATATTTTCCCAATAAAATCAGTAGTTATGGAAGGAAGTAACGACTCAAAAAACTTTGAAAAAATAACAGAAGCCAAATTCCCCGATGGCCTGGAATCAGATCCACGAGGTGCTAAATCTTTCAATTGCGATTTCCCCGAAGGAACGTCATTTCAATATTACAAATTCACAGTTGCCAATCTAAAAAAAATACCATCCTGGCACCGCGGAAAAGGAGAACCTGCCTGGATTTTTGTTGATGAACTATTTCTGAATTGAGCTTGTATCAAATATGCTTGGTTTTCTATTTCCTTATTCCTTATTTCTTATTTTGTTATTTCTTATTAAATCTAAAACGCGTTATCTGTGTCCCATTCCGTTTGGATTTATAATGATAAAAATGGAATAACTATTTTTTTCAGTAAATAAACTATATCAAATAGTTGTTAAACTAAAATATATAGTTATATTTGTTTCGTAGTTTGACAATCTTACTACAAGTTCATAAAAATCTTGATACTCACATCTCATAATCTTGATACTAAAATAGAATGAAAAAGCTGACACAAAAAGAAGAAGAAATCATGAACCTGTTCTGGGAGAAAGGCCCGATGTTCGTGAAAGAGTTAAAGGAACTATACTCCGACCAAAATCTGCATTATAACACACTTTCAACAATGGTTCGTATTCTGGAGGAAAAAGGTTTTATCAGCCACGAACAGTTTGGAAATACACACCGTTATTTTGCTGCCGTTGGCGAGGAAGAATACCGGAAAGGTGCGTTGGGAAACGTGGTGAGAAAGTACTTTAACAACTCGTATAAAAACGTGGTTTCGCTGTTTGTTGAAGATCAGAAACTTTCGCTCGACGAATTGAAAAAACTGATAATGGAAATTGAAAGCAGTAAAAACAACCCACAATGAACCCGTTTTTTGTTTATCTCATAAAATCGACTATCAGTCTGGCGCTGTTTTACATTGTGTTTAAACTGGCGGTTAGCCGCGATAAAATGCACTCGGTAAACCGGTTTGTTTTGTTGGGTATTTTGGTTACATCTGCAATTATTCCATTTGCTGATATTCCAGTTTTTCAGGAAAACTCAGTAATTCCGCAGGTTGAAGTGTTCAATCAAATAATGGTAGCGCCGGTATTTAACAACTCACTGCCTGCTGTTTCCGAAGAAATTCAAACAGTTCAACAATCAAAAAATGCATCAATAAATCCAGTTTTACTGGTTTATTTGTTTGTGATACTTCTGCTGTTTACACGGTTAATTGTTTCTGTTTTTCGTGTTTTACAGATTATTCAAAAAGCCGAAAAACAACCTTTTCAAAACTATATTCTGGCGGTTGTAAAGGATTTTATCCATCCGTTTTCGTTCCTGCGAAACATTGTTATTTCTGAAAAAGATTACACCGAAAATAAAGAAATGGTTATTACCCACGAATACGCGCATATCAAACATTTTCATGCAATCGACCTGGTGATTTGCGAACTGTTTACAGCAATCCACTGGTTTAACCCGTTTATGTGGCTGCTTCGCCGCGATTTAAAACTCATCCACGAGTACCAGGCCGACCAGGCCGTTCTGAACAAAGGCATCGATGCTGCAAAATACCAACTGTTGGTGATTGAGAAAGCTGTTGGCGAAAGACGTTTTGCCATGGCAAGCCATTTTACACAAAAACCAATTTTAAAACGAATTAAAATGATGAAAAAGAAAAACAAAAACCGATGGACAGGGATAAAACTTGTTTTATTTGTCCCAATGACTTTATTACTGCTGCAAGCATTTGCTCTTTTTAGTTGTAAATCCGACCAATCAAAAATTAACGGCACTTATAGATTTGTATCTGAAGAGTATATCACAAATGGGAAAGGCTCAAAAGTAATTTATGACAAAACCAACAGTGGATTAAAAACCTGGTCAGACAAATATGTTCTTTGGGTTAATTCAAGCCCAAGGGGATTACAAACTGGCGGTGAATTAGGCGGTGGTACATACAAATTAGATGGAAATCATTACACCGAAAATTTTCAACATCACGCATCAACTAGTTTTAGGGGTGTAAGTATGAATACACACCTTGAAATGAAAGGCGATACAGTTATTCAAATCTGGCCGTGTGACCAAAGCTTTAATTACGATAAAAACAATTGCGTAGTTCATAAATATGTGAGGGTAGATTAGTTTTGACCAGATCTAAGAGTCATGGTTTCACTCCAAGTGAAGCCATGACCTTATTATCAAAAAAATAATCCTTAAAAAAAAACTATGAAAAAATCATTTGTTGTTATCCTATTCGCAACTATCGGGTTAAAAGTTTTTGCACAGGATTTTAATTTAGAAGTTAGTAACCCATTTCCTCGCGTAGGTGAAAAAATTTATGTGAAGTATGAAATATTACATCCTGATTCCGCACTTATTATAGTAAAGGAAGAATATAGAAATAACCCCCCCTTATTATCTTGTAAAGAACCCAATAATATATTAGTAACAGGCAATTTTGAATATAATCCTTTTCAAAGTAAAAGAGAAGTTGCTTTGGGACCGATCTCCCTGAATTTAAATGGTAAAAAATACACATCTAATTCTATAAGAATTACAATTGGCCCTAAGCTTCCGAATGTAAAAACAGGCTTTTGGGTTAATTTTCAAACTTATAACAATATTCCTTATATAATAATTGAACAAAGAATAGATAAAAGGATAGAATCAACAATGGGATATAATCCAGGCACAAACGGTAAAGATTTTGTAGAAATTGACCCAAAAGCATTCAACTCTGATAATATGGTTATTTCAAGTCCATGGTTTGCTACTGGAACAAGTTTTCTTGAGGGAAATTCATCGTTATCAGAGAATCAATATAGCTTTAAAAAAACCGTTTACAAAATATGGACAAATGAGAATTATAATGGAGATTTTTTACTCACGAAGGACTATTTTAAAAACTTTTCAAATAATTTAAAATATACACCGGTGAAAATTAGCAGATAGTTTGGATGCTCAAACTACTTGCTCCGAATTGTATTTGGTATCAATTCTTTGAATAATGCTGAGGCACAAATTACAAATTCAAACAAAGTTTTGTTTTACAACATATTTTCAAATGCTTAATTCTGAATTGTTTGCATGATTTTTGCCATTTAACAATAACCATTTCCGTAAAAAATGCTAAAGTAATTCTCTATAATTATTGGCTCACTTATAATGTTGAGTATTTGGAGCTTTACCCGCATCACTCCTGACTTCGTCACTTTTATTTTCCCGATTTCACAACTATCAGATTATTAATATAATGTAAATTTTGCGACACCAATTTGGGTGTCGCAAGCCTAAAAAAAGGCTATTTTTACTACATGTTTGTACACATGAAGAAGAATAGGTCGGGTAGTACGAGTATCGTAGTAATCAAAAAAGTATCGGGAAGGTCCCAATACATCAAAACT
>JBGSRA010000119.1:0-4038 GCA_041737765.1 Draconibacterium sp. | reverse complement strand
CCGAAAAAAGATATCCTGGGGGAATATTTTAAAGCCGGCCGGAAAGAAGGGTTGAAAGTTGGTTTGTATTACTCACTTTATGAATGGTTTAACCCGCTTTATACGGGGAAAGACATTCCTTATGTCGGGTTGAAAAAAGTGGAAAATTATGTTGACGACTTTATGATTCCTCAAATAAAGGAGTTGATCGATTTGTACCAACCCGACTTTTTCTATTTCGATGGTGAATGGGATCACCCCGAACCATTCTGGAAAATGAAGGAAGTTGTGGCTTATTATTACAACGAGGCAGAAAAACGCGGACAGGAAGTTTTTGTAAACGATCGTTTCGGGAAAGACGAACGCGGAAAACGCGGCGATTTATACAATATTGAATACGAATTTGGCAGCGATCTGGAAGGATTGCTCACCCACAAATGGAGTTACTGGCAGGGAATCGCTAAAACCTTTGGATATAATAAAGATACCGATCCGCAGGATTGTCTTTCACCTAAACAATTTATCGATAAAGTAATTGACGGGGTGAGCAGAAACGGAAATTTTGATATTAATGTTGGCCCCACCGCAGCAGGTGTAATTCCTGAATATGAGCAATATCCGCTGCTTAAATTAGGAGAATGGCTCGAAGTAAACGGCGAAGCAATTTACGGAACCCGAACGTGGGATACGAAACAGAACGAAGGCGATGCCTGTTTTACAGTTAAAGGAGAATATCTATACGCCATATTTTTAAAATGGCAGGGCAACGAATTTAAACTGAAAGATGTTAAACCAGTTGCAGGATCAACCATTCAGATGCTGGGCGTACCGGGTGATTTAAAATGGACATGGAACGAAACTGACGGACTGAACATCAGCTACCCCGATTCGAAAGCCCGGCCAACCTCTTGCAGTTATGCCTGGTCGTTTAAAATAAAAATAAAATAATACTGATGTAAAATAAAAAGGCATCAGTTAAACAACCAATGCCTTTTTATTATCATTTTAAAAAATTTCTAATACTCGTCTTCATTAAAGAAGAAATCTTCCTTACTCGGATAGTCGGGCCAAATGTCTTCAATACTTTCATACATTTCGCCTTCATCTTCCATTTCCTGAAGGTTTTCAATTACTTCCAACGGTGCACCCGAACGAATTGCGTAATCGATTAATTCGTCTTTAGTTGCCGGCCACGGTGCATCTTCCAATTTCGAAGCCAATTCAAGTGTCCAATACATTTGCTGATTTTTATGTGGTTAAACTCTTTTTTTACAATGCCGCGAATATAATAAAAAATCAATGCAAAAAATTAAAAAAAACAAATCGTTTATTTTTTTTCAAAGAACCTGACTTTGAGTAAAATCTGAGTTAAAAATTACCTCTCGGATTCAGTGCAGAAATGATTTAATCTTTTTTCCAGACAATCTCTTCAATGTTGTTGTCGAAAGCCAATTTTCGTGATAAAACAAAAAAGAAATCGGATAACCGGTTAATGTAAATGATGATTTCGTCGCTCACTTTTGCATGTTCTGCAAACTCAAGTATCCGGCGTTCTGCTCTTCGGCAAACTGTGCGTGCAACATGACATTGCGCCGATGAAAAATTGCCGCCGGGTATAATAAAATGAGTTAATTCAGGCAAACGACTTTGATATTCATCAATTGCATTTTCCAATTCTTTTATGTTTTCAGAATTTATGGCAAGGTTTGCGGTAAATGCCTCTCCTTTTTCATCAGAAGCCAGTAACGAACCAATATTAAATAATTTGTTCTGTATCCGGCTTAATATTGAAGTAACATCTTCTGCAAGTTCTGAAGAACGTAAAACTCCAATTACAGCGTTTAATTCGTCAATTGTACCGTACGCTTCAAGTCGCTGATCATATTTTTTCACACGGCTCCCGCCAATCAGTCCGGTTGTTCCGTCATCCCCGGTTTTTGTATATATTTTCAATTTTGGTTGTAATTAATTATTAATAAACCGGATTTGGATTTATTACATCAGATTCAACTTCGCCATCTTTTAAATGAATTATCCGGTGGGCATGCATTGCAATATCATGCTCATGGGTAACCATAACCAAAGTATTGCCCTTTTTATGTATTTCGGCAAAAAGCTTCATAATTTCCTCCGAAATTTTTGAATCAAGGTTTCCGGTAGGTTCATCGGCCAGTAAAAGCGATGGTTTGTTTACCAATGCGCGGGCAATGGCAACCCTCTGGCGCTGACCTCCCGAAAGTTCGTTGGGACGGTGGTGCATCCTGTCTGAAAGTCCCACATCGTTTAAGGTTTGCTCGGCCAAAACTTTGCGTTGAGCTTTTCTTACACCCGAATAAATCAGAGGTAACATTACATTTTCCAATGCATTGTTACGTGGTAATAAATTAAAAACCTGAAAAACAAATCCAATCTCCGAGTTTCTGATTTCGGCAAGAGAATCATCTGTCATCCGGCTCACATCTTTTCCGTTTAATACATAAGTTCCGCTGGTTGGTGTATCAAGGCAACCGATAATGTTCATCAGTGTTGATTTGCCCGAACCAGATGCTCCCATTATTGCAACGTATTCGCCCTTGTAAATATCAATTGAAACCGAACGCAATGCATGCACATACTGGGTACCTACTTTATAATTTTTTACAATTGATTCTAAATGAATAATTTTGTCTCTCATATGTTTTAATTTTCAATTCTGTTTCTGTAATTTCTGTAACAAATTTGTAGTCATTTAAACCGAAAAGCCAATTTAAATCTTCGATTTTCCTTTTAAAATGTATTTTGGCTTTTTATGAAAATAACTATCAAAATCAGTACCAGAATTTATAATTATGTTACAAATTTAAAAGACGTAAAATTCGTTTAAATATTTTAATCCTCTGCAAAAATCTTGTTTTTCTTTTTTATTTTCAGAATTTTAACCTTCTGCTTGTTATTAACAAGCGGGTTTCAAAAAGCAAATCCGATGTAACTTAATTTACATATCAATATTATTTAGGCAGATAAACCTGTCATCACATTTAAATTATAAGGTTAAATATTTTATCTATCTGTTAAATGAGTAGAGCAAAGCATCCTTGTTTGGCGTACCCGAAATCATATCACATAAAATTTCAGCAGCTATTAAACTAAAGGTAATTCCATTCCCTCCAAAGCCCAATGCATAATATGTATGTGGAGTCTTGTTATAGGTTCCAATAAATGGCAGCGAATCCCTGGTGCTGCCAAAAGTCCCGGTCCAGCTAAACTCGGGAATCATTTCAATTTCGGGAAATAGTTTTGAAAAATCATTTTTCAACAACGCAGTTTTCCTTTTTATAAGTCTGTCACGTTTGAGGGGACCAATAAATTCTTCATCCATGCCACCAGCAATAACCCGGTTGTCGGTTGTTAAACGCATGTACAAATAAGGATCTGCGGTGTTCCACAGTAATACCCGGTCTTTCCAAACAGGAACATGAGATTGTATGTTTTCAGAGGCGAATGCATAGGTTGAATTTAACTTTACAATCTTTTTATCAATAAATTCGGTAATCTCGTAACCTGAAGCATTAACAATTTTATTTGTATCAATACTAAAACCATTCCTGAGTTTGATTACCGCACCTTGTTTTCTATATTCAATATTTGTAACTACAGTTCTGTCAAACACTTGAAGACCATTTTATAAACTATACTTAAGTAAAGCATGGGTAAACATGTAAGCATCGGTTGAAGCTCCCTGATCAGATAAAATGGCACATGACGCAGAAAAACCAAATCTTTGCTGTACTTCATTTTCATCTAACAACTGCACCTTAAATCCTACTTTCTTGCGATTTTCAAATTCTGACTTTATTAATGCATTATCTTTTTACAATACTCCGTTATAAGTTAATATAAACAATTGATTATCAACAAATTAACTTGATTTTTATTTGGTAAAACCCCTGAGAATCAGTATCTTAAGAGAATTTACCAGATCCATTTCAAGTATGATTCTCAAAGGGTATATATCTTATAAACAGCTCATATATAGCGCGTTAGACAAAACAGCAAATATCAACAAGTGGAGAAAAGATT
>JBGSRA010000089.1:0-42965 GCA_041737765.1 Draconibacterium sp. | reverse complement strand
GATGAAACGAAAAAACAACAGCAAAAAATTTTGAGTTCTTGTTTATCAAATTTTGTTACTTTTCCTATTACTGGTAGCTTGTCACTGATAATTGGTAGGATTAAGTTTTTAGTTATTTAATACTCGAAACCTGAAAACTTTCTTATCCAGAATCCAGTAACCAGCAACCAGCATTTTAGACACAGCAGGAACAACTACCAGATTATTGTATCTCTTCCAGATTGTATGGTGTTTCCTGGTAAACATAGTAATTCAGCCAGTTTGAAAATAACAGGTTTGCTGTTGATTTCCAGCGCATTTGTGCAACTTTATCGGGATTATTTCCGGGATAATAATTTACCGGAATTTCAATAGGCAAATTTTGTGATTTATCTCTTCGATATTCAGTATCAAGTGTATTACGTGAATATTCGGCATGACCGGTAATAAAAAGCTGCTTCCCACTTTTGGCTTTTACAATTGAAACACCGGCCTCTTCTGAAGTCGCAATAACCTGCAAAGCTTCGATTCTTTCAATATCTTCAGCTTTGATTTCGGTATGGCGCGAGTGCGGAATAAAGAAAACATCATCGAACCCTCTGAAAATGGGCAATTTTTCGTTTGAATTGGTGTGTTCGAAAACGCCAAACATTTTCTTTGGCAAAGGATATTTTGGTACTCCGTAATAATGAAAAAGCGCGGCCTGCGCAGCCCAGCATATAAACAACGAGGATGTAACATGATGCTCTGCCCAATCTAAAATCTGTTTCATTTCGTCCCAGTAGGTAACTTCCTCAAATGGCAAATGTTCCACAGGAGCGCCGGTAATAATCATGCCATCATACTTTGTATTTTTCAATTGATCGAAATCCCGGTAAAACTCCTTCATGTGCTCTGATGGCGTATTTTTAGGCTGGTGACCTTTAATTTTCATGAAATCGATTTCGATTTGCAGCGGCGAGTTGGATAACAAACGCAACAAATCGGTTTCGGTTGAAATTTTCAACGGCATCAGATTGAGAATGATAATTTTAAGCGGACGAATATCCTGGTGCGCCGCACGCGATTCATTCATCACAAAAATATTTTCTTCCTCCAGAATTTTGATGGCTGGTAAAGTATCCGGAATTTTTAGTGGCATCTTTTAAAAGTTTTTAGATTTTTAGTATTGAGTAGTGAGTACGGCAACAATTTGTTTTCGTCTCACTACTCTGTACTTATTTCTCACGATTACAAATTAACCAATTTTTGCCAGCGCCTGTTCAAAATCGGCAATAATATCATCAATATGTTCAAGTCCGACGCTTACACGCAATTGGGTTGGATAGACACCTGCTGCAATTTGCGCTGCTTCGGGCAACTGAGAATGTGTTGTTACCGATGGCTGAATAATCAGCGTTTTTGCATCACCAACATTTGCCAGGTGGCTCACCAGTTCAAGGCTGTCAACCACTTTATTGGCTGATTGCTTGTCACCTTTTACAATAAACGATAAAACTCCGCCGGCACCTTTTGGCAGGTATTTTTTAGCATTTTTATACGAAGGATGACTTTCAAGACCCGGATAATTTACACTTTCCACTTTGGGATGTTTTTCGAGCCATTTTGCAAGCGCCAATGTATTTTCAACATGCCTGTCCATGCGAAGTGACAATGTTTCGAGACCCTGCAAAAGTAAAAACGAGTTAAAAGGACTAATTGCCGGACCGATATCACGCAGTCCTTCAACCCTTGCTTTGATTATGAAACCAATATTTCCAAACGGACTGTCGAAATTAAACACATCCCAGAATTTCAGTCCATGATATCCATCGGAAGGTTCCGTAAATCCAGGGAATTTACCATTTCCCCAGTTGTAATTTCCGGCATCGACAATTACTCCACCGATGCTTGTTCCGTGACCCCCAATCCATTTGGTAGCCGATTCAACCACGATATTTGCCCCATGCTCAATTGGCTTAAAAAGATAACCGGCACCTGCAAAAGTATTGTCAACCACTAACGGAATATCGTATTTTTTTGCCAATGCTGCTATTGCATCGAAATCGGGAATATTAAATCCGGGATTACCAATGGTTTCCACGTAAATGGCTTTGGTTTTGGCGTCAATCAGTTTTTCGAATGAAGCAGGTTCCAAATCGGCTGCAAAACGGGCTTCAATTCCAAGTCGTTTAAAAGTAACTTTTAGCTGATTATAAGTACCTCCGTACAAATAAGGCGAAGTAACAACATTGTCACCCAAATCGAGAATCGTAGTAAACACAAGAAACTGAGCTGCATGACCGGACGCAACCGCCAAAGCAGCAACACCACCTTCGAGCGCTGCAACCCGTTGTTCAAAAACATCAGAGGTGGGATTCATTATTCTTGTGTAAATGTTACCAAATTCCCTTAATCCGAAAAGGTTTGCAGCATGTTCTGCATTGTTAAAAACATACGAACTGGTCTGGTAAATTGGTACTGCCCGCGAATTGGTTGTTGCATCGGGTTTTTGTCCTGCATGTAGCTGCAGTGTTTCGAAATTCAATTTTTTTGTTGTCATTTTTATTTATTTTTTGGGTTAGAAAAAAACTTATTTATTGGGAAGTATCTTCACCCTTCTCCCCTTCGGGTATCTCCCCTCATCCCGATAGCTATCGGGATGAGAAATGAAAAAATCACATGAAAAATGCATTATATATTTCCAACACACTTTTTTCTTTATCATCACTTTTTACCACAAGATAACTTACCAAATCGGAAGCTCCGGAACCACTTAAAACAACGTTGATTTTGTTTTGTGCGACTGCAGTAAATATTTTTGCGGAAACACCGTAATTCTGCTGCATTCCATGACCGATAATCCCGATTAATGAAACATCTTTTACCAAATGAATTTCCTTAACCGAAGTAAAACCAAGTTTCTGAATGAGTTTTAAAGCTTTGTCTCCGGTGGTTCGCTCCAGAATTAAATTGATTGAAATTTGAGATGTAATCACCGATTTAATGTTGATACCTGCATCATTTAAAACTGTTGTAACCCTGGCAAGAATTCCGGGTTTCAATCCAACTCCCGGTCCGTCGAGTTTCAGTAGCGAAATATCATCGGAACAGGCTACACTTTTCACTATTTTATCATCCACAAAAGTTTCGGTATTGATGATTGTATCCACTTTCCCAGGGTTGGTCAAAGTATTTAAAACCTGAATCGGAATGTGTTTGTGTTCAAGCGGTTCCACAGTTCGCGGATGAAAAGAGTAATGGTCAAAATAGGCCAGTTCACTGGCTTCCGAATAAGTGAGTCTTTCAATCAATGGCGGATTCTGAACAATGGCAGGATCGGCTCTGTAAAAATCCAGATCAAGGCCCCATAGTTCAAGTTTTTCAGCATCGAGATAAGCAGTTAAAAACGCGGCTGTGTAGTCGGCTGCCGTTTTCCCGGCTCTTACTACCTTATTGTTTTCGGTGATTCCGTAAGTTCCCGGCACCAAATAAACCGATTTGGGTAACGATGAAATGAATTCTGTATTTACAGAAACAAAAGTAGCATTACCAAAATCTGCAGTGGCTTTTAAACCAAGTTCTTCCGGCCATATAGCCTTAAATTCTCTCCCGATTCGCTTCAATTGAGCCAGCAGAATTTCGACTGAAAGTTTTTCGGCAAACGAAACCACCTGGTCTTTTAAGGCGGGTGAATAATCGCCAATCAATGCAATGCCTTTTAACAAATTAACCAGTTGTTCCGACAGGTTGATATAATTTTGTGTGGGTTTTTCCTCAACCCGGTCGGTGAAAAATGAATCAATTTTTACATTGAGCTCCTCTGTAGCTGGCTGAGAATTGTAAATCTGTTCCAGGTTTTGCTCAATCCACTCCAGTAATTCAGGAATGGCAGAAACCACAACAAATGTTTTTGCCGGTTTTTTTTGTAAATAATCGATCAAGCTGCGGACAGAATCTATGTAACCTATGTAACTGCCTCCAAACCGAATAATCCGATCAGACATAATATAAAAGTATTTTGTGAAATGTAAGAATGTATAACGCTCAGAAATTTTTATGTGCCTTCAATCCGTATCTCAACAGAAGGAAGGCTGGCGCATACACATAGAAACCGACGACAACATGAATACACAGCAATTGCAATTTGCAGTAGAAGAAAGTTTGCTATGTTTTAATTTCAAATTCATTTCGTGCCGATTTTGTATGGCACAAATATAAATCGATTTTTTATAAATCAAAATTTATCTGGAATGAATTTAAATAAAGTTAATATTGGGCAGGTTCTTTCTTTTCTCTTTGTAAGGGTTGACATATTTAAGCCCCTTTATTCCTTTGAAATCCTTGTCGTTGTTGGAAATAAGAGTGCAGTTATTAGCGATGGATGTAGCAGCTATAATTGCATCAGGTGTTTTTATTTTCATAGCCCTGCGTATGTTCACGCAGAATGAAATAACATCGGGAGTAATGTCAAGAATAACACTATCGGAAATGAAATCATTTACTGCTTGTTCTTTAACAGCATCCGTTTTCCAGCATAGTAACTCAATCTGAGTGATTACTGAAAGATTTGGTACAATATCAATAACCGAATCCATAAAATGTAAACCACTGGCCGGTAGTGAAGCAGAAAAATAGTCAGAAACAACATTTGTATCAATTAAATACCGTTCCATTCACTACGCATTTTGTTAATGTGGTCGTTTAATTGTTGCCCCTCTGCTTTACTGATAATACCTTTATATTTATCAGACAATTTTGTTTTGACAGGTACAATATTTTCCTTTAAAACCTTTATCAAATGAAGTTCTTCCAACTCACGAATTAGCCCAGCAGCTTTTTGGTTAGTCAGTTGAATTAACATGGTATTTTCCATTTTCCAATTATTTAAGCATGAAACTGCTGTAAAATTAACACAAAAAATCAAGCTTTTGTAAAATGATTTGTCGGCTTAAAAATTTATCAGATTTCCAGACAGATAAAAATCTATCACCTTTTCATTTTCACCTCAATTCCGTTGGATTGGCCACCAAATTTGTTTAAACGGTAAGTAAACGAGAGCATTACAAAACGCCCGATGCTGTTGGAGCGGATTTCGCGGAGGTAGTTGAGTTCGCCAAAACGCTGTACAATCTGGTTGCGGTTTAGCAGGTCGAAGCCTTTTAAAGCCAGCGTACCCCGTTTGTTTTTCAGGAAGAAATAGCTGACCTGCGCCCCCAGCAATGGGATTTTCTGCGAGTCGGGAAAGGTTTTGTCGAAGTAGTTGGTAAAATCTGTATTCACTTCAAAATCCCAGGTATCGTTGGGTGTGTAGCGCGCTTCGCCAAACCATTTCAAATCGAAATAGCGGTTGCTGGTTTGGTTTTGCACCGAATAACGTGAGTTCGAAAGCGTGGCTTCAACGCCCGTGTTTACATCCCATTTTTCTTTTTTGCGGTTGTCGATACTCAGCGACGCGCGGGTGCTGTTGCCTGTGTATTCGTTCTCCACATTGTTAATCATACTGAAACCACGACTCCATGATTCCTCAATATTGAAATTTACTTTCATCCCCAGTTTTTTGATGGGTGTCGAAAAATCGATATTTCCCCGCATGCTTACGTCGTTGTCGAAATTTTCGAGTGTGTTGATTTTCACCAGGTTTTGATTTACCGTTTGTTTCCAGTTGACTTTGTCTTTGGTGTAAGTTCCGCTCAGCGCCGCCATCAGCGAGGTAAACGAAAACTGGTCGAATAAAATATAGTGCAGATTAAAACTGTGCGTAATCTCGGGTTTCAGGTCAGGATTTCCCAAAAACTGCGAAAGCGGGTTGATGTTATTGATAACCGGCAGCAACTGCGTAACCGACGGCGTATTTACACCCGAATTATACGAAAGCATGGCACGGCGGCCGGTTTGAAACTGGTATTCGTACCAGATGTTGGGAAGCAAATAGTTGTAGATTTTGCTGTTTTGTTCCGTGCCATTCAGTGTATTCTGCATTTTCCCCGATTCCAGTTGCAAACCAAACGTCAGACTGGTTTTTCCAGCGGTGTATTTGTAAGTGAGTTTTGGCCGCATCCAACTGTATTTTTTCTGAAATTCGGGACTCAGCGAATCAGTTACTATATCCGGATTTCCGGGAATTCCCTGCGTACGGTCAAGTTCTTCGATGTCGTTTCCGGCAGAAATAGACGGAATCAGGTATGAACCTTTTCCCAGAAACCGCGAGAGTGAAGTATTTACCGAGTAGCGCAAATCATTGGGCCTGTCGTTTTGAAATTGTTTGACGGGAAAAACGCCGGACGGGTTAAAAATCTCGGTTTCGGTTTGAATATCATTTTCTGTTAAACCCTGCGAAAGTGACAACGTTCCACCAGCTTCGAAAACAGTTTTTCCACTCCCGATTTTTTTCATGTACGAAGCGTTCCCGCTCCCCGAAATCTGCTCTGAGTTATTAACCGTCAAATCATTCATCCGGTTTACCTGTGTGCCGTTGTACCAGCTTTCCACAAAAGTTTTACGGTTGTTGCTACCCGAAGAGATGGCAAAATTTCCATCAGCAATAATATTTTGGGTCGAGTCAATCCGGTTGCGCCAGCCGAGGTTAAACCGGTGTGCCTGGTCTTTGTCGGTTTCGTCGAGTTCTTGTGTTTGTTCGTACTTGTCGCCTTCCACAAAATTCCGTGTCAGCGTGGATTGTTCCAAATCCTTTTTCGAGCCGCTGCCGAGGTAGCTGATAAAAACCCTGTCGTTGGGACTTGTTGAATACGAAAAGTTGGCGCCGCCCGCTCCGGCAGTGTTCAGCCCGGCCACAGGTTCGCCAAAATTGATGGGAAAACTGCCGTCGCTGGTAATGCGAATCGAGGCCGAACCGCCACCATGCATCATTTGTCCGATGCCACCCGAGAAATTCATGTAATCGTTAAACGAAAATCCAAACTGATTGATGTTGTTGGCCATTCCGAGTGCTGCCACCTGAATTTTATCGGTAAAACGATAGGCTTTTGCGCCGCCCTGCCAGCGATTGTTGGTTCCGGCACCGCCCATCACATCGCCAAAAAGTGCATTCTTTTTATCCTCTTTCAGTTGAAGGTTGATGGCTTTGTCGCGACTGCCATCGTCGATTCCGGTAAACATGCTCTGGTCCGATTTACGGTTGTACACCTGCACTTTGTCCACAGCATCGGCAGGCACATTTTTGGTGGCCACCGTGGGGTCATTTCCAAAAAACTCCTTCCCGTCAACATACAGTTTTTTCACATCCTCACCCATCGCTTTGATGTTTCCGGCGCGGTCAACTTCAATCCCCGGCAATTTTTTCAGTAAATCCTCGGTTACCGCGTCGGGCCTGAGTTTGAAGGCAGCGGCATTGTATTCCACCGTATCGTTTTTGATGGCCAGCGGCACATATTCGCCCGAAACCTGCACCTCGTCCATCTGCAAAGGTTTTGTTTTTAATACTATAGCGCCGAGTTTATTTCCTTCAACCGGAATGGCAACTGGCCGGTAATGGGTCTCGCACCCCAGAAAAGCAGCCTGCAACAGGTAGTTTCCTTTTTTGATGTTTTTGATATCGAAATTGCCCTCTTTGTTGGTGATTCCGAAAGCCTGCATGGTTGAGTCGGCCGGATTGAGCAACACCACCGAACTGTACACCAGCGGAGAACCATCGTCGGCAAAAACAGTTCCCGAAAGACTGAAATTCTGGGCAAAACCGGTTACAGCAATACCCATCAATATTGCGAGGCACAAAAACTTCATGTGGCTGATTTTATCGTTTGATTTGAATCATCATGTGGGTGCCACCGCTTTTTCCGCCGTTTTCAACACCCATTTCCTTCATTTTTTCGGCAACAATGGCATCGAATTCTTCCTGTGTCACCTTTTTGCCTTTGTCGGGTTTTTGAAGTGCATCTTTTGACAGCGCCGAAAAATCGATGGATTGCGCAGTGATGGTATTTTTTCCGTTATCGGTGTCGATGGCAAGAATCAGTCCCGGCAAACCGTTGTAACTGCCCGGCCCCGCCTGCGACTGAATAACCGGTGTAAACCAGGCCACAATCCGGCTGCTGTCTTTTTCCATCACCGCTTCCTGACAAGGATATTCGAGAATCATTTTTTGTTTTCCTGTGAGTTTCCACTGGTTTTCGGTTTTCCGTTCAATCAGAAAAACCCGCGACATAAACTCACGCTGTTCGATTTGTTTTGCGTCACTCAGTGCTGTATAAACTTTATTGTCAGGTTCTTCCATCCGAATCATCACATTCGAACCGCCGTGTTGCATCTGAACCGGGTCGGGCGCATCCGATTTGCCGTTTTCGTACA
This sequence comes from Draconibacterium sp., assembly GCA_041737765.1. Classification (GTDB taxonomy): domain Bacteria; phylum Bacteroidota; class Bacteroidia; order Bacteroidales; family Prolixibacteraceae; genus Draconibacterium. Next base: position 34,700 of record JBGSRA010000089.1, on the reverse strand, counting down.
GCGATTCTTCGGGGTTGAAATATAAAACCTTATTGGTTTTCCGCTCTTTGGGAAGCATGTCTGCAAACTGGGAGGCATCGCCTTCGAGCTTGATTTCGAGTTTTACCACCTGTTCGTAAACCACTTTTCCGGCGTTGTTTTCCTGTGCCGATGATAGAATTGCCGAAGCGAGGAAAATTCCAAGGATGTACCAGATTTTCTTGTTGTAATCAATTTTAAGTTCAGGCCAAAAGTAGTTTTATACTATTTCAATTTATGTTAAGACCTTGTTAAAATATGGGTTGGGGAAAGTTAAAGATGGAAGTGGTTGAAAAAAACCGTGTCGATTTGCAGGTTAGAAGTGTTTTTTTCTTTTGCAATGCAAGATATCCGCCAACCGGCGGACAGACTTGCAACAGCGGGGTAGCGGGATTTTATGTCATATAAAGACCAAGCTCCACTATTTCTTGTTTTAGTGTAGATACTTTAAGGTTATTTTGGCTAACGAAAAACAAATAAAAATCACTACTATAGCGTAAAGAAGTCTTTTCTTTATTTTGACATATTAAATTACACCAAATATAGCCTCGAAGCAAAATCTTCATTATTATTTCCAAACTATCAATGCTTATTATCTTTCCTTCCTCTAATGATTTATAAAAAGGGATTAAGTCCTTATCTCGATTCAAGAATTTTCCTTCATCAATATAATATTCCAAATCCATAACAATTAACGATTTACACTTCTCGTACTCAAGAAACAATTTAGAGGCTTTGATATATTTCAATTCTATTTCCAAATATTCATCATAATTAAATTCTTTGCCTTGAAAAATATCGCCAATTTCACTATATGCCATCCATTCGTCTCTCTTATAGGCACCATTTTCATCTCTATATTTAGGATTATATTTGGAGACAGCTACAGAATAATATACTCAGTCATCATTCATGTTTTTAAGTTTTAAGATTTTATTTTCCTATCTTATTGAAATTTGAATCGTAAGTTTCTAATCCCTCTTTAGTGCTGATTTGCAATCGGTGTCCCAGTCAACAGACTGGAATTGAATTTTATTACTTGCCGGAATTTTTGTATTGTACTGAATGTTTTCCTCATTAATTCTCTGTGTTAAGCCGGTTTTCAAATATATCCTGATTTTTGGTTTTTTGAAAAACGAGGGGTAGCAAACTATAAATCCCCCCTGTCAATCAAATAAATAAACGAAGCCATGGCCGCGCTGCCTAATTGGAACTCGCGGAGGTGGACCTGTTCAAAAGTATCGTAACCCGAATGGTGTACATCAAAATACCTTTGCATTTCGGGGATGAACGACGAAAGCGGTGTGCCGAATTTTGCCAGCGGACCGATGTCAACGCCACCGCCGCCTTTTACAAAATCATCGATTCCGTAAGGTTCGAAATACTTCTGAAGCGCCAGCATTTTTTCGAGCCTGTCATCGGGTGCCGAAATACCAAAACCTTTTGGCATGTAGGCGCCACGGTCGGCTTCAAGGGCAAAATAGTGGTTTTCCTTTTTCAGCTCTGCCTGATGTGCATATTCCTTTCCACCTGTCTGCATCACTTCCTCATCCATAAAAGCCACTGCGCGGATAGTTCGTTTTGGTTTGATTCCAAGTTCGTTAAAAATCCTCAAAACCTCGATGCTTTGCATGGTTCCTGCCCCGTCATCGTGTGCGCCTTCGCCGGTTTCCCAGGCATCGAGGTGCCCGCCAACCGTGATTATCTGGTCTGGGAATTCGGAACCCCTGATTTCGCCAATCACATTGTACGAAACCGAATCGGGCAACTGGTAACAGGTGGTGCGAAATGAAAACTGAGTTTCGGGATTGTTTTTCAGTGTTGTACTCAACAAATCGGCGCCTTTTGTACTGATGGCCACTGCCGGAATTTTAGGGATGGTATCGTTGTAACGCATCACGCCGGTATGTGGAAAATTATCTGAAGCAGTGGTGAGCGAACGAACCACAACACCCAACGCACCAAACCTGGCAGCCTGCGCAGCACCCTGAGTGCGCTGGTCGCCGGCGCCACCGTAAGCCGCAAATGTGTTTATCAGTGTCGGGTCCATTGGTCGGTTAAAAAAAACAATTTTTCCTGCAATATTTTTTGTTCCCAGCGTTTCAAGTTCTTTGAAATTCTGAACTTCAATAACCGGTGCTGTCAATCCCTTTTCTCTTGTGCCAATTGACATTCCGAGTGCCGAAACCGGAACTTCAGTTTTATCGTTTTGGCCAGCAATAATAAAGGCTTTTTCGGCTTCTCCCCGCACCCAGCGCGGAACTGTAACAGGCTGTTTTTCAACCCTGTCGAGTTGCATTTGCTTCATCAGTTCAGCCACAAAATCCACGGCTTTGTTGGCTTCGGGCGTGCCGGTAATTCTGCCTTTGTGATTTTTGCAAAGCAACCGTAAATTGTGGTACGCGGTGGTGTCGGTTAAAGCTTCATCGAAAATAGCCTTTACAACTTTTTCAGGTTCCTGTGCTTTTACATTCAGGGAATAAAAAAATATCGCTATTAAAAGAAAAGTAAAGTTCTTCATATAAATTAAATAAATGCCGAATTTACAAACTTCTGAATCTTATGCAAAAATTGCTGAAATCGATTATTTATTGAGGTAGCGTTTTGGAATTGCAGTAATTCATTTAGTATAATTTTCGAACCAATGCGAACAATTTTTGATTTTATAAGTTAACTTAGACAATTAAATGACGGAAAACAGTTGAACTTTTTATGTTTTATTTAAACTCAATTAACTTTGCACGTCGAAATTTTTCATAAATAAAAAACATGAGTAATAATCTGCTGAAAGGCAAACGAGGCATCATTTTCGGGGCGTTGAACCCGGATTCGATTGCATGGAAAGTTGCAGAAAGAGCCTACGAAGAAGGCGCTACACTAATAATAACCAATACACCTGTGGCTGTTAGAATGGGTGAAACAAACGAACTGGCGAAAAAGCTAAACACCGTGGTTATTGGCGCTGATGCAACCAATGTCGATGATTTGAATAACCTATTTATTAAATCGATGGAAATACTGGGTGGCAAAATCGATTTTGTACTTCATTCAATCGGGATGTCGCCCAATGTCAGGAAAGAGCGTCATTACAGCGATCTGGACTATAATTACCTGGACAAAACGCTGGATGTTTCAGCAGTTTCTTTTCACAAAGTGCTGCAAACTGCCCGTAAACTGGATGCCATAAATGAGTGGGGTTCAGTTGTTGCATTGTCATATGTTGCAGCCCAGCGAACTTTTTTTGGTTACAACGATATGGCCGATGCAAAAGCGTTGCTGGAGTCGATTGCCCGCAGTTTTGGATACATTTACGGACGTGAACGCCACGTTAGAATAAATACCATTTCGCAGTCGCCAACCGTAACTACGGCAGGCAGCGGTGTAAAAGGATTCGACAGGCTGCTCGATTTTGCTGAAAGAATGTCGCCGTTAGGAAATGCAACAGCCGAAGAATGTGCCGATTACTGTATCACGCTTTTCTCGGATCTTACCAAAAAAGTAACCATGCAAAATCTCTTCCACGACGGAGGTTTTTCGAACATGGGGATGAGTTTGCGCGCATTACAGCAATATGAAAAAGGATTGCATAAAAGCTGCAATTGCGATGATCCGGAAGACGGACATAAATACGATTAAGGCCTCTCTCCGCCTACCTGAAGGGGAGGAGTAAAAATGAAATCGAAAGAAACAAATAATACTATATAATTTTTAGTGTAGAAAACCATTCTGGAAAACCAGAATGGTTTTTTTTGTGATTTCCTGGTCCATCGGATGAATCCGACGGCAAAGGATATCGAAACAACTTCCTGATTTTCAATTGTGATTTCTCCACTTTCAAAGCCGGTTGAATCCTGTGGCAAAGGATAGTTTTTAAAAGATTTTGTGGCGAAGATATCTTTTGCCGTTTGGCTTTAGCCAACGGAACAAAATCAATCATAAATCTGTAATTTCCAATTAACTCTTTTTAAAAAAAATTAAAACTTCTTTAACAAATCAATTTTTAATTTTGGCTAAAATTTTAAGCCATGAAAAAAATAGCAACACTTTTAGTGATTCTTTTCTGTGCGGCAGCTCCGATTTGGGCACAAAAAAATACTCCCCAGGAAAAGTCGATAGTGAATAAAGAATATGATGAGAACGGGAATCTCATTCAGTACGATTCCACTTTTGTGTGGCAGTGGAATTCTGATTCGACCATGAATTTTTCATTCGATGACAATTTTGCATTTGGAAAGGAATTCCCGGGAATGTTTGGAGAATTTTTTGGCGACTCGATTTTCGAACCATTTGGATTTCTGAACGATCACCAGTTTCAGACATTTAATGATGAAGATTTTTTCAGGAATTTTCAACATTCGTTTCCTGACTCAGCATTTATACAAGGGTTCCCTTTTGAATCGGACTCAATTACCGGTTTTGATTTCGGACATCAGTCTCCGGGTCATTTTGATTTTCCGGATTTGGAAGAGTTACAAAAACAAATGTTTGAAAAATTCAACCATCAAAACCTGGTTCATCCCAAATTTATCTCTCCCGGTCAACAGGAAGAATGGGATGAGTTGATTCGGAAACAACAAAAGGAAAAAGAAGAGTTTCTGAAAAAATGGGAGAATCAGTCGCCAAAGAAAACTTATTAACGTACCACTTTTATATTGAAAGCTCCATTATTTGTTGCACCATAAATACTCAGCCACAAAGGAAGATACATTTCAGTTCCCCGTGCTTTGGTGATATCGCCAAGATCGAGAATATTTTTTTCGGCCCAACCAAACGATTCTAAAATTTCCTTTACTTTTTCCTTTGCATCCGTATTATTTCCGGCAATAAAAGTATGATGGTCGCCACCGTTTATCAAACCCGGATTTACCATTATTCCACACCACATTGTATTTAATGCTTTTACAACTTTCAATTTCGGAAATTCCTTTTGGATTACTTCGGCCAGCGAATTTGTGTTCACAACAAAAAGCGAAGGTGGCATTCCTTTCGAAAAGTCGAGCGGATTGGCAATATCAACCAGTATTTTTCCATTCAGGTTTCTTTCTCCGGCCGATTTAAGTGCTTCTATTGAACCACTTCCGGAGGTACAATTAAAAACTATTTCGCCAAATGCTGCAGCATCTGCAAATGTTCCGGCGCTTGCCCCATTATTGTGTTTCGAAACAAATGCCAGCGCTTTTTCATTGTTTGCAGTTCTTGATCCCATCATTACTTCGTGTCCAAGTTCAACTAATTTTGAACCGATTGTATCTCCTACCGTTCCCGTTCCGAATACTGCTATTTTCATTTTTCAAGTTTTTAAATTTGTAATTCTATTTTTATTTACACTCTACAAAATTTAAAACAATACAAATTGGCATTTGTTCTCCAAAATTCAGGATGAAGATAAAACTGAACGGAGTTGATATTCATAAACTTAATGTTGGTTTTTAATACCTATCAGCATATGGACAAAAACCTGATTTAGCTGAAAAACTGATAAATTTAAAGGGATATAACCACAATCAACAAAGCAGATTCTTAAAAATATTTTGTGGAAACAATACTTTTCTTTGATAAATCCATTACCCAATCGCTTATTTCGTAACTGAACCATTCGTTGAACAATTTGATGGACAATTTCTTTGGCCATTCATTTTCGTCAGTACAAATTCCTTCCAGTTCAGTTTCAAAAATGATTTTAAAATGCTTTTTAATTACCTCTTCTGCATTATCAAAAATATTATCGATAAGATATGTCTTAGATTCGCCGCACACATTTTCCTCCATCAGAAGATCGGGGAAAAGCTTGTTATTCCATTCGATAAAAGGTTTTTTATAATTTATTGTGATGGCACTTCTATGTAAAGTTTTCATCTGTACAAGTTATTAAAGTTACTAATTAGTTGTCGGCTATGCATTTTCTCATTTATCCACATTCTCATCCTATGGAACTCATCACGATTCATCTGGATTCGTTTCATTTTTCATCTATCTTGATGTCAAATATTCAATATTGATTTCATTTGTATCCGTTGTTCTGAACCATATTTGAATTTGCATTCATTTCCACAGTTGGAATAGGAAATGCATAATTGTAGTTACCATATTTGGGTCCGCCATGGGTTTGCCTGAACACATCGACCAACGGTATATCACTCCCGGTGCGCGCGAGATCGTCAAATCGAAATCCTTCAAAACAAAGTTCTTTTCTTCTCTCCAAAAGTACGTTCGCTTTTGTGGCTTGAGTATAAAGTGTAGCCCCTCGCTTTGCCGGAACCTGATTTAAAATCTCCAGTGCATCGGGTTCGCCAAGTTCGATTTTTGCTTCAGTCAGAATAAGTAACTGCTCTTCAAATCGGAAGAGCGGGATATTGTCTGAAAAATCGGCGGATGGATATTTGCCGAGGTTGCGCAACCTGCTTTTTCCGGATATTGTCTCGAATCCTAATAACGCTTTACGTACATCCTGTTCGTCAAAAATATTAAAAAGGTCGTCAAGCACTTCCACATCACCATAGGTTGAACCCCTGTAAATATATTGCAATCCGTTTATTCCCAGGTTGTCGGTAGTACTTGCAGCCAGTTCGAAAATAGAATTATTCCCGTTCTTTGTTTTCCATGAATTCACAAATCCGGCAGCATCTGTAATTCCAAATTTCCCCGAACTAATTACTGCAAGTGAAGCAGTTTTTGCTTTTTCCCACTCTTTAAAATAAAGGGCCACCCTTGCTTTCAGTGCCTGACCGGTGTATGTCGAAATTTGCTGTTTGGTTTTTGGATTTCCGGCATCTGTCATCAGTTTTAAACCTGACTCAATGTCATCGAAAATGGCTCTTTTATTCAGTTCAACCGTATTTCTCACCGGAATTCTGTCATCACTTTTATACTGAAGAATAAAGGGCACACCCAAACTGCCACCTACATGTTGCTGACCGAATAAACGAAGTAAATCGAAATGCGCCAGAGCCCTTGCAATGTAGGCCTGACCAACTATCTGATTTATTTTCTGTTTGTCGCCGGAAAGACTTTCCAAATCGGCATTAATAATAATATTTGCCGAAGCGATGACCGCATACATGGCTTCCCATGGTCCGTTTGAATTATCGGGACTAACTGTCATCTGGGCTTCAGGAATAAATCGCCCTGAAGTTCCGTTGGCAAAACAATTATCAGAGCGCACCTCGCCGTAAATCTGCATATTCCGGCCGTAGTAATTAGATACGGTAAATCTGTCATGCATTCCATTCGCAATACCCTGTAAATCCTCCAGATTTTTCAAACTGATCGCCACGTCCTTATCATTTGTCAGCGTAGGCTCCAAATCATTGATTGAGCATGCTGCAAAAAGCAGTATAAAAAGCACTGTAATTAAATTAACCTGTTTCATCTTTTAAAAATTCAGATTAATACCAAAAACAATCGACTTTACAGGTGGAGTAGTAAACCGGGTTAATCCATCTGCGCCAACTTCCGGATCATACTTTAATCCATCATCTTTTACGAAAGTAAACAGGTTAGTTCCCCTGGCATAAATGTCGATATTTTCGAAACCAATTTTGCCGGTAATTTTTGCCGGAATCCGGTAGCCAAAAACCAAATCTTTTACCCTGATATAATCTCCATCGAAAAGAAACCGGGTCGATTCGCGCGAATCGTCGCGGGTGCCATACCATACTTTCGGAACCTCAGTTACATCCCCGGGATTTTGCCAGCGATTCATCAAATCATCAGCCCCGTTATAAAAACTGAAAGAATAGAAACCGGTGTGATGGGTTAAAAACGAAAGATCTTCGTAAACTTTGTGCCCTCCGGCATAATACAGATTTAAATCGAGATAAAATCCCTTATAATCGGCGTGAGTAAGCAATCCACCTGTCAACTTCGGAATGGCGCTACCACCCTGCCACTCCTTTTTTGCTGTATAATAACTTTCGGTAACTTCACCATCGACGCCGTTTTTGTACCATTGCGCATTTCCATTTTCAGGATTTACACCGGCCCATTTGCGCATGTACCAGCCATAAACCGGATGCCCCACAGCAACTTTCCGCAAAAGATTTTCAATATTAATATCATTTCCCGAAGCATCTTTGGCTAAGGTAGTAACCTCATTGTTAACAGTTGCGAGGTTGATCCCAATATTCAGGTTAAAATCTGATGTTCTGAAAATATCACCCTGAACAGTTAATTCGAACCCCTTATTAATCATACTGCCTACGTTCATCATCATTGCTTCGTGCCCCATGGTGCGCGATAAAGGGACCATTTGAAGCAGGTCGTAAGTGTTTTTATGAAAGTACGCCGCCGACCCTTTCAGTCTTCCGTCAAAAAGTGAATAATCGATGCCAAGATCGAAATTTTTATTTTTCTCCCAGGTTAAATCGGGATTGCCAATTTGCTTTGGATAAACGGCTCCCTCATTGGCGTAACCTTTGTCGTAGGCAAGTAACGCCTGATATTGGTTTATTCCGATTGCTGAACTTCCTGATAATCCATATGAAGCCCGAATACGCAGATTATCAATATTTTCTATTTCTGCAAAAAATCCTTCTTCACTGATGTTCCATGCAGCACCTGCCGACCAGAAATTGCCAAACCTTGAATCGGGGGCAAACAATGAAGAACCTTCATACCGGTAAGTAAAATCGGCAATGTATTTATTTTTGAAGTTGTAATTTGCCATTCCCAGATACGAGAGATTTTTCCAGTCGGTAAATCCTGCATTTGCATCAAGATTTGAACTTGCTGCTGAAAGGTAAAACAATCCGTCAGCAGGGAATTTTTCGCCCGAACCAAACAGAAAATCGCTGTTATTTTCCTGGTATTCCAACAACGCTTTTAACCTGATATTATGGTTGTTAGATTCAATTTTATAATCAAATGAATTCTGGCTAACCCAGTTGTAAATTCTGTTAACCGATTGCACAGCCGCGCCACTTTTGGCTTTGCCGTCGCCATGTACACGATTTTGATAACCATGAAATGCAGCCACATTGTAATCGCCGGCATAAACCGATCTAAAACTCAGGTTGTCAACTATTTCCCACTCAATAAACGAGTTTAACATTCCACGGGTTAAATCGTTTTGATAAATATCATTTTCCAGGGTATATAAAGTATTGAAATATGAAGAAGTAGTTGCAGTATTCAATGTAACTCCATCAGGCAGGTAGGTTTGCTCCCACGGACTCATCATATACCTGGTCGCATTTGGATTACCAAAATATGCACTTTGTTCGAGCAGGGCATCCTGTTTGGTATTCGAAACATTGAGGTTAACAGCAAATTTCACTTTTTCGGTAAAAAATCTCTGATAATTAAATTTGCCTGAAATCCGGCTGAATCCACCTCCAAAAACAGTAGTTTCGGTATTATTGTAGCCAAGCGAAGCATAAAAGTTTGAAACTTCATCGCCACCGGAAGCTGAAATATCGTAATTTTGAACCATTGCATTTTCGTTTTTCAACAACGCATCCCAGTTACCTTCATTCCGGTTATATGTTTCAACCCATGTTTTTAAACTGTTGGTTATCCCTTTCTCTATCAGATAATTGTAGGCCTGCTCAACAGGTACATTAAATGTATTGTGCACCGCTTCGAGCATTAATTCTTCACGCTGAATGCCGTTTAACATTGTCAAACCAGTGGTTGCACTGTTCTGAAAACCAACAGAAGTATTTACATTGAATTTGGGTTCGCCAGTTTTTCCTTTTTTAGTTGTAATTACAATAACACCATTCGAACCACGTGCTCCATAAGCCGACGTGGCAGAAGCATCTTTTAAAACGGTAATACTTTCAATATCTGAACTTTTCAGCGTTGATAAGGCACTAAATGTACTCCGCTGAATTTCTCCTGAAAAATCAGGATTTATAACCGGTACACCATCGATTACAAATAAAGGTTGATTTGATGCTGTTATTGAACCTACACCCCTGATTCTGATATCCTGCATGGTTCCGGGAGTTCCGGAGGGAGCTGAAACGACCAACCCGGGCACCTTTCCCTGCAAAGCCTGATCGACAGATGTTACCGGGACATGAGTTACCATTTTTCCGTTTACCTGAACAGTAGATCCTGTAATTTCATTTTTTCCCCGGGTAGAATATCCAATGGTAACAATTTCGCTGATTCCAATAAAATCGGGTTGAAGAGTAATGTCAATTGTATTTGAAGAAATTGGCATTTCCAGCGTTTTCATACCTAGAAAAGAGAAAACCAGAGTTTGTGAATTCTGAGGAACTTCAAGGTAATAATATCCAACCGAATTTGAAAGAGATCCCGATGTTGTACCTTTTACCACAACCGATACTCCCTCTATTTCCTTACCATCCGCAGAATTTATTACTTTTCCGCTAATAATTTTATTCTGAGCATATAAACCCTGGTATTTCAAAAAAAATATGCTTATGGTCAGTATCAGGATGAGCTTCATTTGTTTATCACAAGCTAAAATTAAGTTCGTACTATTTCAAATGTATATAAAAAACCGGTTCAAAATTAAAAACAAACATATATTGATATCCTGTTAAAAACTTTTACATTGAGAGAATGTTTAAATTGCTCATTGATAGCCTATAAAATAATTTAAGATTAAAGTAAAATGCCATTCCTAATTTCTTATTTTTAACTTTTTCAATTCTAAAACTTTAAAATGATGAAGAAATTAATATTTCTGTTTTTAGCCCTTTGTTTCGTTTTGAATTACGGTTTTGCACAAAACAAAATTAATGTTGTGGTAATTGGCGCCCACCCCGACGATTGCGATATTGATGCCGGTGGAACAGCTATTTTATTTGCAAAAGCCGGACACAATGTGCTTTTTGTTTCGGTAACCAACGGCGATGCAGGACACCAGGAAAAAGGCGGCGGGGCGCTTGCAAAAATACGTCGGGCAGAAGCACAGGAAGCAGGGAAACGGTTTGGTGTAAAATATGTGGTTCTTGATAATCACGACGGGGAATTAATGCCAACACTCGATATCAGGTTAAATATTATCCGGGCAATCAGGCAATGGAATGCGGATGTTGTAATTGGTCCGCGCCCAAATGATTATCACCCTGACCACCGGAACACGGCCATTTTAATTCAGGATGCGGCGTATATGGTAATTGTTCCAAATGTTGCACCCGACACACCACCTTTAAAACGAAATCCTTTATTTCTTTACACAGAAGATGGTTTTCAGAAACCAACTCCTTTTCAACCTGATATTGCAGTTGATATTACTTCGGTTTTCGATCAGAAAATTTATGCAATGGCCGCACATGAATCGCAGTTTTTTGAATGGTTACCCTGGACGAACGGAACCCTTGACAAAGTTCCTGCAACCGAAGCAGAACGCCTGAAATGGCTTGCCGAATGGCGAAAACCCAAGATTAACGACAATGTTTTGCAGTCGCTGGTAAAATGGTACGGAACCGAAAAAGCCTCATCGGTAAAATATTATGAAGCTTTTGAAATCTGTGAATACGGCAGACGACCTTCGGATGAAGAGATAAGAAAGTTATTCCCGTATTTCGACTAATTTATAAATTAAAAATGACCCCTGAAAAACGAGGTCATTTTTGAAAATGCTTGATTTGTTTTCACGCAAAAAATTTAGAAGATTTTTAAAATTACCCAAAGCCAGTCAAATTCTATTTCAAACTTTCAACAGGAATAAGGTTTTTATAATCCCAAAAAGCCGTCATGTTGGCTATTTTCCAAAAACCATTCTGTTTTTCCATGATCCGTGTTTCTTTGCTGAGCCAATATTTTTTCATTTCGCTGTCGCTGTTGTACTGGTCCCAGGTAACAAAAGCCAGATTGGAGTTGAAAAATTTAAAAATCATATTCCTTCTTTCAACTTTTGGATGACTGGACGAACCCTCTGGCACAGGATTATCTTTTATATAATTTTCATATCTTTCGTTGATTGCATGCCAGCCAACTTTAGCGCTAAATGTTCCATCTCCGTTATTCCACGCATGAAAAGCATAATCAGTGTGAACAAAATACTTAATTACCTCTTCGTAATCGCGCTTATAAAAAGCTGCAGTTTCGGCGTTAATCGATTCAACTATCGCATTTTTTTCTTTTTCCTCATCAAAACCGTTTGAGTAGGAGGTTTCATTGTCTTTGCCAAAACCTGCCAGGGCGCAAAAGCCCAGCACCAAAATAAAAACTGTTGTTTTCATCGGTGTATAATTTTAATAGAATTATTACCCCCGTAAAGGACTGGCATCAAAGTGATTTTCCTGTTCAGTGATTTTGCCTTCGTCGTTAACGAAAAACAAATCAGCAACTCTTAATGTAATGCCCGGCCCGGCTAAAGTAAAATCGGCTTTGGCGATTACTCCCGTAAGCGAATCATTGTAAAATTGATCAATGATTTTAATGCTTACTCCATCAAGAGCAGGTTCCAAAGGCTGCCACCATTGTGTAAATACTTCCTGTTTGCCTTTAATCGGGTTATGCACACCTCCGGGCGCAATTGGCGCTCTTAAAACAATTTCTTCGCTGTATGGAATTGTTGCAAATGATTTTGTTTTAAACGATTCGAAATAATTTTCAGTAACTTTTTTAAGTTGTTCTTTACGCTTTACGTTTGTCATTTCTTGTTTCATAATGTTGATAATTAATAAAATTCATTTATTAAAATTGTGTGTTTGGTGAAATGTGATTTTCTATTTTGCCCCTTTTACTTCAACTGCATAAAATTTTGCTGGTTGTTTTCCGGTATTAACCACCGAATGCATCTCTGTTCCTCCCCAAAATGCTGTACCAGCTTTTAGATCCAGGTTCTGGGTTTTTCCATCTTCTGTGGTCATTTTTATCGACGCATCGGTAATGGCAATCACCAGTCGTTCGTTATGACTGTGTTTTCCTTTGCCACAAGCATCTGCACCGGGAGCGCTGACAAATTCGGTAACTTTTACTTTGTCGTTTTCAAGAATTACCGGCGCAGCATTCTTTACTGAACTACCGGACTGACTTTGACTTTTACCCACTAAAACAAAGCCAAAAACAAAAAGAACAATAAATAACTTTTTCATGATTGTAAAATTTTAATTGTTAATTAATTATGTCAATTCAAAATTAAGTTGTGTCAGAGCTTTGGAGTTTTTCTTATTAGCTCAAATTTTTTACTATTTGGATCAGGTCGAAATAAAATTCCCGTTTCTTCAGATTTTACCTGACGAAACGGGAATTAAAAAAAACTATGAATTCTATTTAAACTAAGACTATCCCACCGCGCTGATTACCGGGTTCTTCTGCCTGAACTGCAAGGGTGAAACACCATAGTTTTCCTTGAAAACCCGGCTGAAATGCGATACATTTTCAAAACCGCAGTCGTAAATAATTTCGCCAATTGTTTTTTTACTTGTGGTCAACAGCAGTTTTGTATGCTCCAACCTGCGATTGGTAAGCCACTTGCCCGGCGATGTGCCATAGTGTTCGTTGAACTCGCGTTTAAATGCCGCTGTGCTGCGGCCTGCAATACGGGCGTATTCGTCAATGGTCAGGTTAAACATATAATTAGCTTCCATTACTTCCCAAACAGGTGTTTTCTGCTGATCTACAATACTGTTTACAAACGAGAGTAATCCTGCATTCTCCGGATTTGAAAGGATTACAAAAATAATTTCCTTGAATTTAAGTTCAAGCAAGCTTTCAGAGGGTGACACTTTTGCCTTAAAATAAGGTACAATGCTCAAACAAAAAGCCCGCATTGTTTCGTTAACATTTACAGGAATAAACATTTCCTTGGGAGGAGGAGGAAGATTTTTAAGCGGTAAATGTTCCCTGTACTCATTAAAAACCTGACGCAAAAAAGCATCCTGGAAGAAAAAAGCAAGAGTTTCCCAGCCTACCATTTCATGTTTTTCGGTGGTATAGGCAGTCTTTTTAATGAACAAAGACTGCTCATCTGTTACAGGATAAGCTACGCCATTATGATGCATTGTTTTTTTACCTGTTAGCGTAAAAACCAATTCGTTGTAATGGTTGAAAAGTTTTAGGTGCTTATCAACCTGAGGGCAAATCCAGTACAGGAAAATGAGGTCTTTTGCCGAAAACACTTTAAAAATATCGGGAGCCGAAAGCGTAAAGTCGTATTTGTTAATCATTGTTGGAAATTTTAGGAAACATTGCCTTCAATTTACAACAATTATCATAAATTAAAATACTAAATAGTATTTTAATTTTAATTATTTTACAGGGGAGAACAGCAACCAATCAACTCCAGCCATATTTCCGGGTTGGGCATTTTTATTTATACCCAAAATCTTTATTGAAAGAATATTTTCCCCTTCACTTAAAGTCTGCGTTCCCAAATCAACCTCAAAAGCTTTTACCTCGTTTTCGATGTAACCATCGAATTTTGGTCCAACTGCAATACCATTAATATACAATTGAATAATTCCGTAGTCTACAGCTTTGGTTAGATTTGCCAAAACTTTAAATTTTCCGGTTTTATTCATAATGAATTTTGTAAAAAGTTCGCTGCCGGTTTCGGCATTGCGCCACCAAAGCTGACTGTCGCGACTCCAGCCAAAATTACCTGACTGTGCAGATACTGCGCCTGAACTACGGGTGATGACTTCCAGAAATTCACCTTCTATTTTTCCGGTTTCATCGACAACTGGTTTGTAAATATCGGTACGGTGAGTGGCAACCGGAATTTTAACTCTTTCCGGATCGGGTTGATCGTTTGATGAAAATCCGGGTTTTGCATACCAAAATGCTGACTGTGCATAATTCATGCGGGTTTTCACCCAATGCCACATTTCGATATTTGAATTTATTTCGGTTTGAAACGGAATAGCATCGAGCGCGCGAAAACGCATATTTACACTCATCCCCGGATTAAAACTACCATCGCCAACAGGCTGAGCAATAAACGGATGCGAAAATTTCTCCGGGCGACACCATGCATATCCATAATAATCTTCACTACCGGTTCCAATACTCGACGGAAATTTTTCACCATCAACAAAAATCTTTTCATCGCCTTCGCCCCACCAACCATCTACTGTGTTAAAAACAGTAACTGCATCGCCAACATAAATACCTTGTCCTTTTAAAGTCACATAATTCATATCAAAATGCCACTCATCTCCCCCACTGGTATCATCTTTTGCGGTGTAAATCTGGTTAAACTCGTGCCACGATGCACCAAAATACATGCTGTTATTTTTCCAGGTGCAGGCTTCTGTACCTATTTCAACTTCGGCATTTACCTTTTGTGAACCATAATTTACCAACCTGATTTGTGCCGATTTTTTAAACGGCATCAGCCAGCGGGCTTCCATCCAGCCATTTTCGTTTACCTGGGTAAACCATGTTTTTGAGGGATTCAACTGGTAACCGGTGCCAAAGAATTCGCCGGCAGGAACCCAAACCGTCTGATTTCCATCGAACGATATTTCGAGCACTGTTGAACGTAACGCCTGGTTCAGGTTTTCTGCCTGAAGTTTTACTGCAATCCGGGAAATTGCTTTTCCCGTTTCATCCAAATCGATGGTTAAATTGTTGTTTTCGGCCAGCTGACCCGATTTTTGCTGCGCCACTTCAGTTATTGCAAAAGGGGCAAGCAATGTTTCGGCGGTTTGCCTGATAGCAGGTTCTGCCCGTTTTAAAACCTCCTGCGAAAAACTTTCCACTGCAACATTATTTTCGTAAGTACGGTAGCAAATGTTATAATAAATGCTGGGCACGCGCTTGTTCTCTTCGATTTTGATCGCATGGCACTCGTAAGTTATTTTGCATTGTTTTGCATACGGAATGGGCAGGTACAGATTGTGTCCGCGGCGTTCGGGCTCGGTTTCAGGAGAAACTGATGAGGCCAGCGGTTCTACGGCCAGCATCGTTCCGCTCAGCATTTCAAGAATATTACCTTCAATCACAGGAGTTTCGCTGCCATCAATATACACACGCATGGTGCCCGAAAATGCGTCGGGTCCCGAAAAGGTCATCCACCAGCGAACCACAGCACCGGGACCATCGGCATCGAGCAGCACAAATTCGCGTCGTCCGGCGTTTTGTTCCTCACGGATAAACTGCGTATAATCGGCATTGGCAAACCAACCCAGACTATCGGGCGAAACTGAGTTGCGGTCGTAACTGCTGAATTGTTTTAACTGGTAACTGTTTTCGGGGAAATATGTCAGTGTTGTGCGGTCGGTTATTTCGGCAAGCAATGATTCGAGTGTGACTTTTTCGTTTTTGCACGACGAAAATAATCCAATCATAATGATTCCGAAAAAGATGTGAATACGGTTCATAATGTTCAATTTTAAAGGTTTAGCATATAATAATACAAAACAATTTTACAGTTTTAAGCGAATTCCTATTTTTGATAACAAAGCAGCAAAACCAATCATTGCAAATGCCCAGACTACTGAACCTAAAACAACAATCCACTGTAAATCTGATTGTTTATAAAAGAAAACCGGTAAGCTAACCATCCAAATCAGATGGTATAAAATATCGGGAGCAAGATAGGTAGTGAGCGAATTTTGACCTGCTGGTTTAAAAACTGATGCCCATTTCTTCCATCCCAAAACATCGATCATAAAATATAGAAACATAAAAACCAGGATACTTATTCCGTTGCAAATCATGGCCCAACTTGGAGTTCCCTGAATTTTGGAAATAATAAACCAATTGCGCAGTACTAAACCAAAAATTAAAACCACAACTCCTATCACAAATCCTGCAACAATAAATTTTTTGATGTCTTCTTTTCCCAGGTTTCTAAGTACAATACTGAACACTAAACCTGTCATAACAATCGAAGGGACATTCCCGGCAAGAATTACTCCAAAAACGGATTTCACCGGATTAAGAAAATCGAGCAAATTTAATTGCGACAAAACATTCAAAGCAGCAAAAAGCAGCCAGAATACTCCTGTTTTCAACAAACTGTCCCTGCAAATCAGGTAAACTACGGCTGCAACAAAATAACCCCAGCCAATCAGCCCCAGAATTCCCCACCATCCGGTTTGCATCCATCCAACATTTTCGGGTGTGCCGCTTCTGAAAACTGCGGCAAGAATTATTAATCCCAATATACCTGCACCTTTAAACAAAAGCAATGTTCCACCCTTCAAATTTTTGTAATTATTCCAAACCAGAAATACTGAAACATACATCAGAATTGCCCACAGGTTTTTATTCATCCCCGATAAATCGGAATTTAAACGCGAACTATTGAGCATTAAAATTCCGATAATAAGTAAGCTGATTGTGCGGACAATAATGTGTGCCAAAATCCTTGGAAAGGTATCTCCCATTTTTAACCGGTTTTGCAATGCAAACGGCACGGCCATTCCAACCATAAACAAAAATCCGGGAAAAACCCAGTCGGCAAGCCCCATTCCATCGAAATCGGCCTTGGTATGCACCAACCACGACGGCACACCGGGAACATACAAATCGTTCACAAAAAGCATTAAAAAAAGCGTTAGTCCACGCATAATGTCGATTGATAAAACCCGGTTTCCTTTTTGCATAAGTCAGTTTTTTTTAATGTTGCCGAAGTTAATGAAATGTACGATTAATGATTTTTTAAATGGCTGTTTCTATTGACTCAAATATCAATTATATGTAACTTTAATAAAAATTCAACTACCATGAAAAAATATTATTACCTGGTAATTACTCCCGAATCGTTAATTGCATCACATTTGGCTCCCCTCGAATTTGAAAATTATCTATCGGTGGGAACACACAAACAAATCCACGGACAAAATATTTATTTCGAACTCGATCCGGAGAAGTTAAAAGACATTCCTGAAAAACACATCGAAAAAGAGTTGGTACCCTACCCCAGTGGTGAACCAAAACGCTCTGTTTTCTTCAGCATTTACCGCTGTCTTGAAAAAACACCGCTTTCAGCCTTAAAAAATCTGTATCTCTCCACCGATGATGGGAAGGTTCTAGAACTTGTTTCCTCGAAATTTGAGGAAATTGAATCGGACGATACTCATTTATACCAGCAGTTTAATCCAGTAACTACAAGGGTAGTTAGCAAATTGAGCCCAAACAAGTTTATCCAGTTTTTAACCGATACTACAAAACCTGTTTCAGCACCAAAAGTTTTGTTTGTTGAATTGCTTTTAAATGAACTGGCGCTCGATCCAAATGCTCCGCTTCACAACTTACCCTATTCAAATCCCGATCATTTGCGCGATTGTTTGATAAAACTGAATCAAATTAAAGGCAAACGAACCAAAACAGTATTGCGATATATGCAAGGTGAATTGAACTACCGGACCATTAAAACCGGATTTTTTATAGGGGAAAAAGATCGGTTTCTGTTTTATCCATTCCCAACAATGAACGAACTGGAAGGGGAATTTTATACATGGTGGAGATCGGCTTTAACTCAGCATTTTTAAGAGGTAAAATCATTATATTGCAGCCATAATTTTTATGATTTTGCTAAAAAAATAAGCTCAATATAATGAAATTGCTGATACTTTTCTTTTTTTTATCCCTGTCACTTTCGTGTTCAACAGATAATGTAACCGACGAAAATCAGGATGAAAGCACCTTGGCTTATGGTGGCGATTTCTCCATAATTAAAAAGTTGGGAGATTATGGAGCAAAATACAAAGTGAATGGAGTTGAAAAAGATGGACTCCTGATTTTCAAGGAAAACGGATATACGTGGGCGAGGTTTCGCATATTTCACACACCCAATAATGTTGGACCCGTTTGTAACGATTTGAATTACACCATTGCCAGCGCAAAAATGGCAAAAGCACTTGGTTATAAAATCCTTCTCGATTTTCATTATTCCGATACGTGGGCTGATCCCGGAAAACAGTTTACTCCCGAAGTCTGGAAAGATTTATCACTTGAAATTCTTACCGACAGTGTGCGTATTTACACTACCAAAGTGCTCGGTAAAATGCAAAATGAGGGCGTTTTACCTGAAATGGTGCAAATTGGCAACGAAATAAATAACGGAATGCTTTGGCCACTGGGAAAATTATGGTCCGATGGTGGAAGCGCCAACTGGAAAGGACTTACTCAATTGATAAAAGCTGGAATTCAGGGGGTAAAACAAGCCAAAAATTCGTCGGGAATTAAAATCATGATTCACGCAGCTACAGGTGGCAGTCAACAGGAATCTTACACATTTTACCATAATATGATTCAAAATGGGGTTGAATTCGATGTAATAGGATTAAGTTATTACCCTTGGTGGCATGGTACTTTCGCACAGTTGGAATCAAACATCGAAAATCTTTCGAAGAGTTTTAACTTCGATATTTCGCTGGTTGAAACTGCTTATTATTCAAATAACTGGTATCCTGAACCAGGAAACGGAAATTTGAATATAAAACCATATCCACCAACAGAACAGGGGCAAAACGATTTTCTGATTGAACTGGCAGAAAGGCTTAAAAAATACCCGAAAGTAAAAACCGTTTTTTATTGGGAACCCGAAACGGTTGTTGTGCCAAATTCACAGATTTTTTACCTCGGCCGTAGCCTTTTCGATGAACAGGGAAATGCGTTTAAAGGGATAAGTTCGTGGAAAGAATAATAATTGAAAATGGATGTATTTTAAGACTAAATATCTGTTAACCTGCATATTTCTCAGCCTGTTTTTTGCGGGATTTGGACAGCAATCCAAAATTATGTTTTGGGATAATCAGCAAAAAGGAACCAATTATTTTAACGAAAATCCAACCCGCGAATGGTTTGAATCAGCTGCCACGGTCAACATAAAATTTGTACGACTTACCTGGGAAAAATGGAAAGGTGCCGAACAGGATTTTCTCATCGGAAATGCAGATGACTACTTGGGAATTGTAGAATCTGATTTTCAAAAACTTATACATATTCTCGATATTGCCGATTCGCTGAATATTAAAATTGTACTTACACCAATAAGTCTGCCCGGTGCCCGCTGGGTGCAAAGCAACAAAGGAATTCGCGACGGAAGACTTTGGAAAGAAAATAAATACCAGCAACAGACTTTTCAATTTTGGCATGATTTGGCAAGCCGGTTAAAAAATCATCCTGCAATTGTGGGTTACAATATTCAAAACGAACCAAATCCCGAGGTTTTCTTTGGAAATCCATCGTTTTGGAAAAAAGAATTAAAAGACTGGTATCAGAAAATTAAAGGAACACCTGCCGACCTCAACCGGTTTTATTCAGAAGCTGTAAAAGCTATCAGGGAAGTGGATAAAGAAACGCCAATAGTTATTGAATCAGGACTTTATGCAACTCCCTGGGCATTCGTATATCTCGAAAAAATAAACGACCCTAACATTATTTACTCTTTTCACATGTATGAACCTTACCATTATACCACCCAAAGAATCAATAAAGACCGATTTCAGTACCCGGGAAAAATTCCAATTGAGGATTTGGGAACTGATTTCGATATGAATAAAAATTCATTAAAAGAGTTTTTGAAACCTGTTGCTGAATGGGCACAAAAAAATAATATCCAGTCAAACCGTATCTGGGCAGGCGAATTTGGCTGCTCGAGAAAAGTAGCCGGTGTTGAAAAATATCTTTCTGATTTGATAGAAATATTTAACGAAAATCAATGGCACTGGTCTTTTTACTCTTATCGCGAAGATGTTTGGGACAGTATGGATTATGAACTCGGGAAAGGTGCCGTTTCTCTGGAATACTGGGATTATTCTGCATCAAAAACGTTAAATTACCATTATTACGAAATCTACGGACAAGTAAAAAACAATCCAATCTGGCCGGTTTTTCAGAAAGAATTCAATAAAATCCGTTATTGATAACCGATTTCTATTCCAGAAATTTCTTTTGCTCCTTTTTGGTCATTTCAAGTCCGCGAATTTCTTTTGGATGAACTACTTCGATATTTAATGCTGAATTAACTATTTCGGTTTTACCGGGAGCAGTTACAAACAAAGGGATTACAAAAAGTAAATCGTTTGATTTCAGTGTGTTGTGATAAATCATCAAAACAATTTCAGAAAAATCAGGTGCTACTTCACCCAAAACTTGTCCGGCCTGAATTTTCTGGTTGATTTTCAGGCTATTTTCCTTATCGACAACATTTTTATAGGTAATTAATGTACCATCAGCTTGTAGCAATGTTATTGAATTTATCCATGCGTGATACCATGTTTTTGCATCGCCGGTTCGGGTTGATCCGGCAATTTCAACAATCTGACCCTGCCGGGCAGCATAAACCGGGTCGCCGGGATTTGCAGTAAAACCGGTAGCTTTCCATGATTTTGGTTCAGTATCACCCCAAAAACCGGAAATACTTTTTATATCAACAGGTTTTACAATGGTTCCCGCTGCAAAAGGAATTAAATACGGAAAATCGAGATTTATTTCGGGAAGCGGATTTGAGCGGTAAGTTTTGATGTCAAAAATAAACTGAGGCGCCATTTCTTCCTCTCGCATTAAAGTAAAAAGGGAAGTAAATCCGGGTTCCAGCTTTTTCACGTAAGGCAACGTTTCTCTAAAAGTGGTGTTTTCAATATTCGTGAAAAAGAAGTTTACAAAAAGTGGTGTTTTTGCATTGTTGTGGGCACCAAAAATACAGTCGCCAACATTATTGTAGTTATAATGAATTTCGACAAATTGCGATTGTGCTCTGAAAAAAGAAAAACTCAAAATCAGGATAAAAAATATTCTGTGCATTGGCAAACTTCTGTTTTGTATGGTAAATTGATTTAATCTGAAACGCTCAAATGTAAATAAAATTGATTTTCTTGCTGCCCGATTGTTGTTTAATCTTAAAAATGTATTCGAAAGACGAAATAAAAGAACTGCATTTAAAATTCTGGCAGGATTTTAAAAGTTACGGCCAAAATCATCCTGCTTTGAATTATCAAAAGAAAAGATGGATTCTGAACGAAACCCAAATTCGGGGTGTTGCACTTCGGTTTGAACTTGAACGCAATAATGCCAAAGTAATAATTGAACTGCAAAACAAACAGGAAGATCGCCGGTTGCAGATTTTCGAAATACTCGAACGATATAAAGTGGTTCTGGAAGAAGGCTTTGAAAACGGATTGATCTGGGAGTTTTTTCATCAGCGCGAGGACAACGGGCAGGAAGTTTGCAGAATTTACACTCAACTCGACAATGTGGACTGGCACAATCAAAATCAATGGCCTGTTATTTATGATTTTTTCATTATAAACATGCTCCAAATGGAAGAAAACTATCTGATGGTGAAAGAGATGGTTAAGGAGGAATTGAGAAATGGGGAATAAAGAATACTTATTATTTTAATCTATATTGTTCATTATAATTTATTTTATGCCAAATCAAAGAATCCTGAATCATAACTGTTTTTGCATTTTTTACTTCATTAATATACTTTCCCATTTCTTCCGGAGTAGTTTTGAAATATGCAGAAGTACGAACTAACCCTGTATCAGAATTCAAAGTTTGGAACAATAAATCAATAGCCATTTCCCGGTATTGGATTGAATCATAAATATATCTGCGATAATAATAATTATAAATTAACCTATAATTTAGTATTAATCTGTCAGTTTCAGTTAACTCAGGATTTTTAAGTAAAAGTTCTATTTGTCTGTCAAGTATAAAATAAGGCATACTATCACTTTCAACCCAGTTTTTATAAACTTGGCTTTCCCATTGTTTTTGAATTGAATCTGAACGCTGAACTTCTTTAATAATTATCAAACTGGTGAGATTAGTATCAAATTGAGTTTTTTCATCTTTCTTTTTGTTATAGCAAGCTGCAATAAAAATTACCAAACAAAAAAACAATAAGTATTTCATAATATCTTTTCTAAATGAAAATCATACATTAAAAACTTGTCAATTAATTGCATTGGACTTAAAGTTCTGGTAATTGAAATTAGTAATTTATGCATTTGTTATTTCCTAATATAAATCCATAATTGATGTAATAATCTTAGAAATCCTAATAGTGAAGGATTTTGTAAAAATGGAAATAAATACCTGATTTTTAAGCTATTTTGATTTCAATTTCCTGACCATATTTAACAATCTCATGAACCAATGGATTTGAAATATCAAAATCCCTTTCCCTGAAAGGATGAGGTTCAATGCGGCTATCTATTTTTCTTCTCAACCTCATCAACTCCAATTGCATGTCAATCAGATTGTTGTAATCTTTAAAAATAACGGCAATATCAATATCACTGTCGTCATTAAAATTACCTTTTGCAAATGATCCAAAAAGAATAACCTTGATAAAATTATACTTCGATTTTATTGCACCAGCATATATTTGTGCAATTTTTACAGCATCTGTTTTATCCATGAGCGAATAATTTTAATTTTTTCAATCCATTCTTTGGCAAAATCCACTGTACACAGCATCTGAAATTCCTTTTTATAATCATCGTAACGGGCATTCATGTTAAATGAGGTAATTTTATCCAGCCAGTCCGATTGTTCTTCTGTAAGACTGATGTTGCTTAATTCGGCTAATCTGTACAAATTATGAAGAAAAGGAGCATGTTTTTTATGTTTGCTTACATACACTGCTTTAATAAGTTTTTCAACCGAAATGTGCCCCAAAAACAAAGCCCAACTATATGATTTTGAATCAAATAAACTCAACATAGTTTGGAAAATCATCATCTGACGTTTCAATCCAATGCTTTACAATCTTATCAACTTCAATATTTACTTTTTCCTGATTCATTTCATATATACCTGGTCAAAGATAAAATTTTTATATGAGAATTAATCCGCTGCGTCATGACCACAGTTTACCATATTTATGAAAATGAGACATGCAACAAAATTGTTTTTGAGGAGAAAAATTAATTGATAATAAAGGAGGAATTGAGGAATCAGGGATGAGATTGATGGAGATTAATGGTGATTGATAGTTTGATTTTCAGTAAAATAAGGAATACGAAATAAGGAATTACACAGCTGAAAGTTTTTTTGGAAATCCCAATTATAGTTTGAATTTCTTCTTTCCCCCCTGTTTGGGAGAGTTTATCCCGATTTGTCGGGAGGTCGGGGGAGGCTTTAAAACTGAAAATAAATAAAAGCCTGCATGTCTGACGAAATGGATTGATAAACTACAATGACAACAACAGTGGCAATAACTGCTTTTGCCCATATTGGGGTACCAATAAACCAGTTGGTAATTTTTTCCTTCAGGTTCTCGCCGAGCCAGTGAATTACAAAACCAAACAACATTACCATAAAAACCCATTTGTAGGCAATCAGAACTTCAGGAATCAGTGATGTATTAAATGCAGAGCCAATCTGATGCAACATTTGTTTTACAATGGTAATCGACTCGCCCCTGAAAAAAAGCCGGGTAAATGTGATAAAAGTAAAGGTTATTGCAATCTTCCAGATGTTTGCAGACCAGTTGTTTTGGGCTTCCCACGGACTGATTTTCCGCCAGAATTTATAAACCACCAGTCCGATTCCGTTTAATCCTCCCCAGATAATAAAATTCAGCGAAGCGCCGTGCCACAATCCACCCAATAACATGGTCAGCATCAGGTTGATATTGGTATCGACATTTCGTTTAAGGTTGGGGAAAAACCGCATTAAAATTGCAATCACAAGAACAACAACAGCAAAAATAGGTGCAAGAATCAATTCGCCAATCAATAAAATAACAATGGCCAGTATTACGCCAAGCGTGAGGTAACTAAATACAGATCCGCTGCGGTTTCCGCCAATCGGGATGTACAAATAGTCTTTTAACCACGACGAAAGCGACATGTGCCAGCGTTTCCAAAAATCGCCCACATTTTTTGCCTTGTACGGTGAATTAAAGTTTTGCGGCAACCTGAATCCCATTAACAAAGCCACCCCAATTGCAATATCGGTGTATCCCGAAAAATCGACATAAACCTGGAGTGAGTAGCCGAAAAGCGCCATCAGGTTTTCGAAACCTGAATAGGTAACAGGATTGGAGAAAACACGGTCAACAAAATTCACTGCAATGTAATCGCCAATAAAAATCTTTTTTATCAATCCCTTTAAAATCATAAAAATGGCCCAGCCAAACTCGGCTTTCGAAACGTTGAAATCTTCGTAAATCTGCTTTATAAACCCCGATGCACGAACAATCGGCCCGGCTACCAGTTGTGGAAAAAATGAAACAAAAAAACCGTAATCTATCAGGTTTTTTACAGGCTGCGTATCGCCTCTGTACACATCAACTGAATAACTAATGGTTTGAAAAGTATAAAACGAAATACCTACAGGCAACAAAATCCGGTCGATATCGAAATGAGTGCCCAAACTTAAATTGGCAAGGTTTGCCGCGTGGTTAACAACCTTAAAATCGGTATCGAGTAAAAAATTCAGGCTGTCGATAAAAAAGTAGGAATACTTGAAATAGGCCAGCACCGAAAGATTGATAAAAATACTGGAAGCAAGCAGCATTTTTCGTTTAACCGGATTTTTCGAATGGTAAATCCATTTGCCGACAAAATAATCGAGCGTAATACTAAACAATACAAGAAAAAAGAAAAACCCACTCGATTTGTAATAAAAAAAGATGCTTAAAACAAACAGATAACCAGCCCTGATACTGCGGTTTTTGTTTTTATAAATCAGCGAATAACCAAGCAAAACAAAAGCAAAAAATGCCCAGAAAAAGAACCTTGTAAAAATTAAAGGCGCACTCTGATTGTACACAAAAATGGTACGTAAAGCTTCGGCAATATCTATTTGAAGAAGTAAACTCACAGTTTAAATTTTCCTTTCGGTTAATTGATTCTTATGCAGCAAGTAATTCTCAAAATTTTTCATCAATGCATTAAAAAACAAATCTCCCAAAATCAGGTAACCTTCGCGGGTGAAATGAATTTTATCACGCTGAACCAAATTATTTTTTTCCCACAATACCACCGAGTTTAAACCACCCATTACTTCGTACATATTCCAAACACCGGCATTGTATTCTTCAGCCATTCTGAGCATACTTTGCTGCACTTTTTCACCATTTTTGTTAACATAACGCCGATACAGATAACTGTCGTTGTTGGTTGTAAAAATAATTGCTGTTTCGGGTGTAGCTTTTCTGATTCTCGAAATCAGCAAACCGTAATTCGATTCGAAATCGCTTTGCGAAAATCGTCTTCCATAAGCATCGTTTATGCCCAAACCCAGGATTACGAGATCGGGTTTTAGCAATGCAAGTTGTTCTACGAATAAATCGCAACGTAAAAAAGCCGGAACGTGAGCCCCGTTTACGCCAATGCTGTGATATAAAAATCCATTGGGAGCCGATTCTGTAGAGATACCGTAAAGCGTAAACCAGCCATCTGTATTTTCTACTTTTTGAATAACCAGGCTCAAACTGTCAACATGCGTATTCAGTTCAATATCAAAATATTCACTGGTTTTTACAAACGTTTTTAATAATAAAGAATCAACTGATACTGTATAATTTGAATCCCTGTTTTCATAAAAAACACGGATTTTATTAAAACTGTAATCCAGATTATTTTCAGGTTCCAGAAGAATAGTCAACTCAGCCTTTGCAGATGTTGTGGATGCCGAAATACCTCCCACTCCAAGTGTGCAGCTTTTTCTTGTTTCCACATTTCGGCAACTTTGCCAGTCGCCTGAATACCTGATGAAATAACCAAAAGGTGAATTGGTGCGGGCAATTCGGTACGGAAACATAAAACCCCAGCCGGCATTCATTTCACCGTTCATTTGTTGCAGCCGTGAGCGGATTTGCCCCGAAAATGTTCCAGCCTGAATATGTGAACCGCCAATTTGTACCACATTTATCCGACCTTCACCCGTACGTACCAATTTTTCAAGTTTATCATAGAATTTTGAAGAATAATTATCGATACCAAAATGATGCATCTGGTTTAAATCGTACCTGATAAAGTTGTATTGGTTTACCTGATAGAGGTAGGGATTGGTTTGGGCAGAAAGATTTTGAACAAAGAGGAATAAGAAAAGACCGAAGACCGAAGACTGAAGACCGGAGACCGAAGAAGAAAAAGTCCGGAGTCCGAAGTCCGAAGTCCAAAGTTTGAAGACCGAAGCACGAAGCACGAAGTTGGAAAACCAATGACCAGTGACCAGTGACCATTGACTAAAGGCTAATGAACAGTAACCAAAAAAAAATTTCCGACTTCCGACTCCCGACTTCCGACTCCCGACTTCTTTCATATCGCCCTCTTCAGATAGTTATTATACTCCAGGATAAATGCATTGTAAAACATATTCGAAATAAGTGTTGAACCTTTCGGTGTGAAATGCACATAATCAGGCGCTGCCAGTTCGGGTATTGCATTTACCCAGCCTGGCATACTGTTATATCCGCCCATTGCCTGGTACATGTCCCAGTAACCACTGCCGGTTGAAATTGCAGCATTTTTCAGCGCTTCCACAACAGCAGGTAATAACTCGTAGGTTACATATTTGTCTTTTACTTTGGTTGACATGTCACTTGGCCCAATCACAATTACAGCAGCATTTGGGCACGACTGGCGTAACCGTTTTATTTGTCCTGCAAACCAGCGACCGTAACTATCGATTGCCTTCTGATCTTTGATGTAAGGCATAACATTTCCACCAAACTGAAGAATAAAAAGTCCGGGATCAAGGTCGTTGTACATTTTCGTGCTGTGCTTAAAATCGGTTTGGGTAAAAATGGTTCCCGAACTACCGCGCAAGGCAATATTATCAACAATAACTCCCCTGTTTTCGGCCAATTCAATCCCATAAATATCGGGACTGTCATAACCCGAGAATTTTAAAACCACATTATCGGTAGCTGGCGGTAAATCACATGAAACAACATCGTAATCGATATTCGGTTTTAAGGTTTCTGTAAAAATTTCATGACCGTTTACAAGTAATTTTAAATCGACAGGACTTTTTGCATTACCGTAAAATAAACGCATTCGCCTGTATTCGCGGGTTTTGTTAAATGAAATGGTTGATTTTGTGATGCTCAGTTCTGCTTCATGAAAAACTGTGTTTTCAAATGGAATCGAGTCGAAAGTGAGCGGTGCAAAACGTGAGAAAGCGCCCATTACACCATACCGGTTGTGATTGACTAAAGTATCAACTTTACCATAAATCGGGTATCGTGTCCAGTTTGCCGAGTTAGTTTGAACTGCACTGAAAACAAAATCGTATGGCTGCACTGCCGGCCTCAATCCAATTCCTGTTCCAGTGAATTTAGTTTGCAACTTATTTCGCAGATTGGCTGTAATGCGATCGCCTTCAAGCTGACTGTCACCGTAATGCATGATTCGTGTGGTTTGTCCTGATTTTAATTTCTGGAAAAATCCGGCAAGATTTTCGCGTCCTTCTTCCGAGATTTCAATCTTATAAATCGATTTTACAAGTGAATCATGAATTGCTGTTGCATTTTTAGCAGCGAGAGTATCGCTGGTATTTGATTCGGCTTCCATTAACGAATCAAGATCGAATTGCTGTTCTATGATTTCGGTTACATCGGCAAATTCCTCTTTTTCGGTCGAAAACATCTCGCTGAAAGTTGGCATGTGAAAGTTAAATTCACCCACTTTTACTCCATCGGCAGGCGTAACAAGCATTGTACCTGCAAGGAGCACAAAAACAGCAATTGTAAATAACAAAGTCTTAATCGGTTTCATCAAAATTCGTATTAATTCAAGTGTGGCGAATTATTCAATTTTTAAAATTTTCATCTTTGGTAAACAATTAATTTCTGACCAATCTGTATTTTCCGGGCATCGTCAATGTTGTTCCATTTCAAAATATCCTCGGGTGTTACACCGTCATATTTTTTTGCAATTGTAAATGGCGATTCCCCATTTTTCACAATGTGTTCAACCTTTTTACCCTGATTCATTTCCTGAAAAACAGCTAGCGTTGTATTTTGCTGCAACTGCACCGGTACCGAAATTTTTACTTCTTTCTTTTTCAGCACCTGCTGATTTCCGGAATAATACGCTACTTTATCATTGTCAACAAATATATCAAGGTTTTTCCCTGCCTGAATTTTTCTTTCATTCGAAATGTTATTCCAGTATTTCAAATCCTCAATTTCCACATCGTACTTTTCGGCAATAACACCCAAAACATCACCGCTTTGCAGGGTATATTTTATTTTTGTCTTTCCTTCAATCTGCAGATTTTTTACAGGTTCTCCCAAATATTGCCGTCCCGGTGCTGGTGGATATTCAATTTTTTGTGTTGTTAGCTGAAAAAGTGACGAATCGAATGCATTGTACACAGAATCCTGCCATAAAACAAAATCGTCCCAATACCCATCAGGAACTGTTAATTGTGAATATTTTCCAACTACAGGAATAATTGAAAACCGGTATTGAGGATTCAGAAATTCAAGCTGTTTCTGCGGAATTCCCAGAACTTTTGAAATCTGCTGAAAATGGGTTTGCCTTGATATATGAACCGTATCGGGCATTACTTTTTTTATCAACGGATCGATGTCTGATTTAAACCGGTTCACCTCCAGAAAAACCGCTGTGGCCTGAAAAGCAGCAATAAATAAGTTTGCCGACTCTGGCAAATATTTCAGAATTTCAGTTAACGAAGCATTTTCGCCGGCAAAAGAAATCGCGTTTTTCACTTTTGTATTACCGAACAAATAGCCCAAAACTGCCAGTTCAGGAGTCTTAAATGTGGCGAAGTTCTGTTTCATCACCGCTGTAAATGCACGTGTTGAAAGTTCGGGATTAAAACGTTCGTCAACCATCTGATTAACCTGCAAACCATTAAATACAGCTTGAAAATGTGTTAATTGCCAAATTCCTGCCGTGCTTTTCTCTCCAATTGCATTATGATTTAATCCTGAAATTGCCGGGGCAATGTATTTCAGTTCAACGGGTAAACCGGCTTTTTTAAATCCTGCATCCCACTGCTTTTCGTAAAAAGAAAACATTCGCACCAGATTTTCTTTCTGAACAATTGGAAGCGAATTTAAAAACTGGTAGAAATCTGCTGTTTTATCAGATATTTCCGGGAATAAAAACAGGTTCAATTCCGAGTATTTTTCGGCAACATTTTGAACGGTGACAAACTTTACTTTCCCAGGCTGAAAAGTGGGATCGGAGAAACAATACAAATCTCCTAATTCAAGCAGGTTTTCTGTGAATCGTGACTTATAATCAGTTATAATTGAGTCATTTTGGGCCGATAAAAATATTGGAACTATCATCAAATAAATGACAAAGCCAAAACTAACCCGCTGATTTATATTTGCTTTAACTGAATTCAAAAAAATCTCCGTTTGTTTTAAAGTTGTGCAAAAATATCAATTTCCACCATAAAGAAAACCCGTGAAAAATTTAAATTGACTATTTTTGTTAATTGTAGGAAGATGTTGGCAAAACCGAAAATGTCACAACCCGGTTAATTTTTATTGCTTAAATCATATATTTGCGTTATGGGAAAGAAAGATATCATAATAAAACGAATTGTTGATATTGTAAATCAAACTGCCCCAAACTCTGAAATCTATTTATATGGTTCAAGGGCAAGGGGAACAGCAAAAAAATTGTCAGATTGGGATTTCCTTATTTTATTAAATAGTCAAAATATTTCGTTCGCTTTTGAAACAAATTTAATGGACATTCTTTATGATGTTGAAATTGAAACAGGCGAAATAATATCTCCCTTAATTTACACCAAAAATGACTGGATATCCAACCATACTGCTACAACGTTATTTTCAAATATTAATAAGGAAGGGATAAGGCTTCAATGACTCCGAGTAAGTATGATTTAATAAAATACAGGTTGTTTCGTTCGAAAGACACATTTGACGATGCAAAGATTTTAGCAGAAAAAAAGAAATGGAATTCAACAATTAACCGGCTTTATTACGCTTCATATTATGCAGTTATGGCTTTATTACTGAATGCTGATTTAAATCCAACGACACATAACGGCGCTAAATCTAATTTCACAGAACATTTCATCAAAACCGGTAAAATTGACAAGGAGTATGGAAAGATTTATTCTCAATTGTTTACATGGCGACAAAAGGGAGATTACGATGATATGTTCGATTTTTCTGAAGAAAAGGTAATTCCATATTTTGAACCTGTTTCAAAGTTTATAGCATTAATTGAAGAAATGGTTGCAACAAACAAATAGTTGCTCGTTTTTCCAAAAACATTGTACCTTTCAAAATTATTCGAAGTCAATAACTTAAACTTATGCGCATACTTTTAACAGGTGTAACAGGTTATGTTGGCAAACGCCTGCTTCCGGTTCTTATTGAAAACGGGCACGAACTCATCTGCTGTGTGCGCGAAAAAAGCCGACTGTCGATACACAAAAACCTGCTTCAGAAAGTACAAATCATCGAAGTTGATTTTTTAAAAACACCTAAACCTGATAAATTTCCAAAGGATATTGATGCGGCATACTATTTAATTCATTCGATGACAAGTTCGACAGAAAAATTCGATTTGCTTGAATCGAAGTCTGCATCGAATTTTAAAACCATTATGGAGTCGTCAAATGTAAAACAGGTTGTTTATTTGAGCGGTATTTCCAACGAAAACAAATTATCAAAACACCTCAATTCAAGAAGAAAAGTTGAGGATATTTTAAAAAGCGACAAATATGCTTTGACGGTGTTACGTGCCGGAATAATTGTAGGTTCGGGTAGCGCTTCATTCGAAATCATTCGCGATATTGTTGAAAAGCTGCCCCTAATTATTGCACCAAAATGGATATTAACCAAAGCACAACCCATTTCAATTCGCGATGTAATTTCGTTTTTAACAAAAGTTTTATCACACC
Source organism: Draconibacterium sp. (assembly GCA_041737765.1). GTDB lineage: Bacteria > Bacteroidota > Bacteroidia > Bacteroidales > Prolixibacteraceae > Draconibacterium. The sequence goes on along the minus strand of JBGSRA010000089.1, from coordinate 2,975 downwards.
CGCAATGTTTAAACGATGTTTTCGATATTGGGGGCCCCGAAATTTTGACTTACAAAGAAATGATGATGCGATATGCCAACATCAGGAAATTAAAAAGAAGATTCTATACTACTTCTCTGATTTCTCCGAAAATTTCGTCGTATTGGTTGTTTTTCATTACTTCCGTATCCTATAAACTGGCCATCAGTTTGGTTGACAGCATGAAAATGGAAGTAGTATGCAATGATAACCGTCTGCAGGAAATCCTTCAGATTAAGCCGATCACATACGAACAAGCCATAAAAAATGCATTTCTGAAAATTAAGCAAAACCTTGTTTTAAGCAGCTGGAAAGATTCAATAATCAGCAGCAGTCTTGGTCTTTCGCTTTCCGATTTTATTGAAGTTCCAAATTTTGGATGTTATAAAAACGAAAAACACCTCGCGATTAAAGATGAACAAAAAGTTCTGAATAGCATTTGGACCATTGGCGGCGACAAAGGATATTACTATGCCAACTGGCTATGGAAAATCCGCGGATTTTTCGACAAAATGGTTGGAGGTGTCGGGTTACGGCGGGGCCGGACATCGCCAAAAGAGATTCACCCCGGTGACGCTCTGGATTTCTGGCGTGTTTTGTACGCCAGCACCGAAAAAAAGCGACTTCTGCTTTTTGCCGAGATGAAACTGCCGGGTGAAGCCTGGCTCGAATTTAAAATCGACGAAAATCATATTTTGCATCAAACAGCAACCTTCCGCCCGCGGGGAGTTTGGGGCAGGTTGTATTGGATTGCAACTTCACCATTTCATTTTTTTATTTTTGATGGAATGATTAGGAATCTTGCTAAGGAATAATCCGGACTTATTTACAATTTATCAATTTATGAAAAACATCATCGTAACCGGCGGCGCCCAGGGAATTGGCAAAGTAATTTCGCAGCTTCTTCATCAGAAAGATTTTTGTGTTTCGGTTTTTGAAATGGACGAAGAAGCGATACAGGAATTCAGTTCGGAAAACAATTCTGAAAATCTGAAATTATTTCAAACGGATGTTTCTGATGAAGAAAGTGTCAGAAAATCAATTGCAGCCTCCTTTAAACAATTTGGAAATATTTCAGGATTGATAAACAACGCAGCCATCCAAATAGACAAACCATTAACAGAGCTTACTTTGGAAGAGTGGAACCGTGTAATTGGAACCAACCTGACAGGTACTTTTCTATGTGCAAAACATGCTGCTCCGTTTTTGAAAAATTCAAAAGGAAGTATCATCAATATCAGTTCCACCCGGGCTTTTCAATCAGAACCAAATACCGAAGCCTACTCAGCCAGCAAAGGTGGAATTCTGGCGCTTACACATGCTCTGGCAATGAGTTTGGGACCTGAAATCAGGGTAAATTGTATCAGTCCGGGTTGGATTGATGTATCGGGAATCAAAAAGAAATCAAAGTCAAATCAAATTGAACTTTCGGCAGCCGACCATTTGCAACATCCTGCAGGAAGGGTGGGAAAACCAGAAGATATCGCGAATATGGTTTTATTTTTGCTCAATCCTGAAAATGATTTTATTACCGGACAGAATTTTATTATCGACGGTGGAATGACCCGGAAGATGATTTACGTTTAACTGTCAGTTACTACTGGATTTTTTTGCATGAAAATTTAGTTTAACGCCATGCTTTAGCTTGGCGATAAAAATTAAAGTGGTACATGGCTTTAGCATTTAATTTTACTTGTTCTGTTACCTTGTTTAAATTAAAGGCTGAAGCCGAAATCTAATGTGTTTTGTATGTCACCGGGCTGAAGCCCCGGTGTAAAATTGATTAAAACTACTTTCCGGTTATTTTAAAATAATGTAGTTGAAAGAATTTTTATAATTGGTTACTCTCACAATCCGTTATAAAACCTCTGTTTTTCACAGATTTCTTCCCGCGCTCAGTCGTTTCAAAAATATCTCGCACCCCAAAACTTCAATTTCACTGAAATAAAAATCGTGTTGGTCCTCCGTAATTATAATATCGCATTTTTGGTTAAGCGCTGAATAATATTGCAAACCATCCTCAAAATCCTTGATTTTCTGGTTTTTTATCGCCTTTCCCGTAATTTCCTGATTGACAGTCGTTATGCCAATGTTCATACAAAGCATTTCAATTTTCTTTTTGGCAGTTGCTTCACCGCTTTTTTTTGTGGCGAAATAAAAAGCAATGGCTAAACACAGAGGGGAGGTAAATAGCTGAATATTATGGGTTCCATGCAGGCTTAAAACCCGCGCCGACCAGTTAAACAACGGGTACTCGCGATTCAGCGTGGCTACCAGGATGTTGGCATCGATAAAAACCCTCATTTCCGGTTGCTGTAATATTCATCTTTGGTACTTTTCCGGCTGCGGCGTTTATATGTTGCTTCACCTTCAGCAACCTGGTTTACCCAGTCGGCAATCGGAAAATCGTCAATCGAAATGTAGTTGCCCGAAGTTACCTGCCTGTACAAATATTCGGTAAGCCGCGAAAGGCTGATTCCCCTCGCTTCAGCAAAAACCTTTGCTTTTTCAATTACCCCGCTGTCGAAATTCAATGTTAATTTGGTATCCATTTTCCATCCTATTTTAATTTACGTCAAAGATAATATTTCTTTACGTACATTAACCAATATTTGATTATTTATTTTAACAAATTCAATTCATCTTATGAGAAAAACCCTGTAAATTAATTAGATGAACTTGAATGGTCGCTGATAATCAGCCATTCGTTATTTATTTTCTGAATCACAAGCGTGAAATGGCCACTCAGATTTCCCATTTCGCGGGCGAGGTCGAATTTTCCGATAATATAAACTGTTTTCCTGTCGATTTTCGAAACATCCAAAATCGTGAATTTCAGGTTTCCCATTGCAGCTTTGTCGGGATAACCTTTTTTATAGCGGTCTAAAGTTGCCTGCCAGCCATAAGTCGGGCCGCGGGAACCCACAAAACTCAGTTTCTCCGAATTCCAGTAGGTA
>JBGSRA010000079.1:0-13953 GCA_041737765.1 Draconibacterium sp. | reverse complement strand
GGTCAAATGGCTTCACCCGGCATGCCAACTTCAACCATCAGGGTAATTAATATGAGTGTGGCCAAAATTACAGCCGATGTTTCTGAAACTTATGCCAGCCGCATAAAAAACGGAAATGTTGCGATTGTAACTTTCCCCGATATCGGCAAGGAAGTTGAAACAAAACTCAGCTTTACAAGCCGGTTTATCGATCCTACAAACCGCACGTTTAAGGCTGAATGTAAAATTTCTTCGAAAGATATTGAGTTAAGGGCTAATATGATGGCCAATATCAGGATTAAAGATTACACCAACGAAAAAGCATTCTGTGTGCCGGTAAATTTGGTTCAAAGTAACCAGGACGGAAAATTTGTTTTCATTGCCATTCAGGATGGAGCCAACTGGAAAGCTGAACGCCGGATTGTTAAAACCGGAATGGATTATAATGGTGTAATGGAAATTACAGAAGGGTTGAATGTTGGCGATAAAATTATCGTTTCTGGTTATCAGGGACTGAATGCCGGACAAAAATTAGTATTCTAATCAACAAAATCTGACAAATCATGTCGAAACAATATAAAATAAAGGAATTTTTCGCAACAAGTTGGGCCATTAATAACCGGACGAGTATTTATGTACTTGCTCTTTTTATATCGGTTCTCGGGTTGATGAATTATTATTCAATTCCCAAGGAAACCTTTCCGCAGGTAATTATTCCATACATAGTTGTTGCCACTCCTTACCCGGGAACATCACCCGCTGATATGGAAAACCTGGTAACCCGCCCGATTGAAAAACAACTGAAATCAATCTCGAATGTGAAGAATATTACCAGCAATTCGGTGCCCGATTTCAGCTCCATCGTTGTTGAATTTGACACAGATATTTCGATTGAAACAGCCAAGCAACGGGTTCGCGATGCAGTTGACAAAGCAAAAAGTGATTTGCCTACCGATTTACCTGCCGATCCGGATATCAGCGACGTTGATATTTCGGCAATGCCGGTTATGTTTATCAATATTTCGGGGAATTACGACCTTGTTAAACTGAAAAATTACGCTGAAATCGCGCAGGATCGTATTGAAGGTTTAAAGGAAATCACGCGGGTTGACATTGTAGGTGCCCTCGATCGTGAAATCCAGATTGACGCTGACATTTTTAAAATGCAGGCTGCCAAAGTTACCTTTGGGAATATTGAACAGGCAGTTGCTTCCGAAAATCTCACAATCTCGGGGGGAAACTTTACCAACAACGGGACCCGCAATACAGTGCGTATCAAAGGGCAGTTTGCCGATGTGAATACCATCCGTAATATTGTTGTGCAATCATCGAGTGGAGCATTGGTAAAACTCAGCGATATTGCGATTGTAAACGATGGTTTTGAAGAACAGGCCAGTTTTGCCCGTTTGAATGGTGAGAATGTAATTACACTCAATATTATCAAAAAGACAGGTGCAAACCTCCTCGATGCTTCCGACCAGATTAAAGATATTATTGACGAACTGAAAGTACGTGAGTATCCCGAAGATGTTCAGGTAACCATTACCGGCGACCAGAGCCGGTTTACCCGTAACACACTCGAAGAACTGAATAATACCATCATCATTGGTTTTATTCTTGTAACCATTGTACTTATGTTCTTTATGGGATTAATCAACGCTTTCTTTGTTGGTTTGTCGGTACCACTTTCCATGTTTTTAGCTTATTTGATTATTCCCGGGCTGGGCTTCACCATGAACATGATTGTGATGTTCGCCTTTATTTTTGCACTTGGAATTGTGGTTGACGATGCGATTGTGGTTATTGAAAATACACACCGTTTGCATCGGTTTATTCCTGATATCAACATGGCAGCAAAAGGTGCAGCGGGCGAGGTTTTTCTGCCAATTTTATCCGGAACGCTTACTACTTTGGCCCCATTCTTCCCGCTGGCTTTCTGGCCCGGAATTGTTGGCCAGTTTATGCATTATCTCCCTGTAACTCTTATTATAACACTGTTCGCATCGCTGTTTGTGGCCTACATTTTCAACCCGGTTTTCGCCGTTTCGTTTATGAAACACGAATATGACCCGGACTATCAGGAAGGAAGTACTTGGAAAAAGCTTAAAATATCCACAATAATCATGGCCGTTCTGGCTGCGATTTTATATGCATCCTATTTCTTCGGAAAATCGCAAGCTGCGTTTACCATGGCTAATTTGCTGATGTTTGCAGTTATTCTAATCCTTCTTTTCCATTTCGTACTAAAAAGGTGGATTCACACTTTTCAGAATAAAATATGGCCTGCATTAATGGCAATTTACGAAAGGCAATTAAGATGGGTATTAAAGGGCTACCGACCAATTTTGGTATTGCTTGGAATGATTGCGTTATTCTTTGTAACCATTTTTATTACGGGTGCAGTAAAACCTACAGTGCTGTTTTTCCCGAACAGCGATCCAAATTCGGTTTTCGTGTATATAAAAATGCCCGGCGGTACACATCAGAATGTGACCGACAGCGTTACAAAAGTTGTTGAATCGCGCGTGTATAAAGTAATTGGCCAGAATAATCCTGATGTGGAATCGATTATTTCGAACGTTACAATTGGCGCTGAAGAAGAAGGCTTTGTATCGTCCGGAAATCCATTCAACAGGGGTAAAGTAACTGTAAATTTCATCGAGCATAAATACCGTTCAACCCAGTATAACACTACTGAGTACATGGAAATGATAAGAAAGGAAATTGTGAATATTGCCGGTGCTGAAATTACTGTTGACAAGGAACAAAATGGCCCGCCAACCGGAAAGCCTATCAATATTGAAATTACAAACGAAAATCTTGAAACACTGATTACTGATGCATATGCATTCCGCAATTATATCGATTCGTTGAATATTCCGGGGGTTGAAGAATTGAAAACCGATTTTGAAATGAACTCCCCTGAAATTATTATCCAGGTTGACCGCGACCGTGCAAACCGGCTCGGTGTTTCCACCGGACAAATTGGTATGGAAGTGCGCACAGCTCTTTACGGTAAGGAAATCTCGAAACTGAAACAGGACGAGGATGAATTTCCGATTATGCTTCGTTACGATAAAGAAATCCGCGATAATATTAACGACTTGGTTAATCTTGAGATAACGTATCGTGATATGAATACAGGAATGCTACGAAGCATTCCGCTTTCAACGGTGGCACGCATCGACTATACTTCGTCTTATGCAGGCATCAAACGATTGGACCAGAAACGTATTATCACTGTTTATTCGAATGTACTTTCTGGATATGCAGCAAACGATATCGTTCCGATTATTGAGCGGGAAGCCAAATCATTCCCGTTAAACGAAGGAACAGCCATAAAACTTACCGGAGAACAAGACGACCAGGCCGAAACAGTTGCATTTCTGTTAAAAGCAATGATAATCGCCATTGGCGCCATATTTTTTATCCTGATTACTCAATTCCGTTCGGTTGTAAAATCGTTGATTATTCTCAGCGAGGTGATTTTCAGTATTATTGGCGTGTTGCTCGGAGTTATCCTTTTCCAGATGGATATTGTAATAATGATGACAGGTTTGGGTGTTGTAGCCCTGGGAGGTATTGTGGTGAGAAACGGAATTCTAATCGTTGAATTTATCGATTCCAAAATAGAAGAAGGCATGCCAACCCGCCGCGCGATTATCGAAGGCGGTAAAACACGTATTACACCGGTAATTCTTACCGCCACTGCAACCATGCTGGGGCTGGTTCCGCTGGCTGTTGGGCTGAATATCAATTTCGAAACCATTTTTACCGAACTGAATCCGCACATCTATTTTGGCGGCGACAATGTGGCTTTCTGGGGTCCGCTTGCATGGTCGATTATTTTCGGATTAAGTTTTGCAACCTTCTTAACATTGATGTTTGTACCTGCCCTTATTGAACTCAACCACACTGTGAGGTTAAAAATTGCACGGCGGAAACACCACCGGAAAATTAAAAAACTAAAAAATAAGTAACGGTATTATCTTTATTAAAAAAACGGCGGAACAGGCAACTGTTCCGCCGTTTTTATTTTTGTTTCAGAAGAATTTCAGCAAAAATCAAATCTTCGGGATATGTAATTTTTATGTTTTCGCGGTTTCCTTCAACCAAATGAATGGTTTCTCCGGTGCCCTCCAAAACCGAAGCGTCATCGGTAAATATGTTTGATGTTGCCTGCTGATAAGCTTTTTGAATTAATCGGGTTTGAAATGTTTGCGGTGTTTGTACCAAAAAATACTTTGAACGATCTACTGCCTTGCTTTCCAATCCATCAACTTCCCGAAGCGATTCCGAAACCGGAATTACAGGAAGTGAATTGCCTTTTTCAACTGCAGTTTCGTAACAGTTTTGGAGCGTTTTCAGCGAAACCAGCGGACGGACGCCATCGTGAATAAAAACAATTCCATCCTCCAGAATCAGATCCAGTCCGTTTTTAACTGAATCGAAACGGGTTTTACCTCCGAATGCAATTTTATATTCAAGCCTGAATTGGTGAATTTCACACAACGAATTCCAAAGTGATAACTGATCTTTCGGAAGTACAAGAATAAATTCTAATTTCGGATCGAAATTGAAAAATACGTCGAAAGTATGCATCAAAACCGGGCGGCGGTTTATTTCTATAAATTGTTTCGGTATGTTGTTATTCATGCGGCTGCCGCTGCCACCAGCTACTATCAGTGCAAACTTTTTCATTTCAATACTGTTTTGTTGTAATAGTTCAACAGGTAAAAATACTTTAAAAAATTTCAGCTATGTTACAGGTAGTTCAGTTTCTGCAGGAACTTTCGGAAAATAACAACCGCGAATGGTTTCAGAAAAATAAAAAACGGTACGATGAAAGTCGTGAAAAAGTACTCTTTATAACCGATGTACTTATAAATGAAATCAGAAAGTTTGATTCTGAAATTCCGTTACTTGAGCCAAAAGATTGTCTTTTCCGCATTTTCAGAGATGTACGTTTTTCACACGATAAAAGTCCGTACAAATCCAATTTTGGAAGTTTTATTGCAAAAGGCGGTAGAAAAAGTAGTTATGCCGGTTATTATTTTCATATCGAACCCGAAGGAAGTTTTATTGGTGGCGGAATTTATATGCCCGCAGCAGAGTCACTAAAAGCAATTCGCGATTACATTGCAGAAAACGGAGAGGAATTTTCAGGCCTTATCAATAATGCAAAGTTTAAAAAAGTGTTTCCTGAAATGATGGATGACAAATTAAAAACTGCACCAAAAGGTTATTCACCCGATCATGAATTTATTGATTTACTTCGCTATAAATCGTTTGCTTTTTCAAGCAGAATAAGCCTTTCGGAAATTCTTGCTGACACTTATATTGAGCAGTTGGTTCATTCGTTTAAGATTTTACAACCGGTTAACAGGTTTTTAAACGATGCCCTCGAAAATAATCTTTAAAATAATTTCAAAAAGAGGGTTACTTTTTTACCCTTTTCAGAATATACTCTTATAAGACCCATATTTTTTATCTTCCCGATTCAAAAAATACACCCTGGTCGTCCTGACCGGGGTTCTTTTTTTTAGGAATTTACCACTTTCATCATCCTTTCAATCGTATCGTCAACCTGTGCAATGCTTTCCATTCCTATAGTCATACAATCCACATTCCCACTTTTTATAACAAACTCCAGCGATTTTTGACGTTGTTCATCTTTGGTTAAATCACCACAACCAAAAATTTTCATTCCAATTATTCCTTTGCCGTTATCTTTTGCTTTCTTTAAAACCTTCATCACATCTTCAGGTTTACAATCCATTTTAGCCCCTTCGTAATTAATACGGGCCAGCAAAACATCGGCCCACGGATTTTCAGCTGCAATTTGCATCGCTCCAAAATCGTGACACGACAAACCAACCTGTTTAATAATACCTTTTTGTTTTGCTTCGCTGTAATCGTCCATGTAACGCTTGTATTCGTCGGGCCATTCGCTGTTTACCATGCAGTGTAACAGCAGGATGTCGATATAATCTGTATTCAGTTCCTTTCTGAACCGGTCGATGCTTTTCTGAAAAGGCTCGGTTTTGTACCAACCCTCGTGTTCGTAAACCATTATTTTTGAGAGAAGCGTTACATTTTCGCGCCCTGCTTTTTTCATTGCTTTTCCCACAAAATCATGTGTCCCGTACATATCGGCAGTTTCAAAAAATCTCACCCCGCGATCAAAAGCATGTTGGGCCATCTGTAAAAATTTCTCCTCTCCCATTTTCTTTTGTGCCGAAGTTTTTTTCCAGCCATACGAGCCGGTTCCCAGAGCAAGGCGGGGAACATTTAACCCGGTTTCACCCAATTTAACCGAATCAATCATTACTGATGAAGGCGGACTAAAACCAAGATTTACAAGTCCTGAAACTGCTGCCATTGTTCCGGCCAGCCCGATTGCACTCTTTTGTATAAATCTTCTGCGATTGATATTTTCCATTGTATATCTGTTTTTTTCCGTGTTAATATAGCAATTTATAAACATTCTATAAACATTGACTTCACATAATAAACCAGAATATATATTTTTGGCGCCATAACTTTAAAAAATCAAAATCTATGAAAAAAATTCTGCTTTTATTTTCAATTGTTGCCTTCGGTATTGCCTCGAGAGCTCAGAATATTCAACTTCATTATGACTTTGGAGAAAACCGAAAATTGTTTACTTCAACGGTTGAGATGTTTAAACCCGACAAATTTGGATCTACATTCTTTTTTATCGACATGGATTATAGTTCGGACGCACGTAATGTTGAGAATGGTCTTTCGTTGGCTTACTGGGAAATTGCAAGGGCTTTTAAGTGGAATGAAAACCAAAAATTTATGCCACGGGCTGAATACAATGGTGGCGTTTTTAAATTAGATGGAAAAGATACACCTTTCATTCCGATTGAAAATGCGTACCTGGCCGGTATTGAACGTACATGGGCTTCAGCAGATTTTTCAAAAATTTTGACTTTACAGGCAAATTACAAATATATTCAGGACAAAGAAAATGCTTCGTTTCAGTTAACGGCAGTTTGGACCATTCAAATGATGAAAGGAAAACTTAGCTTTTTAGGTTTTGCTGATTTCTGGAAAGAGGAAATGTTTTGGGGTACCAGCTACAGATTCTTATCGGAGCCACAATTGTGGTACAATTTCGCAAAGAATTTTGCAGTAGGTTCAGAAATTGAGTTAAGTAATAACTTTGTTGGAGCTGAATTTGCAGTAAAACCAACAATTGCCTTGAAATGGACATTATAAAACCAAAATTATGTTAGAAAAATTTTTCAACCTTTCAGGAAATAAAACCACGGTAAAAACCGAGGTTCTGGCAGGAATAACAACGTTTATGACAATGGCCTATATTCTGGCCGTGAACCCTGATATTTTAAGTGCTACGGGAATGGATAAAGGTGCTGTATTTACAGCAACCACCCTTTCTGCACTTATTGCTACCCTGGTTATGGCATTGTATGCCAAACTTCCGTTTGCATTGGCTCCCGGGATGGGATTAAATGCCTTTTTCGCATTTACTGTTGTTTTGGGAATGGGCCATTCATGGCAATTTGCACTTACAGCAGTTTTTATTGAAGGTTTGATATTTATTGCGCTTACGGCCTTTAATATTCGTGAGATGATTGTGAATTCTATCCCAATGAATATGAAACACGCCATTTCTGTTGGTATCGGCTTATTCATCGCTTTCATCGGATTAAAAAATGCCGGAATTATTGTTAGCAGTCCAGCCACTTTTGTAACTCTTGGCGATGTAACCAATCTTACCGAAAATGCTGGTGCTGCCGTTGCATTGGTAACACTTGTGATTACAGGTGTTTTACTTGCCCTTAAAGTGAAAGGTGCCCTTTTATACGGAATCCTGATTGGTGCAGTAATTGGATTACCTGTTGGCATAACCCATTTGCCCGAAAGTTTTAATCTTACTCCTCCTTCGTTAAGTCCGATTTTTATGAAGTTCGAATGGACACAGATTTTAACTTTAGACATGTTGGTTGTGGTGTTTACTTTCCTTTTTGTTGATATGTTTGATACTGTTGGTACTCTAATCGGGGTTTCTTCGAAAGCGAATATGCTTGATAAAGAGGGTCGCGTACCAAGAGTAAAACAAGCGCTAATGGCCGATGCAGTTGGTACTACCGTTGGTGCTATGTTAGGTACATCAACCGTTACAACTTATGTTGAAAGTGCAGCGGGTGTGAGTGAAGGCGGACGTACCGGACTTACATCACTAACTGTTGCTGGTTTGATGTTACTGGCACTTTTCCTTTCGCCAATCTTCCTGATGATACCGGGTGCAGCAACTGCTCCGGCATTAATTCTGGTTGGTGCCATGATGATGACTCCGGTAAAAAATATCAATTTTGATGATTTTACAGAGTCAATTCCGGCATTCCTTACAATTGTTATGATGCCACTAACTTATTCTATATCAGAAGGGATTCTATTTGGCGTACTTTCGTTTGTTCTTTTAAAAGTATTAACAGGAAAATTCAAAGATATTTCTATTGTTACCATTGTTCTGGCTGTATTGTTTATGTTGAAATTTTTGATGTAATTAAAATTACTGTACGATAAAATAAAAAAGGCACATTTGCAGTGCCTTTTTTGTTTTTATTATTTTTGTCTCCGAAAGGGTTGTTAGCTCAGTTGGTTTAGAGCATTACCTTGACAGGGTAGGGGTCACTGGTTCGACTCCAGTACAACCCACAAAAAATCCGGTTAAACATTTGTTTACCGGATTTTTTATTTCATTTTAACCTAGAAAATTAAACCAGAATGCCTTTCCAAAGATAAAAAACCACCTGCTTCCCACATTTTCCTATTTCAATTACCATATGTCCCATACGATTTTAACCCTGTCACATTTGCATAAGTGAGGTAAAAAAAATTAAAAGGTAAAAGTGATTTCTAAAGCATTTAATGAAAAATAGGTATCACTAACAACGAAAACCGGAAAAATTATTAAAAACAGGAGTATTCCCACGGTAAATAAAATGGAATAATATTTATTCGAATAATGAAAACTATATTTCCATACGAAAAGGGATTTGAATTTTCCTTAAAATCAACAACAAGTTAGTATGCAACCATTATTGTCCCGTTTTTCACTACTCCATTGCCTAATTGCAAAATATAAATATAATTACCAACTTTCAGCTTGGGTTCGCCATTAATCATTTGATTACCAACTTCGTATTTGCCAAGCACAGAAGTTCCCCACCACCATGCGTTATATTGGTCGCCCCAAATATCATAGTTACCGTAATGTTCTTTTTGATACAGTAAATTACCATTACGGTTAAAGATCATCAGTTTTGCATCTGGATAATGCTCAATACACCAGATTCGATAGAAGTCGAGTATTCCATCATCATTTGGAGAAAATCCACCGGGAATAAACAACTCACATTTAAGAGGATCAGGATTTACTTCATTGCAATCAACATAAATGAATACTTTTGCGGTATCACACAATGATGGTATTCCGTTGTCGCAAACTACATATTCAAAACTATCAATTCCAATAAATCCATCATTCGGTTCATAATAAATTTCTCCGTCGGAATAGATGGTAACCTCGCCATGATTGGTCGGTTGCAGAGGATTGGTATTTATTGTGAGATTATCGGAATCAATATCGTAATCGTTGTCAAGAACATTTCCAGTAACAGAAAAACATTGTGTCTTATAATTATCATCACCTGCTACAACTTTGTCGTTGACAGGTTTAACCGTAATAAATACAAAAGCCTTTCCGCATTCAGGTCCGCAAGGTATTCCATCGTCACAAACACGATATTCGAAAACATCGACCCCTGAGAAATTTAAATCCGGAGTATAAGTTAAATCACCATTAACAGGATTAATAGTAATAGTTCCATGCTTTGGTTTTATTGAAATTTGAAGTGTCGAATCAATGATTGAAGTATTTTCATCATAGTCATTTTCAATTACATTAATTAAAATGGGAACATTCTCGAATGTAGTGTAGCTATCATCTAATACTTTTGGAGCAATGTTTCCAAGAATGTTTAAATCAGTTGAACATTGCGATATGTTTCCATTTACATCAATTGCGGTTAATGTAATTGGTGTTAGTCCGATATGGTTGCATGTTAAATTGTAAATGTCAAGATAAAGGGTGTCTATAGCACAATTGTCGAAACTCCCTGCATTTATTTGTTCAACAGTTACTTTGTATTCACCACTTTGGTCAAGTTGAATCGGGAAAGGAGCCACACAGTTTGCCAATGGCGAAACTGTATCAATTACAGTTACTGTTGCTTCGCACAAATCAGACAGCCCGACAGCATCAATCGCAGTTAATGTTACTATGTTCTTACCAATATCAGCACAATCAAAATCATTGTGCGATAGAAGGAGTGTATCGAGTTTACAATTGTCTTTTGAGCCATTATTAATTTGAGCCGGGGTTAATTTAACTTTTCCATCAGCACCAAGGTACAAGTTAATATTCTTACAGAAAGCTTCAGGCGGAATTGTATCTCCCACATTTATGACAACTAAATTTGAAGTGTCAGTTTTTTGATTAACGCAAGTTAAATCAGATTCAAGGGTAACAAAAACCTTGTCTTTATCCTTTGGAGTATAAGTGAAAGAAACAGCATTTTCACCTATTCTTTCGGTATTGTTAACAAACCATTTATAAAACGGATTATTGCCTCCATTTACAGCGGTTGCAGTTAATATTACAGGCTGTCCAGTGCAAATTAATTTCTGATTCGGTAATGATACGCTGGCTATCAGATTATCTGTAACTGTCATGATAATCGTATCGGAAAAAGCATTTGGATCAGTAACACATGTTTCGTTTGACGTGAGTTTCGCGTAAATCTTATCGCCATGTTTTGGTTTGTATTCATATTCTAAATCCTTTTCGTTTGTAATTTCCTTGTTATTCACAAACCATTGACATTCCGGATTCTCGCCACCATTTTCAGGAGTTGCAGTAAATATTACACTTTCGCCATCACAAACAATTGTTTTATCGGCTGCTATTTCCAATTCAACAGTCAATCCATCGGTAATACTAATAGTAATCGTATCTGACAAGGCCTCTGGATTAATAACGCATGTTTCGTCTGATGTGAGTTTCACATAAATTCCATCACCATCTTTTGGTTTATATTCAAAACTTAAACCTGTTTCACCTGTAATTTCCTTATTGTTCACGAACCATGCGTATTCCGGATTATCTCCACCATTTTCAATAGTAGTAGTAAAAGTTACACTTTCACCTGAACAGATTTTTGTTTTGTCGGCTTTAATATTTACCTCAACTTTTAATCCGTCGGTATAATTAATTTTAATTTTATTTGAAAGTGCCACAGAATCAACAACACACGAAGAATCAGATATTAATTTCGCATTAATTTCATCTCCGTCATCTGGTTTATATTTGAAAATAATATCAGTTTCGCCTGCAACAGCAATTCCATTAACAAACCATTCATAATCCAGACTTTTACTTCCATTGTCCGGTGATGCTGTAAAGGTTACAATTTCTCCTTTACAAATTTCTGTTTTATCGGCTGCAATTGATAAGCTTACAAGAAGTTTTTCGTTTACTACAACACTTATTTTGTTCGATTTGGCCGGATTGCCAGTCGTACAGCCTAAATCTGACGTCAATTCAGCATAAACTTCATCCCCCTTTTTTGGAGAATAAATGAAATTTCCCTTTGTTTCGTCCTTAACCTTAACGCCATTAACAAACCAGGTGTATAACGGATTAGTACCTTCATTTACAGATATTGCGGTATATGTTACCTTTTCGCCATCGCAGATTTCTGTTTTATCGGCTATGACAGAAACACTGACCGGAAGTTCGCCCGTGATAGTAATTGTAATTTTATTTGAGCTGGCTTGGCTCCCTGTTATACAGCTCAAGTCTGAAGTAAGTAAAACGTATACTACATCGCCATTTCCCGGCTGATATGTGTATGTAGCAGAGGTTGCTCCCGAAACCTGAACATTGTTTACATACCAGGTATATTTCGGGTTAATACCACCATTTTCAGAAGTTGCTGTAAAAACTACTGTTGCTCCATCGCATATAAAATTCCTGTCGGCTTTCAATGAAACGCTCACCGGCAGTTTTTCATTTACATCAGTGATGATTTTATTTGAGTTGACCGGATTGTCAATTGGACATTGAACATCCGATGTCAGCCTAACATAAACTTCATCGTCTTTTTGTGGTGAATATGTGAAATTTTCGGAAGTAGCTCCGGAAATGGCAATATCGTTTACAAACCAGCTATAAACAGGATTAATTCCCCCGTTATCAGCGGACGCCGTATAATTGACCATTTCTCCTTCACATATTTCTGTTTTATCTGTAGTTATGGAAACATTGACAGGAATGCCTTTGGTAACATTTATTCTTTTAATGTTTGAAAAAGCCTGGTTGTCATCGGTACACACCACATCCGAAGTAAGCACTGTATAAATAGCATCTTTGTCTTTCGGTTGATAAGTAAATGTATTGGAAGTTTCTCCCTGAACTTCAACCTTATTAACAAACCAAGCATAAAGTGGATTTGGTCCGCCATTTTGCGGAAGTGCAGTGAAAGTTACAGGTTCACCTTCGCAAATATCTGTTTTGTCACTATCAATTGTTACACTTACACTTACATTATCGATTACTTTTATAGGTATATAATTCGAAATAGCCGGATTACCTGAGGCACAGCTCAAATCTGATGCTAACCTTGCATGAATCAAATCACTATTCTTTGGTGTATAAGTAAATTGTGCCGAAGTTTCACCCGGAATTTCGATACCTCTTACAAACCATGCATAAACAGGATTGACCCCACCATTTATAGTTGCGGCAGAGAAAGTGACTGACTCTCCATCGCAGATTTCTGTTCTATCGGATGTAATATTTATATTTACCTGTAACGCATCGGTAATTATAATAGAAAGATTATCTGATACTGCTACCTGCTCTTTTACACAGTTTTCACTGGAAGTAAGCTTTACGAAAAATACATCTCCTTCTTTGGGTTTATAACTGAAAGTTGGACCTGTTGTACCATCTTTTTGAATATTATTTACAAACCATGTATATACAGGATTTGAGCCCCCGTTAACTGATGAAGCTGTAAAGTTTACCATTTCACCTTCACATATTACTGTTTTATCAGGAGTAATATTTACGAGAACAATTAAATCATCACTCACGGTGATGGTCATCGTCACAGGTTCTCCGCACTGTGATGGGTTGTCAGGGCTGAAAGTGTATTCCGTTGTCACAGTATTATTAATTGCCGGACTCCATGTTCCCGTGACGCCATTGCTTGAGGTGGTTGGAAGTGCTGGTATTGCTGTGCCTGTGCAGAAAGGTCCAACCTGTGCAAACGTTGGGGTGATTTTGTCTTCTATTGTGATGGTCATCGTTACAGGTTCTCCGCACTGTGATGGGTTGTCGGGGGTGAAAGTGTATTCTGTGGTCACCGTATTATTAATGGCCGGACTCCATGTTCCTGTAATGCCATTGGTTGAGGTTGTTGGAAGTGCAGGTATTGCAGAACCTGTACAGTATGGGCCAACTTGTGCAAATGTTGGAGTGATTTTTTCTTCTATGGTGATTGTCATCGTTACAGGTTCTCCGCACTGTGTTAGGTTGTCGGGGGTGAAAGTGTATTCTGTGGTCACCGTGTTACTGATGGCCGGACTCCATGTTCCTGTTATGCCATTGGTTGAGGTGGTTGGAAGTGCAGGTATTGCAGAACCTGTACAGTATGGGCCAACCTGTGCAAATGTTGGGGTGATTTTGTCTTCTATCGTGATGGTCATCGTTACAGGTTCTCCGCACTGTGATGGGTTGTCGGGGGTGAAAGTGTATTCCGTGGTCACCGTATTATTAACTGCAGGACTCCATGTTCCTATAATACCGTTGGTTGAGGTTGTTGGAAGTGCAGGTATTGCTGAACCTGTGCA
>JBGSRA010000041.1:0-89790 GCA_041737765.1 Draconibacterium sp. | reverse complement strand
CGATGATGCCGACCTGAAGTACTTGTTTTATGGAGAAAAGACAGGTAAAAAAGGAAGGCCCCGCAAACATGATGGAAAAATAGACTGGGCCAATTTAAACCAGGATTATTTCAATGTCATTCAAATTGACGAATTGACAACGGTCTACTGTGCCACTGTTTATTCAAAATCATTCAAACGAAACATCAAAATTGCCTGTGAGTTTACTACTTCCGATAAAGGGAAAGTAACCCATAAAATCTACTTCTCAACTGATTTGGAAATGGAGGCACAGGATATTATCAAGTATTACCGAAGCCGCTTCCAA
This sequence comes from Draconibacterium sp., assembly GCA_041737765.1. GTDB lineage: Bacteria > Bacteroidota > Bacteroidia > Bacteroidales > Prolixibacteraceae > Draconibacterium. The sequence goes on along the minus strand of JBGSRA010000041.1, from coordinate 89,483 downwards.
ATTGAATTTTTGTACCGTGATGGAAAACAACACACAGGTCTGGAACATTCACAAGCAAGAAGCACCAATAAGCTGCACTTTCATTTTAACACATCACTCACTTCTATTAACATTGCAAGAGTTTGCCATTGGCTATCGCTGCCCAAAGAAAAAAGGGAAGCCTTTTCAATGGCCGATGTAAAAACACTGTACCACAATATGTTATTGCTCGAACGATTTATTGTCTTGTTTGCTGTAAATCCAAACAAGCTAAAAAATCAAGATATTGTCAAAGAACTTATATATTACGGCACTATTGCCGCTTAAAACTTAACGGAGTATTGTTTTTAAAAGCTACAAAAAAAAGGCTTGATTGTCTTTCAAACAGATTGAAATTAATCTTTTTCGAGATGCTTTCTATCTTGTCAATAGCCTCACTGCACATACGATAAGCACGTGAAGCAGACTGGAAACCAATTTGTTCTGAGAGGACTGACAACGGTTTGTCGGGTTCGTATTGTAAAAGAGAAGTACTCGCGCAAGTGCTGCCTAATCCAATGGAACAGGCATCGACAATGATACATTTAAAACCTGCATTAGTCAGGTAATATGCAGCCAAAGCCCCTGAAATTCCACCGCCGATGATAACAATATCGGTTTTAACTGATTTTTCCAGCTTTGGATATGTAGCCACCAATCCACTATTAATAAGCCAATATGGATAACCAGTTGTAAGATTCATAAATATGTTATTTGCAATACCAGTTTTTTCAGGAAAAGCGGATTCTGATCAATTAAAAATGGAGTCAGAAACCGCTATAAAATGTCATGCACTTATGCCAGCGCATCGCGCAAATATTTCACCCTGTTGTGGTCAGCTTTTAATAAAGCATGTTGTGCGTGCACCAAACTTCGTTGTCCCAGGCTTAAATACTCCTGATTTTCATTTAAAACTTTATCATAAGTTGCAAGGGCCTGGTCTTCCCCAAATTCGCACGAGTTAAGTATGGTTTTGCGGTCTTTCCCGGTAAGGGCTGCTTTCACATCCATCCAAACTCTGTAAAATTTGCCTGTAAAATTTGTGTCTTCTGTGGGTTTACCTCCAATTTTTACAATTTCGTCGGTCAATTCCTGTTTGATATGTTTACTGGTAATGGCTAACTCTGCAAACAGGCTCTTCAGATCGTGTTCGTCAGTTTCTTTTGAAGCGGTTACATAACCTTCAACTCTGTCATTGTTTATTTCGACCAGTGTGTTTAACACATCAATTGTTTTTTCCAGTTCCATTTTGTAAATTTTAATTGTTAGCAGCAAAATTGCTGCAATACAAAGGTGGCATATTTCATTGCCGAAGTTTTTACACAATTTTTAAGAAAGTTTACATCATTCTCACTTGCGAAGTAAGTTTACCAAACTTTGATTTTTGAGTATATTTGCTTTATGACTGATTTTCTCGAACAGGAAATTAAATTTCTTCCCGGAGTTGGTCCCAAAAGGGCTGAATTGCTGAATAAGGAACTGAAAATTAAAACTTTCAGAGACCTGATTTACTATTTCCCTTTTAAATACATCGACCGGACCAAGTTTTACAGGATTTCCGAAATTCATTCGCAAATGCCTTATATTCAAATTAAAGGCAAAATCCGTTCGATAGAATCAGTTGGCGAAGGAAGTAAGCAGCGTTTAACCGCCCGTTTTTTTGATGATTCAGGAAGCATTGAACTGGTTTGGTTTAGCGGAATCAAATGGCAAAAGGAAAACCTGAACATTAATATCGAATATACGGTTTTCGGAAAACCATCGGAATTTGGAGGTCGGATAAGTGTGGTTCATCCTGATATGGAAACCGAAGAGGAGAATCAACTGAAACCTTCGGGGCTTTTTCAGGGTTATTACATTACTTCAGAAACCCTGAAAAAAACTTTCATCAACTCCAAAATAATAAACAAGCTAGAACTCACGCTAGGTAGTCTGGCCAAAGGAAAAATACAGGAAACACTGCCCTTTTATTTAATCGAAAGATTGAAACTGGTTTCGCTTGAAGAGGCTTTGATTACCATACATAAACCCGAAAATTCGCGTGATTTAAAAAATGCAACGTTCAGGTTAAAATTCGAAGAGCTGTTTTATATTCAGTTAAAAATTCTTGCATTAAAACACCATCGCGAGAACAAAAACAAGGGTTTCCGGTTTTCAAATGTCGGATTCAATTTCAACACTTTCTACACAAAATTTTTGCCTTTTGAACTTACCAACGCGCAAAAGAAAGTAATAAAGGAAATCAGGCGTGATGTAAACCGCAATATTCAGATGAACCGGCTTTTACAGGGAGATGTTGGCAGCGGAAAAACACTGGTAGCATTAATGACCATGTTAATTGCCATGGACAACGAGTTCCAGTGCGCATTAATGGCTCCGACAGAAATTTTGGCACAGCAGCATTTTCAATCGATTTCGAAGTTTTTGAACGGGATGAATGTTGAAGTTGCCTTGCTTACCGGATCAACCAAAAAAAGTGACCGTAAAGTTTTGCATGAGGCACTTGAAAATAACAGGATACAAATTTTGATTGGTACACACGCTTTAATTGAAGACACCGTGGTTTTTAAAAACCTCGGGTTGGTTGTTATCGACGAACAACACCGTTTTGGCGTTGCACAACGGGCAAAACTTTGGCAGAAAAACGATATTATCCCGCCACATATCCTGGTAATGACAGCCACGCCAATTCCACGCACCCTGGCAATGACGGTTTACGGAGATTTGGATGTATCGGTAATTGATGAACTTCCGCCAGGAAGAAAGCCAATTCAAACCATGCATTATTTCGAAAACCGCAGGCCGCAGGTTTATAATTTTCTTAAACAGCAAATGGAAAAAGGCACCCAGATTTACATTGTGTATCCATTAATTTCGGAGTCGGAAAAGATGGATTTGAAGAACCTGGAAGAAGGTTACAGGCATATTACAGAGGTTTTTCCCGATGTCAGCGTAAGTATGGTTCACGGCAAAATGAAACCTGCCATTAAAGAGAGTGCAATGCAGGCTTTTAAAAAAGGCGAAACAAAGATTATGGTGGCCACAACCGTGATTGAAGTGGGTGTTGACGTGCCAAATGCAGCTGTAATGGTGATTGAAAGCGCCGAGCGGTTTGGACTTTCGCAGTTACACCAGTTGCGCGGAAGAGTTGGGCGGGGCGCCGAACAATCGTATTGTATTCTGATGTCATCGTATAAAATCGGCCCCGAAAGCCGCAAACGCCTGGAAACAATGGTGCGCACCAACGATGGTTTTGAAATTGCTGAAGTTGACATGAAACTTCGCGGACCCGGCGATATTGAAGGAACCCAGCAGAGCGGGATTGGTTTCGACCTGAAAATTGCCAACCTTGGTAAAGATGGCGAAATACTGCAACTTGCCCGAAATGTGGCTACCGAAATACTTGAAAAAGATGCAAATCTTGAATCGGAAGTAAACCGGATTCTGCTTCACAATTTAAAATCTACAAAACAAACCGAATTCGATTGGAGTTCAATAAGTTGATTTGAATTTTGAACTTTAATCTGATTTGATTGTATTAAAATAAGAGTTTGATATTTGAAATTTAATTTAAACTGATAAACCAATGAAACGAAAAGATTTTACCCGTCGCGATTTTATTAAAACTACTGGCGCAGTTACCGCTGGAGTAATTTTATCGCCATCAATTGCAAGTGCTGCTTCTTCTTTCGATTCGAAAGGACTGCCAACAGCAATACTTGGAAAAACAGGAGTTCGGATTCCGAAAATGGTGATTGGCCTGGGAAGCCGTTTTATGGCTGTTGACGAGGAAAAAGGACTTGAAATTCTGGAAACCGCTTTAAAACTGGGGTTTTACTATTGGGATACGGCAGCCGATTATAAAAACGATAAACAGTATAGCGAAGAACGCATCGGAAAAATTCTTTCGCCGATTCGCAGCCAGATTTTTCTCTCCACAAAAGTGGGAGAAAGAAAAGCCGATGAAGCAAAAAAAACCATTGAAAACAGTCTGAAAAGATTAAAGACCGATTACATCGATTTATACCAGGTACACAGCATCACAACCGAAGATGACGTTAAAAAATTTGGCGCTTCTGATGGTGTTTTGCCCGTTTTGCAGAAATACAGGGAACAGGGCGTAATCAAACACATTGGATTTACCGGACATACCTCTGCCAGTGCAATGAAACTGGCTGCCGAAATGTATGATTTCGATACCATGCTGATTGCCATGAACCACCAGCAAAAAGGTGAAAAATTTGAAGAAAGTCCGGTACAGTTTGCGGCTGCCAAAGGAATGGGTGTACTTGCCATGAAAACCATCAGGCCACGCGAAACCGTTACCACTTTGAATCCTGACGACCTGATAAGATATGCCCTGAGTTTAAAAGGTGTTACTGCTGTTACAGTTGGTATCGACAAAAAAGAATTGCTTACCGAAAACGCCGGAATTTTAAAGAGTTTTAAACCTTTCGACGAGGAAAAAATGAACTCTTTCAGGGCTGAACTCGATCCTTTTTATAAAAGCAAAACTTTGCCCTGGATGCAACCTGGATATTTTGATGGGATGCACCTGGCGTAGAAGAAGGGCCTGGGGCATAGGGCATGGGGCAAAGGGCAAATAGGCAATAGGCAATAATCATTCGTCATTCATTGACGGGAATTTTAAATCTAAAACATCCAATAAGCCCGCCAGACCGCAGGTCTGAAAGACGAAGTCGGGCAGGGAATAAGAAATGAAAAAGTTTTAAGAATTTGCCCTTTGCAATAATTCTTTGTTCATTTTCTGATTTCTTATTCCTTATTTCTAATTCTTTTAATTAAACACAAGTTATATATCAAACTAATTCGAAAAACTTTTCCTGAATAAACCGGGTAATTTTTCCGGGATTTCCATTACCGATAATTGTATCGTTTACTTGCACCGCAGGAGTTATCTCGCTCCCCGTTCCGGCAATAATAATTTCGTCCATCGCGTACATTTCGGCTTCAGTAAATTCTCTTTCTTCAAAAGGAATTTGATTAGCTGTGCAAATTTCCAAAATTACTCTTCTTGTAATTCCGGGAAGAATCAGATTTGAGAGCGGACGGGTAATTACTACTCCGTTTTTTACAGCCAAAACACTTGAATGTGTTGCTTCGGTTACCATTCCATTGCGAATTAAAACACACTCCCCCGCCCCGGCTTTCACTGCTTTATTAAACAACATTGTATTTGGTAACAAAGAAACCGATTTGATATCACATCGCTGCCAGCGAATATCTTCGTGCGTGATTATACTGATTCCGTTTTCAAGATTGTCTGTAAACGAAGGCATGTGATAAGCAAATGCATAAACCGTTGGCTGTATATTTTCAGGGAAATGATGCACCCGTTTATGCTCGCCACGGGTAATTTGCAGATATACACCGGCATGTTTATCTTGAAGATTGTTTCTAATAATGAGTTCATCAAAAATAGCTTCCAGACTTTCGGTTTCAGTAAAATCAATATCAAGCTCTGCCAGGCTTCGTTCCAACCGTTTCAGGTGATCGGCATATCGGAAAGGCTTGCCATTGTAATACTTAGCCACTTCGTAAACGCCATCGGCAAAAATAAAACCCCTGTCATTAGGTGAAATTCTGGCCTCTTCTTTTGCCATAAACTCGCCGTTTAAATAAACTGTTTCACTCATTTTTGCATTTTTTTAAGTGTTTGTATTTCTTCGGCCCAAAGTTCTTCATTTGGCGTTTCCAAAATTAGTGGAATTCCATCGAAACGGATGTCATTCATAATACATTCAAAAACTTCGAATCCCAAAGTTCCGGTTCCAAGACTGTCGTGTCGGTCAACCCGCGAACCCAGCTCTTTTTTAGAGTCGTTCAGATGCATTCCTTTTAAATAATGAAAACCAATCACTTCATCAAATTCCTGAAAAACCGTTTCAAAACCGGCTTTTGTTTTTATGTCGTAACCGGCAGAATAAGCGTGACAGGTATCAATACAAACGCCAACCCGGCTTTTATCTTCCACCTGATTGATTATACTTTTTAACTGGTAAAACGAAAATCCCAGGTTACTCCCCTGCCCTGCCGTGTTTTCAATAACTGCAATCACACCCGAAGTTTGATTCAAAACCCAGTTGATTGATTCTGCTATGTTTGCCAGACATTGTTCTTCTGAAATCTGATTCAGATGGCTGCCTGGATGAAAATTCAAACGGTCGAGTCCCAGCTGTTCGCAACGTTGCATTTCGTCCAAAAAAGCATTTCTCGATTTCTGCAAGGCATCGGGTTCGGGATGCCCCAGATTTATCAGGTAACTGTCGTGAGGGAGTATCTGATGTGGACTGTAACCATACTTTTCGCAATTGGCTTTAAAAGCCGCGATACTTTCAGCAGTTAGTGGATTTGCCACCCATTGCCGCTGATTTTTTGTGAACAAAGCAAAAGCAGTTGCCCCAATTTTGAATGCATTTACCGGCGCATTTTCAACTCCACCACCTGCACTTACGTGTGCCCCAATATATTTCATAAAAATTAATTTTACAGTTTAATCAAATAAGATAAAAATAAACGAATGTCGATTTGTTTTACATGAAAGCGAAAGTAATATTTATAAATTCATTTTAAAAATGAGGTAACTTAAACAAAAAAACAGGTATGCTGGTTATATTTGTTTGATAACCTTAAAAATAAAAATACCATGAAAAATTTCTTGATGATCGCGTTTCTGACATTTTGCCTTTTTTCGGTGAGCGCGCAGGAAACTGAAAAGAAAAGTAAAAAGGAACTTAAAGCAGAAAAGGAAGCAAAACAAATTGAAGAAACAAAAGCACTTGTTGAAAGCAAAATGTTTGTTTTTGATGCCAGAACTGTCAACCCGATGAAAGGCTCCACCAGGACCTTAACAAGTGAATATGATGTTAGAATTACCAAAGATTCAATTTACTCCTATTTGCCTTATTTTGGCGTTGCATACACCGCAAGTTACGGTAGCACCGACAGTCCCATGATTTTCGAAAAGCCATTTGACACCTGTACTTTGGAGAAAACCAAAAAGGGCTACACTATTGAAGTGGATGTAAAAAATGGTAATGACAGGGTTGATTTTTCTTTTCACATATCGGAAACCGGGACAACAACTTTAAGTGTGTCAAGCACAAATCGCCAGACTATTTCGTATTATGGCGAGATTGTAAAAGAGAAGAAAAAGTAAGGATTGTCACCAATTAAAGGGGGACGAGTTATGCAGATTTGCCAGCCTAAGTTCGGGCTCGTCCCCCTTTGAATATCATTTTTCTAAGAAGCATAAATATCAATTTCAAAGGGGGATTCAGGGGGATTTAGATGGATTATTTCCTTCAGATTAAATTTCAACTGGTAGTTTCTGAAAAAGTTCAATTTTATCAGGAAAAACATTTGCCAGTATTGCAATAACTTCAACGCCCGAATCAACGGCTTGTCTTAAAACCCTTGCGTATTCAGGGTCTATATCTTTTGCCGGAGCAAAAACTTCAACATCGGTCCTTTGAACAATATACAACATCACAGCCCGCATTCCGTTGGCTTTTACTTCCATTAAAGTTTTCAGGTGTTTTTGTCCGCGGGTAGTAACCGAATCAGGGAAAAGTGCGTATTTTCCGACTTTCAGGGTTACGTTTTTTACTTCAACAAAACATTTCTCTGTATCGTTTTCAGCAAAAATATCAAACCGCGAATCACTAAAAACCACTTCCCGTGTAACTCTGGTGTAACCTGTCAATTCAGGAATTATTCCTGCTGAAATAGCCTCAAAAGCCAGTTTATTTGGATTTCCGGTATTTATTCCCACCCATTTACCATTTATCATTATCATTTCCCAGGTAAATCTGGTCCTTCTTTTTAGATCGTTAACAGGTGTCAGATAAACCTCGGCTCCATTTTCGAGGCAACTTTTCATCGAACCTGAATTGGTACAGTGGGCAACTACTTCAGAACCATCGTCTAATCTTACATCTGCCAGAAATCGTTTGTATCTTTTTATCAATGAGCCATGTACTAAAGATTGTTTAAAGTTCAATGTTTAAAGTTTTATGTTTAAAGTAAATATTACAAAAAAAGTAATTTGTTGAGATTGTTTGTGACTGAAAGAGCCTGAATAAAATAAGCTGTCTTTTTCTGTAATTGCCGAAATTGCCAATTAAACATTATCATCAAATCAATCATTCACGCATTCTTGCATTCACGCATTCATGCATTACATCTGTGTTCTGGCGTATGGTACCACACTTTGATTGGCAAATTCTTTATTCATATATTTAAAGTAGCCTGTAATTGCAATCATTGCAGCATTATCCATAGTGTATTCAAATTTTGGAATTACCAGGTTCCATTTGTATTTGGCGGCATTTTCCTTTAAAGCATTTCTTAATCCCGAGTTTGCCGAAACACCACCGGCAACAGCAATTTCGTTTATTCCTGTTTCTTTGGCTCCTTTTTTAAGTTTAACCATCAGAATTTCAATAATGGTATGTTGCAGCGAAGCACACAAATCGTTTAAATTTTCCTGTATGAAGTTTTCATTTTCCCTGAGATTGTCTCTTAAAAAATAGAGAAAACCGGTTTTTAAACCACTGAAACTATAATCCAAATCGGCAATCCGTGGTTTTGAAAAAACAAATTTCAACGGATTTCCGGTTTTTGCCAGCCTGTCGACATGTGGGCCTCCCGGGTAGGGCAATCCCATCACTTTTGCACATTTATCGAAAGCTTCACCAGCAGCATCGTCAATAGTTTGGCCAATTACTTCCATGTGCAGATAATCGCGAACCATAATAATCTGCGAATTTCCTCCCGAAACAAGCAAACATAAAAAAGGAAATTTGGGTGGATTGAAATCAACACCGTTTTCTTTAATAAACAGCGCCAAAACATGTCCCTGCAAATGATTCACTTCAATTAACGGAGCTCCTGTTGCCAAAGAAAATCCTTTTGCAAACGAAGTCCCCACCAGTAAAGAACCAAGTAATCCGGGTCCATTGGTAAATGCAACCGCTGTTATTTCGTTTTTAGAAACACCAGATCTTTTTATTGCCAAATCAACCACAGGAATTATATTTTGCTGATGTGCCCGTGATGCCAGTTCTGGAACCACACCACCATATTCTTCGTGCACTTTCTGGCCGGCAACCACATTCGACAAAATTACTCCGTCGCGGATTATTGCAGCGGAAGTATCATCACATGACGATTCAATTCCAAGTATTGTAATATTTTCTGTTTTCATATCTTTTATCAACAACTCAAACATCTTTTTAACGTTTTAAACAGAAAGATTTACCATTGGTTTAAATTTTGCGGTTATTAATAGTTTTTGGTTAACAAATACTTGTAAACCTAACTGTCTAATTCTTCAAAAAAGTATAAGTTCGTTTTTTAAAAAAGGCAAAACTATCAAAAAAGGATTGAATATATTGATTATTCTTGTTTCGTTGTTTATCGTGACGATTGCAAGTGGCTATATATTGCTCCAAAACAGCAAGGTTCAAACTTACATCATAAACAAAATTACCGAACAACTTTCCCGAAAAACAAATGCTAAAATCAGTATTGGGAAAGTTGATTTTGCCTTCTTTAACAGGATTGTTTTAAACCATTTCCTGATTGCCGATACCAACAATGACACCATTTTTTATACAAGTCTGGTTTCTGCAAAAATTGATACCCTGGAAATCAGGGAACGTCATCTTTCACTGAGCGAACTTTCGTTTTTCAAAAATAAAATGTCCGTCCATCGCAACTCTGTAAATCATTTCAATTTCAGTTTTATTCTCGATTCATTGCGTGCCGAAAAGAAAGACACTGCCGTTTCTTTTTACTGGAAAATCAATTGTAATCAATTCAATTTTCAAAATTCTGAACTCGACTTTCATGATTTAAAATCGAAAAGCCAGCAACATTATTTTGTACACGACATAGATTTAAATGTTATTGATTTTCTGAATAATCCAGATTCAACCACGTTCAAAATAAACAGTTTAACATTAAACTACGACAGCCTTTTTTATATCAACCAGCTTTCGGCTAAGGTTGTTGCAACAAAAGGTAAAATCGAAATTAACGACATGAACATTGAAACCAACCATTCGGTAGTTAACAATGTAAATATGCTGTTGCAATACGGGTATTTGGATTCGATACAGAAAAATGAATTGAATTTTGATTTTCAACTTTCGAAATCGGTAATAAATCTGGCTGAATTGGCGGAAATTATTCCTGATTTAAAAGGAATGGATGATGAAATTGAAGTTTCGGGCCGGATTTATGGAAACCTGAAAGACATAAAAGGAAAAGATGTGATATTAAAAACCGGTGAAAACACAAATGCAGCTTTCGATTTTTATGTAAATGGAATTGAAGACATTGAAACTATGTATTTGTTTCTTGATTTAAAACAATTTGAAACCACAATCAGGGATATTAACAATTTCACTATTGTCAGAAACGGAAAGAAAATTAAAAAGAATATTCCTGAATCGTTTTACAATTCAGGACTGCTCACTTACAAGGGAAATTTCAGCGGATTTTTGTCGGATTTTGTGACTTTTGGAACATTACACAGCAGAATGGGAACAATAAAAACCGACGTTTCAGTTATTCCGAAAGATGACGGAATTTACAGCTACAAGGGGAGAATTACAACAACCGAGTTCGATTTGGGAAGATTGTTAAACACGCAAAAATTGGGCAGAATTACTTTTAACGGAAATGTTGACGGAGATTACAGAATTTCGAACAAAACCATTTCGGGGCTATTTAAGGGAGAAATTGCAAAACTTGAAGCCAATGATTATGTATATGAGAATATCAGGTTAGATGGCTACTACAAAGACCAAATGTTTGATGGAATGGTGAATATGAACGATTCGAACCTTCAATTTACTTTTCAGGGAAGATTGGATGTCAGCCAGGAAACGCCAAACTTCGATTTTACTTTGCACGTTGATAAATTGATTCCCCGAAACCTGCACATTGGTAATAATTTCTTCCAGTCGGAAATTGCCTTTAATATGAAAGCAAAATTTACAGGCAATAAAATAGATAACCTGAAAGGAGTTATTGTTGTTGACGACGGCTATTATAAAAACAAAAACGGAAGTTTTAGTCTGAACGGGATACAGCTTATTTCGGTACCACAAAAATCATCGATGGAACTGACATTTAACTCCGATTATTTCGATATCAGAATCGATGGAAATTACCAGTTTCAGGATATTTGGTATGCTTTAAAAAATAATGTGAACCGTTTTATTCCGGCATTCAATTTCAAAACTCCGGTAAATTTAAAACCCAACCTTTTCGATTACCGCATCATTGTTAAAAACCTCGATGATTTAACAAATGTATTTGCACCTGAAATTAAAGTTGAAACACCTTTCTTTTTGTACGGTAAAATGGATTCGAAAAACTTCGATTTTCAACTCGAAGGAAGTATCCCCGGATTTCAGTATAAAAATATTTGGGTAAAAAACATATTTCTAAGCAACAAGGTTACTGACAACCAATATGTTTCGAAAATAAAGTGTGGAGAAGTTCTGCATAAAAAAGGGGGATCAATTTATAATTTTACTGTCAGTTCCGACATTGCCAATAATACCCTGCACAACAAAATCGACTGGTTTGCACGAAAAGATTCGAGTGGGTACAGTTCTGTTAAAAGTTATTCCTATTTTAATGCAACAGAAAATGCCGGATTGCCAAAAGTATTGACCGATTTTCTACCATCAGAAATATTCCTGACCAATACCAATTGGCAACTTAATCCTTTTTCTGCCACGGTCGATTCATCATTGGTTACGGTAAATAAATTCAAATTGTTTAATAAAAATCAAAGTCTCGAGATTGACGGAAAAATCTCGAAAGACAGTACCGAATTGCTTTATGTCGATTTGAAAAACATTGATTTGGAATACTTTCAAAAAAGTTTTTCAAATTCAAGTTCGCTTATAGGAATTGCAAACTGTACGGTTAACATTTCGAAATTATACGATCAGCCGGTTTTTCTTGCCAATGCAAGCATTGCAAACCTCGAATATAAAAAACAGGTTATTGGCGATGTTGTTTTTACAAGCAGTTGGGACAGAGTTAATGCCGAAATAGAATCGGAACTTGTAATAATGAACAAATTAAACCGGAGATTATCAGCATCCGGTTCATTTAATCCTCAAACAAAAGCACTTAATTACGAATTAAAAGCCGACAGTTTGCCATTGAAACTTTTGGAAACTGTTATTACCACTGAATTCTCTGATTTTACCGGCACAACTTCAGGAACAATAAAAATAAGTGGCACACCAAAGGAAATATTTATGGATGGTGTTGCAAAAGTTGACAATGGCGGGATTTTGATTGATTACACCCAAACAAAATATTATATCGACGATTATGTATATTTAAAATCAGACACAATTCAGTTTCAGAATCTCACTTTTTCTGACAATCAGAAAAACAAGGGAAAACTGAATGGAGTTCTTGTACACGACAACTTCGCCAACATGTTGTACGATTTGACCATCATTTCGCCCAAAATAAAAGTACTGAATACCACCATGAAATATAATGAACAGTTTTATGGCGATGTTTTTGCCAATTGTAAACTGAAAGTTTATGGTAGAGGCCTTAAAATTGCATTAACCGGGTCGTTAACAACGTTGCCGGGAACCAACGTAAATATATCGATGGAATACGAAAATGCCATTGAAAAATATGATTTTCTGGAATTTATAAATACTTTGGAAACTGCAGAGCAGGACAAGTTTCATTACGATCCGCCCAAAACCGATTTTACAATCAGTTTTAATATAGAGGTAACACCCGATGCAAAAACTCAGTTGGTTTACAATTCTCAAATTGGAGATGTTATTAAAGGAGAGGGAGAAGGTATTCTGTTGTTCGAAATGAATAAATACGGCGATATTTCGCTGGCAGGTGATTTTACGGTTGTAAAAGGTGATTATTTATTTACACTGCAAAGCATTGTTAATAAAAGGTTTACCATTGCTCCCGGAGGTACAATTGTGTGGTCGGGCGATCCGTATAATGCCGTAATTGATATTTCGGCAATTTACAGCCTGAAAACTTCGCTTAGTGATTTGCAGCCTGACGCCAATTATCTTTATCAAAGAATTCCGGTTGAATGTATCATTGTTTTAACCGACGAATTGATAAATCCTACCATTAATTTCGAAATAAATTTCCCCGATGAAAATGAAAGTGTAAAAAATGAGTTGGAACAATTCATCAATACCGAGGAAGAAATTAATAAACAGATTCTGTCGTTGATTGTAATGGGAAAATTTTATACTCCCGAATATATGCGCGGCCAGTATGAAACACAAAACCCGAATATGATTGGAAGCACTGCCAGCGAATTGTTTTCGAACCAGTTAAGCAACTGGCTTTCGCAAATCAGTAAAAATGTGGATGTTGGGTTCAAATACCGTCCCGGTAATTCAATCACAAACGACGAACTGGAGCTGGCACTCAGCACGCAAATTCTGAACGACCGTGTTATTTTAAACGGAAACATCGGGAACAATGTAAATCCCGAGTCGAATAACAGCAGTCAGATTGTAGGAGACTTTGACATGCGCGTGAAACTTACACCCAACGGAAAAATCCAGTTAAAAGCCTACAATCACTCCAACAACGATTTAATTTACGAAACAGCACCTTACACGCAAGGCGTCGGTTTTTCATTTAAGGAAGAGTACAATTCATTCGAAGATCTGATGCAGAAAATAGCTTCGATTTTTAAAAGGAAAGAAAAGGAAAAGCAGGACACTATTAAACCCTGATTGTTCATAACTCATTCAATTGACATTAACACATTTATAAAGCTGACGAATTAATTGGTTATTTTCGCGAAATATAATATTTGCGATTAATCGTCGTTTTGATTAGTGTAAAACAAAGGAAAAACAGAAAAACTCATGTTTAAATTATTATTGATTCAGACTGATTTACCCAAAGAAATGGGTTCGATGGCTGCACAGCAGGAAGAAATGTCATTGAAATTTATTGACCTCGCATTTAAAGGAGGACCAATAATGATACCCATACTTTTATTATCGGTAGTAGCAGTTTATATTTTTTTCGACCGCTATTTTGCGATTAAAAAAGCTGGCAAATTTGATTCAGCACTTCTGGAAAAAGTAAAAATGTACATTTCGAGCGGTAAAATTGATGCAGCAACAGCTTTGTGCAAAAGCACCGACAGCCCCGCTTCGCGAATGATTGAAAAAGGTATCAGCCGCATTGGCCGGCCCTTAAACGATGTAAATGCAGCCATTGAAGTAGTTGGTAATCTCGAAATTTCGAAACTTGAAAAAAGTTTACCTGTGCTGGCTTCTGTGGCAGGTGGAGCCCCAATGATTGGTTTTTTGGGAACTGTAATAGGTATGGTGCAGGCATTTTACGATATGTCGAATGCCGGAAATAATATAGATATCACTCTTTTGTCGGCTGGTATTTATCAGGCAATGGTAACCACAGTTGCTGGTTTAATTGTTGGTATAATAGCTTATTTCGCTTATAACATTTTGGTATCGAAAGTTGAGGATGTGGTTTTTAAAATGGAATTAACAACATCTGAATTTATGGATTTATTAAACGAACCGGTGTAAATTAAAGTAAATGTCACTAAAACGAAAAAACAAAATAAGTGCCGAATTCAGCATGGCGTCCATGACTGATATCGTATTCTTATTGCTTATCTTTTTTATGATTTCATCGACTTTAATTGCGCCAAATGCCTTGAAATTGCTGCTTCCGGAAAGTAATAACCAAACATCGGCAAAACCAATTACAACCGTTTCGATAACTCATGATTTAAAGTATTATATAAACGACAGCGGTACGTTAAAGCAGGTAACATTTCAGGAAATAGAACCTTTTCTGAAAAAACGTTATGGTGTTGGTAACGATGAAATTTATATATCGCTCCATGCTGAAAAAACGGTTCCGTGGGAAGAAGTTGTAAAAATTATGAACATTGCCCGCAAAAACAAGTATAAACTAATTGCAGCAACTGCTCCCGAAAATTAGAAACTGCGCATTTGCATTTTGGGTACAACCAAAATGGCAATTTTATCATTAAAATGTGGCTACTGTACAATTAAATGGAATACATCAGAAAACATAAAAGAGGTTTTATTGGAACTATAATATTTCACATTATAGTACTGGTATTGCTGATTTTATTTGGTTTTATCACTCCACTTCCGTTGCCGGGCGAAGAAGGGATTCTGGTGAATTTTGGAGAAAGTGAAACCGGGTTGGGTGAAATTGAACCAAGTCCGGCCGAAAGTGAAGCTGCTCCTGTTCAACCTGTTCAGCAGGAAGAAATTGAAGAAGTTGCGCCACCACCAGTAACGTCTCCTCCAAAGCCACAACCAAAACCAGCAGCAGCCAAAGAAGCATTAATGACACAGGACTTCGAAAAAACCGCCTCCATTGATGCTGCTGAAAATAAAAAACGCATCGAAGAAAAAAAAGAAAAGGATTTACTGGAAGAACAACGCAGAGCAGAGGTTAAAGAAGCCGAACGTATAAAAAATATTGAAGCTGAAAAAATAAGAAAAGCCGAAGCCGAGAAAATTGCCAAGGCTGAAGCAGAACGCAAGGCAAAAGAAGAACAGCAACGTAAAATTAATGCAATAAATTCGCGTGCGCAGGGAGCTTTTGCAAGTACCGGCACTGGTTCGGGAGGTAAAGGAACAGGAGAAGGAAAAAGCCAGGGCGCTACATTTCCCGGTGGAAACCAGGGAGTACCAACAGGTGATCCAAATTCAAATAATTACGGACAAGGAGGAAGCGGAAATGGCAACAAAGGATCTGGCCCGTCCTTTAGCCTTTCGGGAAGAACAGCTTCATCGCTTCCAATACCAAAATACCCGGGCGATGATGAAGGTATTGTGGTTGTAAAAATTACAGTTGATAAGAATGGAAATGTTACTGCTGCAGAACCTGGAGCGCAGGGAACAACAATTATGAACGTAAAATTCTGGGCTGAAGCAAAACAGGCCGCCATGAAAGCAAAATTCAATAACGCTCCCAATGCCCCAGCCTATCAGCAGGGCACAATCTCATATAAGTTTTTACTCGATTAATTCGGGACAAGGACTCTATTGTTATCGGATTTCCAAGTCCATGATTTTCCATATTTTAACAAACAAAAATCGCTGAATTAGAAAAGTCATAATCCCTTTCGATGATAATTATCACTGATTATTTTTCCGATTTTTATGTGCTTTGCAGCAAACATCTAAAGTCATGGCATTTCTCACAAAAGACAAATTATTCAGCAAAAAATGGTTCATCGATTATTCGCTGATTATCATTGGCTCGTTTATTCTTGCAGCAGGTTTCGATTTTTTTATTACTCCCCACCGAATTGTTCCCGGAGGAGTTTACGGGATTGCAATTGTTGTTCATTATATGACAGAGGGAGTATTTTCATTCTGGCCCGACGGGTTTCCAATCGGGCTTTTCGGGTTAATTCTGAATGTTCCGCTCACCATTGCAGGCATTAAAATACTGGGACCAAAATTTGGTGTAAAAACCATTGTCGGATTTGTTCTTACTTCGATTTTTATTGATGGAATCACTTATTTCCGTCCTGAAGGAAATGTTGCGCTGGTTGATGATGTGTTGCTTTCTTGCGTTTTTGGTGGTGTTTTAATTGGTTTTGGGCTGGGACTGATTTTTAAATCGCGGGCAACTTCGGGAGGTTCAGATATTATTGCCATGATAATTGCCAAATACACAAAAATGCAACTGGGCAAACTAATGATATATGTGGATTCAACCATTGTTTTAATTGGTTTGTTTGCGTTTCAAGACTGGCATATTCCGCTGTATTCGTGGGTGGTTATCTACATTACAGGCCGCGCAATCGACTTAACCATTGAAGGGGCAGATTACAATAAGGCACTTTTAATCATTTCAAAAAAACACCTCGAAATAAGACACAAATTACTTTACGATCTCGAACGTGGCGGAACTTATTTAAAAGGTGAAGGAATGTTTACAGGAGAAGAAAAACAAATAATTTACACCGTGGTTAGTCGCCGTGAAGTGGCTATTCTTGAGGAGTTTATCAGCCAAATTGATCCCGATGCTTTTATAACTATTATGGATGCGAAGGAAATTTTGGGTGAAGGATTTCAGAGTTTACACAACAAAATCAATGGCAGTTAAAGGCTTTAACTTAAATGGTATGTTTTTCGGTGAAAAAAGGCTAAATATTAGTGATTAAATTACTGTCAAATTTGAATCATTTATGTTAACCGGAGTAAATCAGTCGTTGCAATTTTGTAAATTTGAAACTGTTCAGAAGTTTTAAAGTCAGGTCATGAATTGTAAATCTCTTATTATCACGTTTTACTTCACTGCAGTGCTTTTGCAGGCCAATGCCCAGTCTGTTGGCCTTGTGCTCAGTGGTGGTGGTGCAAAGGGAATGGCACATATTGGTGTAATAAGGGTACTCGAAGAAAACAATATTCCGATCGATTATATTGCCGGAACTTCAATTGGAGCAATAATTGGCGGATTATACGCTGCCGGTTATTCCACCGACCAAATGGAGGAATTATTTAAATCTGATGATTTCTATTTTTGGTCAACCGGAAAAATTCAGAAAGATTACAGGTACTATTTTAAAATGCCCGAGGAAAATCCCGCATGGATTGATATTCGGGTTGAAAAGAAAAATGAAAAGGTTAAAATTTTACCTCCTACAAATTTGATTCCCGAAGAACAAATGGATTTTGCATTTATGGAACTGCTTGCTGCAACAAATGCAGCCTGTAAATATAATTTCGACAGTTTAATGGTGCCATTTTTTTGTGTAGCCACCGATGTAAATAAAAGCGAACCTGCGATACTTAGAACCGGTGATTTGGGCACATCAATCAGGGCTTCAATGACCGTTCCGCTTTATTTTAAACCCATTATAATTAACGGGGCTTTGATGTTTGACGGTGGAATTGTTAACAATTTCCCGCACGATATTATGAAAGAAGCATTCAACCCTGATATTATTATCGGACATAAAGTTGCAAACGACAAGAAAACTGCTGAACCCGATGATTTAATGGGTCAGGTTTCGAATATTGTAATGAGACCTACTAACTTCACTATTGCCGAAAAAGAAGGAATTGTGCTGGAAACATTGTTTGAAAATATTGGATTACTCGATTTCAACAAAATAGATTTGGCAGTAGTTGCCGGAATGAAAACTACGTATCAATCAATCGACAGTATTAAAAATCTCATAAAACGGAGAATTCCTAAAGAAGAAGTACAAGAAAAAAGAAGGAAGTTCAATGCAAAAAAGCCTGAACTATATTTCCAGAATATTCAGGTGGAAGGTGTAAAAGACCCGATGCAACGTAAATACATAATTCAGTCGATAAAAGGCAAATACGATGTTATTTCACTGTCATCATTAAAACAGGAATACTTCAAGTTAATTGCCGACGAACACATAAAATCGATAATGCCAATATCGAGATACAACAAGGAAACGGGTTATTATGATTTGCATTTAAAAGTTGAGCCGCAAAAAAAACTGGAAGTAAACATCGGGGGAAATATTTCAACCAAACCCATCAACCAGGGTTTTGCGAGTTTTCATTACCGAACTTACAAAAGCCGGGCATATTCGTTAACTTCAAATATCTATTTCGGAAGGTTTTACAGTTCTGTTAAATTGGGCGCACGAATTGATTACCCAACAAATTTGCCTTTTTATCTTGAAGGATTTACAACATTTAACCGATGGGATTTCTTTGCCTCCAGTTCCGAATTGTTTTTCGAAGATGTTCGTCCGCCTTATATTATTCAAAATGAAAATAACACACGTTTTGAGGCTGGTATTCCAGTACGTTTGCACAGCAAGTTTTACGGCGGAATTGCCTTTTCGAATAGTACCGACCAGTATTATCAGACCACCGTTGTTAACAAAGGTGACGAAGCAGATAAAACTACTTTCAATTCATTTTCAACAGTACTCGGTATCGAAAATAACTCATTAAATTATAAGCAATTTGCATCAGAAGGGGCATTCAGATATATCACAGTTAAATACATTACCGGGAAAGAATCAAATACTCCCGGAACAACATCTCCGGTTGGAACGCCTGTTACAAATAACAATCACAATTATTTCATGTTACAGGCTCACACAACCAGATTTTTTAATTTTGGTTCACGATTCGCATTGGGTTTAAATGGTGAAGCTGTTTTCAGCAATAAGGATTTATTTAGCAATTACCGATCGACAAAATTATCAGCTCCCGGTTTTTACCCTTCTCCCCACAGTAAATCGCTGTTTATCGAAAATTTTCATTCAAATAATTATGTGGCTGGCGGATTAAATACAGTTTTCCAGGTGATTCCAAATTTAGATTTCAGATTGGAAGGATATGCATTTGTTCCAATAAATGAAGCACTTCCGGAAACCAAAGAATATTCGCCGCCTGTAGAATTTATTAAAAATTATTATTTGCAGGGACTGGCTGGTCTGGTTTATCAAACCGGAGTTGGACCACTGAGTTTATCACTCAATTATTATGAAAAGGAAGATACACAATTGTATTTTCTGCTCAGTTTTGGTTACATCATGTTTAACAAGAGGGGATTTTAATAGAAACCTGGTTTCTGGATTCTGGATGCTGGATACTGGATACTGGATACTGGATACTTGATGCTGGATACTAGATACTAGATACTAGATACTGGATGCTGGATACTTGTATCTGGTATTTTTGTTATTTGAGTCTTAATTTTTGTTTTTTGGTACCAGAGTTTTGAATTTTGTTATTTGTTATTTGATTTTTGTTATTTGTTATTTGTTATTTATTATTTATATCTGGTTGACAGGATTGTGCATATTGCATATTGGATGATGGTTGTACATCAAAATATCAAATAATACGTTATATCTTACGGTAACATTTTACCCATTCAATTTCAAAACCCGAGGGTAATTGCGATACAGGCACATCGTTAACAACAATGCTTGACGCATTTATATGTAATTTCATGTTCATTTCTGAACTATGAACCGTAATAATTTCCGATTCATTTATTTTCCAGGTAAAATTATTCGCCTGCTTTACAACCGTAAAAATATACCACTTCCCTGCTTTCAGGTTCGAAATATCCATTCCGTTTACATCAGCTTTTCCGCTGTTTACATTTAAAATACCTACCCTGTTTTTGGTACCCATTTCCAGTAAATTAACGCGTGGCATATTGTTTTCGCCGGCGAGGTAAAATGAGCTTACAACTTGTGAAACAGGATTAAACTTGATTTTGGTTTCGTAAATACCATCCTCCATCCAAAAACTTTTCCACGAAGAAACCATACCCGATGTGTATTCCATTTCAACCGGAATGAATCCAGCAGGCATTTTCCACACTTTTGCTGTTGCTTTTTCTTTTTTTACTTCAATGTTCAGTTTACCTCCGGTTTTCAGGTTTTTTCCATCGGTAATGGCATAATTGTCGCCAGGCAGCGAGTAATTGTCACCCAACAGTTTATCGGCCAAAAAAGGTTTTGTTGACCATTTTTCCAAATCAATCCCTTGTTTCGAAAAATTATCTTCGAACATAACTTCCCATTCTTTAAAGAAGCTGAAAACAGAAGTTCCCTTGTTTTTAAAATATTTAACAAGATGCGGCAACTTTTTCATTGCCAAATACTCCTGTTGGTGGTCATATTCAGCAGTTTTTTCCCACTTCTTTTTATCTTCAAGGTATGCTTTCCGATCTTTGAATTCCTTAGAACCGGTTAATTCTTCCAACTCCTTAAAACGTTTTAAATCAAACGAATCAGCAACATCGAGATAGTTTTTATACAGCGATGATTTTTCAAAATCCAGAAAGAATTTTACATCAGCATCAGCCCCCAATTGTTTGAAACGGTTGTATTTTTTATTTGCTTCGCTGTTATCGAACTTTTTAGTATCCTTTAAAAATGCTTCACGCTTTTTATAATTATCGCTTTCAATAAAAGCTTTTAATTCGTTGTATTTTTTTAACTGCTGGCTATTGTCAGTTTCCCTGTATATTCTCAGCTTTTTCGATTTCTCGAAACTGAAATAGGCTTTAATTTCAGCATCGTGTTTTAAACGCTTCAGTTCAGTTAATTTCTGCTTGTCATTGCCTGCCGAATTTCCAAGTTGTATAAAGTTTTTTAGTTTTTCTGATTTGGCAAAAGCTTCATGTTTTTTCAATTGTTCGGACTGGAACAACTCTTTCCATACTTTTATTCCAGTCGATTTATCAAGTTTTTTATAGTCGATCCAATGTTTTTCTTCAACAGACCCCTTAAAAACCTGTTCCAAAATCTCCTTTTTATCTTTTGCAAACTGTCCCTCCTTTACATATTCCTGCAGTTTGTAAAATTCCGAGAGTTTTTCTGATGATTTAAGTTTGTTAAATCGCTCCAATTCGGTGGAATTGGCAATTTTAAAAAAATTTTTTATTGAACGCTTTTTTTGTAATCCGGCAAATTCCTTTAACTGATTAAATTCCTTACTACCATTAAAATGTAACCCTTCAATTTCGGCTTTTTTCTTTTTAAACTCTTCAGAATTCGACTCCTTTTCAAGTTCAAGATACTTCTTTAATTCATCAGATTGCTCAACTTTTTGAAATTCATTATAATCATCCAACAAGGTTTTACGCTGTTTTTCAATAGTTTCAACCGGTTTTAGTTTACCAAAAAGCTGAAGAGTGAAAATCTTAAATGACATAAATCTGCGTTTAGTTTTTTTCAAGTTTCAAAAATAAAAATTAAACCCATTATATTCTAATATTAACCATTTTGATTTCCAACAATATCATTTACGAGGTTTGAATTATCAGAGTTTTAAACAGATTCATGATTGATTTTTGGGTTACCAATACTTAACTGTTTATATTTTCCCAATTTCCATATTGTCCATTCATCTAATTTTGAATAGTTTTGACATTCGCACAAAAGAAAAAAGATGATCCAACATTCTGAACTTATTATAAATACCGATGGCTCAATTTTCCACCTGCATTTAAAACCCGGGCAGATTTCGGATAATATTATTCTGGTTGGTGATCCGGCACGTGTAGATACTATATCATCCTTTTTCAGTAAAATTGATTTTACAGTTCAAAACCGCGAATTTAAAACATGTACGGGCTGGTACAACGGGAAAAAACTTTCGGTTATTTCCACTGGAATTGGTACCGACAACATCGATATTGTTTTAAATGAACTGGATGCACTTGTAAATATCGATTTAAAAACCCGAACCATTATTAAAGAACACAAAACCTTAAATATTGTAAGAATCGGTACTTCAGGTGGATTACAACCCGATTTGCCTGTTAATTCGTTTGTAGTTTCGCAAAAATCGATTGGTTTTGATGGAATGCTAAATTTCTATGCCAATCGTGAATCATTTTGCGACATTGATTTTGAAGAAGCATTTAAAACTTTCACCAACTGGAATAAATCGTTACCCACTTTTTATGTGGTCGATTCGTCAGAAAAATTACGATCAAAGTTTAATGATGATATTTTCAAACATGGCGTAACTATTTCTGCACCCGGATTTTACGGTCCGCAGGGAAGAGTACTCCGGTTGCCGCTTGCAGTTCCTGAACTGAATATGCAAATTGAGGAATTTAGGTTTAACCAACATAAAATCACCAATTTCGAAATGGAAAGTTCGGCAATTTATGGTTTGTCGAAAATGCTTGGACACGAAGCACTTACCATTTGTTTAATTATTGCCAACCGTGTGGTATTAACAGCAAACGAGAATTACCGCGATGAAATGAAAAAACTGATTTTACTGGTATTGGAACGATTAACGACTGAATAGAAGATGACCAATCGAAAACTGGATGCTTTAATTGATTTGCTCGATGACCCCGATTTAACTGTTTTTGAGTTGGTTCAGCAGGAACTTCTAAAGGAAACAGATGAAATTATTCCTGCACTCGAAGAAAAATGGGAAAGCAGTTTTGATGGAAATTGCCAGGAACGAATTGAAAATATAATTCAGAATCTGCAGTTCAAGGAAACCGCCCGTTTGCTTAAAAATTGGTTAACTACCAATACCGATGAGCGGGATTTATTAACTGGATTTTTGATTTTCGATCGATTTCAATACCCCGATTTAAACCCACTGAATATCCAGTTAAAACTGGAAAACATAAGAAAAAAGATTTGGCTCGAATTAAATAACTCGCTCACTTTACTTGAGAAAATTACCATTCTAAATCATTTTCTTTTTAACATTAACGAGTTTTCAATCAACTTTAAAAATATTCATTCGCCACAAAACTGTTTTCTGAATCAGATGCTCGATACAAAAAAGGGTAATCCGGTTTCGATGAGCATTTTTTATACGATTATTGCGCGTCAACTCGAGTTACCCGCTCAATTCATCGACTTTCCGAAAAATCCGCTGGTAGCAATTGTCGATGCAAAATTAGCCAGAAAAGTGCATGGAAGTGCAGTTAAATCAGATGTTCTGTTTTATATTAATCCTTCGAATAAAGGCTCGATAACAAGTATAAAAGAGATTGAATATCATTTGCGAACAAATAATTTTTTACCATTGCAAAATTACACTGAACCAAAATCTGATAACCATTTTATTAAACTGCTAATCGAATCTCTTGAGTTATCATACCAATCGGTTAATTTTACGGACAAACGAGATCGAATTCACCAGTTACTCCGGCTTTTTTAAGCAAAAAAAAGCCCTCCGATCCCGCTTTACGGGAGGAAGGCTTCCTGTTTTATATTTCAGTTTTTATTTTGCGTAACTAACAGCGCGGGTTTCCCTGATTACAGTAATTTTTATTTGTCCCGGATATGTCATTTCATCCTGAATTCTCTTCGAAATATCGTAAGACAATTGTTCAGTATCCTGGTCGGAAAGTTTATCGGCACCAACAATAACACGAAGTTCACGTCCTGCCTGAATTGCATAGGTTTTCATAACTCCCGGGTACGAAAGCGCCAAATCTTCGAGGTCTTTCAATCGTTTAATGTACGATTCAACAATCTCCCGGCGTGCGCCTGGTCTTGCTCCCGAAATGGCATCGCAAACCTGAACAATAGGAGCCAGTAAAGTCTGCATTTCAACTTCATCGTGGTGAGCACCGATGGCATTGCAAATGTCTGGTTTTTCCTTGTATTTCTCGGCCAGCTTCATCCCAAGGATTGCATGCGGTAATTCCGGTTCATCATCCGGAACTTTTCCAATATCATGAAGTAATCCTGCTCGTTTGGCTTTTTTTACATTCAAACCCAGTTCCGCTGCCATAATTGCCGATAAGTTGGCAACTTCGCGCGAGTGCTGTAACAGGTTTTGTCCGTATGATGAGCGGTATTTCATTTTACCAATCAATCTTATCAATTCAGGATGTAATCCATGAACTCCAAGATCAATGGTCGTGCGTTTTCCAGTTTCAATTATCTCTTCTTCAATCTGTTTTTTCACTTTTCCAACCACCTCTTCAATGCGAGCCGGGTGAATTCTACCGTCGGTTACCAATTGATGTAAAGCTAAACGTGCAATTTCGCGGCGAACCGGGTCAAAAGCCGAAAGAACAATAGCTTCGGGCGTGTCGTCAACCACAATTTCAACTCCGGTGGCAGCTTCCAAAGCCCTGATATTCCGACCTTCGCGGCCAATAATGCGTCCCTTAATTTCGTCGCTTTCGATGTGAAAAATTGTTACTGCATTTTCAATGGCTGTTTCGGTTGCAACCCGCTGAATTGATTTCACAACAATCTTTTTGGCCTCCTTGTTGGCTGTAAGTTTGGCTTCTTCCATAATTTCGTTGATATACGAAATGGCTTCAGATTTTGCTTCTTCCTGCAACGATTCAACCAATTGTGCTTTAGCTTCCTCAGCTGACAAGCCCGAAATTTGCTCTAACTTATCAAGGTGTTGGCGATGCATTTTTTCGAGCTCTTCAGTTTTATTCTCAACTCGTTGCATTTGGGCCGTTAAATTCTCTTTTATAATCTCAACCTCTCTTTTTGACACTTCATAATCTTTTGTTTTTTTCTGAAGCTCATCGCGACGTTGATTTAACTGGCTGTCTCTTTGTTTTAGCCTGTTATCGAATTCATTCAGATCGGCGCTTTTTTCAATAATGTATTTTTCGTGATCTGCTTTTAACTGCAAAAATTTCTCTTTTGCCTGCAAAATTTTATCTTTTTTAATCACTTCACCTTCAGCCTGGGCTTCCGCAATAATCCGTAACTTTTTACTGTTCAATGCCTTGTTCCAAATGACATAAGCTAAAGCGCCACCTCCTAAAAAGCCCGCTACAGCACCTATCAATAATTCTATCAAACTCATTTTTAAATTTTTAATCAATTAATAAAAAACCCGTAAAAAGTCATGTTATTTTCTGAAAAACAAGACTTTATACGGGTACAGATAAATATATTCACGTTTATAACCTAACTATTTCTTCTTCTTTTCTTTTAAAAAATCAGAAATATCGTCGTTTAAGTTTTTTAATTCTTCAATGAAAAGAGTATTGTCATTGCGTTGCTGCAATTCTGTGTTACCTATAGCAATCTGAAATGCGGCCATCGCCAGTATATCTTTTGAGTCCTGATCTCCAAACTGTTCGCGATATTTGCGTGCAATTTCGTTGACTCTTTTTGCAGCTAATCTGTATCTCTCTTCATCTTCTTTATCAATGGTTAATGGATAATTCTTCCCATCGATTTTAATATTTATTCTAATTATCTTCTTGTCCACCAGCCATTACTTATTTAGTAATGCAATACATTTGTCAATTTCCCGTACTAATTTATTTATTTTCTGTTTCGCTTCCCTGTTTTCATCGACTCCCGATAAAAGATGGGTTGCTAATTTCAGTTGTTCATTTTTTCGACTTAATTCAGATTTTTCCTGCTTCAATAATTCAATTTCGTTTTTTAAAACTAAAATGTTTTGTTCCAGCGCCTTTTTTTCGTTTTCAATATTTTCGAACTCAATAAAAAACTGCCGCACATTTATCTTTAAATTATTCAGAAGTAAAAGTTCTTCGTCAGTCATTTTAGCTGCATTTCAACGACAAAGTTAATATTTTTAGCCTATTGTAAAAGCGAATGAAAAATAATGACAGAAATATTACAAACAAGCAACTGTTAAGTAATTTGTAAAAGACTAAATTTGCCCTCTTTGGTTTTTAAAAATGAATGAAAATGATGAAGTTATATTTTGTTTTGACTTTAATTCTTGTATCGGCGGTAAGTTTTGGGCAGGATGTTTATTACTCAAATCCTGTTAAAATACCCATGCTTCTAAGTGGTAGTTTTGCTGAATTACGCAACAATCATTTTCATTCAGGCATTGACATTAAAACAATGGGAACGGTGGATGTCCCGGTATTTTCAGTTGCTGACGGGTATATTTCGCGAATCTCTGTTTCTCCATCGGGTTACGGAAATGCCATTTATATCGAACATGACAACGGAACAACCTCAGTTTACGGTCATCTCAATCAGTTTCGGCCCGATATTCGCGAATATGTAAAAAAGATTCAGTATGAAAGAAAATCGTTTCAGGTAGATATTCCCATTTTGCCTGGTATTTTTTCGATTACAAAAAACGAAAAATTTGCTTTAAGCGGCAATTCCGGCAGTTCTGAAGGGCCACATCTGCATTTCGAAATACGAAATACAAAAACCGGCGATCCGCTTAATCCCTTAAAACTGGGATTCACAGTGACAGATAAAACTGCACCCAAAATTTTTGCTTTGCAAATAACGCCACTTTCTGAGGGATCACACGTGAATTATGTTGCCAGTAAAGTAGTTTATGAGGTTGAATTTGTTGATGGAAAATACAGATTAAAAAACAATCCGGTAATACCGGTTTACGGCGAAATAGTTTTTGCAGTTGAAGCCAATGATTTTTTTGATGGTTCGGCAAATAAATGTGGAATTAATTCAATGGAATTAACAATTGATGGTGTAATTTATTCAACTTTCGAAATTAACAGGTTTTCGTTTGACCAATCAAAAAACATCAACAGTTACATTGATTATGAGGAATATATAAAGTCGAATCGTAGATTTCAGAAAACATGGATTGAACCTTGCAATCAACTTAATAACTATGAATACCTTGAAAACAACGGCAAATTCGATCCGGGATTTGAAGGAATTCACCCCGTAAAAATTGAACTGAAAGATTCGAAAGGAAACAGCGCTGTACTTGAGTTTTCGGTTGAAGGAAAATACAGGGAAATGCCTGTAATTACTACTGATTTTACAACAATATTTGAATGTGGCAAAACAAACCACTGGCAAAATGAAGAGGTTGAAATTGAACTTCCGGAAAATGCCCTGTATAAAAACCTGAATTTTAATTATCAGTCAGGCGAAGCCGGAGATGGATATTATTCATCGGTTCATCAAATCCATAACAACACTGTTCCGTTAAACAAAAATGCTACCATTTCAATAAAAACGAAAAATATCGAAGAGCATTTTCAAAATAAAGCGTTACTTGTAAATATCAACCCTGAAACGGGAAAATACCGTGCTGCCGGTGGAAAATATGAAAACGGAAAAGTTATGGGAGAAATTAAAAATTTTGGCAATTTTGCAGTTCGTATTGATACAATTCCTCCAACCATTAAACCACTCAGTATTACAAATAACAACACTCTTACAGAAGCCGATAGAATTCGATTTACAATTACAGATGACCTGACTGGAATTGACCAGTTTGAAGGATTGATTGACGGTATTTGGGCATTGTTTGAATATGATGCAAAAAGTAACACAATTACTCATTATTTTGATGCTGAACGGTTTGAATTGAATAAACAACACCAGTTTAAACTGACTGTAACCGACACAAAAGGAAATAGTTCCGAGTATGAAGCAACATTCCAGAAATAAAATCAATGCGATAGGATTAATGTCGGGCACCTCGCTCGACGGATTGGATTTGGTTGCCACGGAATTTTGGCAGGAAAATGGGAAATGGAATTTCAACCTTCTTTTTGGCGAAACAATCTCCTATACTATTGAATGGAGTGAAAAACTTAGAAACTCACCTTCCCTTTCAGGCGAAAAACTAATAGAACTTCATTCTGAATATGGTCGTTTTCTTGGAGTTGAAACTAAACGGTTTATTGAAAAAACAGGTTTTGTTCCAGATTTGATTGCATCACACGGTCACACTGTTTTTCATCAGCCCGACAAACATTTTACTTTTCAGATTGGTAACGGAGCTGAAATTGCGGCTGTAACACAAATTACAACCGTTGCCGATTTCAGAGCAGGAGATGTTGCATTTGGCGGACAGGGTGCTCCGCTGGTTCCGGTTGGCGACAGGCTTTTGTTTGGAGAATATGATTTCTGCCTGAATTTGGGCGGTTTTGCCAATATTTCATTCGAAAAGAATGGGAAACGCATTGCTTTCGATATTTGTCCTGTAAATATTATTTTGAATTATTTTGCTGAAAAACAGGGATTTGCCTTTGATAAAAATGGTGAACTTGGCCGGAAAGGAAAAGTAAATACCGAACTGCTTGAAAAACTCAACCAACTGAATTTCTACCTGAAAGAATCCCCAAAATCATTGGGACGCGAATGGGTTGAACAGGTTTTTCTGCCGGTTTTAAACGATGTGGAAATTTCGGAAAATGACAAACTGAAAACTGTTTACGAACATATTACACAGCAAATTGCAGTAACAGTTTTAGTTAAAGGCAAAGGCAAAGGCAAAGACAAAGACAAAGACAAAGACAAAGACAAAGGGAAAATACTGGTGACCGGTGGTGGAGCTTTCAATTCATTCCTGATCGAACTGATTTCAAAACAGGTTCAGGTTGAAATAGTTATTCCTTCAAAAGAAATCATCAATTTTAAGGAAGCGTTGATTTTTGCTTTTCTAGGAGTTTTACGTTTAAACGGACAAAACAATTGTCTTTCTTCAGTAACTGGGGCAGTGCGGGATCATAGTGGAGGGATTATTTATCTGGCCTGAACCAAAAATCTACTGAAAAAGAAGATTTTAATCATTCTTAAAATCCTCAATTATTTTGAATTTTGAAGCTTTCATTAAAATCTGAAACTATGAAATTTAATCCGGCAAAAGCCATCCACGATTTAAAACAATTTGGCGAATTTGGAGATGTAAATCCGTCGATTACTGACTCCTCGACCTATACTTTTCTGAAAGGAAAAACCATGGAAGAGACCTTTCTTGGGCAAATGGAAGGGTGTTTTTTGTATTCGCGCCACTGGAATCCTAGTAATAAGTACCTCGCCGATGCACTTGCAGCAATGGAAAACACCGAATCGGCATGGATTACAGCATCTGGAATGGCGGCTATCACATGCGCACTTTTGCAGCTTTGTAATTCAGGCGACCATATTATTACCAGTGTTACAACTTATGGCGGTACTTATGCATTTCTGAAAAACTGGCTGCCTAAATACAACATCGAAGTTTCGTTTGTAAACATTACCAACCTCGAAGAAGTAATAAATGCTGTTCGACCCAATACAAAAGTAATATATACTGAAAGTGTCACTAATCCGCTTTTACAAGTCTCCAACATTCCGAAGCTGGCAAATATTGCACACGAAGCCGGAGCTAAACTGATGGTTGACAACACGTTTACTCCAATGATTTTTACACCTGCCATTCTTGGTGCCGATTTGGTGGTTTACAGCATGACCAAGTTTATCAACGGTAAAAACGATTGTGTTGCCGGCGCCATTTGCGGTTCGCATGAATTTGTAAATCAACTTTCGAATGTTAATAATGGTACTGCAATGTTACTCGGGCCTGTACTCGATCCGCTCCGCTCCTCCTCTATTCTGAAAAACCTGAACACTTTGCACATCCGCATGAAACAACACAGTAAAAATGCATCGTATCTTGCTGAAAACTTTCAGAAAATGGGATTGAAAGTGATTTACCCGGGATTAAAAAATCATCCTCAATACGAAATTCACAAAGAAATGATGAATGAAGAATTCGGTTTTGGAGGAATTTTAGCAATTGATTTTGGCACAATGGAAAATGCATACATTGTAATGCAAAAAATGCAGGAAGCTGATGTTGGATACCTGGCGGTTTCGCTGGGTTATTTTAAAACCCTTTTTAGTTGTTCTGGTCATAGTACATCGTCAGAAATACCGGTTGAAGTGCAAAAAGAAATGGGACTTTCTGAAGGATTGGTGCGCTTTTCGGTAGGACTCGATAATGATATTGAAGAAACACTTGAAGCAATTAAGGGGTGTTTGTAAATAGCAGATACCCTTAGTCAAAACCAAAAAGCATTAAAAACAGATGCTAATTATTGATTTGAAATGTATATTTGTAAAAAACATCATTATGGATTTACAGACAAGAAAACTTAATGCAATAGAATATCTGGCAGGACTTCGTGATGAAAAGATTTTTCGTAAAATTGAATCAACAATAACTGAAGTTCAGAAAACTCAGATAGAAAAACGTAATATTAAGCCATTTACACAGAAACAATTAATGGACAGGGCAAAAAAATCTTCACAAGATTATCTAACCGGAAAATATAAAACTCAGGAACAACTTGAGAAGGAATCCGAAAACTGGTAATAAAAATGAAGATTATTTGGACAGATTTTGCTTCTGAAATGCTTTCAGAAATTTTTCAATACTACAAAGTAAAAGCAAGTCCCGCTGTTGCCCGGAAAATAAAATCAGAAATTTTTGCATCAACAAGACAATTAAAAATATATCCTTACTCTGGCCAGATTGAATTGAATCTTGAAAAACTTAACGAAGGACACAGATTCCTTTTAAGAGGAAATTACAAAATAATTTACAGGGAAATACCTGAAGGTGTTCTTATTACTGATGTTTTTGACACAAGACAAGACCCTGTAAAAATCAACGACGAAAAACGAAAACCAGACAAAAAATAAAATGCTTCAAAATATTTGCTTTCTTCAATAAATTAAAAACTATATTATAATGAATAAAAAACTCACTTTAACAGGATTTATTTTTCTTGTTTTTATGATTGCCGGCAACCAGGTTTCAAATGGTTGTACCAATTTCCTGGTCACCCGCGGCGCTTCGGCTGACGGCTCAACAATGATTACTTATGCCGCCGATTCGCATACATTGTATGGCGAGTTGTATTTTCAGCCTGCACAGAATCATCCGGCTGGTACCCTGCGTGATATTTATGAATGGGACACAGGAAAATTCCTTGGTAAAATACCCCAACCTGCTCATACATACAGTGTTGTTGGAAATATGAACGAATTCCAGCTTGCCATTGGCGAAACAACTTATGGCGGCCGGAGCGAACTAGGAAGTCAGAGTGGCGCAATAATGGATTATGGCAGTTTGATTTATGTTGCTCTGCAACGCACCAAAACCGCCCGCGAAGCGATTGAGGTGATGACCAGCCTTGTAAAGGAATTTGGATATGCAAGTTCGGGTGAATCGTTTTCAATAGCTGACCCCAACGAAGTGTGGATACTCGAACTGATTGGCAAAGGCGAGGGAGAAAAGGGTGCCGTTTGGGTTGCAGTTAAGATTCCGGACGGATATATCAGCGGTCATGCCAACCAGGCTCGCATTACAAGTTTCCCGTTAAACGATAAAGATAATTGTGTTTATGCTGATGACGTTATCACTTTTGCCCGTAAAAAGGGCTGGTATAAAAGTGAGGATAAAGAATTTAGTTTTTCGGATGTTTATGCTCCTGTTGATTTTAGCGCTGCAAGGTTTTGCGATGCCCGCGTTTGGGCAGGATTTAACAAAGTAGCCGCCGGCATGGATAAATACAACGAATATGCAAAAGGTATTGTAAATCATGGAGGTTCGAACAACTTTGCTACCAACCGTATTCCGTTGTGGATAAAACCAGATAAAAAACTGTCGGTTCAGGATGTAATGAACATGATGCGTGACCATTACGAGAATACAGAGCTGCAAATGTCAAATGATTTGGGAGCAGGGCCATTCAGTCTTCCATACCGTTGGAGAGCAATGACATGGAAAGTTGACTCGGTTGAATATTGCCACGAAAGGGCAATTTCGACTCAGCAAACCGGATTTTCGTTTGTAACACAAAGCCGTAACTGGTTGCCAAATCCAATTGGAGGAATTCTCTGGTTTGGTGTTGACGATACTTACAGTACCTGTTATTCACCAATGTATTGCGGCATTACCGAAATTCCGGAATGTTTCAGGGTTGGAAACGGCGACATGCTTACCTACAGCGAAACTTCGGCATTCTGGACTTTTAACCTGGTTACCAATCTCACTTACCTGCGTTACATCGATATGATTAAAGATGTTCAGAAAGTTCAAAGCAGGCTTGAAAATAAATTTGTTTCTTATGTTCTGCTTATTGATAAAGCTGCTGAAACACTGTATAATGCGAACAAGGAACAGGCAATTAAATTTTTAACTGAATATTCTGTTAACGAAGCAAATAATATGACTGCGGAATGGAAAAAATTAGGCCAGTATTTGCTTGTAAAATATATGGACGGCAACATTAAACGCGAAAAAGATGGCCAATTTGAAAGAACAGAGACGGGAATGGCGCCATCACCCATTTTTGCCGGATACCCCGAATGGTGGTACAAAGCAATTGCTGCCAGCACCGGCGATAGTAAAAAAGTAATTGGAAGTTCAGGTCATTAAAATGTTCAGAATATTAATTCTGTAACAATTTAAAATAGGACATCATTTGATTTTGGCGAATTGATTTTTTTGTTATTTTTGCGCCACTTTTAAAGCAATCTCTTTTCCGCTTTTGACGGATTACATTGCCAACCATAATTAAAAATATTGAAATGGACTTAATAAAATTAGTAGAACAGGAATTTGCAAAGGGAAAAGTACATCCTGAGTTTATTGCAGGCGACACTGTAACTGTGAGTTATAAAATCGTTGAAGGAAATAAGGAAAGAATACAGAACTTCCGCGGTGTGGTTATTCAGATAAGCGGTAGTGGTTCAACCAAAACATTTACAGTACGTAAAATGTCAGGAAACATTGGTGTGGAAAGAATTTTCCCATTAACTTCACCCTTTATTGATGCAATCGAAGTAAACAAACGCGGTAAAGTTCGCAGGAAAAGATTGTTTTATCTGCGCGATTTGACAGGTAAAAAAGCCCGTATTAAAGAAAGAAAATTCTAACAAGAATAGAAAAGGTCTCTGCAAAGAGGCCTTTTTTTATGCTTAAATCCGACTTCAATATCTTAAAATATCATCCAATCCAAGTTTAAGTTCACCCAGCTGTTTTTCGGAAATTGCTCCAATTTTATTAATCAACCTGACTTTCGATATTGAACGAATCTGGAAAACCATGATTTCTGATTTTTCAGATAATCCATTATCTGAATTTGGTTCCAAAACAATATTCCCTTTGTAATTTTTAAGTTTCGTAGTCAACGGACAGGCAATTACTATTTGAAGATATTGATTCAACATATTTCCACTAATTATAACTACCGGACGAAAACCTTGCTGCTCACTTCCTTTTCCAGGATTTAAATTGGCATACCAAATCTCACGCTGCTTCATTGCTCCAACTGTGTAAGATAATCTTCCATCCCTTCTTCTGCCATTTCAATGATATTAACATCTTCGGCTGCCTGTTTGAATGATTTTACATATTCAGCCCTGTTTAACTGGTCAAGATAAATCTGAAGTGCTTTTTCAATAATCCTGTTTTTGGGAATTGACAATTTAATGGCCATATCATTTAACTTCTGTAGAAGTTCGTCGGGTAAAGTACTGGTAAATGTTGTCATAATTTTTAATTCATATTTATAAAACACAAATATAATTAAAAATATAATTCACCTATTGAAAATTAATTAAACTACGTAATCAGGAGTTTATGGGAAAATAAAAATTATCGGATTATCGATAATCAACCGTTTAACAACTCTTCCGCAGTTTTCAAAGTGGTTTCCGAATAACTGTCGCCCCCCACCATTTTTGCCAGTTCAACTATCCTTTCGTTTTGGTTCAAATGTTTTATAGAGGTAAAGGTTTTACTATTTTCTTCGAATTTGTAAACCAACAGATGTGCATCACCTTTTGCAGCAATTTGAGGCAAATGGGTAATATTTATGATTTGAGTTGTAGCAGAAAACGACTTGATAATATTTCCCATTTTCAAGGCAATTTCACCCGAAACACCAGAATCAATCTCATCGAAAATAACCGTTGGCAGCGCTTTCGATTTGCGCAGCAAATTTTTTATTGCCAGCATCAATCGGGACATTTCGCCACCCGAGGCTACTTTAGAAATTTCATTGGGCAATGTATCTGCATTGGCGCTAAACAAAAACGAAACTGCATCTATTCCAATGGCTGTAAAATCAGGCAGTTGTTCATGAACTACTTCCAGTTTCGATTTGGTCATGCCCAATTGCTGTAAATCACCAACAATTGCCGATTCTATTTTTGTAAACGACTTTTTCCGGATTGAACTTAATTCCCTGGCTTTCTCCTCCAGTTTCAAACGGCTTTTCTTAAGCTGGTCTTTCAGTTTTTGTATTTCTTCTTCATAACCAGTTACCTGGTTTATTTTTTCGTCGAACGAATTTTTCAAACCGATTAATTCATGCACAGTATTCACATGGTGTTTTTGTTGAAGGCTGTAAATGAGATTCAATCTTTCGTTTACTTTTTCAATACGGGCAGGATCGTGTTCAATCTTTGCTGCCAATCGTTCCGTTTCATCGAAAATATCCTTTATTTCCAGCAAACTGCTTTGCATTCGTTCGGCAAGCAAGGGAATTTCAAAAATATAATGTTTAATATTTTCAAGCCGTTTCTGACTTTCTTTCAGATTCTGAATTACCGAAAACTGTTCATCATCGAGCAATCGCTGTACTTCGGTAAAAGCACTTTTTATGTCTTCAGCATGTGAAAGTTGCTCTAAAAGAACTTCAAGTTCTTCCTGTTCATTTTCTGTTAATGCAGCTTCATTCAACTGATTAAACTGGAACTGCCAGTAATCCAAATCAGCACTTTCCTTTTCGCTTTTGGCAATTAATTCGTCAAGGTTTTTATTTAACCGAACAAATTCAGTATAAATTTCGCGGTATTGATAAAGAATTTCACCAGCACCAGAAACAGTATCGACCAAATCGAGTTGAAATTTTTGGTTACCCAACTCCAGATTCTGGTGCTGCGAATGGATATCGATTAAACACAATCCCAAATCGCGCATGGTTTTCAGGTTAACCGGAGTATCGTTAATAAAAGCCCTGAATTTACCTGATGATGTTATTTCCCGGCGAATAATCGTTGTGGTTTCATAATCCAAATCGTTCTCTTCGAAAAAAGTTTGAAGCTGGTAATTTCCAATTTCAAAAACACCTTCAACAATACATTTTTTTGATTTATCTTTCAACACCGACAAATCGGCACGGTTGCCTAAAATCAATCCCAAAGCCCCCAGAATAATTGATTTTCCGGCACCCGTTTCACCTGTAACCGAATTCAGTTTTTCGTGAAAATCAATATTGAGGTTGTCGATAATTGCGTAATTCGAAATAGAAAGTCTGGTCAGCATTTGTCACGATTTTACATTTGCCCTTGTCCTTGTTCATCATCCTGCGAAATTTTAGCGTATTTGCTACCGTTTGACGGGTCGATTTCGTTCAGAATGGTCAAAACACGATTTCTTTCATCGGGATATGATTTGGAGAAAATATTAATCAGTTCGTCAACCTTTGCATCGAAAAACATTTGCAAAATATACGTTGATGGGCGTTTGCGAAAAACTTTCTGAAGATCGCGCAAAGATTCTGCAACGGTTGCCCTTCCTTCTTCTGCCCTTTGCGACATTAAGTCCAAACCATTTCGGTGATAGTTATACATGCATTTCCGGAAATCGGAATACGATTTGTTTAGTATGTTTTCAAGAAGCCAGTACCGGTTTCTTTCGCTCTCAAATGATTTCCAGCCTTTTACATTCAGCGTTTGAGAATTATTTACAATTGCCTGTGCTTTTTCAAAATAAGGAGTTCCACCTTCGGCACCAAAAGAATCGTAATTATATCCTAAAATTACATAGGCATAAAATGCCAGAATATTGGTGAGATTTTCCCTGTTCGAGGTTTCATTAAACTCAAGAGGTTGAAATTCAACATAACGGCAGCGAAAATCGTTGTCTTTAATATTCAAAAGAGTAGTTTCATAACTCGAATCGAACACCGGCCTGATTAACTGAACCTGTATTGTACCACGAAATTCATCGGCTGAAATCTGCTCTTCAAGAAGTATCATTATGTTACATTTCAGTTTTTCATCGTAACTATATACATGGTCAGTCCATTTGCGGTTATTCATAAATTCGTAAATATCCGATTGCATGGTTCTGAATAAATTCTGGTTTGCACCCTGTATTCGCTGTGCCGAAACAGTTACATTACAGCGTAATTCCTGAGCAGAACTTGTAACCGTTGCAAATAAAAACCATATTATCAAAAAGAAGATGTATTTCATGTCGGTCAAAAATAACAGTTTCAAACTAAAACAAATCACGAAAAAAAAGATTCAATCTAAAATTGAAATGATTTTATCAACAATATCGACTGCAACCTCCTTTTTACTTTTTAACTCAAAAAACTGTTGATTATTGTATTTATCGATGATTGTAATTTTGTTGGTATCAACCTGAAATCCGGCTCCTTTTTCGTTTAACGAATTTAAAACGATGAAATCCAGATTTTTTGAAACCAGCTTTTTCATTGCATTTTCAGTTTCATCGTTTGTTTCAAGTGCGAAGCCCACCAGAATTTGTTTGCCGGATTTTATTTCGCCCAATGCCTGCGCGATATCCCGGGTAGGTTGCAACTCAAGATTCCAGTTCGATTTGCCCCGCTTTGTTTTTTGTTTTTCAGTATTAACCGGAGTAAAATCTGCTACAGCTGCACACATTACTGCACCATCACAATTTTCAAACCTCGAAGTACATTCTGTAAACATTTCGCTGGCTGATTCCACCAAAACTGTTTCAATATTTTTATTTCCGGTTTTTAACGACACAGGACCGGAAATCAAAAGGACCTTTGCACCGCAGTCAGCAAGTTGTTCGGCAATAGCATATCCCATTTTGCCTGAAGAAAAATTCCCAATATAACGCACAGGGTCAATTTTTTCGAAGGTTGGACCGGCAGAAACCAAAAAATATTTTCCCTTTAAACTGCTCCCCTGATTTAAATGACCAACTACAATTTCAAGAATATTTTCGGGCTCCTCCATTCTGCCTTTTCCGGTTAATCCACTGGCCAGTTCACCAAATGCAGGTTCGATTATGTTATTTCCGAATGATTTTAATATTTCAAGGTTTTTTTGGGTTGAAGGATGCGCGAACATGTCTAAATCCATGGCAGGTGCAACAAAAACCGGACATTTAGCCGACATGTACGTAGTTACCAGCATATTATCGGCAATACCATTTGACATTTTTGCAATGGTAGAAGCAGTGGCAGGTGCAACCAACATGATATCGGCCCACAAACCAAGGTCAACATGACTGTTCCATGTTCCGTCACTGGCACCAAAAAACTCGCTGATAACCGGTTTCCCTGATAAAGCCGACAGTGTCACGGGAGTTATGAATTCTTTACCTGCAGTGGTTATTACCACCTGTACTTCAGCACCTTCTTTTACCAATAAACGCAAAAGCATAGCTGCCTTGTATGCAGCTATGCTTCCGGTTATCCCTAAAATTATTTTTTTACTTTTAAGCCTCATGGGCTTTAAAATTAAATTTTGGGTTTATTCTCCCTGCTGGGATTTCTGTGGTAAATTTCGTTTTCTTTTAATTCTTCGAAAGCAATTAACGATGGTTTTGGCATTCTCTCATAAAATTTGGAGATTTCGATTTGTTCCCTGTTTTCGAATATTTCTTCCAAATTATCAGTATAAGATGCAAATTCCTGAAGTTTCTGATTCAATTCTTCTTTTAACTCCGAAGAAATCTGATTTGCCCTTTTTGCCAAAATCATTACTGTTTCGTAGATGTTTCCTGTTTCCTGCGTTAGAACTTCCAAATCGCGTGAAATGGTAGAAGGTGCAGCTTTTGTTTTTTTGTAATCCATGATTTTAATTAATATTTGTTTCTTCTGGTTTATAATTTAACATTTGGGATGTTACCTTGTAAAATCTCTCAGCTTCCTTAATATGTTTGCTTTCAGGAAATTCGTCAATAAATGAAAAATATTCGTCGAGAGCACTCGAAAGTCTTTCCTGACGTTTATCGAACACACTTCCAACAGCCAGCATATATTTCGATTCGAGTAACATAAACATCAATTCTTCCCGGTATTTTGAATCGGGATGTTCGCTTAAACTATTATTCAATGCGATAACTGCTGCTTTATAGTTTTCGAAATCGTAATAGAGTTTTGCACTTAAATACGATTTGTAAACCAATTTATCATTCATTTCGTCGATAAGCCGGTTTGCCTCATCTACCCTATCATTAAACGGATAAAGATTCACGTACAATTGCAGGGCGTCGATGGCTTCATGTGTAACTGTCTGATCAAGACGAGACTTAGGCGACATTAAATAAGAACAATATCCATCCATAAAATATGCTTCTTCAGCATATTCACTCATTGGAAATTCTTTAATTAAAGTTTTAAAATAATGTCCTGCCATTAAATAGTCATTTTGCCCAATCATACTTTTGGCATAATAGTAATATACTTTATCAGCACGGTTGGTTCCACGGTAAATACTTACAAGTTCCTTTAGCAGGGTCCCCGATCTTACATATTCCCCGTCTTCGTAATACTCAATGGCTTTTTTGTATTTATATTCGTAATCGGTACTTTTTACAATTTTATTGTAACTCCCGCATGAACTTAAAATTACCGTTAACAGAATCAGTGCTGAATTAAAAAATCTCATTTTCATTAACATGGCGCAAAAATATACTTTTTTTATATACCTGAAACGATTTGCTGAGTTAAATTTAAACGTGTAAAATATTAAAATGTTTTTTGTAGCCTATTCATTTTTAGTTTTATACATTAAAACCACAGCAAATTTTCCGGCGAAAATATAAATGATATCAATACATCAAAACTGTTGTTAGCATTAATTAACAGGTTTGCCTGAAATTTAAAAAAGTTTACATTTGCACCGAATTAATTACAAAAATTTTACAACGTGGATATATTTGAAAAATTCAGAGCGAACCAGGGCGAAATAGGCAAATACAGAAAGCAAATTCACGGGTACTTTGCTTTTCCGAAACTGGAAGGCGAATTGGGCCCAAGGATGATGTTCAGGGGTAAAGAAGTTCTAAACTGGAGTTTAAATAATTACCTTGGACTGGGAAACCACCCCGAAGTAAGAAAAGCCGATGCTGATGCTGCCGCACAATATGGCATGGCATACCCAATGGGTGCACGAATGATGTCGGGGCAAACATCGAAACATGAAGAACTGGAGCGTGAACTGGCAGCCTTTGTTAGTAAACCCGATGCTTTTCTGTTAAATTACGGATACCAGGGTATGGTTTCGGTTATTGATGCCCTTTGCGGAAGAAACGACGTAATTGTTTATGATGCCGAATCGCACGCTTGTATTCTGGATGGAGTTCGTTTACACATGGGAAAAAGGTTTGTTTTCCTTCATAATAATATGGAAAGTTTGCGCAAACAATTAGAACATGCTACCAAACTGGCTGAAAAACAAAAAGGTGGAGTACTGGTTATCACTGAGGGAGTTTTCGGAATGGCTGGTGACATGGGCAAACTCGACGAAATTGCTGCTTTAAAAGACGAATTTGAATTCCGTTTACTCGTTGACGATGCGCATGGTTTTGGGATGATGGGTGCAACCAGCGCCGGAACCGGTGAGCATTTTGGTGTTCAGGACAAAATAGACCTGTACTTTGCCACTTTTGCAAAAGCAATGGCCGGCATTGGTGGATTTATTGCCTGCGAAACCGATATTTGTTACTATCTGCGTTATAATATGCGTTCGCAAACTTATGCCAAATCGTTACCAATGCCAATGGTTATTGGTGGTTTAAAAAGGCTTGAGATGATTCGCACAAGACCTGAATTTAAGGAAAAATTATGGACTATTGTTGAAACGCTTCAAAAAGGATTACGCGAAGCCGGATTCGATTTGGGAAGAACAAATTCGGCGGTAACACCTGTGTTTATGAAAGGCGGTGTTGAAGAAGCGACAAATATGGTTTACGATTTACGTGAAAACTATGGCATTTTCTGTTCGATGGTTGTTTACCCGGTAATTCCAAAAGGTGAAATAATTCTACGATTAATGCCAACTGCAGTTCATACTTTGGAAGATGTAAAAATTACACTGGAAGCATTTAAAAGTGTTAGTAAAAAGTTGAACGAAGGTAAATATTCAGCAACTGAACTTGCAACTGTAAAGGTTGATGGTCATTAAAGAAGCCCTTTCTTATTTCCCCGTAGGAGAGAAAGATTGGAAAAGACATTACATATAAACATAAAAAAAGCAGGAATTTATCCTGCTTTTTTTATGTCATTAAGTTACAATTACGAATGTTTTTCGGAGATGTATCTTTCAGCATCGATTGCAGCCATGCAACCCGAACCAGCTGCCGTAACAGCCTGACGGTAATGCGAATCCTGTACATCGCCACACGCAAAAACGCCGGGTACTTTTGTTTTCGAGGTTCCGGGAATGGTTTTTATATAACCCACTTCATCGGTATCAAGATAGTCAGCAAAAATATCGGAGTTGGGTTTATGACCGATGGCCAGGAAAAAACCATCGATTTTTATTTTTACTTCTTCCTCGTTTGCTTCACCCTTGTTTTTTATCAATGCAGCACCTTCAACCACACCGTTATCGCCTATCAAACCTTTGGTCTGGTGTTTCCATAATATTTCAACATTTGGTGTTTTCTGCACCCGATCCGACATTACCTTTGAAGCCCGCAATTCGTCGCGGCGAACAATCAGATAAACCTTGCGGCATAACCCGGCCAGGTACATGGCTTCTTCTGCAGCGGTGTCGCCACCACCTACTACTGCCACATCTTTACCCCGGTAGAAAAAACCATCGCAGGTGGCACAGGCTGAAACACCGCCACCAGCATATTTCTTTTCATCCTCAAGCCCCAAATACTTGGCTGTGGCACCGGTTGCAATAATCACTGTTTCTGCCTCAATCAGTTTGGTATCATCAATCCACACTTTATGAATTTCTCCCGAAAAATCAGCTTTGGTTGCCATTCCCCAGCGAACATCGGCACCAAAACGCTGTGCCTGTTTTTTGAAATCCTCCATCATCACCGGACCGGTTACTCCTTCAGGATAACCCGGGTAATTTTCAACTTCGGTGGTAGTGGTTAACTGGCCACCGGGTTGTAATCCTTCGTACATTACCGGAAATAAATTGGCACGGGATGCATAAATTGCCGCAGTATATCCTGCAGGCCCTGAACCAACAATTAAACACTTTACACGTTCAACATCAGTAGGTTGCGTGATTGTTTTTTCTTTGCTTTCGCTAATATCAAGTGGTTTAAACATAACTTTTGATTTTTTTAGCGTCAAAATTACAAAACATATTGTACCACACACAACAAATCCAATCAATAATAATGAACCGCGAATAGACAAAAACTATTTGCCGGTAATTACATTATGAATTACAAAAGAAAAGTTTTGCAAATGAAAAATCAACTGTTACATTTGCAGGCGCTAAAAGAAATTTTAGTGAATAGTTCGGGGTGTAGCGCAGCCTGGTAGCGTATCCGTCTGGGGGGCGGGGGGTCGCAAGTTCAAATCTTGTCACCCCGACGAAAGGAGAAATCAAAAAAATTCAAAAGCCTGTAAATCAAATGATTTGCAGGTTTTTTTATTTTTACGAAGTCAAAATAAACCATAAAAACCCGTTATAAATGTGAACAAAACGGTGAACCAAATTAATTTTTAGATTTGGTTCACCAGAAACACATTAAAAATCTATATATCAATAGATTATAAACATAGTTTTTGGTTCAGTTTAGTTCATTTTGAGGTCATTTTTAAAACATTTCTGTGAACCAAAAGGTGAACAATAATTAAATAATTTCAAGAACTATGAAAAATGTAAACACATTCGGGATTCAGTTTGTAATACGCAAACACAGAATCAAAGACGGAGAAGCCCCTATCTACGCGCGTATCACAGTTAATACCTATCGTTGTGAGATTTCGGTGAAAAGACGGATTCATACCGATAACTGGAATAATGGGAAAGGTATGGCAAAAGGAAAAAATCCGGAAATAAGCAAACTTAATTCATACCTGGAACAAGTTCGTTCACAACTCACAAACTACTATCAGGAGCTGGTTATCAGCAAACAAGCATTAACTGCTGATGCAATCAAGAATAAGTTTCTGGGAGTTGATGAATCGATAGAAGGGCAATTAAAGAAATAAAAAAGTAATCTTCAGCGAATAAAAATATATGTCAAAAGTTTAACTTTTTTATCAAGCTAACCTTTGACCTGAGTACAGCAAGTAGGTTTACTTCTTGACATAATCTATTTCCTTGGGTTAATCCTGACTTGTCCCCTTTAGTGCTACAAATTTAGATTTTGAATAGTTTTTACAAAGTCGGATGAAATTTTAGTTCCTATTTTAATTTCTTCATTGGTTAATGTGTTGAGTAGCCCTGCATCGGAAACTTTTTTAGATTCAGTGATAAATTTTTTAATGGATATATTAGTTTGAAGTTCGATGTGCTTTGACACTGCCAGAGCCATAAAACTAATTAAAATGTGGAGTTTGAT
Organism: Draconibacterium sp.; assembly: GCA_041737765.1. Taxonomy (GTDB): domain Bacteria; phylum Bacteroidota; class Bacteroidia; order Bacteroidales; family Prolixibacteraceae; genus Draconibacterium. Next base: position 46,629 of record JBGSRA010000041.1, on the reverse strand, counting down.
GGGTTCTTCTTTAAAATGAAATATGGGCCTAGTGTGTAAATCATGCATGGAAATTCTGAAGGCCTGTTCAATCATGTAAAGTTCATGGTAGCGTTCCATAATGGTTTTATTGTTCAGTACACTTTCTTCCAGATTGGTGTAATAGCCTTTTATTCCCACTTTGGATTTGGATGCGGTATTTACTACCCTAACAGACAACATAAAAATCACCTTAGTGCGACAAATTTATATTTTATAATGCTATTTAACTGATTTACAATACATATTTTTTTCCAATATATTAAGGGGGGACAAGTCAGGACAATTTAATGGCATCATATTAAATCAAAAATGATTTCTAAATACGATATTAACTGATGATGTCCGTGGATATAAGAAAAATAAGAAGTTCCCGATATATCAGATTATTTAAAAATTCTCCCATTTGCCACCTGAAAAATGAGAAATACCTTTATCAGTTCCAAACCATAACGAACCATCTGCATCAATGGCTATTGAATTTATTTTATCAGCAATTATACCATCCTTGACGGTAAAATTCTGCCAGGAATTAACTGCCAGTTTGCTAATACCTTTGTGAGTTCCAAACCATACATTTCCGGCCAGGTCTTTTGCAATTGCGTACACGGTGTCGCAAATCAGCCCATCGGCGCGGGTGTAAGTTGTCCAGTCAGATTTGGCAAGCTCACTCGCATGATATGCAATCCCGGCATCTGTGCCGTACCATTGAGCATTACCTTCGGTTATAACACAAAGCACATTTTCTGATGGAAGTCCGCCGGCCCATGGAAGATTAAAAGTGGTAGCGCCCGAAATGGCATCTGTATATTTAAACCTCGAAATACCCCCACCTTCGGTAGCTGCATATATATAACCATTTTCGGCAACAGCAATCGAACTGATTTTAAACTCAGTCAGAATTTCCTCGCCATTCCGCCCGTAGAATTCATCCCATTTATCTCCTTTCAGAATCGATAAACCCTTTGAAGTGGCGATGTATTTAACCGCACTTTTATCGATCCCAAGCGCAGAAACAGTGTCGGACAGTATCACATCTTTTGAGGTATTAAAGTTATCGGTGGAAATAGTTGAAGTTCCAAATTCGTAAGATGACAATCCAACATTTGAGCCCAGCCAAAGCTTTTTGATTCCGGATAACCGATCGAAAACAATATCAGAGATTGAACCCGTGGTTTTATTCTGATCATCTGCATAACTTGTCCATTTTAAACCATCAAAACTAATAACACCTTTTTCGGTAGCAAACCATTTTGCTCCATTTGCATCGACAACAATCTTGTTGATTACTTTTGAAGGAAATACAAATTCTTCTTCAACAACCGGATCGTCATTGTTGCAACTGCTAAAGAGATTTAAGACAACAGATAAAAATATTAAGTGACAGAACTTTATTTTTGACATTATATGAATTTTAAGATTGTTTTACTCAACAACAAATTTGACAGTATGCTTTTCTTTATTGCCAATTAAGGTTAGCAAATAAGTCCCTTTGGCATAATTTCGTACATTCAGTTTATATTCAGTCAGGGCGCTGACGTTTTTGGTTAATTGAACTTTTCCATTTGCATCAGTTATAATAATTATATTTTCTGAGGTCTTAGGCAATTTTATGGTTAGGAAGTTACTTACAGGATTTGGGTAAACAGATATTCCTTCTTCGGTTAAAGAATGCAAACCGGTTTTTACATTAACGGTAACACTAAAATTAGTGGTAGTTGTTCGCGCAGGATCGCCATTATCAGTAAGTGTAATGGCAATATTAGCACTACCGATCATGTTTTGTACCGGAGTAAATGAAAGTGTTCCGGTAGCCTGACCATTTAAATATGTAATAGTCGGATCAGGAATAAGTGCTTTGTTATCGCTGCCTGCAGTAATAGTAACGAGTTGATTGAACCCTTCTCCATCGCTGATACCCGTGAGGTTAATGGTTTGAATATCAGAATTCTTCTCAATGGTAACATTAGCAACAGAATCAATGGTTGGGGCAGGATTATTGTTATCTCCCACCAGGGTTGTCAAACTTCGCGGAGGAAGAACAATTAAGCCATCTTTTCCAACATTTTTACCTTTTTCACAATTTCTCGCATTCGAAGTTGTATAGGCTTCCCATTCAGTTGGTAATCCTATCCCCTTAATTTCAATTGCTTGCGGAAGAGTAGTATTATTTAGTAAAATTACAGAAACAGTTTTGGCCTGATCGTTCTTAAATGCGATAGCAGGAATTCCAGCGGAAGCAGCATCGACACGCAGCGCACCCGGACGGATAAATTTATAATATTGCTTCGAAACATAGAATCTTGAAGTAGGACGATTGCTCACCACCAGACCATACTCGGGAGAACCTTCTGAAACTGAAAAACTCCAGAATGCCCATGCGCTAGCATTTCCACATTCGAGCGCATTAAAGATATTTCCGGCCAGGGTCATCGCACCGTCCCAACTATCAGCATGACCCGATGTTTCTGTCATCCAGGTTTTGTATTTTGTATCACCGGCCTGTGCCCATTTGTAAATATTGGTCCAATAATCGCAGCCTGCACCGCCAACGCTCGCACCATCGGAATCGTAGTTATGTATTGCAACAACATCTGCATAGCTTTTTGCAACCGGATCATTTTTTACAGCATCAATGTATTGACTAATAGCACCCTGCGCCGGTAGCGCTTCTGCCCAAAACAGCTTAACATGTCCATAACCCTCGGCATCGAGTCTTGCTCCTACAACTTTTATAATATCCCTGAATTCGTTGGGATCGACCTGGCACGAAGGATAAGGTTCGTTGAATTGAGGTTCGTTTTGTAAACCAATGCCATAGATATCCTTTCCGGTTTCCCTTTTTACTATTTTAAGCAAGGCAATTACTTCTTCGGCATATTCCTCATAGTAATTCGGATCGAGCTTATTATCTGCAGCATAGCTTTCAACGCCACCTTCCCACTTGTTGAGTTTCATCCAGCCGGCTGGACTCCAAAAAGTAACGATAAACTTATCGACAAAAGGCGCGATACGTTGCATATTCGAAATTGAAAGGGCATTAGGATTATAACCATCTAAATTAAGCACTTTTGGATCACTGTTATCATTCTTTTCTTCGAATCCACCACCAATTACACCAAAACGTGCCATAGACATACCAATATCGCTGGCAAGTGAGATGATGGTATCCGGGTCGTCACCTCCCGATCCCATGAATGCCCCAAATCCATCAATTTCCTGATAGGTTTTGTAGAGGTCAATAGTTATGTCGGTCGCTGTGGCAGCTTCCAGAGCAGTTACATACACCTTAAAAGTTTTCACAATTTGAGTCGATCCCGTTGCAGATGCTGTTACTGTAATCGTTGAATTACCGGTTAGTCCCTGTGAAGGGGTAAAAGTTAAAGTCGCCGTTTTGTTAACTACTGAACTAATAGCAGGATTTGGAATCAGGTTCCTGTTACTACTTGTAGCCACAACCTTAACAGTATTGGTTCCTTTTCCTCCATCGGTTAAATTAGTAACTGTAACAGTTTGCTGTGGGGCATTTTTTTCCAATGCCAAATCAGGAATGTCAGCCATGGTAACTTTGTTAGCAACTGGTTTCCTGTGCGCTTTATCGCCAACCCTGAAATCATCAAAAAAGAAACTGCCCTTGAATAAAGGAGAATCGCCTCCCGGATCAAAATTAATAAGCAGCGCTTTTATTCTCGAAATATCGACTTTTGTGCCATCGCCCTGCAACTGGAAACTTGGGTCGGAATAATCGAAGAAATATTCCACAAATGATCCGGTAACTGTATATCTAACTGTTTTTGCTGTATTATAATGATTGTAAGCATCCCACAGAAAAATCAGCATATCTTTTGGCGGATTATCTGTCTTCATTGTTATACTGATGTATGGGTTCTGTGACAGATCTAATTCGGTAGGTAAACTAAACCACAGTCCAGCCCATTTATTATTGGTGCGTGTTTTATCAACCTGAATTTGCATGGCGCCATCCTTCTCTGAACACAAGTGGGTATCCTCTCCCGGATTTCCCCAGTTTGCCGGCCATTGAGAACCTAATATCCCATCATTAAACTCATCTTCCCACCCTGCAATCGGGCGTAACCGAACTTCAACATCAAATGTATAACTGGCAGATTCGTTGCCATTGTTGCTGGCATTTCCTCCATTGTCGGTAAGAGTTACAGTGATGGTTGCCGCACCAATCTGACCGGCCAATGAGGTAAATTTTAGTTCTCCGGATGTTGCTTCGGATAAATACTGAATAGTTGGATCAGGAATTAATGATTTATTTGAACTGGTTGCCTTTATTGTAATTCCTTGTACTTTATCCTCTTCACCATCGGTGATTCCAACCAGTTGCACTATTTGTTCAGGACCATCCTGTAAAATCGAAATACTGGCTAACGCTTTCATGGCAGGCGGGTTGTTTACCTCATCGTAAACGGTCACTTTATAAGTCACAATTGTTGTATCAATTCCTCCTGCAACAGTTCCTCCGTTATCCTGAACCTTAACCTTAATGACAGCTGTTCCGGTTTTTCCTGAAGCCGGGTTAAGTTTCAGACTACCTGTGAAATCTCCGGATTTATATTCAACAACAGGATTTGGCACCAATTCCGTATTTGAACTGGTTGCCGAAACAATAATAGTTTGATTGGCATTGGCATCACCATCATCTAACCCAGATATTTTGATTTCGGTTTGTTTCCCATTTCTGATGTTTTTGTCAGAAACCTGATCAATTTTTGGAGCATGGTTTGGCTCAACCGTTACGTTAAATGTGAAAACATTATTGTTTGCGGCATTTGCTGAAACAGTAACAGTAATAACAGCCGTGCCCGACATATTAGATACCGGTGTATATTCCAGTTTTCCGGAAGTACTGCCAGAAGTATAGGTAACTGTTGGATTTGGAATTAATTCGGTATTTGAACTTGATGCCGTTACTGAAAGAGAAGTGTTTCCAGCGACACGATCCTTTATTCCCCAAAAAGGGATGGATACTTTTCCGGAATTAAGGCCATGAAACTGATCCTCAATTTTGGTGATTGCAGGCATTACCAAAGCCTGGTCGCCTAATTTAATATCGTCGAAATATACTGTTGAATTACATCCCTGGGCTCCACCCGGATTAAACACGAAGTTTAGTTTAGTAATCTTAGTCAAATCAACACCGGTTACATTTCTGAAATCGAAGGTGTAAGTGGCATAACCTTCTGAATGAACAATCGACTGATAACCATCATTTGCCGGATAGGCATAATGAGCTTCCGCAGAATTATCCCAAACAGAAAAGTTCAGGTTAAAATCAATATCCGTTTTAACTTTCAGGCTTACAAACGGATTGGCTGAAATATTTATGGGTGAAAATGTATATTGAAAACTGTTCCATGTGGCAGTTTTGTTTGTTACAATTTTTAATTCGGAACCAACATTGGTAAGTTTGTAATCGGCCTGACCAGACCAGCCAGCTATATCACCATCATCAAAGTTTTCGACCAAACCTGTCTGACTGAAAGAAAAATATCCAATCAAAATGGCTAAGAGTGTTATAATTGTTTTCTTCATTTTATTGTAGTTTTTTGTTGTTTAGTTTTCTGTTTTTATCTGACTTGCCGAAATTGAATAAAAGTAAATGTTTCTTTTAAAAATAAAGAGGTCAATCATCAAATAATCAACCTCTCATTTTACAACAATAATTATTAACTATTAAAGACTAAATATCCGTCAGTGATACAATTTCATCGTTTCACTATTCGCACGGATGATGTAGATTCCATTTTTCAGATGCGAAAGGTCAATTAAATCGCATTTTTCATTAGGATTATAAAAGAAGGCCACCCCTTTGGCAGCCTTCTTTATAAATAAACCTATCTAATTCTTAATAAACTTCAAGGTATTCAATACATTGTCCTGGGTAATAACCCGAAGAAAATATACGCCTGAGCGAAGGTCCTGAACATTGATAGGGCCTCCGTCATAAAGCCTGACTTGTTGCACCATTTGACCTGACATATTCACTACAACAATAGATTGAATACTCAAAGAAGAAGCATTCTTTAAAGTAATTGTAGTGTTTGCAGGATTTGGATAAACAGCTAAATCAGAAGGATTATAAACGCGATTCAAACCTGTTGCTGCATCTCCAATCTTCAAATAATCGAAAGTAACATTCCCCTTATATTTGCCGGCAGCATCCCAGCCGGGATTAAAGTTCAAATAAACCTTATCAATTTTGGCAGCATTGTACTTTGGCGCCAATTTCCCGGTAAAGTCAAAAAAGTATTCCTGATAAGCATTATCACCTGGAACTGTAACATTAATTGTAACATCGTTACCACCTACTGTTGATTGAACGAGGCCCACCGAGAAAGTAAGCGCTGCGTCTGCTTTCAATTTTATTCTGACCAAAGGATTTGTTGTAAGATCGAGAAAAGTGGTTTTGGTCAGGTCCAGTTGTAAAGCTGAGAAACCATAAACAGGAATACCTCCCTCAATACCGGCATTTTTATCTACATTTACCAGTAATTCTCCACCTGTCTGGCTCAATTCGAACACCTTAATCGGATCTGAAGCATGTTCAGCAACCCATAATGGAGAAATCGTAGCTCCATCAAAATTATCAGTCCACGATGTCGCTGTTGGTAAAAATGCAAGCAGATCACCAACTTTTAAAAATCCGGCATAAGTGGTAAGTGCATAACAATCATTATTTACTGAATTCCACCAATATTCAGCAGGTTTTTTCACTGGTGTTGCATCGGTATTTAGAGCATCGTCAGCATCAACATCATTCACTTTCATATCCAATGAAATTCCTTTCCCTTCATTTAATGCCTTCCAGATATCAAGATTGAATTCAGGTCTTGCATCGCCAGTCAGAGCAGAATAACCAATGGTATAGATTGCTTTAAAGGTTTTTGAGCCAACTGCAGTGTGATTGTCCATATACAGACTGGTTGAAAGAATATCGTTTGTTCCTCCCCAGTTTACAGCTCCGGTTGCACCGGTAACCATCATGGCTGCATCGAATCCTGTATTTTTGAAAGTAGCTTTATAAGCTCCAAACTCAGCATAACGGGCATACCAGGCTTGTGGTAAAGTTGCAAGGTCAGGAGCATCAATCTTGAGATAGGGTGCCCATGCAATTTCTACAGTTTCACTCCCTGAAACATCATCATCGGTGTATTGTAACAAAACATAGATATTTGCATCATCACAAATGGTTTTAAAAGAGCCGCTAAAGTCAGCATCACCTTTATCAGAAGCAGGCAGGCCCAAACGACTACCTGTGTCACCCAATTTATTTGCTTCGCCAGGAATTTCAGCCCATACAGCATCAAAGTCAGCCCCTTGCGCATCAAAAGATTCAGTTTGAGGAGCAACAGCTTGTTTACGGGCAGGTTCCTCAGTTGGCAATTTTGCCCACCAGCTTGGAACAGGAGTTGTCCAATTTTTTACATATTCAGCATCAGCACTGGTTACTTCAATCAAATCGCCAGGTTTTAAAAATCCGGCATAAGTGGTAAGCGCATAACAGTCATTATTTATTGCATTCCACCAATATTCAGCAGGTTTTTTTACCGGCGTTGCATCGGTATTTAAAGCATCGTCTGCATCAACATCATTCACTTTCATATCCAATGAAATTCCTTTTCCCTCAGTCAATTGTTTCCAGATATCAAGATTGAATTCTGGTCGTGCATCACCAGTCAATGCAGAATAACCTATTGTATATATTGCTTTAAAGGTTTTTGAGCCAACTGCAGTATGATTGTCCATGTACAAACTAGTTGAAAGAATATCGTTTGTTCCTCCCCAGTTTACGGCTCCGGTTGCTCCGGTAACCATCATGGCTGCATCAAATCCTGTATTTTTGAAAGTAGCTTTATATGCTCCAAACTCCATGTAACGGGCATACCATGCCTGTGGTAAAGTAGCAAGATCAGGAGCATCAATTTTAAGATAGGGTGCCCATGCAATTTCTACAGTTTCACTTCCCGAAACATCATCGTCGGTGTATTGTAGCAAAACATAGATATTGGCATCATCACAAATGGTTTTAAAAGAGCCGCTAAAGTCAGCATCACCTTTGTCCGAAGCAGCCAGACCCAAACGACTACCTGTGTCACCCAATTTATTTCCTTCACCCGGAATTTTAGACCATACGGCATCAAAGTCAGCTCCTTGAGCATCAAATCCAGCTACCTGAGATGCAACGGCTTGTTTGCGGGCAGGTTCCTCTGCCGGTAATTTTGCCCACCAGCTTGGGATTGGAGCTGTCCAATCTTTTACGTACTCTGCATCAGCAGAAACAGGAGCTGAAGGGCTAACAAATCCTGCATAGGTGGTAAGAGCATAACAGTCATTATTTTTTGCATTCCACCAGTATTCAGCAGGTTTTTTTACAGGTGTTGCATCGGTATTAAAAGCATCGTCAGCATCAATATCATTCACTTTCATATCAAATGAAATACCTTTTCCATCGTTCAGTGCCTGCCAAATATCAACATTGAATTCTGGTCTTGCATCACCCGTTAAAGCTGTGTAACCGATGGTATATATTACCTTAAAGGTTTTTGAGCCAACGGCAGTGTGATTGTCCATGTAAAGATTAGTTGACAGAATATCGTTTGTTCCTCCCCAGTTTACAGCACCGGTTGCACCGGTAACCATCATGGCTGCATCGAATCCTGTATTCTTGAAAGTAGCTTTATATCCTCCAAATTCAATGAAGCGGGAATACCAGGCCTGTGGTAAAGTAGCAAGTTCCGGAGCATTAATTTTCAGATAAGGCGCCCAGGCAATCTCAACAGTTTCATTTCCGGTAACATCGTCATCGGTGTATTGCAACAAAATGTAGATGTTGGCATCATCATATGTCACTTTAAATGAACCGCTAAAATCAGCATCACCTTTGTCAGATGCAGTCAGACCCAGCCGGCTGCCTTCGTCACCCAATTTATTTCCGTCGCCTGGAATCTTAGCCCATTCAGCATCAAAATCGGCACCCTGAGCATCGAAAGACGAGGACTGTACCGCAACAACTTGTTTTCTTACAGGCACATCAGTCGGTAATTTGGCCCACCAACTTGGAACTGGGGCTGTCCATCCAGCTACATAAGCAGCATCGCCTTCATCAGGAGCCTGTGCAAATAAACTGGTTATGCCTAAAAGCACAACGAACAAAAAAGTAAATAAAGTTTTCATACGCATGTTAATTTAAATTGTTAAAAAAAGTTTTATTGATTGTAGTTTTAGTTTATTATTTGACATTAACCGTAACCGTATATTTATCACCTGCTGTACTTCCTTTATAAAAAGTGTAGATAAGTGGTTTCGAAAAATTATTTACTGTTACGCCATTGGTTTGAGTCACGGTACCAATTGTCACTTTTCCAACAGAACCCTTCCATTTTGCGATTAATTTCGTTACATCCGTACCTTTTAGTACATCAACCGAAATTGTTTTTGCATTTGCGTCAATGTTTCCCACAGGAGCAGGCACCAAACCTTCAAAGGTAAAATCGGTAACAGGGCTGTCTAATACCGTTTTAATGGCATATTCAACCTCGGAATTGTTTTGAGCAACAATTTTTATCGATTTTACTGTTTTGGCCAGGTCGTAATTTTTCCGATCGGAGTATGCAACATTGTTGATGAGAATCTTGCTTCCATAAGAAGACTGGAGTATCAGTCGCACTGATGCCAGATTAGTAGCGTAATTTGAAATCAAATTGATTTCCTTCGTTTCTTCGTTAATTTCACCTATTTCTCCATTTCCGCCTACACCAAGAGCAAACTTTGTAAGCGCTTTTTCGCTGGATGCCGGGAAAGTGGAAAATTTAACCGTATAAATTTTTTCATCTCCCTGGGCAGATTTAACTGCATAAATTACCGGTTTAGAGAAGTCATTCACTGTAACTGATGAGGTTTGTTCCACTCCACCTACATATACTTTTGAAAGATTGGATTGCAAACCATAAACAGCTACAAAATTGAAATCGGTAACGATATCAGGAACTGAAAAAAGAATTTCATTATTTGGAGCGAACTCTCCATCAGTCCCATTAATATTGAAGACAGTGAATGAGTTTCTGTTATCAACAACGTTTACCTCAACTGTTTTTTCCATTCTGGAAAATTCTTTTCCAAAATCACCTGAGCTTGAAGCGACCAAAGTCAATTTGTATTTTCCAGCATCGTTATATTGTACCAGCAACGAATCGGCCTTATTAAAGTCAATACCTTTTGCCCCCTCTTCTCCCCAAACATGACCATCCGTTCCATCGAAAAGGGTTATAAATTCACCCGAGCCCGTAGGAATGACGTAAAAAGGAGTTCCGGCAGATGCATTCTGTCGGCCATCACGCTGAAAGGTCATTGTAAAATCGGGATCAACAACAATCATTTCTTCTTTGATACAAGCCGTGCAAAATATTAACACAAAAAATACTGCAATGACTTTATTTATAATTTTCATCTCATTATAATTGTTAATTTTATAGGTATTCGATGTAACTCGCTTATTGTGATTTATCTGTGTGACAAAATTTTGTAATGCTCGTTTCATAATACAATCTTTTTTATTTGTTTCTTAACTAATTACCAGCCAGGATTTTGTTTAAGTGCTCCCTTATTCGCATCTATTTCTGATTGTGGAATTGGAAAACAATAGTTCTTATCCTTATTAAAATGGTTATTGAATAGTTTAGCCAAATCCATTTCGAAGTTTGGATCCCACATCCAACGGACGATATCATTGTAACGATGTCCTTCAGTTGACAATTCGGTTGCACGTTCGTGAACAATTGCTTTTGGTGTTAAAACATTGATGGCTGGCATACCAGCCCTTGACCTAACCTCATTGAGAGCTGCCAATCCTGATTTGTCAGCATCCTTATCGACCTGATAACAAGCTTCCGCGTACATCAACAGCACATCGGCATACCGGATAACCCGAATATTAACCGGATCACTATTCGGTGAAGATTTACCTACAAACTGAGGATAATAATATTTCTTTAGTCCAAGTGCCTGACTGGGAACAGGTCCCTGATAAAGCTTGTTGTTATAAACAATTGATTTGGCATGAATCGAACTTTGAAATGGGACCATTCTTCCCGTTTCAATTCTCCAATCAAGTAAATCACCTTCCAGATAACAGGTTGCATAAGCACGTGGATCCCTGTCATATCCTGCAGGAGCACCTTCGGTTTCGTACTCGTACCATAAAGTTGGATCTATCTCCAGGTTACGGTATCCAAATGGCGACAAATAAGCATAATTCAAGGCTCCACCCCACTGCCAGCCAGGCAACCATCCACCGGCCGCACGGTTGTCATCGTTGTATTGGATTTCCCAAACCGATTCTTTATTATTCTCCGCTCTATACGATTTTGTTCCAACCTGAATATCAAGAAAAGAATAATTAGAAAGTAAAGCAGCCTGAAAATCTTCCTTGGTTTGAGCATTCGGTTTAATCAATTCATAAACATTACTATCAATTACCCTTTTAAAAGCAGCTTTGGCTTTTTTAATATTTTCGGTAGCTTCTGTACTCCCACCTTTTCCAAAACGTAAATAATAATGATAGTGTTTGTATAAAAGAGCTTTCCCAAGCGCTGCATTGGCTGTGCCTTTGGTTAACCGGCCAGTTTCGGTGACCGGCCACGAATCGGGTAAATTATTGGAAGCAAAAGTTAAATCTTCCTCCAGTTTGTCCCAGAATTGTTCTGGTGTTCCATTTGTTAATCCAACCAGTGGGTTAATTGGCACATTGGTTTCATCATAATAAATAGGAGTATTGAACCAGGTAACTAAATAGAAATAATACATTCCGCGCAATGTCATTAATTGAGCTTTGTATTCGTTAAATCTGGATTCTTCAATGATATCTTTCAGACGATCAATATTGGCAAGTATATCCGAAGTCCGGAATAATCCAATGTACAAAGTTGACCATACTGTTTGAAAATCGGAAGTATTAATAATCATCTGATCGAAACCTGATTTAGGATTCTCGAACCAAATATATGGATCCAACTGATTTATACGCAGTTGGTAAAAATTACCAAACATTCCACCATGAGCAAAAGGTGTATATGCAGCATTTACTGCTAATAATAGGTCATTTTCTGTTTTAAAGAAAGATCCGACATCCAGACTATTTTTGTTTTCAGTTTCCAGAAAACTATCCGAACAGGCGGAAAATACCATAGTCAAAATGAATATAATGATTAGTTTTTTCATAGTAGTAATTTCTTTTCGTGTTTCTAACTAAAATTCAATTTGCAAACCACCTGTGAATGAACGGGGCATTGAGTAACCTCCCCCATCAGTTCCTGAACTCAAAGGATTAATGGAAATAAATCCTTCCGGATCCCGTCCTTTGTATGAAGTAAAACATAAGAGGTTTGAAGCATTTGCATAAATTCTGACATTCTGAATGCCCCATTTAGCGCAGGTATTCTGAGGAAGTGTGTATCCGAACTGGAGATCCTTAACACGAAGGAAAGTTCCATCCTCGATCCAAAATGTAGAAATCCTGTCGTTTACATTTCTGTTGGAAGGATCGACCCGAACAAAAGCAGTGGAAGCATTCTCCACAGTCCAATGATTTTGTGCAAAATCATTTAATTTATTGTGATCCATATCCTGACTATTCATGCTGGATAAATTGGCCCGTTGAGCATTAAAAATGTCGAAATCGCCTACCCCATAAAAGAATACGTTGAAATCAAAACTTTTGTACGAACAATCAAATCCAAGCGAGAAATTCAAACTTGGAATTGTTTTTCCAACAATTGTTTTATCTAAATCGGTTACATCTCCATCACCATTTAAATCGGCATATCTAATGTCTCCCGGTTGAGGAGTATTTCCGGCATGAGTTGCATATTTATAGCCGGTATATAAACCGTTTGCATCCATTTGCCATGATCCATCATTACCCCTGGTGTAATTGGTCTCATCTAACTGAATAATTCCATTGGAAACAAAACCGTATAATGCACCAATTGAATGTCCGACGATTGTTCTGTTATTTCCGGTCGTAATATCAGTGACAGGTAAGAATTCAACATTATTTTTAATTGTTGTGAAATTTGAAATAATTCCATAATTAAAATCGCCTACGTTTTCCCTCCATTGCAATGAAAGTTCCACGCCCCGGTTTTCAATGTTACCCGTATTAAACCATGGATTACCATCCTGACGTCCAAATGCTGCAGAAATAGGGATAGCCACCAACAAATCTTTGTTCGTTTTTATATAATACTCAGCGCTTGCCACAAGTTTATTATTGAACATATTAAGGTCAATTCCAAGGTTAAACATTTCTGCTGCCTCCCAATGAATTTCTTTAGATGCCAGTCCATAAAAAACGTATTGGGCTCTGGCAATATGCTGATCGTCGCCAAATACAGGAGAAAACGCCGTATTCTCAGAAATTTTATCTAAATACTGGAACCCGCCTCCAATATCTGAATTACCTGTTTGTCCCCAACCTATGCGCAGCTTGAGTGCATCAATTTGCTTCACATCCTTAAAAAAATCTTCGTTTACTTTCCAGGCAACAGAGGCCGACCAGAAATTCCCTCTTCTGTACGAAGGAGCGAAAACCGAAACTCCGTCAGAGCGGAAAGATCCAGTGGCAAAATATTTGCCTTTATAGTCGTACATAACTCGTCCCAAATATGACAGCATTCGATAATCTGAACTGTACCCTCTTAATTGTGTAGCAGATGTTCCTCCGTTTGTTAATGTATTAAGTTGTTCAAAATCGAATCCGGTTACAGCACCTGAAATACTATTGCTTTGGGTTGACCGAACCTGACTGACTGCAGTTGCCTGTATATTATGAATATCGTTAAAATTTTTCTTGAATAAAAGTTGATTTTCAAGATTGAGTGCAATATTTTCACCATAACCTTCTGAAAGCGATGCACTTCCGGGAGCACGATTACCTGTAAACAGTGGCATCCAGGCTTTGCTTCTGTAGTAATTAACTTCGGCTGCCGGAGTTATTTTGTACATCAGCCAATCAGTAAAATCAATCTGCAGGTACATATTAGCCCTGGTTCCAAGACCATAAGATTTGTTATCTCCCAGTAAAGGTGCTGCGAGTTGATTCGGTTTATCGTTTCCTAAGGTATTGTTATAAACAGGTCCGGTATATCCTTCAGGCAAGGCACCCTGTTGTAATTCACCATTTTCATCTTCCCAGTAAATGGTTTGGGGCGATTCGAATCCACCTTTATAATATGAATTATAAACCTTCATCAAGGGCGATGAAATTAAATCATAAATCCCTATTTGGTTGGTCATTGGTGATTCTCCAATATTGTAATTCAGGCTGATGCTTTCACCTATTTTCACATGTTTTCCAAGGGTAAAATCCGAATTCGCACGAATTGTATAGCGTTCAGCGTTCGTTTTAATTACAGTTCCGTCTTCATTCACATAACCAAGAGCAACATTATAATTGCTGTTTTCTCCTCCTCCTGCAATTGATAGATGATAGTTTTGATTAAGCCCGGTTTTAAACATCTGATCCTGCCAGTTTGTCCCCTGTTGCCAACCTTCTCCATAATATTTTTCACGAAAGGGTTGATTGTATTCGGGTTTGTCGCTATAAATTTCCTTATAAAAAGTTGAATACTGGTCGGCATTCATCATATCATATTGCTGGGGCATCAAATTAATACCCACATAGGTGTCTAAATTTACTTGTGCTTTCCCTGGTTTTCCTCTTTTTGTTGTCAAAATGACTACCCCATTTGAACCATTTGCGCCATAAATAGCAGTAGCAGAAGCATCTTTTAAAACCTGCATGCTCTCTATTTCATTGGGTTGTATTCCATTAATATTTCCAACCTGAACACCATCCACGATATAAATCGGATCAGATCCTTTATTAATTGATCCAACTCCACGCACACGTATCGTAGCGCTACCACCCGGTGCCCCATTCTGAATTACCAGAACACCTGGCGCTTTTCCCTGAAGTGCCTGAGAAGCACTTGATGAAGGATTCCTGGTTAACTCTTTTATTGAAACAACAGCTACTGAACCAGTTAAATCAGATTTTTTTACTGTACCGTATCCGATAACCACCACTTCTTCAACGGCCAGGATATTTTCTGCCAGTGAAACGTTGATTACAGACTTATTATCAATTGGTACTTCCTGTGTAGTCATTCCCATAAATGAGAATACCAGTATTTTGCCTCCTTCAGGAATAGTCAGACTATAATTCCCATCCTGATCGGTGATAGTACCTACAGTTGTTTCTTTAACCATTACTGTAACACCAGGAATACTCTTTTGATCGGCGGCACTGATAACTTTTCCACTGACTTTGTCCTCATCCTGCAAAAGTAA
Source organism: Draconibacterium sp. (assembly GCA_041737765.1). Taxonomy (GTDB): domain Bacteria; phylum Bacteroidota; class Bacteroidia; order Bacteroidales; family Prolixibacteraceae; genus Draconibacterium. Next base: position 31,233 of record JBGSRA010000041.1, on the reverse strand, counting down.
AGTGGAAGAAGTTGTTTCCCCGTTGCCCTTAATCAGGATATGACGATCCATTACCTCATAGCTAATGTTCGTATTTTTACAAACTTCGTCTAAAACGTTCTCTATTTTACGATTTGTTATATCAACGCTGACTTTTTGAGTGAGATCAACTTGCGAATTGTCGTAGAAAAAACGGAACTCGGTTTGTTCTTCAATTTTCTCAAATACCTCAATTAAAGTAACATTGGTCATACTCAGGCTTAGTTTCGTCACCTGTGAATATCCTGCGGCTGAAACCTGAAGAAGACCCGCAAAAAACAGAAAAAATGTGATCTTGCTCATAAGAATTAATTTAAAAATGAAAGGATTACGCTTGTAATCATTCCATACTAATTTTTTTTTCATAGATTTGAATCATAAGGTTTGACGACTTGGTTATTTGTTGTTGAACTAAACGGTTACACGTTTTATCCGAAGGCAGGGGATGTTGGCGCATTCTCTGCCTTTATGTTTAAATCATATTTCTCTATTTTTTAAGTTTAACATAGATGACATTTTTATTGAATTTATATTCCACAGGTTGAACAGATGTGCGACGGATCGCTTCCATGAAAATGAAGATATTGTCGTTGATGTTGATGGTCCCTGTGTAAGTTTTCGATTTGAGAAAATCATCTTCAAAAACAATCTCTACATTAAAGATTCGTTTAATTTTAACGGAAAGACTTTCAAGGCTTTCATCCTTAAAGGCATACATTCCATTTTCCCAATATTCATAATAAGAAGATTGTATTTTTTGCTGAGTGACAGCGTTATTTTGCTTGTTGTAAAATAAACTGTTTCCCGGCTCCAGTAAAAATGAGGATTTGCCGTTTATTGCCGAATTGGTTTCAAACTCAACAGAACCTGAAATCAGCGAAGTTTCAATCAAATTGTCTTCTGGATAAGCGTTTACAGAAAATCGCGTTCCTAAAACCTTTATTTGTTGCTCGCCGATTTTAACAACGAACGGGTGTTTTGAATCGTGGTGTACATTAAAATAAGCTTCTCCCGAAAGTTCAACTGCCCGGTTATTACCAAAATCAGTGGTGTATTTAAACTTGGTTTCATTATTAAGCCAAACAATGCTGCTGTCGGGTAAAATTACTTTCATACGGTTGCCGCGTGGCACAACAATTTCATGCCAGGTAATTATCTGTTCAGGCTTAGTTTTTTCCTGAATCAGATAAACCATTAAATTCGAAAAAAGGATAAGAATAATAATCGCGGCAGCCTTAAAAAGAGTGGATGTGTAAAACGGTTGTTTGGGACTGTTTTGGTGAACTGCAATACGCCGTTTTATTGATTTAAACAAGGAATGATATTTCCTTGCAGAAGATGACCTGAAATTCCAAATCTCTTTTAATATATTGTAAGTCTGTTTGTTCTCAGACTTATTTGCAATCCATTCATCTACGTGGTTAGCATCTTCAGCAATATCTTCTCCTGAAATTTTTCTACTGATATGCGACCAAATTTTATCCTTATCCATGTATTTTAAAATGTTGTTTTACTAGTATTAACACTATTTTGTATAAAATCCCCTAAATGCAACTGAAAAAAATTGATAATAAATTATTGCACAATGAACCTGGTAGCCACTTTTTGCTTTTTACCAGATAGGCTTAAAATATAATTTCCTTTTGCCATTCCTTTCGGTAAACCAACTGATTGATTGATAGCACCTGAAACTTCAATAATTCTGCTTTGAAAAATTAGCTGACCGGTTGAATTATGAATAAACAATTCGACAGAATTATCACCCGAAAAGTCAGCTTTAACCTGAATATGGTCAGTAGCCGGATTTGGATAAACACTTAAAGCAGGAACTGTTTGAATGTTCGAAATTCCGGTTGTTATATTTTTTACCAGCGATTTGGGTGATGAAATTAGTTCAATCCCCTGCCCGGATTTCAAATTGCGGGAATATTGTTTGTCTGTTGCATTATTCCAATGCTCATGCACTCCCAAACTTGAAATTGGAGTTCCGTCATCTTCAGGATCGTAAACTATATTTGCAGGCCAATTTGCTTTATCTGCCGCCTGATGCAGATAGTCGTCAACGGCGCCAAATAATGGCCTATTCTTTAATATCGAATTTACGGTTGCTTCCTGTCTTAGGAAATCAAGGCAAACAGATTCGAGAGCCACTTCATCCTGCGAAATAAGCAATGAATTTGGCCAGTCGTTGTTAAAAGGCGACATCTTCCATTTTACTGGTTTTTCTGTTGCTTCCGGGCCTCCCCACAAACCATCGATTATAAAAAGCACAGTATTCCCTCCCAGTTTTTCGTGTCCAATCAGATCAACAAGTATCCTGTACATATTGTAATCTGTCCGTTTTTGTATGTCATTGTCAGGAGCAATCAAACCTGGATGCAAATGAGGAGCTCCATCCCGACCATGCGAACCAAAATGATTTTTTGCGCATAAAGTTATTCCTGCCCTGGCATGAGCTTTCAATGCTGCTATATTTATGAGGTAATTTGCATCATACATTTCCTGGTACATTGCATCCGATATAGCATCAGGCATTTCTTTTCCCTTATCAGAATAATAAATCACCTTACCATTTGTCAATCCTTTTGTGACTGTTCTTCCTGATTTGGAAAGATTACGGTCGAAGAATTTGATGTTCGGATATTCCGCTTTAATTGGATCAATTGTATATTGGTAAAGATGTGCTATCGGATCTCCTACATAAATCATTTCCTCTGGTACACCATAATCTGTAACAAGCTGATGGATTACTGCCAAAATAGCCTGTGGCGATGTTTCCGCTATTCCATAATTTGCTTTTGCCCACGATTGAGTATTCGGGTTCATGGTACTTTGATCAATCAGCCATGATCCGGTGCCCTGATTGACCTTTATAAAAATGGTTTGATCAGAAGAATATCCTATCTCTCCCAGGCCCTTTTTATTATTGAAATGTTTAAAAACCTTATCCCAGGCATCATGAACAGTTATTTCGCCGGTCATATTAATCATTGCACTATCCATCATTACTTTAACAACTTCCTTGTCTGTGTTTTTAGGCAGAAAATATCCGTCATCGTCAGCAGTGTTTCCTTTGCCATCAACACCCCATCCATTGGTACAATTTATATTGGTAGCATTTGCATTAAACACCCAGGCTACACGTCCCGGATTTATACCATTGGCAATTCCCATGGGTGAATTTGGTGGATCAGGCAAAGTACCTTTTACGGCAATGGTTTGTGCAATGGCCACCCTAACATCTTGTCCAAAAAATATAAGCGCAGTTGCAAGGCTGATTAGTGTAAATACACCGGCCATCGCAAACCGAGCTGAATAAAAGCTGGCACGTGCTTTACGGAAAGCAAGGAATGCCCCGGAAAAGCTTAAAATATAAACGATCAAGGCCGACATAAAAGGTGCAGCAGTCCGCATGCATGGGTATGCTGCCCGTGATGGTTTTGGAATTACCCGAATCAGGAACCATGCTGTAGAAACAATTCCGAGGATAAAGAAAGTTACTTTGCCCGGAACCGACCAATGATCCAATTTTCTTTTCCAGGATTTAAATTGAGCAGGAATTTCTTTTGTTATCTTATTTTTCATGATAATCAGTTATAACTATTAAAGTTTTATTATTTTTTGAACAGAAGTAGAGTTATTTGCAGAGACTTTTATGAGGTAAATACCTTTTTTTAAGCCTTGTACATTGAATGAACCGGCGTAAATAGTGCTGTTTTTCACATCGCTAAAGCCAACCACTTTTATCCCGGTAAGGTTATAAACAGCAACATCAACTTTCCCGGTATTACCCGAAAGAATTGAGATATTTATTTCATCTGTGACTTGGGTTGGATTGATTGTAACCCTTTGATTATTTGAAATATTATCTTCATAAACTGAGGTAATACCTGCCTTCATTAGTTTTACAACGCCATAATCATTCGCGCTCATCCAACAGGTGTTAAATATTTTTTGTCCGTTTTCAGTACTGATACTATTTTGAGTTCCACTAAAACCAAAATTTGCAGTATATTCCTTTCCGGGAGTAGAACCAAAAAAATGATCACGCTTGCCATCGTTAACATCATTGTCACAATAAGCCATGGTCATTCCCATAATTTTACCTGATGTAATTGTAACTCTGGCCTTTTCAATATCGGTAGCAGTAGATCCATTTTTTTGCTGAGTAGGATATGAATCATTATATACTTTTAATGAAAATTCATAAACAAAGTTATTTCCCGATTTTCTCATTGCGAATCCGGGGAAATGTGAAGCATAATTCACCACCCATGAAGAACCCCAGTCTTTGCCATCCAAATCTTCTACAGTAAAATCAGTTGTAGTTTCCCCGTCAAAAGGGGCGTTAACATTGATGTGATATGACAATGCATTCTGGGCATTTTCAGCACCATTATCAAAAATATGAGAACCTTTTGAACGGTTCTCATCAATAAAAATCTCAACAACATCATAATTTGGATAGCCAAAAGGGCCATTTGATGCAAAATTATATCCGTCAATAAAAGAATCATCAATGATATCAACCAGAAAATAAAGCATATTGCTTTCTTCATTCCATACAGCTTTATATTTCCCTGAAAAATCGGAGGAAGCAGGTGCAGTCCCTTTCCATGGCATCCAAACCTGATCTATGGATTGCCATGCTACGCCTTCGAAATTCCAGACTTCGTCATTACCTATGCCGTTAATTATAGGAATAACCGTCACTTGTTGCACTCTAACGGTATCATCCTGAGCAGAATAACCGTTAACAACGACAATAAATCCGAAAAAAGTGATGAGTATTAAACTTCGAAATGACAGATAGCTCATTGTTTATTTTTGAATCAGTAATACTTGTCTAACATTAAAAAGAATAGAATCCCCTAAAGGTGATTAAGAATTTCTTCACCAATCTTTTTAATTGCAATAGTCAGCTGATTATCTATTGTTTTTACCGATATATCAAGAATTTGGGCAATCTCTTTATATTTTAACTGTTCGATTTTTGCAAGAATAAATATTAACTTACATCGTTCGGGCAAATGATCAATAGCTCTGCCAATTGCTTCTTTAAGCTCTTTGGAAATTAGTTCCGACTCCGGACATATTTCATCGATTAATATTGATACGGAAAGGTCCTCCAGCTGAATTACCTTGCTTCGTCTCTCTTTTTCAAGATAATTTAGGGCAGTATTTCTGACGGAAGCAAATAAATAAGCTTTGAAATTTTCGATTTGTGAAAGTTTACTTCGGTGAACCCAAACATTGTAAAAAACATCTGAAACAGCTTCTTCCGCCAACTCTTTATTTTTAAGAATTGAATTTGAAAAACGTGAAAGACCATCCACATACAATTCAAACAATTGCTGAAAGGCCTTTTCATCTCCTTCCAAACTAATTCTGTCAAGTAGCTTTTGTATGTATATTTCGTTTTTCAACTTTAAAATCAATGCTTTGCAATTAAAAATAAAAATGAAACTACATGGTTGTAATTTAAATCTAAATTAGGCGAAAAATCCAAAAACCTCCATAATCATACTTATTTATTGGTTATGATTTGGTTTGTAAATATACAAGAAGTTATTAACACCATATTTTTTGAATAAATGATTGTTAATGTCCGCATCTTCAACAAAAATGCAATCCTTAATTAACAGCAGTGTTGAATCTTTGCAGTGACTTATATTCCGGGGTCTTTTGGAAATAAGTTTACCGTGAGTGTGTATTTAAATTCAATAATTACCCATAAAGTACTTACTGAACGCAAGGTAAACATGGCAAATAAAGAATAATGTCTTTTTTCTTAAATTTTCCCTTTTTGCCCGGTATTGATGCTTTCGGGATTTTGCATGCATACACTCGCAGAATGCAGTCCTATCTGCGGGTAAAAAGTCTTAGCGCATCAAAAGCAAACAATGTAAATATTCAATTCAATAAATTCCGGTGAGTTACCTTACATTTTATTGATATTTTTCTTATCATGATTGGTTATTTAAAAGTTATATCATCGGTGTGAATGGTTGTAATCAATCCATTGTAAGTGCTGTTCACTTTAGTGCCCTGAATGACAAAATTTTCGATTGAAACACCTTTTATCCGGTTTGTTTCGTCAAATCCAAGAAGCTGCGAATAAGGGAATTGATCTCCTTCGACGGTGATACTTTTAAAGCGGACATTCTCGATTTTTCCCCTGAAAGTGTCTTTCGAATAACGTGATTTTAGAATTTTGAAATCTATCAGCCAGCCACGCGAATCTTCCACACGAATGTCTTCATACAGTACATTTTTAACTACTGCCCTGTCGCCATTATGGATGGTGAACGTTCCTTCAGGGCCTTCCACATGAATGATATCACAATTTTTGAAGGTGATGTTTTTGATGGTATCAGCGCGGGTTTCGAAACCAATTTCAAGCCCGTTACCCCAGATTCCGTTCCACATCACCGAATTCTGCACGACAATATTATCCACATTGTCGCCGCTGAAAAACTTGGTGAAATAAGTAATTCCTGCTTTCACTGCCACACAATCGTCCCGGGTTCGGATAAAACAACCGTCTACCAGCACATTCTGGCTTCCAACAATATCAATACCATCGTCAACCGGATTGTCAGAAACGATTTTTATATTTCGATAGGTAACGTTTTTGGAGGCAAAAGAAGCGCAACACCAGTGTTTTGCTTCGGCGATAATGAATCCTTCAAGCAAAACATCAGAACTTTCATTTATTTCGATGGGGCGGGCTTCCTGTTCCCTGTACATACTGTTGTCGATGATTCCGCGACCGATTATTCGAATATTGGAGCCTTTGTCCGTTTTTAACGAGCCCTGCACAATTGCACCTCCGGCAATATAAACGGTCTGGTTGCTTTTAACTGTCAGGATTCCTGGTGTATGAATTTTACCTTTTTCGAAAAAAATGACATTTGTATCTTTGGAATCAGGAATGTTTTTTTCGAGCGGATTTGCAAAAATAAACAGTGGCCGTTTCAGGTTTTTATTGATTTCGATACTCAGATTTTCCGGCTTATCCAGCGAAAAATGAATTTCATTCCGGTAACTTTCTGCAACAATACTCCTGCTTTTTGGGCGAATATCGTAATTGTAAACCGGAGCAAGGAATTTCACCTTGACATCCACCTTACCTTCGAACGAAAAATACGCCAATGCTGCGGAATTGGTGTTATAGACAAATACCTTTTGTCCGTTTACTTCAAGTTCGAATTCAGGTGCAGAGGCTGTTCCTTTTGGGGCATCGTAAATAATTAAGGTTGTTTCACTCTGACTTGTAAGTGAAATAACGAGCAGAAATGAGATAATAATTGTCTTCATAAAATTGGTTTTATTGAATTTTGAGATATCACTTGGTTAATATTTTTACCTGGTTTCCGGTTTGATGCCGGATGGTTAAAATTCCGCCCTTTGCGAGTGGTTTCCAGTTCCATCCTTCGGCATCATTCATTTCAGATTCCGGAATTTTGTTATTATTTACCCTCACGACTTCGGGCTTTACAATCATCCGTAAGATTTCCGTCGATTGATTATCGCAGGTAAGGTAGCTTACCAGCAGGTTTTTGAGATTATCCTGGTGAACAACAATTTTATGCCTTTGAACAACTGCTTTCCTGTCAATCTTTCGGGCAAAACAAGCTGAATGGATGACAAAGAGAATAATTAAAGTGCATGTGGTTTTTATTTTCATTTCTTCATTATTTTAGGTTTCACTTTTTACATTGAGTTAGTGTTAATCGTTTATTTTGTCGCATTCGGAATCAAATATTTCTTATCCGAAACAATACCATGATTTCCCGGTTATTGAATGAATCCATTTCTTTTTCGGGTTCGAACATGCGGTGCTCCAAATTCAAACGGGTATAATCTATTCCAAGCCAATTTCCATGTATAAAAAAATCTTTGAACAAGTAAAATGAAGTATTCTGTTCTTTTCATGATATCGCTTTGTAGATTAATTTAAATGATTTTATTTCTTCATAAATTTTGAATTCATCAGATGATTTCCGCTTGCAACTCTAATCATGTACATACCACTTCCAAGCTTGTCTAATTCAATGTTTTCGCTCGCTGTGTTTTGGACAGATTTAGAAATCACCATCCGACCATGAACATCGAAAACTGAGATTTCGGCCTTATCAATTGGCAAACCAAAGTTCAACGTGATTTGGTCATTTGCGGGATTCGGATAGATCTGCAACCCGGATTCGGCAGCCGGAGCAATTCCGGAAGGTACATCTGATTTTGCGATATTTGCATCCAGCAAGGCCTGATACTTGGGAGCTACCTGCATAAGATTTTGGTTCAGCTGGTCTAAACTTTCCAAATGACCCCACGAGCCATATTTGCTTTCGCGTTGTCCGACATAACTGAAAGCCATAAATAACTGGCAATTAACTGCCGGATCGACATGAGTTTTGAAATTGGTCATATACATGTCGTACATTTTGGGGTGAATCTGTGCCGCGTAGACCGACGGATTATAGGCGTATTCACCCTGAAGATAGGGTTGCATGTGCTGCCCGCCTTCGTAAACAGCATATCCCACGCCAAATTGCCTGGCGTAAGCAGCGGTTTCCATTGTCCATTTCTTTTCCTCATTTGGATAATCAGTGGCCACGGCATCCAAAATCAATTCAGGGGTAACCGAGGCTGGAGGCATTGAATTCCATCTTTTGTGGTCAGCTTCCGTAAAATTGAAATATCCAGCCGGAGAAATCACATCAGGCATAATTTTATAGGCCCTGTTTTTCAGATACAATAGAATTCGTCGGGTATTGTCGACCCAACCATGCTGAACACCGGCCACTTTTACGATGCGAGAGCGTTCAGCAGGGCTTGGAAATTCATCGTTCAAAATCTTAAACAAGCGGGAGATCATAAAAGCATCCTTTTCAGGATGATCGGCAGAACTCGGATTAATACTCTTTAGACTGTCAACTACATATTGATCATGGCTTCCGGTTGCATTATTCAAAATCCATCCGGCCTGGTAAAATTGCCAGTTCCAGATTTCGTTGGAATATTCGAAATATGCTTTCAAATTGGGATTTAGATTTGACTTGATCATCCGTGCGAAATTCCGGATGTAGTCGTCATCCGCTTTATGTGGAATGGTAAACCAACCATCTGCATTGAGCTCATTACACAATTCGATGCAATATTCCAGGCAAATGCCTTTGTCAGCCTGCGATGCGCTGGTTTTAGCCGAACGATCGGTCCAGAACATTTGTTCCGAATTATTTGTACTCAGCCAGTCCATATAACGAAAAGCATGGAATGGGCGCAAACCATTCAAAAAGTCGCTCCTGAAAGTTGGGAAGGTACTTCCATCGGCATACTGTTCGGGTACAATCCTGATGTTCCTGATGTGATTTCCGAAACTTGAACTCTCGATATCAATCCAAACATTGCCGCCGGTTCCGGTAAAAGTTAGTATCATTTTCCCTCCGGTAGTAACTCCATCGATGCCATGAACCGAAAGTTTACCTTGTCCATCGTATAACACAACATATTTTCCGGTATAATAATTACTTATCAGGAACCGGACTGTTTTACCCGCCTGACCCGTGAAAGGTACCTGAAGTGGATAACCGTTTTCATCACGCGGAATATCCTTCAAATTGTCATCCCAATCAATCCGAAAATTTGAGGTACACATGACATTGGTAAATACCAGACCCGAGGTATAGTAGTTAATGCTGTTGAGGTTCATCCCGATTTTTAGTTTCGGAATTGAATCTGTCCCTCCGTTGCTGGCATGAGACAGAAAGAGTATAAAAATCAGAAATAATAGTTTTTTCATGTATTGAAATGTGTTAGTTAATATTGATGAACAAGATATTTTCTTCAATAAAATAGTACCGAAACTGCTAACTGAAAATTATCAATTCTCAAAGTGCATCGCCTCCAGCCTGAAGTATCGGCTGCTTTTGTCAAAACTTGCATAAACTACTTGCTGCAGTAAATAATGTGTTTCACATTTCAATTCAGCGTATTTCGCTTGCTACTATCCTTCAACAATGGCCGATATAGCAAAGTATATTCCGATGAATATTCGGGATGCCCCTCAACTTCAAGAATAAGTTTAAAACGACTGGTATTGATTAAAGGTAATTTGCACCGGACAGTTGGCCCTGACAGATTTGTATTGGCTGACAGAGCATCATATTCCCAGTTTAATAATTTCAACTCGAAGTTATCTGCTTTAATTTTTACAATTACCTTTCCTTTACCAATAGAGCTGGGAAGATCACTTAATATCCAAATATCCGTCTCAAAAATTTCGCCTTCGGTGTACATAAACTTTTTGATTTGAGCCGATGCCAAAAACGGACGGCACGCATTTTTTACGGCATAAAATCCAGGTTTTGGTATATTGGGCCAATTCACAATGCTGTTGTTTGCAGCCGTTGGCCAGGGCTCATTAAAGCACCAGTTCAACGCCATTGAGCAATACGGTTTCTGCCGGCGTGCTTCTTCGTAAATGCATTTATACCCTTCACTCTGAAGCAATTGACTATTGGCAACCAATTCTTCTAAATTTTTTGCTTCGCCGAAATAGTATTCCAGCACATCGGGCATAAGCCAGGTATCGCCTACCCAGGCATTATAAGCATGGTGGCTTTCCCATGAGTTGCCAGGCTTTGGAGGCCATATTTCAGATGCGGGGATAATTGTTTTTAGCACGTCTACTGACGAAAGTGCAGGCTCTCCAAACTCGGTATAAGCGGAGTTGTGCGCCCGGGACATCCATTGATAAACTTCCTCGTTGGTTTCCCAAAAACGAAAAACGTAATGTCCATGTCCCATTCCCATTACAGGTGAAGTTGGAAGAAAAGGTGTGTTTGGATCTAACCTGTAGCACTGGCTATTTAGCAAGCGTAAAGCCAGCGATTGGTCGGTCATCTTGCTCCATGAATTAAACAGTTCGTTTCCGCCACACCATAATGCAAGCGAAGGATGAACTTTCAGTCGTTTAATAATTGATTCCGATTCCTGCTCCAGGATTTTAAGGTAATGCGGTGTGCCTTCGTAGTTATTACAGGCCAGCGGAAATTCCTGCCAAACCAAAATTCCTTTTTCATCACAAAGTTCGTAGAACGAATCTTTATTTATAATGCCGCCACCCCAAACACGCAAAATATTAAAATTGGCTTCTTTGGCTCTGTCGAGTAATTCGTTGTAACGGTCGCGGGTAATTATTCCGGGAAAAATTTCGGGATTGACCCAGTTTGTGCCTTTGGCAAATATTTTACGACCATTTATTTCAAGCTGAACAGGTGGGATGCTTCTTGTTTTAGGGAGGTCTTTGGGAAAATCCCATGCTCCTTCATTCATAACCAACTGGACATTTCGAAACCCAATTTTTGAATTATTGTTCTGAATCAACTTTCCCTTAGCATTAAAAAGGCGAACATCCAATTGGTACAAATAAGGTGTTCCATGATCGTGTGGCCACCATAGATTAACGTTGGTGATGACATTTTTCAAACTTATTTCATTATTTTCAAAACTCCCTTCATTTTTCAAAACCGTTTTGCCATTGTCATCGGAAATCTTAACCTCATAGCGACAATTAACAAGGTTTTCACCTTTAAAAGATGTAGTTAGAGATGCAGATTTTAAATCGGCATCAAGTGTATAGTCCGTTTCAATATTAGTAATTTCGGAAGACTCCCGAACAATGATGAAAGTTTCATCCCAAATACCTGAAGGAACAAGGCGCGGGTGCCAGTCCCAGCCATAGCTTACTGCAGGTTTAACACTCTGTGACGCCTGAGAGCGGTCGGCAGGTTCACGCTGAGTTTTTGGTATCGGATAGATTTTAATTAAGAGTTCGTTTTTATCCAGTAGTTCTGGAGTAAGGTCAATCCGAACCGGAGAAAACATTCCTTCCTGATGAAATAATTTCGTACCGTTGAGCCAAACCTCAAATTCATAGTCAATGCCTTTCGAGATGAAGAGGCAATTTTGATTTTTGCCTACCAATGGTTTTTTAAAAGAAGTCTGATAAGTAAAAAACTCATCTTCCATCCACAGGTAATCTTTCCAGTTTTCAGCAAAAAAATAAGGACCGTAGTTCAGACTTTTTGCCATGTCAAGTTGAACTGCTCCAGGAACAGTCGCTGGAAACCACTCTTTAGGCAATTCCCTCAATTGATCAGTATGCCCAACAGTCCAGAGCAATGGCAGCTTTTCAGACTGGATCGTCGTTTGAGCGAGGTTTAGATTGTTTATTAGTAAAGTTAAAATCATGAGGTAAGAGATTTTTTTCATATTTATTATATTTTGTTTCAATTTTAGTAACCAGCTATTTCTGTGAAATCATATAAATCCCGCAACTGCTTCTGAAGAATATTTATAATCGCGACCGAATAAACTTCTTCAGGAGAAATGTTTTTACCGCAATTTCGCTCCTTCCGTATTATGATACAGGTGTAACCCACCTTTAATTATCTCAAATAAACCTATCACTACTTTTAAATTGACTGTAAATTTAATACAAGTGAACTGGTTTTGCCAGACCGGGTGTAAATAATTACGGGGTCCGAGATACATGCCGGATTAGAACTTGTTGCAATAATTGTAATAGAATTTGTTCCGGTACTTCCATCAGTAACATTTCGGAAATTTATCGGTTGTGATGAAGTTCCTGAATTCTGAACAGTAAATAGCCGATCCTGAATAATTGCAATCGCCGGAGTGCAAACTGCAATGTTAATTTGTGATAAGCTAACTACAAAACCAGTCCAGACATCGGTTTGTACCGGGTCAATTTTTGGAGTTTGGTTAGCTTCTATTAAACCGATTTGGATCATACTCAATGAAATTCTTGTAATTATTCGATTATTTTTTTGGCTTATTTAATTCCGATTTCGACTAAAACTAAAATGCAATATTTATTTGTTTATAGCAGAATAAACAGTATCAGGAAATTAATCCCCTATACTAAGATGAAAATATTTCAGAAAAGATTGGAACTCTTGTATATCTTGACGAGACATAGAAATTATGTCCGATATAAATACAGTTAATCGGTGTATTGGTCGGAAAATTTAGGTTCACCAGGATATACATGAATCTCATTTCCCGCTTTTAATTGCAATGGTTTGCTGAGTGTTGATGGTTTTAACGAAATATTCGGAATTTGTTCGATTTAAATAATTCATTTACATCAAACTACGTGTATTTAGCAAAACATTTTGTATTTTTTACTTATTTATCTTATCGTCCTTGCACTTTTAATGAAGTTCAAAGAAGTTGGATCTTTAAGCTTTTTTAGAAAAAACCTGGGTTAATCAATTATCTTTAAATGTGACAAATTTCTTCGAATGGCTTGATAAAATAAGGATATTCGAATTGAAATACTCTAACTCCTCGGAAACAATTACAGTTGTATCTAAATTAATTAAGGCATGAAATACATTACTTTTTAGCGATTAATTTTGAAAATGATTAATTTCTCAAAATTAATCGCTTTATAAATTGAATTAAAATTTGATTTACATTATTTGCACCATTATCGCTTTTACCTTTTAACGGTATCGCGTATTTCCATAAAAAAGCACCGTACTTTTTACATAAAATATGATAAAAGTACGGTGCAATTCCAGATAAAAATAGATTTACCAGTTGGGAGGTGGCGTTGGAGAAGAAGCCGCTGCTTTTGCAGGCGATTTCATCAATAGCAGCATAGAAGCAGTTGACAATGTAATTAAACCCGCTTTTTGTATGGCTTGTTTACGTGTAATAGCCTGTTCGTTGGTTTTATTCTCCTGTGATTTATTTTTCTTATCGTTTTTCATATCCGTATTTTTGTTTTAATTAATTTCAATATTAATACTTCTAATTTCCAACAACAAATTTTACCGACTTATACTTACTATTATCCTTAACGTTAACAAAGTAAATTCCGGGTGTATAACCTGCGATGCTCAATTGATTCAGATTTTGTGACGTTGCTCCAAACCTGTTTATTAAGCGACCATCAACTGAATAAACCGCGAACTGCGCATTATTGCTCACATTTCCTTTGATATAAACTGTTTTACCGATGGAGTAAACTACAATGTCGTTCTGTTGTATATCCTGTATTCCAGTCTGAAGAGCTGAACCCACATGCAGAAAAAACCTTCCAGTACCTTTTGAAGCAGCAGCCACATTTGCCAGATATAATTCTCCGTTTTTAATGTTGGTAACTGTGCTTGTCAGTTTATCTTCAAGCATCACTTCATAACCCGAAGGTAAATTCGAGGCCTTTGCAGAAAAAACAATTTCGCCACCCTTAATTGCATCAGCACCAATTGGAATAACATAACTATCGTTTGATTTGCCTGGCAATGCCTGAATTGCAAAATCAACACCATTATCGGTAACCAGCCTGCTGTAAATATCGAAACCATTGCCGCTTCTTAAAATTCCTGCATCATATCCCGGGTCAAGACCCAAAGTCATTTCTTCGTTGAATGAAATTTTGGTTGAACTAAAAATATCACCAGCTTTGGCATTTAACACAATTGAGGGCTTCGAAATTGTTGCCGATTTAAAGGAAGCATTTGTTTGATGGACTTGCATTTGTTTTGTGAAAGTGACTTTACCTGTAGCTCCAGCTTTGATAAAAAATCCCTGACCAGAAGCAAGGTTAACTTGTGCTGAATCTTTATTTATAATTGTATAATTGCTTTTTGTTGGATCCCAAAGATATGCAGCAACATAACTTGGATCCATCTTCTCCTCGTTCACAGTAAGAAAACCAAAAACTTCCTGTTGCACATATATAGCTGAAGTAAAAGGATTTCCCACCAGGTTCCATCCGAAATTACTTCTTGTTACCGGAACTTCAATATCTCCATTTAATAGTGTGCCTGTAAAGAGAACAGAGCCATTAGTACTTCTTCTTACACTAAATCCTTTCCCCAACGACATATCACCAGTTGTATTATTCGTAAAAAAACCACTCCAGTTGTCATTATTTTCTTCATATTCCATCATTCCTCTCGTAATTCCATCTGGTTTTGTAGGGATAGTACTATTGGCATCAAGAAAGTCTTCTGTTTTTTGACCAGATACAGGTGAAGAAACCATATGCCAGCCATTTGCAAGCATATAGCGTCTGGCAGTAACGATACCAGAACCTGTGATATCGGATATAACAATTAATGAACCTGTATTAGTAGAAAGTGAGTTTATGGCCAGAGTAGCATCTTCCTCAAATGCCAGACTACCACAATATGCGAAAGAAGTACCTACAGATGGGGCAGAACCTGCAGAAATTATAACATCATCATTTGGTTCAGGAACACTTTCCGTATCCCAGTTTGCATCATTTTGCCATGAATTGCCATCATTCTCTGAAAAGATTTTAGTAGTATTTGAAGTACTTAAACTAACAAAGACTGTTCCATTTAACGAAAAAGCATTTGTTATTGGAGCACCTGAATTGTCCGTAACTGTCGCAACAATATTGTGATATTCTTTTTGGGCACTGCTATCCCAAAACCTAAAATACATTTTACTACCAGGAATAAATCCATTAACATCCCCATCGTCAGCAGATGCCGAAAGACTTATGGTATCTGAATCAATTAGTAAAACTACTCCACAACACAGATTACCGTCAAAAACAGCAATTTCGTCATTTGCCTCTAATTTTAGACCCTCAATATCAGCATTTGGAATTACAATGTTCATTTGATTATCTCCTCCACCAACAAATCCCTTTACGAAATGTGTCTGAGAAAATACAACTGACACCTGAACCAAAATGGTTAACAATAAAATTATTTTTTTCATATTATTTGGCTATTTTTTTGATTATTACAAACTTAAATATTTTTTTGAGTTTATTTTCCACTGAGCATAACTTTTTTCCATATTTTATTTACTCTGCAAAGATATACGCCATTTGCAACCTTGTTTCCTGCCGCATCATTACCATCCCATTGCAGAGTTATAGTTCCAACTGCAGTACCTTGATACAATTGTTTTATTTTACGCGAATACATATCGTAAATTTCAACAATTAATTCTTCCTGTTTTGGCAAATTAATATTCATACTGAGAATATCATTGAAAGGATTTGGATATATATTAACCCCAAATTCATTCCCTGGTAATTCAATACCTGTATTTAAATCCATATTCGCCAAAGCGAACATTGTTCCACTCTTTTCAAACTTACCGGAAGCACTGTTTACGAATTGTAACGACATTGGGTATTCCTTACCGTTACGATAAAGTTTCAGGATAATTTCGCTGTCGTTTATAAATCCATTGGCCAATTCGCTGCTTTCATCGTTGGCAGATGCAATTAAATTGATAAATGAAGAATTCTGATCTGTTACTTTGGCCGAACCAACACAAAGGTCTCCATCAAAAACACCAATTTCATCACCTTCCAATATTCCTGACTCAGCAAGGTTCACCAGGTTAATATTCATGTGGTCAATTCCATTTCCTTTAAATGCCGGTTGATAACGGGTTGTATGAATCAATTCAGTTTGAATAATATTTGACTTCGGATAGCTGCTGTATATCCACAAATTATCATCTGCGCTAACTTTTATTTTATATCCTTCCCCAGTAAGAAAATTGCCAATATTGTTTTTCCAACCGCCATAAATCCCATAATCTTCGATTGATTGGCCTGATTCATTCTGAACTTTTGTCAATACTCCCCTGTCAATGAGTTGTTGCACTACATCCAAACCGTCGATGGCGATTGTTTGTGGATAACTTATTATGTTCCAACCTGTTTTCAAAGGAATCGCAAATGGATATTCAACGGTAGAGCCGCAAATCACAATTGAATCTTCCAAACTCATTTTCACTTTATAACCTTCAGTAAGGGAAATATCGCCAATATTGTTTTTCCATCCACCGTAAATACCATAATCCTCAAGGGAGTTTCCAGATTCATCCTGAATTTTCACAAGCGATTCGTTATCGATAAAAGGTTGAAAAATTCCTTTCATATCAGTTTCTTCGGGCAATACAGGAGATGAAAAAATATTCCATCCGTCGCTAAATTTAATTTTAATACATTCATTAATCCATACCGTTATTTCCCTGCTGTTGAGTGTTAGGCCAGGAACAAGTGTGTTAGTTACTTTACAGTAATATTTTCCTGCATCGGCAATACCTTTTTCTTTTTCCAGACTGGTAATCAGAATCACTGCAAACTCGTTATCGGTTTTCAGTGTAAGTTCGCCCAATTGCAGGGGTTGTTTGTTGTAGAAGCCTGCAAATCCTTTCGTACCGGGAGTATTGATGGTAAAAAAGCCCTTCCCTTTTTCGCTCCAATTCAGTTGTCCTGTAGTTGAACTCATAACCGAATCTTTCCAAAGCGACTCAAAACCCTTCATGAATTCCGTCTTGTTTTCATCGGTAAAACTTATTACTACTTTTCCCGCAGCCATCAACTGTAGTGGAAAAGAACCTTCCATCACTTTCCGGTCGAAATCCTGTTTCACTGATTCATTGAGGGGAGTTGCCCCTTTCAGCACTGAAGCCAGATTCACTTTACGATTGACAACTGTTTCGCCTTCCTGCACATCACCGCGGTAAATCATGCGGGCCAATGCCGGATACAATGCCATTTGCGTGGGCGAAGTGGCATTATAAATTCCACCACCTCTACCTGAATGAATCGTTGGTTGGTAACGCGGAATGTCGGTGGCAAACACGTACGAGGCATCCCATCCCTGAAGGCCCAGCCCATAAGTGGCGATCAGGGGAGAGCTTTCGGCTGTCCATTCGTTGGGAATCAGGCTCATCCATTCCGAAAATGCGAAAGGGCGATTACTCACCTGTTGCAAACCTGAACCAAACAATCCCGATCCAATCATGGAAACCATCGGGGTGTTATCGAATTTTCCGGGTGCCAGACTGTGACCTTTTCCGCCGCCAAAATAATTGTGACGGTCGATGATCCCAATTTCGGCATCGGCATGGAGGTTGAGCAGATGTGCCAACCCGGTTCCGGCCTGCCAGCAACTTCCCACCAGCGGGCCTTTGTAGCCCGTTTCACGGATGGCTTTTTCAAATTTTTTATAAAATTTCATTTGCTCGTCGTACAAAAAATTCGCCTTGTCGAGAATGTGTTGTTTTACCGGACGTTTCTCTTTCAATGCCTGTTCATATTCCCAACTGAACAGCCCGTGATTAGGCTGAGGATAAACGTTTTCAGCGGCAATACTTTCTCCTGAAGGCAATCCCTCGTTGTTCCAGGCTTTCAGGAGCTGTTCTTCGGTTCCGTATTTGGCTTTCAGCCATTGGCTGAATTTGCGGCATAGCATTTTACGGTAGGTTGGTGTTTGCTTTAGCGATTCTTCGATGGCTCCCCAGAAAATATCGTCTTCGTTCTGAAATTCAATAAAGCTCAAGGCCGGATCGTGGGCATATTTCAGACCGGTGAGCGGATTGACGTGGTTGAGCATGTTCACTGTCAGTTCGATGTTGAGCGACTGAAGATCTTCGGCAAAATTGACCAGCGCCGAAGTGGTACCATTGAGGTGTGACCAGGGAAAT
Organism: Draconibacterium sp.; assembly: GCA_041737765.1. Lineage (GTDB taxonomy): Bacteria > Bacteroidota > Bacteroidia > Bacteroidales > Prolixibacteraceae > Draconibacterium. The sequence goes on along the minus strand of JBGSRA010000041.1, from coordinate 12,684 downwards.
TTGGTGGCGGCCAGTTCGCTGTAAGCTACGATTCGGGCGCTGTCGGCCTTCATTACCTTGTGTCCGTAAATATGCGACCAACCGTAATAAATTCCCTTGTTGCGCAATTCGTTGCACAGGAAGTCGAAATTTTTCCAGCGGTCATCCGTAATCACAGTTGAATGGATTCCGTCGGTTGCTCCCCAGGTAAATTTGTGAAAGCGCACGCCGTTAAAGCCAAAGCGCGACAGGAAGTTTCCCCATTTTACCGCTTCTTCGGGTTTCATAAAAGGCAGATTGCTGCATATGTTGGTTCCCCAGAACTTTACAAGCGTGCCATCTTCAAAAATAAGCCGGTCGCCTTTCATTTGCACAAATCCATGTTTTCCGGCGGGTTTGTCAAGCCAGCCGTCCATGTCGGTGATGGCTCCTGAAGGTTCATCTTCAGGCGTAAAAACGAACCAGTTTTTCAGGTCCTGTGCGCCGGATGACCATGCAAACGCTGCACAAATTGCGATGATTAAAATGAGTTTTTTAAACATATAGGTTGTATTTATTCTACGCTGATATTTTGTTTTCCGCTTCGCAATTTCAGTCTATGATTTCCCCACACGAAGGTGACCATCATTTCGTTAGGAACTGTGATTGTACCTTCAACTTTTGAATCAACTTTTTGTAAATCGAGTTCAATATTACCCAGTGGATGTGGATAAACTGCCTTTATTTGTGTGAGTTCACCAAACGACGGAGCAAATTCAACGGTTTTGTGCCCAACAGATGTTGGATTGATTCCGCAAACTGTTTTAAACATGAAAACGTTTGGTGATGAACTCCACGGGTGACATTCAGATCGCTGGTTTTCCTCGCCCCATTCGAGAGGAACTTCGGCAAAAGTGGTCATGCCGCGATTTTTCATCAGTTGCCATTCAGTAAGTTCAGAAAGAAAATGTTCCTGTAATCCGGTTTTGTTCATTGCTTCAAATAAATAAAGGTGAAGAAACAAGTCAACCTGACCAAACCAGTCTTTTGTTTCAAGCAGTTTTTCCATTAACTGCCGCGCTTCATTTCCGGTTACCGCTTCTGCCAAAATTGCAAGCAGATTTGTAATCTGGCTTACCTGCTCATTTCCGGGCGATTCGGTGTAAAATCCATCCTTATTTTTACACAACCGATTGACAGCCTGACAAATTTCGTCGGCTCGTTTACGGTATTCCATTGCCTGCGAAGTTTTACCTATATATTCGAAAATATCGGCAGCGTGGCGCAAACTATAAGCAAATTGAAGGGAATAAAGCGTGTTGTTTCCCTCGTAAATGGTGGGAGATTCACCATTCTTGTAATGACGGGGCCAGGCAAATGCGCCCCACCAGTCCATTTTGCCCATAAGTCCGTTGGGTTGCGTTTTTTGTTCGAACCAGTGAAGCACACTTTGAATACCCAGTTCAAACTGAGAAATAAATTCCTTATCGTCTTTCCACATCATGTAATCGTGAATCTGGTCAATCCACATCAGCGAGTACGAAGGAATGATCAGATGGAATGGATTGGGGTAGCACGCGTAAGTCAGTCCTTCCGAAATACGCGACTGGTCGAACTGAATCAAGGCATTCCGGGTAAGCCGATCATCACCTGAAAGAGTTAACAGCGTCAGGTTGTGCACACGAGAGTCGCCGGTGTACTGCATTTGTTCATAGTAGGCATCAGAAAGTAAGTAATCCTGGGCGCACAAGCTTACTGTACGCCAGCCTGCATCCATTATCCAATTGGTTAACGAATTTTCAGTTTCGAATTTTGCCTGTTGTTCCAGGGGCGCTTTACATTCGACATGGTAATATTTTTCAATCGTCAGGGGTTCTTCTTTTGTTTCAATATCGAGTTGAATGTATCTGAAAGGTCTGAGATAAGTAGGTTTAAAAGCCCTTTCTTTTCCGCCATCAGGAATAAATACATCTTTAATCCCTACCATGTATTTTCCCTCTATTTCGTTTCTGTTTCCTTTGGGCGATTTTTGTTTTACAATCAGATTTTCTGCGTACATAACCTGAATATGGGCATCTTTTCCGCCACTGACAATCATTTCAGGGTATCCCATGGTTAATTGGGTTTGGTCGATAAGGATACTGACTTTTTGATTTTTGGGAATAATTAATTCACCGGTTCCTTTAATAAATTTTTCATTTTTTGCGATTCCTGCTGTTCTTCTGATTTGGGCGAAAGGCATTTGTGTTTCTTTTAAAACCGGAACCTTTCGCGGGATTAAAAGTTTACCCCCGGAATAAAGAATACCTCCGGCATACTGTTCATTCCTGCCACCTGCAATATCGGCCCATTTGGCCGGCAGCCAGCCTGAATCATCGAAATCAATTTTTTGCCAGCCCCACGGATACTGATCTGCGCGTATACTGTCGGTGGGATTGCCAACGTACAAACCAAAATCGATGGTACTGCGGTCGGTCATCCAATTTATGATTTTTGGACTGAAAGCCTGATTATGAATACACTTCCAGCTTTCACCCGAAGTATTCACTATTTTTTCACTTTCAGAATCACCTTGTAAAATAAAGGAAGTCATTTGCGAAAAGTAGGAAAACGAACGTTTTGGCCCCCAGTTGACCATTTCGGCGGCAATTACATTTTCTCCGGTTTGAAGATATTCTGCAATATCAACCGTTTCGTAAAACCAGTGCGAAAGATCGCCACGTGCCGGTCCGCGCAGAATGTACTTTCCGTTTACAAAAAGCCGGTAATGGTTATCAGCGGAAACGTGAACAATAAAACGTTCTGGTTTTTCAACAAGTTCAAAATTTTTACGGAACAGCACCACCGCATGTGCCTGCTGCTGAACAGTGGGATGCATAATCCAGTGGGCTGTCCATTTTTCGGGTTGTTCGGCCCATGAAAGAATTGGTAACAATAAAAGGAGAATAAAAATTTTGTTCATAATTAATTTGCTTTAATTATCAGTTCCTGCTAATACCAACAAGTTCACAGATGCGCCTGATATGTTGGTTTGATAAGGTTTAGTATCAGTTGTAAATTTAGTTTTTTTACCGGATGTATCTATCCTGTTATATCATGCATTTTGTACGAATGACTTTAATGGTAGGTTGTATCTGACAGTTGGTGTAATAGAAAATTAAGCATATACTTGCCATGTGAATTACTTTTTTTACTGAAGTTGGCAAGAGTCATACACTTATATCATGTACCACGTTTAAAAAGTAAAAGTTTGATCAGACGAAGCAATATATTAACCGATTATTCCCCAACGATTGGGTTTCTGATATTTGCAGGACTTTACGTTTATGCAACTAATGTTTATCCCGGTGGCTCGCAGGTGAATCCAACTGCAACACGATTTGACTGGATTAATAATTACTGGTGTACCCTGTTTGATAAAACAGCAGTAAACGGACAACCCAATCCGGCACGGCCAGTTTCGATTGCAGGAATGTTTATCCTCTGGTTTAGTTTGCTGATATTCTTTTTCAGGTTTTCAGAGCTGCTTTCCACGAGTGCGATTTGGAAAAAACTGATAAGGATTTCTGCAACTGTTTCACTGGCACTTGCATCGTTGTTATTTACCCGCTTACACGATTTTGCAACTACAGCAGCAAGTATAACCGGACTTATCACTTTAACCGGAATAATATGGGGCGTTTCGAAAAGTAACCTTGTTTATTATAAGATAACCGGGATAATTTGTATTCTGCTTTTTGCGATTAATAATTTTATCTATTATTCCGGGCAATTCATCACTGCTTTACCACTGATACAAAAATTCACTTTTTTGGTTGTACTCCTTTGGATTACAGGACTTAACCACAAAATGATTCAAAAAAATCCGTCAGAATGAAAGTAAAATCAGTTACACAAAACATATTTATCCTTTGCTGCCCTCAGTTCCCGCGCGATTGTATCGCGTGGTTTTGTCCTGAAGTGTGCCACACGATGCAATCGTGCGGCAGCGTAGGGGTATATAAACAGGTTTTGCGTCATATTAAAACCGAAAGAGTATGAATAATTTCAATTTAGGAACAATTAGCTGCATTCTTTTAATTTCATTTGTGATCACGCCTTCCTGTAATTCACAAAGCAAAGCCGGTATGCAGAAAACAAAGACTGACGTTGCTGAAGCTCAACAACCTCAAAGTGCAGACTCTCAAATAGCTGAGTATGTGGTTGAAATATTCGAGGACTCAAAAGGAGATTTGTGGTTTGGAACCATTCCAAATGGTGCGGCCCGTTATGATGGAAAAACGCTTACTTACTTTTCTGTAAAAGACGGATTAATCGGTGATGTTGCCACAAGCTTTGCGGAAGATAAAGATGGAAATTTGTGGATTGGCACACATTCGGGACTGTCAAAATATGACGGCAAAAAATTCACCAATTTCACTGATAAAGATGGTCTTGTTAACAACAGAGTTTCTGTGCTATTAATTGATAAAACAGGTAACATTTGGGTTGGCACCATGGAAGGAGTTTCCAGGTTGAACGGTACAACTTTTTCAAATTTCCCAATTCCAAAACCTGAAGTTTCAATATTACCGTATCAATCAATCATGAACATGATTACAGAAATTATTGAAGATAAGCAGGGAAATATCTGGTTTAGTCGCGATGGCTATGGCGTTTGCAAATACGATGCCCGCCTGAACGACTCAGTCGGGCAGGGAAAAACATTTACTCACTTCACAAAAAAAGATGGTCTTGCTTCTAATAATGTTCAGGTTATTCATGAAGACAGTCAGGGAAACCTTTGGTTCGGGTCAAGAGTTGCTGAAGGAGACAATCCGGATGCAAACGGAAGAAGCGGAGACGGTGGAATCAGTAAATTTGACGGTAAAACATTTACCCGGTTTGATAATATAAAAGGTCTCAGCAAAAATGCGACTTATGCAATCACTGAAGATACTAACGGAAACATTTGGATTGGCGCAAATGGTTTTGGAGCATATCGCTATGACGGAAAAGACTTTACTTTAATCAGCAAAACAGACAGGGAAGATTTGATGCCATTTGGTTATGGTATTCAAGACATATTGGAAGATAAAAAAGGAAATCTTTGGTTTGGATTATCAGGAGGACTTTTTCGCCTTAAGGGAGATTCAATTATCAATGTTACTCAAAAAGGACCCTGGCATTGAAACTTAAAATACGAACAGCTTAACCTATTCCTTTGCGGTGAAAAAACATAACTTTCGCCGCATATTTGCGGTAATTAATTCATATATTTACCGCACAATCATTTCAGGTAATGGCAAAATACATTTACGAGTACAATAACTGGACAGATTTTTCGTGGCAGGACAAAGCCATAAATGCCGTATTTGGTGAAGTGCGGTTGATGCAGGGTAAAATAATAGGACAAATGAACGCTTTGGGTTTTTCTGCCAAAGAAGAAGCCACGCTAACCGCCTTAACCTTAGACGTAGTAAAATCATCAGAAATTGAAGGCGAAATCCTCAATTATGACCAGGTACGTTCGTCAATTGCAAGGCGTTTGGGCATAAACACCGCAGGACTTGTACCGGACAACCGCCACATTGAAGGAGTTGTAGAAATGATGCTTGATGCCACCCAGCGATACAATTTACCTTTAACCGAAAAGCGTTTGTTTGGCTGGCACGCAGCACTTTTCCCCACCGGGTACAGCGGACCTTACGCAATTGAAGTGGGACGATACAGAACTGGTGAAATGCAGGTTGTTTCGGGTGCTATGGGCAAAGAAAAAGTGCATTACGAAGCAGTAAAGCCCGAATTGGTAAAAACCGAAATGGACAGGTTTTTGGATTGGTTCAACAACGAAAACAGCCTTGACCCGGTTTTAAAAGCTGCCATAGCACACTTTTGGTTTATCATCATTCACCCCTTTGATGACGGAAACGGCAGAATTGGAAGAGCCATAACCGACATGTTGCTTGCCTGTGCCGAAGGCAGCGGAGAACGTTTTTACAGTATGTCAAACCAGATATTAGCCGAACGCAAAATCTATTACGAAGTATTGCAAAAAGTACAACACAGTTCAGGCGACATAACGGAATGGATCGACTGGTTTTTGCATTGTCTCAAAAATGCGATGCTCTCCACCGAAAATACAACACAAAAAATAATGCGTAAAGCTGCGTTTTGGAAAAACCATGAACACACCCCAATCAACGAACGGCAACGCATCATGCTTAATAAACTCTTTGACGATTTTGAAGGAAAACTTCAAACCTCAAAATGGGCTAAAATTGTCAAAACCTCTACCGACACCGCCTTACGTGACATAAAAGACCTGGTAGAAAAAGGCATCCTGAAACAAACTGACGAAGGAGGACGAAACGCAAACTACGAATTAACAGACTTTAAATTAAAATAACCATTGGCAATAACAGCAAAATATCTGCAAGCCGGGTTTCATTCCTTCGTTCACCTGAAATTATTATTTTGATAGTACTTCTTTGGATTACAGGACTTAACCACAAAATGATGCAAAAATATCCGTCAGAATGAAAGTAAGTTATGAGAACTATTTATTGTAGTATTTTTACCCCCTGCCTGCGGCAGGCAGGCAAACCCCTGAAGGGGCTTTTGGTCTGCAAATATCTGAAATGATGATTGATGCAAGAAGTCCCCTTAAGGGGATTTAGGGGTAATTTTCAAAATGAAATACGACATTTATGCATTTATTGAAAGTAAAATCAGTTACACAAAACATATTTATTCTTTGCTGCATATTTTTGATTGTTGTAATACTCTCCTGCAGTAATCAAAGTCAATCAAATAAGGAAAAACCTGGTGTACCGACGATAAACAATACTCAACACGGTGAAAGTAAAATTGACGCCACAAGGTTGAAATACACAACAGGGGTTCGGTCATTTCTGGAGGATAGTAAAGGAAATATCTGGTTTGGCAGTGACAATGAGGGCGTGTGTTTGCTTCAAAATGGTAAGTTTCAGTATTTCACAACAGAAAACGGGTTAAGTCACAACCAGGTCAGAAATATTTATGAAGATAAAAATGGTGTAATCTGGTTTGAATGTGGGATAGGATTAAGTATTTATGACGGACAAAAAATATCTGTATATAAGGAAAGAAATTACGATTCAACGACACAATGGAAATTGGGAGATAAAGACCTTTGGTTTAAAGGTGATGAAACGGTTAGCTACCACAAACTTGAAAAGAATCCGGGAGTGTATCAGTTTGATGGAAAAAAACTTTCCTATCTCACATTTCCAGTTACAATAAAATCAGACGATGAACGCAGGTTTGCTTATTCTATTTCAACCCCTTTTTTAAAAGGTAAAAATGGCACAATCTGGTTTGGAACTTATAAAGCGTTGATTGGTTACAATGGCACAGATTTTAAAATATTAAACGATGAATATTTTGGATTGACCAATGAAAAAAGAGGTCTGCATATCCGGGGCTTCATAGAAGACAACAAAGGAAATCTCTGGATTGCCAATAACGGAATGGGTGTTTTGGTGTATGACGGGAAAGAAGCAATTAATTTCACAGTAAAACAAAAATTGACAAAGGAAGACACCAATGGCAATTCTCTTGAGAGAGCTTATTCCATCGGAGAGGATGCTGAAGGAAATATCTGGATTGGGACAGTAGAATCCGGCGTTTGGAGATATGATGGTAATTCTGTTAAAAATTTTACTGAGAAGGACGGACTTGAGGGTAAATTCATTTCGACCATATATAAAAGCAGGCTGGGAGAATTGTGGTTTGGAGGAAGTGGTGTTTACCGGTTCAATGGCAATTCTTTTGAAAGAAAATATTAACCGGATGCCCGAACCGCTAACCGGGTAGCCCACCCCACCAGCAAACATGGATTGGCTCTCCCCGGTTACCGCACAATTGCACCGCATGTTTTTATAAAAAGTGGTTAAACTGATTGCTGAACGATGAAATCGTTTGGCAGCGGCAGAGCCTGAAAACTGTACCAAAAAACTGCTTGCTTTTTAACAAAAACATTTTTACTTTTAAACCCGATACCAAAAACAGAACAACTTGAACTTCGGACCAGACATAAAACATCAACTTTTACAAATTCCCCCTGAATCTGGAACTGATTTTCTATTTATACAGGAATTATTAGTACCTAAAAGTTCAAAAACCATTAAATTTATACCCACCTAAACACAAAAAGCATTCAAAATATAACTTCGCCTTTCGATAATTTATGAAACAGAAAAAAAATAAAATATCCGCTACAAAGTAGTGCCATTCCATCCAATTATGTAGTGCTAACCGCTACTTTGTATCGGCTATAAAAGAGTTGGTGGAAATTTTAAGGTACAGATATTACTTTCTTTATTAAGTTGAAAATATCTATCATAACATAAAAGAATATTGCATTAACTAATAAAATGACAAATAAACCTATAGATTCTTTAGAGAATAACATCACTGATGAAACCAATAATGTTTTATCTGACATCCAAAGGATCGCATTATCTATCAAAAAAGATAGAAAGCTTGAAGATGATGAATCAGTTGTCAATAAAGCAGTTGCTTCCTATGAGGTTATTATTAATGGGCAAGAATTTACTTTATGGCTTGTTAATGGTGAAATTACTTCAGGCATTTCGTTTACACAGGATTTTTATTCAAGTCCTGTAATTGTAAAAAGCAAATCATTAACTCTTAAAAGAAGTGGCCAAAATAAAACTATTAGTAAGAATTCTAAAATGGCTGGCCATCTTATTATGTCTGAGAATAGTGATTTTAGTTTTAATGTCGGGGATCAACTAAATGCTGTATTATTATTGAGCAAGGCTGATTATAATCCTTTTAATTCTGATGGAAATGCAACCAATATTACTATTCGTTTTAAAAAGGAGCAAGTATATTATCGGTACAAATCATTAAGAGATATTCTTGAAGAAATAGATTCAAAAAAGAGAGAAATTACAGAATTAGAGAAGCTTAAAGCTTATTATTTTGATGATGAAGATGAAATTCAAAAATGTATTGAAAAGCAACGTAAGGTTGAGAATGATTTAAATGAACTTTATCGTAAAAAACAAGCATTTATAATTGAACATGCAAGATTGAGGTATAAAGCCATTTTAGATCCCATGCAAGAAAAAATTAAACGCAATAACTTTTATGATAATAGCTTAATGATAATTGATGGAGGTCCAGGTACAGGAAAAACAACCACTTTAATTCAAAGAATTAAATACCTCATTGATCCAGTTGTTATTGAAGAGTATAACGATCATTTTTTAAATCAGGAAAAAATAAAAATTTTAAATGAGAACGAACCTACTTGGATCTTTTTTTCACCAAATGAGTTACTCTATTTGTATTTGACAGAGTCAATGACAAGAGAAGGCCTAAAAGCCACTTCAGAAACAGGAAAAGTCTGGAATCAATACAGGAAAGAGTTGTTTTGGAAATATGACTTATCTAATAAAAAAACGAAGGAGCCCTTTGTTCTCTACCGAAATGATGCAAATGAAGCACTATTTGAATCTAACGGAGAATCTTTTACCAAGATAAAGTCGGAATTCATTAAAGCATTAAATGAAGAATTTATAAAGAATCTTAATGACATAATTCAAAATATTTCAACTAACACAAGAAAAACTAGCTCTGAATTAAAACGGTATATTATTAGAAAATCAATCAGTAATTTAAATAGTGCGATTACTCTATGTTCCGGGATTTCACAAAATTTTGGAGATCAAATACAAAAATACAAAGAACAATATGAAAGCCAGCTAGAAAAGTTAGCAACAATTCTAAAAGGTAATATTATTAGAGATATTGGCATCGTCCAATTTATGCAAATAAAGTTTTCAGAAATCTATTCTGTTCAATATCTAATAGGATCTAATTTCTTGACTGAAGTAGATAAATTATTTGGATATAATAGTTTTGATAGTTGGCTTTTTAATTACAGTAAAAATATAATTAAAACAGCAGCAGCTTATATAATCCAAAATAATTTTGAAGATTTCAAGAAATTAATTTCTACAAATATGATAGAAAATATATTTTCAGAGGTGATTAAATATGAGGTAGTTAATAAATTTTCGGAGGAACAAAAAGAATGGGAAATTCTTTCTAAATTTGAAGATAGTACGTCATATTTGATTCTGGATAAGATTGCAATATCTTATCTCAAATTCAGAACTTCTAACAATGGATTAATTAAACTTGAGCATGTAAATAAAGATTTATATGCAAAACTAATTCAATCCGAAAATAATAGACTGCATTCCAATGAACAATCTTTTTTAATTGGAATAATAAATGAAATACTTAAAAGAATTCACCAAACCAGCAAAGCCGAATACACTAAAATAAGACATAAGTATAAAGATGCATATGAAAAAGTATCTAAAATGGTTATTGCTATCGACGAAGTAATTGATTTTCACATATTTGACCTCTATGGAATTTTCAGCTTATCTGATAAAGATAAATACTCCTTAACAGCCAGTGGAGATATAATGCAAAGAATCGAAGATTCAGGAATTAATAATTGGGAAGATCTGAAAACAATTAGTTCATCACTTAATAAGTATGAATTAGGAATTTCTTACAGACAAAGTTATACCTTGTTGAAATTGGCACAAATAATTTATGAAGAATCTATTTCCGAAAAATTTAAAGTCAGGGCTTATTTTGAAAAGTATGAAAATGAACCAAAGCCTATTTATAAGATATCCACTAATGAGGATAAAAAAATTAGATGGATCGCCAATAAAATCTTAGAAATATACGATTTCTATGGTGGTGAAATGCCATCTGTTGCAATATTTCTATCAAAAGAGGATAATATAGATGAGTTTTCTAATAAACTTAGAGAAATAGATGATCTTGCAGATGTAGGTATTGATATTAAGGCATGTAAAAATGGAGAAGTCCTAGGCAGTGGTTCAGTAGTACGTGTTTTTAGTTTAAAATACATAAAAGGACTAGAGTTTGAAGCAGTAATATTTCACAATCTAGATGATATTATTGAAGACAACAACAAATACAGAGATTCTATATTAAAAAAAGTCTATGTTGGGTTATCAAGAGCAACATTTTATGTTGCTGCTACAATTTCAAAAGAATGGCATGATGATTTAAACTTTTTAACCGAAGGTTTTTCTAATGAAGATAATTGGCAAATTCAAAACAAATTATATGTTTAGACAAAAATATAAGATAAAAGATGTTTTCGGGCAATCAAGAAATAGTCCATTAAATTATGTCGAAAGAGAAAATGTTGATCAACTTCTAATAGACTCTCTTGGTTCAGATCAACATATTGTAATACATGGTAGTTCTAAACAAGGTAAAACATCCTTAAGAAAACACAACTTAAAAGAGGATGAATATATCTTAATTCATTGTTCTAATGTTTGGGATATTGGGAAATTGAATGCACAAATACTAAAACAAGCTGGATATGAACTAAAAGTTTCTCGCGAAACGACCATTGAAGGAAATGCTAAAATGAGTGCAAAACTCAAGATACCATCACTATTTGAGGTTGGGGGCGAAAGCGGATTACAAACTCAAGATAAAGAAATCTATCATTCTATCGAATTAGATGTTTACGATGTTAATGATATCATTGATCGTCTTGAAAGCATAAATTTCAATAAATATATAATTCTTGAGGATTTTCACTATTTAGAGGAAAAGACACAAAGAGATTTTTCTTTTCAATTAAAGGCTTATCACGAAATGTCAAATTTAACTTTTATTATTATTGGGGTATGGTTAGAAGAGAATAGATTAACATTGCTAAATGGAGATTTGACTGGTAGAGTCGCTTCCATAAATGCTGACATATGGAAGTTAGATGAACTGAAGGATGTTGTTATTCAAGGTGAAAAACTTCTAAATTATCACTTTACACATCCGCTAAAAACAGAAATTATTAAACATAGCTTAGGAAGTGTTTTTCTACTTCAGGAAATTTGTAAGTCCGTTTGTTTAAATCTTTCTTTAACAGAAACTTCAAATGAGAAGATTACAATAGACAAAGATAGCGTGAATATTTTTTCAATTACGAAAAAAATAATTCTACAACAAAGAGGAAGATATGAATCCTTCTTAAGAGTATTTGTTACTGGTAAGAATGATGATTATAAGGATTTATATAAATGGATTTTATTACCAATTTTTGAAGTTAACACAGACCATCTAGTTCGAGGAATTTCCGTAAAAGAAATATCTAAAATAATTGATCAAAATAGTTGTGTAAAAATTAATCCAAATCAACTTATAGATATGCTAAATCAATTACCAACAATTCAAAGAATAAAAAATATTAAACCCATCATTTTAGATTTTGACAACAACAATTTAAAACTAAATATTGTAGATCGCGGATTTATGTCGTGGCTTATCTTTCAAAATAAGGAGCAATTAAAAGCAAAAATTTTTACTGAGAATAATCTATAAAATAAAATCGATAATGGGAAAAACTACCTCCAACTGAGTAGCTCGCCCTATCATCAATCGCTGACAGGGAGAGGCTCTCATACAAACGTATGTAAGGTTCTCGTATACGGCGGTTCGTTAAATTGTGCGGAAACATAATAAACTTTGCCGATCACGTAGGTTTGGGCAATGTGGTCAAAAATAGCACTTTTTTGGTAGGGAAATAAAGCTTAAATTAGGTCATCAGACTGAAGAGGAAATTGGCTCTGCTGAGGAGCAACCAATCAGCAATAGGTTTGATGAGTA